>DASVQX010000033.1:0-89269 GCA_036388915.1 Pyrinomonadaceae bacterium
ACGCTTTGATGTTTCTTAGCGTGACCCCGACCCGCGCGCTTCCGCCCGCGGTTCCGTTCTACTTCTTTAGTATCGATCCATCCCGCGCGGCCAGCGCGCCCTGAGCTTGCGGGTCGGCGGCGATGAAGGCGGGCGTGGGCGGCTCGATGCCGGCCATGCGGGCGAAGAGGCGCTCGTACTCGACGACGACGTGCTCCCAGTCGTAGCGCTCGCGGACGCGCGCCTGCGCGCGCTGCCGGTACTGGTTGACGACCGCGCCGCCGCGCAGGACCCTCTGCAACTGCGTCGCGAGGTCGGCCGTGTCGCGGTAGTGAATGGCCGCGTCGCCGGTCACCTCGACGTTCTCGGGCGTGTTGAGCGTGAGCACGCAGTTGCCGTAGCCCATCGCTTCGAGGAGCGCCGGGTGCGTGCCGCCGACCTCGGTGGCGTGGACGTAGCAGTAGGCGTTCTGCTGGAGCGAGCGGTAGGCGTCTCCGAAGACGAAGCCGGTGAAGACGATGCGCCGGTCGCGGCGCGCGAGCGAGCGCAGGTGCGCGATGTACTCGTGCGCGTAGGGCGCGTCGCCGACGACGAGCAGCTTCTGCGGCGTGCGGACGCGGCGGAACGCCTCGATGACCATCTCGGCGTTGTTCTCGGGTTCGAGCCGCGAGACGTAGAGCACGTAGCGGTTCGGCTCGACGCCCCAGCGCGTGACCGCCGTGCGGTCTGTGCGCCGCTCGACCTCTGCCCCGTAGGCGATCATCGTCGAGCGCGCGCCGTAGGTGGCGAGGTAGTAGTCCTGAATCACGCGCGCGTCGGTCACCGTCTCGTTCGGCAGCCAGACCGACAGCCGCTCGGCCACGCGGTAGTAGTTCTTCCCCAGCCAGTTCCACTTCCGGCGCTTGTGTTCAAGGCCGTCCACGTTGATGGCGACGGGCGTGCCCGCGGCGCGAAGCACCGGCGCGAAGGGCGCGTTGGCGGCGTTGCAGATGAGCGCGGCGTCGAAGCGGCCTAGGCCGGCGGCGTGGAGGGCGGAGAGGCCGGCGTGGACGACGGTGTCGAAGTACTTGTGGCGGATGGTCGGGAGTACCTTGAGGCGGACGCCCTTGTACTCGATCTGGCGCGGGCTGACGTAGTGCGCGCGGCAGTAGACGGTCACGTCGTGCCCGCGCGCGACCAGCCGCGTCGAGAGCTGCTCGGCGAAAGTCTCGAAGCCCCCGTAGCTGGCCGGGATCCCCCTCGTCCCCAGAATGGCGATGCGCATGATCGTAAGGCGGAAGGGCGAAGGCGGAAGGGTGAAGGGTGAAGGGACGGCCGTCGGGCATCCCCTTCATCCTTCACCTCTCCGCCTTCATCCTTCCCTCCACTCTCCTGTAAACCTGCAAGGTCATGCGGGCCGTGTCCCGCCAGTCGAAGCCGCGCGCCCTCCGCAGCCCGCGCTCGCGAAGCTCGGCGCGCAGGGCGGCGTCGTCAATGAGCCGCGCGAGGGCTTGGCCCAGCGCGCCGGTGTCAAAGGGGTCAACCGTCAGGCCGGCGTCGCCGACCACTTCCGGGAGGCTCGTCAGGTTCCCCGTCAGGACGGGCGCGCCGCAGCTCATCGCTTCGAGCGGCGGCAGGCCGAAGCCCTCGTAGAAGGAGGGGTAGACGAAGGCTCGGCACGCGGAGTAGAGCGCGCGCAGTTGCGCGTCGGAGACGTAGCCGGTGAGCGTGACGCGCCCTCGCGCGGGCGACCTCTCCAGCGCCTCGAACAGCGGTCCCGACAGCCAGCCGCGCCCGCCCGCGACGACCAGACGGAGCGGCGCGTCGGGGCGTTCGCGCAGCACGTCCTCGAACGCGCGGACGAGCGTCGCGAGATTCTTACGCGGCTCGATGGTGCCGACCGCGAGCAGGAAGTCGCCGCCGACTCCCAAGTCCCTCAGCGACTCTTCGGCCTCGGGCCGCGCGAGCGGCCGGAAGCAGGCGCGCGCCGCCTCGTGGACGGCGAAGACTTTCGCTCCGGGGACGCCGAGGTGTTCGCAGACCTCGCGCCGCACGGCCTCGGTCGGCGTGACGACCGCCTCGGCGGCGCGCGCCATCAGCGGCAGACGGCGGCGCGCGCGCCGGACGCCGCGCCGCTCGTGCGTCTCGGGGTGGACGAACTGCGAGAGGTCGTGGACGGTCAGCACGCGCGCCGCCACGCCCCACAGCGGCACGTCGTAGTTCGTCCCGTGGAACAGGCTCAAGCCCCTCCGCCCCGCGTAGCGCGGCAGCCCGGCCGACCACCAGCGCCTACCCAACGCGCCCACGCGCACGCGCGCCTCGCGCAGGTTGGGCGGCAGGACATCGCTCTCTCCAAGGTCTAAGGGCGGGTGAGAGGAAGGGTAGGCCAGCTCGAACTCGTCGCCGGGCGCGGCCAGCGCCAGCGCCCGCGCCAGCTCGAACGTGTAGTGGCCGACGCCCGCGCGCGGAATCGTCAGCGGGATGGCGTCGAGACCGATGAGCATAAAATCAGTAGGCAGCGGGCAGACGGCAGTAGGCGGTCGGGAAAAGACGAGTCAGTATAAAACGTCGGAGGCCGCGAAGGTTATCACCTCGCGGCCTCCGGTTTTAACTGCCTACCGCCGTCTGTCTACTGTCTACGGGTTCGGCAAAATCGTGATGCGCGGCGCGGTGTCGGCCGGGCGGCTGCTGAACGGCCCGCCCGCGGCCGTGACCGTGATGATGACGGGCACGTCGCCCGCGCCCGCGAGCGAGGCGGGCAGGGTGACCGTGATCTGGTCGAAGCCCGGCGTGTTCGACGGGCCGATCTTGATCGGCGACGTGTTCGGGTCGGCCGTCCCCGTGATGTCGGTCGTCCCGATGCGGACGGTGACGTTGGCCGGCGCGGTCACGCCGCGCACGCCCGTCACCAGGAACATGATCTGCGTCGCCACCGTCTCGCTCTGCGCCGACGTGCAGTCGCCCGTCGTCCCGGACCCGGCCGGCCTCGTCGTCGTCACCGTGAACGGCTCGCCCGGAGGGGCGACGCACGGGTTGGTGACGTTGAGCGCGGCGGCGCGCCCGCCCGGCCCGTTCGTCGAGGTGAAGATGTCGGGCTGCGCCGCGTTGAGCACGAGCGACGTGCGGATGAGCGTGCCGTTGTTGAAAATGGCGACCGGCGAGGTCGCCGCGGGAAGCCCCGGCGGCACGACGAAGTTGATCTGGTTGGGCGCGACGAAGTAGAGCCCGGCGGCCGCGCCGGCGACCGTGACGGTGACGCCCGAAAGCTCGACGGGGAGCGGCGGGCGGCGCTGCGTCTCGTGCGCGTTGTTGCGGTCAACCTCGACGGTCGCGGGCGCCAGCGTGAGCGTCGAGCGCGCGATGCCGAGCATGCCGGGCGCGAGCCCCGAGACCTGCGGCGGCGTCGGCGTCGGCACCACCGCGCGGTCGCTCGCGCCGGTGAAGAACGAGACCGGCGCGGCCGTCGTGGCGGGCGTCGGCGAGGGCGC
Source organism: Pyrinomonadaceae bacterium (assembly GCA_036388915.1). Lineage (GTDB taxonomy): Bacteria > Acidobacteriota > Blastocatellia > Pyrinomonadales > Pyrinomonadaceae > QHXN01. The sequence goes on from DASVQX010000033.1 coordinate 3,447, forward strand.
GGGCGTCTCGGTGGTGAAGGGCGGGATGAACTGGTAGTGCGCCTCGGCCAGCCCGTCGGGGTTGCCGCCGCCCTGCTCGTTGCGCAGCGTGAGCGCCATCCGGCGGATGGTGTCGGACGGGAACGGCTGGACGGCGTTGAACGAGCCGGTCGAGAGGTTCGTCACGCGCGCGACGTTCGTCAGCGCGTCCGCCGGCGCCGAGAAGATCTGCACGCGGGTCGTCTGGTTGAGCCCCTGCCCCGTGGTCGTCTCGACGGTGCCGTCGGTCTTGAGGTTCAAATTCGACGCCCAGAGGACGCGCGTCGAGTCGCCCGTAAAGGTCGGGAAGTGCAGCTCCACGTCGAACTGGCCTTCGGGCGCGCGCACCGAGACCTGCGCGGGGGCGGGCGCGGCGCCCGTCACGTTGGCGATGAAGATGCCGGTCGTCCCCGCGATGGCGCCGTTGATCGTGCCGTCGGAGTTGAAGGCGTTGGCGGTGGACTCGAAGGCGACGCGCGAGCCGTCGCGGCTGATGCGGCGGCCGGGGCTGAGGACGTTGACGCTCACGCCCTCGCGGCCCAAGGTCGTGTCGGGCGGCGTGCGCGTGATCTGGCGGACGGCGCCCTTCGTGCCGGCGGCGGGGCTGTACTCGACGACGAAGATTTCGCCGTTGCCCTCGTTGGCGTCCGCTTCGGCCGCGCCCTCGGTGATGATGTTGTCGGCGTTCGAGATGAAGGCGATGCGGCAGTTGGCCGCCGTCGTGCACGACGAGATCGACGGGTTCTCGTTGAAGGTCAGGCGCGGCAGGGGGCTGCCCGTGACGGGCACGTCGGCCGTCGCCGTGAGTTGGAGGAAGGTGCCGGCCCCCGTCCCCGAGTTGCGGTAGAGGAACACCTCCTTGTTGCCGTCGGGGTTGTTCGCGCCGACGATGCCGTTGATGCCGGCGCCGGTGCGCGCCTTCGAGGTGAAGGCGACGAGCGAGCCGTCGTCGTTGACCGAGGGCGCGTAGTTGTCGAGCGAGAAGAAGGCCGGGAAGTTCGTCCCGGCGGGGCGCGGCGGCGACGACTCGTCGGTGAACGTGACGCGCTGCGGCGTGTTCGTCGTCAGGTCTATCTCGGCGACCTCGGTCCCCTGCGAGAGGTCGATGTCGGCCACGTCCGGGATGCGGTAGATGAAAATCTCTGTGTTGCCGTCGGCCTTGAGCGCGGCGGTGTGGTTCGCGCCGACGAAGTTCTTGGGCGAGGCCGAGAGGTCGGCGTCGCTGTAGGCGTTCGAGGCGAAGACGATCCACTTGCCGTCGCGGCTGAGCGAGGGCTGAAGGTTGACGACGGCCACGTCGATGTTCGTGAAGTCCACGGGCGACTTGGCCGTGTCCCTGAGGGCGCTCGTCGTGTTGGTAATCTGGAAGATGCGGCGCTGCGCGTAGTCGAAGAGGAAGATCTCGTGGTTGCCGTCGGCGTTGTTGCGCGAGGCCGAGCGGTTGGTGGCGATGTCGCCGTTCGACTCGATGACGACGAAGCGGCCGTTGCCGCTGATGTCGCCGGCGAAGGAGTCGCGCGGCAGCGGCAGCGGGGTCGCGCCGGGAGTCGGCGTCGTCGCGGGCGTCGCCGTCGGCGTGGGCGTCGGCGTCCCCGGAATGGTCGTGTTAGTAATCTGGAAAATGGCGGTGTCGGGCGTGGCCGAGGGAGTCGCCGAGGGCGTCTGCGCCAGCGCGGCGGAGCCGCCCCCGGCGGCACCGAAGACGGCGGCGAGCGCGACGACGGCCGCGCACGCGCGCGACAGACGGGTTGCGTGCTTCACGAAAAATCCTCCGGACGGGAGCATATGAGATCGCAGACGAATAAGCCCAAGGGAGACTTTCGGGCGCAGGCCCTAGCGGGCACCTGCGGCGCGGCCCCGGCGGGGCCGCCCCTTAAGGTCGGGCGCGCCGCTGGAGTAAAGAAACCGCATTTTACGCGTAAGCCTCGCGCCCGCGCAACCGGCGGAAGGTGGAAGGCGAAAGGACGAAGGATGAAAAAGGCCGTTTTGCCTTTCATTCATCCTTCATCCTTCCGCCCTCATCCTTTGCTTTACTGCCCGAACCTCTGGCGGTACTCGGCCGAGTCGAGGAACGCCTTGACCATCTCGGCGCGGACGGCGTCGCCGTTGAACTCGTTGAGCTTGCCGAGCCAGAAGTTCCAGCCCGCGTAGTTCAAGTCGTGCTCGGGCGCGTCGCTCGGGTTGCGCCTGAGATAGCCGAAGTACTGCATCAGGACGTACGCGCGGTTCTTCTCGCGCGCGTCCAGCTCGGCGCTCTCGGCCACCTTGCGGAGCACCGAGGCGCGACCCGCGTCGGTGTTGTTGAGCGCAAGCTCCCCCGCCAGCGCATCGACCCGCGCCTGCGGGAGCGCGCCGCCGGTGTTCTGGTTGAGCTTGGCGACGAACTGCGCCGGCGTCATCGAAGCCGGGAAGGCCGCCGTGAACCGCGTGCGCTGGACGAAGGCCAAGGCGTAGGCCGCCTTGTTCGCGTCGAGCTGCGCCTGCCAGTTGCCGAAGTTGACGACGACGTTCTGGCTGATGAGCGGCGTGTCCTGCACGAACTCCTGCCGCGTGACGACGGGCACGACCAGCCCCGTCGAAGCCTCGGTGCGGTCGCCGTAGGCCGACTTGTACATCCGCTCGACGAGGTAGCCCGTGTTCTGGAACTCGATGGAGAGGAAGAACGCCGCCGAGACGTTGATGCGCGCGACCTGCCGGCACGGGAGGTCGAGGCCGCACGACTCGATGTTGTTCGTCCAGAAGGCGAGGCCCGAGGCGTCCGGCTCGCGCCCGAGGAAGTCGCGGTAGTGCTGCGCGACGAAGAAGTCGGAGGCGTCGATGGGGTTGCCCTTCGTGGCGAACACGTCGCCCATGTCGAGCGCCGCCTGGTTGACGAGGAAGAGCAGTCCCGGCGGGCTGAACGTGTAGCCCGACTTGACGAAGTAGGTGTTGTAGCCCTGACCGATGGGGACGCCCGTGAACGTCCAGCGGCCGTCGGCGCCGGTCGTCGTCTGCTGGAGCAGCGTCGTGTTGCTGTAGAAGCCGACGAGCACGCCCGACAACCCCGACGAGCCTTCGACGACGCGGCCCGTGACCGAGGCCAGGAGCGGCGAGGCGGTGAAGGTCACGCCCGTGTGGTTCGCGCCGATGTTGTTGAAGACGGCCGCGGCCGGCGCGAAAGTGTAGCGCGAGTCGTCGTTGCGGACGGTGTAGTTGCCGCCCGGCGTCAGCAGCGAGAACTGGAAGTTGCCGCCCGCGTCGGTCGTCACCGGCAGGTGCGGGAACGTGTTGACGAGGTTCGGGCCGTCGATGGCGACGCGGACGCCCGCCAGCCCGTTGCCGGCCGCGTCCTGCACGCGCCCCGAGACGCTGTAGCTGACCGTGGGCGTCGGAGTCGGCGTGGGCGTCGTGCCCGACGCGCTCCAGTTGAGCTGGTAGTTGCCGTACTCGCCGTTCCAGCCGTCAACGTCGATGCGGTAGACGGTGCCGGCGGTGACGCTGAGGGTGACGCGGCTGGCGCCGCCCGTGAGACCCGTCGCGTCGTCGCTCTGCCCGTCGGACAAGAGCACGTTGACGGCCGCGCCGTGGTAGACGCCGAGCGTCGTGTCGTAGGCGCTGCCCGAGGTGTCGAAGGTGGCGGTGCCCGTGACCGGCGCCGTCCAGTTGAACCAGACCGACTTGTCGCCGGTGTAGCCGGCCTGCGTGCCGGGCTCGCCCGCCTCGCGCGTGGCGAGGAGGCTGGTGCCCGTGACGGCGCCGGTGGCGCCCGAAATCACACCCGCCGAGGCGAAGTTGTCGTTCGCGGGCCGCGTCGGGTTGAAGGCGGTCGTGTAGCCGATCAGTTCGAGCGCGCGCACGTCGTTCTCGCTGATGGTGCGGCGCAGGCCGCGCGAGAGCGTCGGGTCCATGATGCCGATGTAGGGGCGGTTCGAGAAGAGCTGGTCGTCCTTCCAGTGGCTCGACTGCCGGCCGTCGTCGGTGTCGCTCTGGGGCGGGTTCGGGCCGCCGGTCGAGACGTTCAACTCCTGCGCGGCGAAGGTGCTGGTGAAGTTGCCGAACATGACCTGCTCGCCGCCCTTCGTCATGATTCGGGGGGCGGAGTCGAAGTTGCCGGCGTTGGCCGTCCGCGCCTTGAAGCGGAAGAGGTCCCAGATGGAGACGGACGTGACGGTGCTGCCGCCGTTGTTCGAGGTGAAGCCGAGCGCGTGGCCGATCTCGTGGACGACGACCGCGTCGAAGTCGGTGAAGTTCGTCGTGATGCCGTTCGACGGGTCGAAGTCGAACTGGCCGGTGTTGCTGCCGCTGCCGAAGTTGGAGTTGAAGCCGATCTGCGCGTCGGTGCTCGCGCCGGAGAGGAAGCCGAGGGCGCGCGCCTGCGCGGTATTGACCCTCACGTTGGAGACCGTCGAGGCCGCGTCGTTGTACTCGATGGGGAGCGCGGACGAGGGCAGCGCGTTGTAGAGCGCCGTCTCGTTCGAGCCCGAGGCCGTGTTGAGCAGCCGCGTGCGCACCTGCGAGAGCGTCGGGTCCTGGCCGCCGCTCTTGATGACGAACGAGCCGGTCTGGCCGAGGATGGTCGTGCTGTCGTATTCGTCGCCGAAGAAGGTCGGGCCGTAGTCAACGTTGAGCGTGATGGTGATGGGCGTCGAGATGAGCGACTCCCAGCGGTTGGCGGCGAGGATGAAAGCGTTCTTGGCCTCGGGGAACGATTCGAGCTGCGCCGTGCCGTTGAGCACGATGGTCAGGCCGGCCGAAGCCTGAAGCGCCAGCCCCGACGAGTCCTCGACCGAGTTCTGCATCAGGTACTCGCCGCCGCCGTCGATGACCTTGCGGCGCGGCGCGCCGTGGTAGATGACGTGCGTGCCCGAGACGTTCCGGATGCGCTCGCGCTCGGCGGGCGTGGCCGGGCGGCAGACCGTCTCGCCGGCCTCGTTCTGGAAGATGACGAAAGACTCGTCGGCGACGGAGTCGTACGTGGCCGCGTCGGCGTCGCCGCCCGCGGACTGCGCGCTGGCGGGCGCCACGAACGCGCCGGCGAACGAGAAGAGGAGCGCCAGAAGCGCGGCGGCGAGGGTCAGTTCTTTACGCAAGTTCATAACTCCAGGGCGGCGAGGGGGCGCGCTCGCTCATGCGCGCCGCAGTTTCGTCCGGGCGGCCGCGCCGGGAAGCGGCGGCCGAAAAGCTTCTGTGCTGTCGTCAGGTGTCGCGGGCGCTCGAAAGGCTTCGGGGTGGCCCCGGCGGCGGCGGGCGCCGACAATGTTGACAATGCCGCGCCGCAGAAACGCCCGCATTTAGACGCCGGGCGCGGGCTGCCAGTTGCTTCGCGGGCGCGCTCTGACGGGGGCGAAAATGCCCGGCGGCGGACTAAAAACGTGCGAAAAGCGGGCGAAAAAAGACGCGCCCGGCAGCCTCAAGGGTCGCCGGGCGCGTCTTTTTTGGAGTGTCGGAGGGCTTGCGGCGGCCGGAGCCCGCCGGGCTACCGCCTAGTTGCCGAAGCGGTTGATGTACTCGAACGAGGTCAGGAACGCCTTGACCATCTCGGCGCGGACGGGGTCGCCGTTGGCCTCGTTGAGCTTGTCGAGCCAGAACCTCCAGCCGCCGTAGTTAAGCCCCGGCTCGGGAGCGTCGTCGGGGTTGCGCCGCAGGTAGCCGAAGTACTGCATCAGCACGAAGGCGCGGTTGAGTTCCGCCTGCCTGAGCGCCGCGTTGTCGGCCACCTGCCTGAGCACCGAGGCGCGCGCGGCCGAGGCGTCGGCCGACGTGTTGAGCTGCGTGACGAGCGCGTCGCGCTGCGCCGGCGTCAGCACGAAGCCGGCGTTCTGGTTGAGCTTGTCCACGAACTGCGCCGGCGTCATCGAGAGCGGGTACTCGGTGATGAAGCGCGGGCGCAGGACGAATTCGAGCGCGTACGCCTGCTTGTTCGCCTCAAGGAACTGCTCCCAGTTGGGCGTGTTGACGACGACGCCGCGGCCGATGCGCTGCGTGTCGGGCAGGAACTCCTGAAGCCGGATGACGGGGACGGTGCCCGGCACGCCCGGCGAGGTCGCGTCGCCGTAGGCCGCCTTGTACATGCGGTAGGCGAGGAAGCCCGTCTCCTGAAATTCGATGGAGAGGAAGAACGCCGCCGAGACGTTAATGCGCTTGACCTCGGCGCAGGCCGCGTTGGCGCCGCACTGGTTGATCTCGTTCACCCAGAACTGGAAGCCCGACGTGTCCGGCTCGCGCGAGAGGAAGTCGAGGTACTGCTGGCGGACGAAGAAGCCCGCGTTGAAGCTCTCGGCGCGGACGGGGCTGGGTCCCGAGATCACGTCGTCGCTGGTGATGGTGAGCGTGGCCGTCTGGTTGACGCCGAGCGTCGTGCCCACGGGGTTTGAGAGCGTGACGTTGACCGTCTCGGGCGCCTCCTGGAACACGTCGTCCCCGACGAAGACGGTGAAGGTCTTGCTCGTCTCGCCCGGCCCGAAGACCAGCGTGCCGAGCGCCTGCGTGTAGTCCTTCTGCCTGCTGGCCGTGCCGTCCGACGTGGCGTAATCGACGGTGGCCGTCCCCGTCGTGTCGCCGGAGCGGTTGACGTTGACGACGCGGAAGCCGGTGCCGTCGATGCCGAGGCCGTTGCCGCCCGTGCCCTCGTTGACGCTGTAGATCGAGCTTGAGAGCGTGACGGTGTTGGCCGAAGAGTTGTCAACGAAGACCAGCGTGTAGGCGCCGTCGTCGTTGTTCTCGAACGAGGTGGCGGCGATGGTGTAGACGCCCGTCGAGGGGAGCGTGATGAAGCCCGTGTTGGGGAGGGCCGAGTCCGTGCTGTGCGGGTTGCTGGTGCGGTCGTCGTTGGCGGTGACGATCGAGCCGTCGGGGCCGAACAGGTAGAGGAAGCAGTCGAGCGCCTCGGGCGGCGGGTCGCCGGCGGTCGTGTCCGAAGCCCTGACGGCCGCGAGCATCTCGATGCGGACGCGCTGGCCGGCGCGCGCGGTGAAGGTGTAGAGGTCGAGCGGGGCGAGCGGGTGGCCGGGCTGGCCCGAGCGGCAGTCGGTCGGGGCGAGCGCGCCCGGAATGTTCTGCCCCGGAGAGATTTGCGCGCCGACGCAGTTGGGCGAGGCCGCCTGCCTGACGACGACCATCTGGCCGGCCACGTCTATCGTCGCCTGTCGCGGGCCGGAGTTGGTGTTGGGCGCGACGTTGAAGGTGCCGCCGCCGCCGCCCACGCCGCCGCCGGGCGCGTCGATCCAGTCGGCGCCCTCGGCGACCCCCCACTCGCAGTTGATCTGCGACGTGTTGACGCCGATGAGGCCGGAGCCGCCGCCCGCGCCGAAGAAGACCGAGGACGGGGTCGTCAGCGTGTAGACGCAGCCGGGCTGGACGAGGCGGGTCAGACAGTCGCCGACCTCCGCGACGTGGTTGGTGATCTGGTCGCGCGAGTATTGGCAGAACTCCTGCGTGTCCTGCACGAACGAATTCATGATCGAGGGGTTGCAGTTCGAGGGGACGGGGGCTTCCTGGTTGGGGTGGCTCGCGCCGAAGTTGTGGCCGATTTCGTGGGCGGTGACGGCGACGCGGCGCGCGGCGATGGGGCTGAACTTGCTCTGCGAGATGCCGTAGGAGAAGGCCGGCGCTTCGCAGACCGCCGAGATGTAGGCGATGCCGATGGTCGAGCCGGTGAAGTCCTTGCCCGTGAACATGTGCGTCAGGTCGCGCGCGGGCGGCGCCTGCCCGACGGACGTGAAGCTCTGGTTGTAGACCGTGCGGAACTCGGTGAGCGCGGGGCTGGAGTCGGGCGTCGTGTACGGGTCGCCGGCCACCGTCCACACGCGCTGGAAGACGATGTGGATGTGGATGCCGAGCTGCGCCTCGTAGATGGCGTCAACCTGCGTGAAGATGTCGATGATGTCGGCGTTGACGGTGGCGGCGGTGGCGCCCGCGCCGAAGCTGCTGAAGTACTCGAAGTCGGCCTCGGTGGCCATCTCGGTCTCGGGCTTGGGCGCGAACGCCTCCGCGGCCACGGGGTCAGAGGACTTCGGCGCCGACGTGTTGAGCCGGCCGGCGGCCTCGGCGTTGACCTGCTCGGCCAGCGTCGTGCCGCACTCGCCGCCCGCCGCCTTCACGCTCGACTCGGCGTAGAAGACGTACTCGCGCGCGCCCGCGTCGGCCGAGAGGCCGCGCGCAGGCTCGACGAAGAAGGTCTCCGAGGGCGTGACGATGATGCCCGCGAACTTCGCGCCGTCGAGGACGAGGCGGACGTGCGTGTCTTCCTGCCCGCTCACCTTGCCGCGCCAGGAGCGCGAGGGCGTGCGCGAAAGCTCGGTCATCGCGCCGCCCTGGCCCGCAGCCACCGCGCGGTAGTCGTCCGAGCGGATGTCGTACGGCTCGACTTCGAGGTCGAAGGTGCCCTGCGAGGTCTGGAGCGTGACGCGCCCCGTCGAGCGCGCGCCCTTGAGCAGCTCGGTCGGGTCGAGCGTGAGGCGGTCGAAGCTCTCAAGGACTTGCGCGATGTCCTGCACGGCGCGCCGCCCGTTCTGGCCCGAGGCGGCGGGCGAGACGAGCATCGCGGCGGCGAGCAGACAGAGGGCGAGCGCGGGGATGACGGCGCGAGGGAACGAACGTCGATTCATCATTGACCTCTTGGGCGCGGGGAGTCGCGGAACCGTTTTATTAACCTTTTGGACTTCAGAGGCGGGTTAACGCTCTGGTGAAGCGGACGCTGGATTTTAGCACAAGGGAAATCCGAACCGCGAGCGTGGGAAGAGCAGTAGACAGTAGCCAGTTGTCAGTAGGGCTTCCGCCCGGCGGAGGTTGACTCTTTCTCGGCGGCCGGCGCCGGGCCGAGGGTTTCTACTGACTACTGTCTACGGCCCACTTACCTGAGGCCCTGGCCGATCTGCTCGGTGCCGAAGGTGCCGATGCCGTTGAGGCGGAAGCTGAAGACGACGCGGTTCTCGTTGCGGAGGCCGACGTTGAAGGTGAAGTACTGTGCGACGACGGCGCAGCAGTCCCACGCGTGGCCGAGCGTGACGGTCGAGCTGATGAGCGACGAGCTGCCCTTGCCCGGACGGTTCTGGAAGTCGAAGAAGAAGCTGGCGCCGCCGAACAGCCCGCGGTTGCGGTCGCCGACGAAGACCGACGGGCTCCACTGCGACCCTTGCAGCGTCCCCGGCTCGTTGCCGCGCAGGTCGCTGAACTGCCGGAGCGAGGGCGCGAGCGTGACGGCGCGCGTGTAGTAAAAAGTCTGGAAGGCTTCTATCGCGCGGAGCACGGGCGCGCGGCGCCGGACGCCGAAACTCACGGCGAGGTCGCGCAGGCCGCCGCCCTCGCCGAGCGTGTCGATGTCCGTGCGCACGTCGGCGAAGAGTTCCGAGTCGGCGCGCGTCGGCGTCCGCAGGCGCGCCTCGACGTTCAAGGGCGAGAAGCGGCGCGCCACGCCGCCGTAGGTGAAGCCCGAGAAGGTGTTCAAGGGGTAGAACTGGTTGCGGCGGCCGGAGACGAGCGCGCCGCCGAAGCTCGGGTCGAAGAAGTACTTCTGCCGCACGGTGACCGACAGGAACTCGAAGGGCTGGCGCGTGAGCGGCGACTGGCTGTTCTTCAGCGCCGTGAGCTGGCCGCTGACGCGCGTGTTCTTCGGCACCGGCGACTGCGCGTCCTCGCCCGCCTCCGCCTCCGCCTTCTTCTCAGCCTCACGCGCGGCCCGACGCTCCGCCTCGGTCTGGCGGCCGGACTCACCCGCCGTCCGCTGCCCCGCGTCCTCCGGCTGCACGCGCCCGTCGGCCGCCGCCCTCGCGTTCGCGCGCCCGACGCTCTCGGCCGAGCGGCGGAGGAAGAAGCGATTGGTGACGCCGTACTCGATCTCGTTGGTGTCGGCGACGGCCTCGACCTCGTCGAAGCGGATGAGCTTGTGAAAGTTCGAGATGCCGCCGATGACGCGGTAGGTCATGTACGGCTCGACGACGTGGCGGAACCAGAAGGAGCCGTCGCCGCGCCGGAAGTTGCGCGCCAGGGCGGGCGGGCGCACGTCGAGGCTGAACTCGCCGTAGCCGCGCAGCACGTCCTTGGGGAGCACGACGCGCGTCAGCGGGTCGATGGAGTTCGAGTAGAAGGTGCCCCGCACGCCCGCGGTCGCCGTCACGCCCCAGCCGCCGAACGAGAGCGGCAGCGTCGCCTCCGGGTGGAAGTCGAGCCGCTGGACGATGGACGGCGTGATGATCGGGTTCTGGTTCCCCTCGGCCAGAAACGTCGCCAGGTCTTCGACCGTCTCCTTGCGGCTCACGCCCTCGACGCCGCTCTCGAACGAGAAGTAGACCGGCAGCCTGTCCTTCAGCCAGGAGACGAGACCCGGCCGCTTCTCGAAGGAGATGCCGGGAAGGCTCCGCGTGCGGACGCGCACCGAGGGGATCGAGGTGACCTGCGTGCGCGCGATGAAGTTGAAGGAGTAGCTGTCGAAGTTCTTGTTGACGAAGACCTGCGAGCGCTCCTCGGGCGAGATGGCGAGCTGGATCGAGTCGGAGAAGATTTGCCGGAACGCGAGGTTCGACGTGATGTTGACGTCGGCGGCGGCGAGAAAGCCGTTGGGGAAGTAGTGGACGCCGTCCGCGTAGAAGCTCGACCCGCCCTGGTCGGGGTGCGCCGCGTCCTCCTTGGGCCCGAGCACGCGATCCTTGACCGTGTAGAAGCCGAGGTTGAGGAACGAGCGCGAGTTGGCGCGCGTCCGCAGGTCGGCGCCGAAGCCGATGCCGCGCTTGGTGTAGATGTCGTTGCGGAAAGTCAGGTCGGCCGAGCGCCCGAGCGTCTGGTAGTAGGCGTTCGAGAGCCGGAAGCCCTTCTGCCCCGAGCCGGAGAAGGTCGGGGTGAGAAAGCCCGAGGCGCGGTCGCGCTGCTTGAGGGAGACGGTGGCGTAGGGGAGCCAGAAGACCGGCACGCCCTTGACGAGCAGGCGCGGCTTGGAGAGCTTGACGCGGTCGGCGAGCTTGATGGTGGCGCGCGCCGTCTTGAAGCTCCACTTGGGCACCTCGTCGTCGCCGCAGGCGGTGACCTCGCCGTTGATGATGACGATCTTGTCGCCCGAGACCTTCTCGACGCGGTCGGCCGTGAAGTACATGATCGTGCCGTCCTGCGTCTGGTTGGTGAAGCCGGTCGAGTTCTCGAAGAAGCCCGTCTTCGTCCGGTAGTCCCACTCGGCGCGCGACCCCGTGATGCGCTGGAACTCGCCCTGATCGAAGACGACGTTGCCCTCGGCGACGACGCGGCTCTTGCCCTCGAAGTCGGTCACCTTGTCGGCCTGGAGGCGGTAGATGCCGACGCGGATGTCAACGTTCCCCTCGTAGACGACGACGCGCGCGCCCTCGGGGCCCGAACCCTCCTGGCGGTCGGCGCGGATGTCGAGTTCGTCGGTCGGCTGAGCGCCCTGCGTGCCCTCGGGGCGGCGGCGCGGGCGCGCGCGGACGGGCTGATCCTGCGTGAGCGGGTTGACGTTGGGCGTGTCGGTGATGGGGTTCTCGACCTTGCGGTCTACGGGGTTGGTCTGCTGCTGCGCGCGCGCGCCGCCCGCCGAAAACAGCGAGACGGCGGCGCAGACGAGCACGAGCAACGTCAGCGCACGGCGCTTTGTGTGTTGAGGAAATCGAGCGCGCAAGAGTTTGAGCCGCAAGCCTCCCGGAGACGAAACGCGCCGATGCTAACACGCGCCTCGCGCGCAGGGCAAAGGATGAGGGCGGGAGGACGAAGGATGAAGTAAAAGCCTTCCCGCATTCACTTCATCCTTCGTCCTCCCGCCCTCATCCTTTCCTCAGGCGCGGCGCCAGCCGAGGCGGTAGCGGGCGGTGAGCGCGAGGCCGAGGCTTAAGACGACGAGGCCGAGGACGAGGAAGGGCCAGACGTAGGGGAGCGCGAGCACGAGCGCCCAGAAGGCCGCGCCGAGAAGGAGCGCGACCGACTCGCTGCGACGGCTCTCCGAGAGGAAGAGCCGCTGGAGCCAGCGCCCCGTCGCGGCGTGGATGACGACGCGGCCGAAGAGGTAGGAGAGCAGGACGAGCAGCAGCGCCGTCACCCCGACGAGCGCGCCGACGGCCGGCGGCAGGAACCTCAGCGCCGCCGTCACGCCCGGCCCCATCACGAGCGCGCCGACCAGCCCGATGGCCAGGACGTGCCGGAACGTCAACTGCAAACGCGCCGCCGCGCGCGCCACCGCGCCGGGCGAGACGGCCGTCAGCGCCACCGACGCCACGAACCAGAAGAGCACCGCCAGCAGGCGCAGCCCCAAAAACTTCAGCGACAGCTCGGGAGCGAGCAAGCTGGCGGGGTTGCGCGCGAGTCCGCGCAACTCCTGCTCGTAGCCGGCGACCATGACGGTCTTCCCGCCCTCGCTCCGCCCCGCCCCCTCTTCGCGGCGGTACGTGCCGCCGAAGATCATCACGTCGCCGCCGATGTGCGAGCCGCCGAGTTGGATGACCGAGCCGCCGATGGCCGCCGCGTCGCCCTCGACGCGCCCCTCGACGATCACGTCGCCGCCGAAGGCGATGACGCCGCGCACGTCGCCGCGCACGCGCACGCTCCGCCCCATCCCGAACACGTCGCCCGCCTGCCGCCCATCGACGACCAGCTCGTCGCTCGGCTTCACGTCCTGCGCGTTGCAGACGACGACGGCGGCGAGCAGCAGGAGGAGCGTCAGGACGGCTTTCTTGAGAGGGAGCGAGTCGAGTTTTGGAAACGAGGTTTGGGAGTCGAGGGCTTCGAGTTCACCGCGGAGGCGCGGAGGGTGCGCGGAGGGGTGCGCGACGGCAAGCTCGAAATTTGAAATTTGAAATCTCAAACCGTCTGCGCCCCTTCTCCCGGCCCCTGATGCACCAAGCGGCCAGCGCCCGTCCCTCCGGCGAGTGACGCGGGCTGGCCGCGAGGGCCATGCGGCTCGGCCTCCCGAAATCCTTTTTCAGTCGCGCGTGGCCGCGCGGTGGTAGCCGCTGATGAGCCGCAGCAGCAGCAACAGCCCGGCGGCGAGCAGCACGCCCAGGATCAACGGCGACGCCACACCCGAGACGACGCGCGTCGCGACCGCCCTCAGCACCACGCCCGCGCCCGCGCCCGCGTCCGCCGACGCGCGCCCCGCGACGCCCAGCATCCCCGAGGCGGCGCCCGCCGCGCGCAGCGCCGGCCCCGTCACCGCGTCGAGCGCGGCGAAGCCCAGCAGCGCGAAGGCCGCGAGCCCGAGCGCGGCGCAAATCTTCAGCACCCGCCGCCGCTCGCGCGCGTCGCGCACGCCGCTCAGGTCGTTCTGCGCGCGCGCCTTCAACTGGCGTGTGAACCCTTCGGGAAGCTCGACGCGCTTTTCAAAAGTCCGGTCGAAGGCCGAGTCGAGCAGGCACAGCAGGCGCCGCTGTTCGAGGAGCGCCGACGCGCAGGCCGCGCACCCGCGCGCGTGCGCGTCGAACTCCGCGGCGGCCGACGGCTCCAACTCGCCGTCGAGGTAGGCGGCCGTCAAGCTCGTCCGCGGGCACTCAAGCCCTTCTCGCGCGCCTTCAGCCATCGCCCACCTTCAGACCCCCGTGATGCCCCGCGCCACCAAAAGCTCGCGCATCGCCTCGCGCGCGCGGAAGATTCTGTTCTTGACTGTGCCGAGCGGGAGTCCGGTCACCTCGGCGATCTCGTCGTAGCTGAGGTCGTGCGAGTGCCGGAGCACGATCAGCTCGCGGTAGGCGGGCGTCAACTGCGCGACGACCTCCTCGATCTCCGCGCGCCGCTCGCCGCGCTCGGTCTCCTGCTCGGGCGTCGGCGACTTCGACGCCAGCGGCTTCTCGAAGGTCACGCCGCCCTCGCCCACCACCTCCATCTCCTCGGTGCGCGAGGCGCCCTGCCGGCGCAGGTGGTCGATGGCCGCGTTGTGCGCAATGCGGTAAATCCAGGTCGAGAACTTGAACTCTGGGCGGTAGCGCCCGAGCGAGTTGTAGACCTTGATGAAGACCTCCTGCGCGAGGTCGAGCGCCGAGTCGTAGTCGCCGACCATGCGGTAGACGTAGGCGACGATGGGGCGCTGGTAGCGGCGCACCAGCTCCTCAAAGCCGTCCTCGCGACCCGAGAGGGCGCGTACGACCAGCTCGGCGTCGCCGGCGGCGTTTGTCAGGGAAACAGCGTTTGCGTTCATGACGCCAAAGTTTTACGCGCCGGGCGCGTGCAAAGTTTCAGCGGCGGCCCGGCGCGGCCGCGGCGGGGGCGGGCTTCGAGAGGGCGAGCGCCTTCTCAACGCCGGCGCGAATCATCTCGGGGACGCGCGGGTTGTAGCCGCGGACGTGGAGCACGATCTGCCCGTCGGCGGCCACGACGAAGGTCTGCGGCAGCGAGTAGAGGCCGGGGCGCGGCGGCGTCGAGCGCGGCGGCCCCCAGGAAGTCATCAGGCGCGCCGTCTCCTTATCTATCCAGCCGAGCCTGTAGCTCACGCGCAGCTCGCGCGCGAACCCGCGCACCCTCTCCAGGTCACGCTCTGGGTCTTCGGTCGTCAGCCCGACGACCTCGACGCCGCGCCGCGCGTACTCTTCGCGGAGCTTGTTTATCTCCGGGGTCTCCACACGGCACGGCCCGCACCACGTCGCCCAGAGGTTGAGGACGTAGACGCGCCCGCCGAAGTCGGACAGGCGGAAGGCGCGCCCGTCCAGGTCCTTGAACTCGCGGCCGGTGATCTCCTCGGGCATGAACTTGGGCGCGCCGACGTGGGCGACGGCGGCGGGCGGCGGCGTCTGCGCGCGCGCGCCGGCGGCGGCGAGCAGGGCGGCCAGCGTTAAGAGCAGGACTGGTCTCATCGTCAGGCCCAGGAGAGCGCGGCGAGGCCGGCGGGCGCGGCGATCTGCCGGAAGTCGAGCTCGCTCGAAGGGAAGGCGAGGCGCAGGTCGGCGGGCTGGACGGGGCGCGGCGTCGCGCTCAACGTCTCTTCGACGATGGCGCTCGCCTGCGACTCGTCTATCCCGGTGCCCGCGACCAGCATCCGGGCGATGCCCTCGCCGAAGGCGGGCGGCGGCGGGGGCGACGGCGCCTCCGTCAAGTCGTCGGCGCCGTCGGGCGCCTGCGGCGAGTTGCGGTCGCGGTAGAAGAGCAGGAAGCGGTAAAGCTCGTCGGCGCGGTCTTCGGTCTCGCAGATGACGGCGCGCACGTAGAGCGGCGCGCCGCCGCGCATGATGACGGCGGTGAACCCTTCGGCGTGCGAGCTTACCAAGAGCGAGTCGGACGCGCCGGAGGCCGACGGCGCCCCGCCGCCGTCGCGCATCAGCCACCAAGCCTCGCCCATGTGGCGCGGCAGCACCAGCCCGGTCTGCCAGCCGAGCGCCGCGAAGACCTGGTCGTACTCGGCGAGCACCGTGAGGCGGACGGCCGCGACGAGGTGGCGCGCGCGCCCCTGCGCGTCGGGCCGCAGGCGCTCGCGCGAGACGCGCAGCTCGTCGAGCGGCGCGCCCAGCGCGCGCTCGGTCTTCCAGCGCAGCATCTCCTCGGCCTCGGCGCGCGAGGCCGGCGCGGTCTCCATCGTCAGAATCGAGGTGCGGGTCGAAGCCTCGGGAAGCCCCACCGACCAGCGCCTGCGGCGCGCGAGGCCCGCGCTCGTCAGCAGTTCCGAGAGCGCCCCGGCCAACTCGGACGCGTCCGCGACGTTCGGCTCGTCGAAGCTCGGGCGCACCAGCCCCGGCGGGAGCGGGAGCAGGCCGGCGCTGCGCACGGCGAGACCGCCGCCCCGCCGCTCAAGCTGGACGACGCTCGCCGCTTCGCCCGAGAGCGCCACGGCCGCCTGCGGCAGTCGCGGCGAGATTAGTCTTTGGAAAGGGTTCATGTTTGAGTGGACAGTAGACAGTAGACAGTAGACAGTAGAAAAACTTTCGACGGTCGAATCTTTCACCCGTCAGCGTCAACCTTCGCCGAAGCGGAGCCTGCTGACTACTGTCTGCCGTCTACTTCCCCGTCACCATTCGGTGTAGGGCCGGCCGTCGGAGCCGGTGCCGTCGGCGTTGCTGAAGACGTTGACGATGCCGGACTCGCCGGTGGTCGAGCCGGGGTCTTCGCCCGACTCGGTGCGCCAGTCGGCCTGCTCGGTGAACGGGTCGATGGGCACATCGTGGATGTAGCCGGCGGCCTTGAGGTCGTCGAGCGACTGCGGCAGCTTCGCCTTGTCGGCGGCGTACTGGTCGATCATCCGGCGCATCGTGTAGAGGTCTTCCCTGAGCGTCGCCTCCTTGGCCGCCTGCACCGTCTTGTTGTACTGCGACATCGCGATGAGCGCCAGGATGACCAGAATCGAGATGACGATCATCAGCTCCAACAGCGTGAAGCCCCGCGCGCCGCGCGAGTAGGCGAACGCCTTTTGTCTTAGCGACCTACCACTCACTGTATTTCTCTTTCCCGTTGAGCGCCGTCGCGTCCGACTTCGAGCGCACGTCGAAGAGGCTGGGCGGGCTTGAAGAGCAGCCCGCGTCCGCCTCGTCGTACTGCGAGAGCAGGCACCACTCGGCGCGCCCGGTCATCGGGTCCACGGGCACCTCGCGCAGGTAGCGCTTCTTCTTCGGGACGGGCACGGAGTTGGCCGTCGCCCCGCCGCGCGAGGTGTCCACGCTGCCGAGCGGGCTCGGCCCGCCCGCGCCGGGGCGCGGCAGCACGTCCACGCCCTCGACGAGCGTCTCAAGGCTGGGCGGGTAGCGCTCGGGGTTGTCCACGCCGAAGATCGTGCAGTCGGAGATGTAGACGCGGCTGCGCGGGTCGAGCGGGGGGGCGGCGCCGCCGCCGGCGCCCCCTGCGCCCCCTGCGCCCCCTGCGCCCCCTGCGCCGCCGCCGGGCAAGGACGGAACGACGGCGCCGACGCCGCCCCCCGCGCCCGCGCACGGCATCCCGATCGTGTCGCGGTGGAACTCGTCGATGGCGCCGCGCATCTGGCGCAGCACCTCGCGCAGGCGCTGCTCGCGCTGGCGGCGGACGGCGGTGCGCATGATGGGGATGACCGCAATCGACAGCACCGCCATCACCGTCATCGTGATGACCAGCTCGATGAGCGTCCACCCGGCGGCGGGCTTCGGGGTCAGGCGAAAGTGTTCAGGCGGAAGGGGGCGAGACTCCGTCCCCTCCCCCTTCCGCCTGAACACTTCTCCCGCAAGTCTCATCACGTCCCTCTTCACGCCTTACTGTGTGACCTTGAAGCGGCCGGGCGTCGTCCGCGGCCGGACGGTGCGGCCGTCTGTGGCGACGAGGTGAACCTTGTCGGCGTCGAACTGGAGGCCGGTCTCGCCGGGCGCGAGCCCCTCGACCTCGATGACGAGCAGCAGCCCCTCGCCCGTCAGCGTCCGCGCGCCGGCCGCGGGCGCGACCGAGACGACGAGCACGCCCGACGGGTCAACCGACTGCGTGACGGAGGGAGCGCCCGCCGCCTGCTCGCCGGCGAAGCCGCCCTGCGTGACCGAGCGGACGGCCAGCGCCTTCGGGTCGAACCTGAGCGTCGCGGTGGCCAGCCCCAGCGGCGCGTCCGTCTTCAGGAAGACCATCACGCGGCGCCGCTCGCCCACCTTCATCTCCTGCCGCTCCGGCATCAGCAACAGCTCCGCGAAGCTCTCTGCCGCCGAAGCGGTCGCGGCCGGCTCGGTCGCCGGACTCAGGGCGGCGGCGCTGACGGACGCGACGTTGTTCGTCACGGCGCCCGCGGCGCCATTGTTCACGGCGGCCGGGACGGCGGAGTCGAGACTGACGTTGACGGCCTTCGCGGCCGTGGCATCCGGCTGCGCGGCCGGGTTGGAGCCGTTGCCGGCGGCGAGCGCCGCCGCGACGAGCGCCTTGGGCGCGGGGACGAAGGTCACAGCCTCGTCGGGCTGCACCTTCATCTGGACGGTCTGGTTCGTCGGCAGTGCGCGCATCTTCGCGAAGTACTCCTCGCGCTCGGCGTCGCGCAGCAGCGCTTCGAGCGAGGGCGACTGCGGCGTCTGCATCGTGCCGGTCTCCTTCGGCTCAAGGTCGGCCGGCGTGATCTCGGGCGCGCGCAGCACGCGCGGGGTCATCGTGATGACGATGTCGCTCTGCGCGTTATCCCTCTTCGGCGCGGTGAACAGGCGGCCGAGGATGGGGATGAGCCCGACGAGCGGGAGCCCCGCGCGGCCGTTGCTCTCCCTGTCCTGCGCGATGGAGGCGATCATCATCGTCTTCCCGTTCGGGATGCGCGCCACGCCCTCGATCTTGCGCTGCGTGAAGATGGGGGTGAGCGGGTCGGGGCCGGCCGCGCGGTCCTTCGACTCGATGGTCATCGAGACCTGCACGTCCTGGTTCGGGTAGACCTTGGGCTTGAAGTCGAGGTTGAGACCCACGTCCTCGTACTGGATGACGGGGTAGCCGCCGCTGCCGAAGACGTTGCCCGCGCCCGCGCCCTGCGACGGCGTGCCCGAGCCTTGGGTCGGGACGAGTCCGTTGTAGACGGACGCGGTCTGGACGGGCACCTTCTCGCCGACGCGCGTCGAGGACTTCTCGTCGTCGAAGGCGTGCACCTGCGTCGAGAAGAGCAGGCGCGTGTTGGTCTTGCTCTGGAAGGCCGAGAGCGACGAGGCCGGGATGAGCAGCCCGATGCCGGAGTGGAGCGAGGCCGCGCCGGCGATGAGCTGCGCGCCGCGGTTGATGACGGCCGTCGAGGCCTGGAGGCCGCCGAGGTTCGTCAGGTTCGACGCGGCGGTCGAGCTGGGCAGCGTGCCGAGCTGGTTGCCGATCTGCAAGAGGTCGCTGCGCGAGATTTCGTAGATGGAGACCTCCATCACGACCTCGGCGCGATCCTTGTCCACGCCCTGCAAGAGCTTCTCGATGATGCGGATGTTCTCGGGCGTGTCGCGCACCGTGATCGAGTTGGTCGTCGCGTTCTCGATGAACTGCGGCTGGCGGCCGGCGTTGGCCGGGAGCGCGCCCGTCAGGAGCGTGCGCGCCTCGCTGGGCTTGATGTTGTAGAGGTAGAAGGTGCGCAGCACCAACTGCTGGTACATCGGCCGCTTCGACTGGTCGGCGACGAGGATGGTGCGGCGGTCGAGCTTCTGGAAGAACAGCCCGTTGGCGAGGAAGACGTAGTCGAGCGCGCGCGCCGGCGTGATGTCCTTCCAGCGGATGTTGACCTGGCGCTTGACCTGCGAGAAGTTCTGGTCGAAGACGACGTTGAGGCTCAGCTCGTCGGCCAGCTTGCGGATGAAGCCTTCGAGGTCGCCGTTCCACTGGATGTTCTGTAACTGCTCGGCGCGCGCGGGCGGGCCGTCGGCCTCGGCCGCCGGGGCCGGGGCGCCCGTCGTCGGCCCGCGGTAGGAGCTGGGCATGGTGCGGGCGGTGCCGTTCGCGCCGTTCGCGCCCCCGACGCCGTTGGCGCCCTCCTTCTCGCGCTGGAGCCGGAGCATCCTGTCCATCTCCTGCGCGGCGAGGTCGTTGACGGGGTCAAGCCCGTAAGCCTGGCGGTAGGCGTTGTAGGCGCCGATGTAGTCGTTCTGCTCGGCCAGCGCGCGACCCTTCGTCATGTAGTTCTGCGAGGCGTTGAAGACGGCGCGGCGGTAGTGGAGCTGGTACTCGGTCTCCGAGGGCGCGGTGGCGACGGCGAGCGCGAACTCCTGCGCGGCCTTCTCCCACTGCTGCGCCTTCTCGTACTCCAACCCGCGCTTGTAGTTCTTCTCGCCCTTCTTGGCCAGCACGGCCGCGGGCGAGGCGAGGAGCACGGCCACCATCAAGAGCGCCGCGAAGCGGCGCGCCGGGGCGAATGACTTCATTACTGACCTCACTTAACTTTATTCCTTAATACCCGGAGTCGGCTGCTGACGCCGGGTTGCGTTCTGGCCGGTCTGGTCGGGGAGTGGCCGGAAACTGTCGCGCGCGCGAGGACTTCGACGATTCGGGCCCCGCGCGGCGCCGAACCGACGGCGGCGCGAAAGCCGCCAGCCCGCGCCCCCTCGGGGAAGCGCCGCCCCACCAGGTTCAGCCTTTACACGCCGGGGCGTAAATAATAGTTCCTTAAAGGCGGACGGACAAGTTAGCAGGCCGCCGGCTATTTCCCGTTCGCCGTGACGACCCCGTCGCCATTCATCTTGACCTCTTCGACGAAGGTGACGCGGTTGATTTCGTGGAGCGTCGAGGTGCCGGCGAAGACCTTCTCCAGCGCCGCCTCGCGCAAAGACCGCAGCCCCTCGGCCTCGGCCGCGCGCCTGACCTCGGAGCCGGGCCTCCGCTCGATGATCATCTCGCGGATGTTGTCCGACATGTTCAGCAGCTCGTGGATGGCCGTCCGGCCGCGGTAGCCCGTGTGGTTGCAGGCGTCGCAGCCGACGCTCATGTAGAACGTGCGTTGGCCGTGCTCAGAGGGCTTCAGCCCCGACTCCATCAACTCCTCGTCGCTCGGCTGGTACGGGCGCTTGCAGACGGCGCAGAGCATGCGCGTGAGGCGCTGGGCGAGCACGCAGTTCAAGCTGGAGACGAAGTTGTAAGGCTCCACGCCCATGTTGAGGAAGCGGCCGATCACGTCGATGACGTTGTTGGCGTGGACGGTCGTGAAGACGAGGTGGCCCGTCAAGGCCGACTGGATGGCGATCTGCGCCGTCTCGTTGTCGCGGATTTCGCCGACCATGATCTTGTCGGGGTCGTGGCGCAGGATCGAGCGCAGGCCGCGCGCGAACGTCAGCCCCTTCTTCTCGTTGACGGGAATCTGCGTGACCCCGTGGAGCTGGTACTCGACCGGGTCTTCGATGGTAATGATCTTGTCTTCCTCGTTCCGAATCTCGTTCAAGCCCGCGTAGAGCGTGGTCGTCTTGCCCGACCCCGTCGGCCCCGTGACGAGCACCATGCCGTAAGGCTCGGCGATGTAGCGGCGGAAGTCGCGCAGGTCGCGCGGGAGGAAGCCGACCACGTCGAGCGTCAGGTTGCGGAACTGCTCGTTGATCTGCTCCTTGTCGAGGATACGGATGACGCAGTCTTCGCCGTGGACGGTCGGCATGATGGAGACGCGGAAGTCCACGTTGCGCCCCTTGTAGCGGACGCGGAAGCGGCCGTCCTGCGGGATGCGGCGCTCGGCGATGTCGAGCTCCGACATGACCTTGATGCGCGAGATGAGCGTCTGGTGGTAGGAGATGTCGATGGGCTCGACCTTCTCGTAGAGCGCGCCGTCGATGCGGTACTTGACGTGGACGGCCGTGTCGCGCGTCTCGATGTGGATGTCGGAGGAGCGCGACTCCATCGCGTTGTAGATGATGGTATCGACCAGCTTGATGATGGGCGACATGTCCGAGTCTGTCGCCAGCCGGTCGAGGTCTAAGACCTCTTCGCCCTGCTCGGTCTCCTTCACGAGCGCGATGCGGAAGCCCGAGGCGGCCTCTTGCAGGACGCGCTGCGTGGCGTCGCCCTTGCGGAGCACGACTTCAATCGCGCCGGAGGTCGCGACGTGCGGGACGACGCGCGCGTGCAAGGCCGAGGCGATCTCGTCCAACCTCTCAAGGTCGGTCGGGTCGGCCATCGCGATGTGGAGCCGGCGCCCCTCGCGCCTCAGGGGCACGAAGAGGTGGCGCAGCATCAGATCGACGGGAATCTCGCCGAGGAGCGCGTAGTCAATCGGCGAGTCACCCACCGGCGGGAGCAAATCCACGTAAGGCAGCCGGTAGCGGCGCGCGAGCGCGAGCGCGGCGCGCACCTCGGGCGGGGTGTGGCCGTCGCCGCCGTCGGGGCCGGCGGTCTCCGCGCCGTGCGGCGCGGGCGTCTGTGTGGGCGCGGCCGCTTGGGCCTGGTTCTCCGTTTGACTCATCAGCTTTTTCAGATGCCTCAGACCGGGCGGGGGATTGCCTCGGGGCTAACTGCGGAAACTCAAATTCGAGATGGACTGGATGATCGGCAGGTAGATCGAGAGCAGGATCGTGACCACGACCCCGCCCATTACCAGCAGGATGGCGGGCTCCAACACGGTCGTCAACTGTTCGAGCCTGACCTCGGACTCGCGGTCGTGGAAGTCCGCGACCTCTTCGAGCATCTCGCGAAGACTTCCCGAGCGCTCGCCCACCCCGATCATGTCGAGCGCGAGAAGCGGAATCCACCCGGCCGACTCAAGGCTCTCGGTGAACGAGCGCCCCTCGCGAATCATCGGCAGCGTGGCGGAACTGCGCGCCCGCAGCTCCTTGTTGGTGATGGACTCGGCGGCGATCTCCCACGACTCGACGAGCGTGATGCCGCCCGCCAGGAGCGTCGCCAGAGAGCGCGTCATCTGCGCGACGGCGAGCTGGCGGATGAGCTGGTTGACGATGGGGAGTTGGAGCAGGAAGCGGTCGAGCGCGAGGCCGCCCGAGGGCGTCCGCGTCCAGACGTAGAGCGCGACGCCTCCGATGAGGACCGACGGCACCAGCCACCAGAAGTTCCCCGAGGCGAAGTGCGAGACGGCGATGACGGTCTTCGTCACGGCGGGCAGCTCGCGGTTGAAGCCCTCGAAGAGCGAGGACATCTTCGGCACGACGTAGACGGTCAAAAACATGACCATCCCCATCGACGCCGCGAGCAGGAAGAGCGGGTAGGCGAGCGCCCCGCGAATCTTCCGGCGTATCTCGACGCTGCGGCGCATGTAGGCGACGTAGCGCGACAGCACCTCGTCGAGCGCGCCCGAGCGCTCGCCCGCCAGCACCGAGGCCGTGTAGATGCGCGGGAAGATGGGACCCTGCGCGGCGAAGGCCGACGAGAGTGCCATCCCCGAGCGAATCTTGTCCTCCACGTCGGCGAGCACGGCCTTCAGGCGCGAGGACGAGGCGCGCCGCCGGAGCATGGCGATGGCCTGGAGGATGGGGATGCCCGCGCGGAGGATGGCCGAGAGCTGCTGGTTGAAGATGAGAAAGTCGCCCGGCTTGACGCGCGGGGTGGTGCCCCCCTTGCCGCCGCGCGTGACGCCGGCGAGGCCCGCCACCCTCGGCGGCGCCACCGAGAAGACGCGGAAGCCCTCGGCCTCCAGCCGCACGCGCGCCTCGGCCGCGCCCGCGGCCTCGACCGTGCGCGTCACGACTTCGCCCGCGGGCGTCCCTAAACGACAGATGAACTCGGCCACTTCTTTCTTTTCTTCCCCGGAAGGTTGGCGCCTCGGCGGCCCCGGCGGGTAAGGCCCGGCGCGCCCGAACTTGGCGAATTATAACACGACGCCGGGCGCTCCTCACGCCGCCGCGCGCCGCGCAACTCCCTTACACGCCCGCGCCCCGGCGAAGTTTCGCGGAGATATATTCGTGAGAAAGTCGAAACCGAGATGTTTGTTGCGCCCGCCGCCGGGCGTGTCCTACAATGAGCCCGCGAAGGAAAAGGAAGTCTCCCCGTCTTCCGCGACTTTACCGCGAACAACCTTTGGGGCGCGTACGGCCGTCAAACCGGCATCGCGCGTAGTCCAGCAGGAAGCCCCGCCGGAGTCCTCCCGGCACGGGGCCGCCCGACTCCCCTTTCCCGGTTCGCACCTGACGCCTTGCAGGAGGGTTCCCATGACGGCCCGGCGCTCCGACGGTTTTATCAAAGTCGCGCTCGTCCATTTCCTCTTCGCCGCCGCGCTCGCGCTGGCCGCACACGGTCCCGCGAGCGCGCAGCCCGGCCAGAGGCCCGAGCCGCGCCCCTCGGCCGAGCCGGCGAAGACGCCCGAGCAGGCGACGCCGCCGGCCGCGCCCGGGCCGTCGAGGACGGCGGTGCCGGCCGCCAACGGCCGCGCCAGCTCCGCCTCGCCGCAGCCGGACGCCTCGGCCATCGGCCCCGTCGTCACGCCGATGGTGGACGACACCAAGCCCGTCATCGTCCACTCCGACCTCATCACGCTGACCGTCACCGTCACCGACACCTACGGCCGCTTCGTGACGGGCCTCGGCAAGAACGCCTTCACCATCTTCGACGAGAAGACGCAGCAGGAGATCAGCTTCTTCTCGGACGAGGACGCGCCCGTCTCGCTCGGCGTCGTCTTCGACGTGTCGGGGTCGATGGGCGGCGACAAGATCATGCGCGCGCGCGAGGCGCTCTCGAAGTTCGTGGACACCAGCCACGCGCGCGACGAGTACTTCCTCATCGGCTTTAACAGCCGCGCCCAACTCCTCTTAGACCACACGCGCGACAGCGACGCGCTGATGCAGAAGCTGACCTTCATCAACACGCGCGGCCAGACCGCGCTCTACGACGCCACCTACCTCGGCGTCGAGCGCGTGACGCGCGGCGCGCACAAGAAGCGCGCCATCCTGCTCATCTCCGACGGGCAGGACAACAGCTCGCGCTACACCTTCTCGGAGCTGAAGCGGCTCCTGAAGGAGTCGGACGTGATCATCTACGCCATCGGCATCGTCGGCGCGGGCGATGACTCGCAGCTCGGCTACGGCGGCCGCGCCATCCTCGAAGAGCTGGCGGGCGTCTCGGGCGGCAAGGCGTTCTTCCCCTCGACGGGCGCCGAGATGAACGACACCTTCGAGCGCATCGCGCTCGAACTACGCACGCAGTACTCGATAGGCTACCGCCCGTCCGCCTTCGCCAACGACGGCAAGTGGCACAAGCTCAAGATCAAGGTGCAGCCGCCGCGCGGCTTCCCGAAGCTGTTCGTCCGCGGCCGCGAGGGCTACTTCGCCACCGCCACACCGAAGTAGGCGCGGCGGCGCCGGCCGCCTGTTTAACGGCAACGCGCGCCCCCAAAGGGGCATCTTTAAGAGTGCCGCGCGGGGGCCGGCCCGGGGCGGCGCGGTCGATTTACAGGCTTTATAGCTCTTTGCCCCGGCCACGCGGAGCCTGCGCCCGCGAAGGCGAGACAGGCCCGAAAGGTCTACGCCCCGCGCCCCCGCCTCATCCAAAGGGCGGGACGCGCGGGGCGGCTTTTTAGAGGGACGAAGATGAGACGAAGTGAGTTTTCATACGGGGCGGGTGGCGCGCGGCTCGCGGCCGCGCTGCTCGTCTTGACGGCGCTGGCGGCGTCTCTCGTGCCGGCGTCGAGCGCGCGCCAGCAGCAGCAGCAGGGGCGCCCGCGCCGCGCCGTCACTCCGGCGAACAGCGCGACGGCGCAGACGACGCAGCCCGCGCCGCAGCAGACGCCCGCGCAGCCGCGCCAGACGCCCACGCCCACGCCGTCCGTCGCGCCGCAGCAGACCGGCGCGCCGCCCAAGCTTCGCACGCAGCCCACGGCCGCGCCCGACGACCCGGCCGAAGACCCCAACCAGGAAGTAGACCCCGACGAGGTCGTCAAAATCGACACCAGCCTCGTCAACCTCCACGTCCGCGTCGTGGATCGCAACAACCGTCCCATCAACGACGTGGCCGACGCCGACTTCCGCGTCTTCGAGAACGGCGTCCAGCAGCAGGTGCAGTTCGTTGACCGCGAGGAGGTGCCCATCACCTACGGCCTCGTCGTCGATAACTCCGGCTCCCTGCGCAGCCAGATCGGGCAGGTCGTCGAGGCCGGCAAGACCATCATCGCCAGCAACAAGCCGGGCGACGAGGCTTTCGTCGTCCGCTTCATCGCCTCCGACGAGATTAAAATCCTTCAGGACTTCACCGCCGACAGGCAGGCGCTCGGCGACGCCCTGGACGACATGTTCATCGAGGGCGGGCAGACCGCCGTCATCGACGCCGTCTACCTCGCGGCCGAGCACACGGCCGAGCGGCGCAAGGGCGACCCCGTCGAGGACAAGCGCCGCCGCGCGCTCATCCTCGTCACCGACGGCGAAGACCGCAACAGCTTCTACAAGCAGGAGCAGCTCTTCGAGGCGATGAAAGAGCAGGACGTTCAGATTTTCGTCATCGGCTTCGTCAACGAGCTTGAGAAGGAGCGCGGCTTCATCTCGAAGTCGAAGCGGCAGAAGGCCGTCGATCTGCTCGACAAGATGGCGCGCGAGACGGGCGGCCGCACCTTCTACCCGACCTCTCTCTCGGAGCTGCCCGGCATCGCCGAGCAGATCACGAAAGACCTCCGCACGCAGTACGTCATCGGCTACAAGCCGGCGGCGGCGGGCCGCCCCGGCGAGTTCCGCCCCGTGCGCGTGGCGGTCAGCGACGGGCGCGGCGGCGAGAAGCGCATCGCGGTGACGCGCACCGGCTACACGGCGCGTCCGGGGCAGGGCGCGCCGCCCCAGCCGCAGAAGCCCGCGGCCGGGCAGACGAACAGGCAGCCCGCCGGCGGGAGACCCTAGATGGCGGTAGACCCCACGGTGCTCGAAGAGATCAAGTTCTTCAGGCTGCTCGGCGCGGAAGACCGCCGCGCGCTGGCGGAAGTCGTAGACCTCGTACACCTCGGGCAACAACAGACTCTCTTCCGGGCGGGCGAGCCGGGGGAGAGTCTTTACTTCGTGCGCGCGGGCGAGGTCGATCTCTTCATCATCGACAACGTCGGGCAGAAGATCACGCTCGACACGGCGCGCGCCGGCGACTTCTTCGGCGAGATCGCGCTCTTAGACGTCGGGGCGCGGACGGCGACGGCCGTCGCGCTCGCCGACGCGGAGCTGGTCGAGCTCGACCGCGACGACCTGCTCCTGCTCTTCGGCCGCAAGCCCGACGCGGCGCTCCACATGCTGGCGGCGATGGGGCGGATGACGCGCAAGGCCGACCAACTCCTGCGCACGCGCGTCTCGCGCAACGTCAACACGGAGGTCGAGGGGAGCGCGACCCTCGTCCAGCGCATCGCCGACTGGCTCGCGTGGTTCTCCGGCAGCATGGTCTTCCTCCTCATCCACGCGCTCTGGTTCGGCGTCTGGATCGCGCTCAACGTCGGCCTCGTCAACATCCCCGGCCTCTCCGGCTTCGACCCCTTCCCCTTCGGCCTGCTGACGATGATCGTCTCGCTCGAAGCCATCTTCCTCTCCACCTTCGTCCTCATCAGCGCGAACCGGCAGGCCGAGAAGGAGAAGGTGCGGGACGACATCGAGTACGACGTAAACATCAAGGCCGAGAGGGAGGTCGCGCACCTGCACGAGAAGACCGCCCACATCCACGAGGAGATGTTGCGGCGCTTCAACGACCTCGAAAAGCTCCTCGCGCGCCGCTCCGAGGAGGAGAAAGTCTAGCCCCGCCCGCTCCGTCCATGCTTCGGCGCGCGCCCGCGCCGTTGTAAAATACCTGACCATGCTGACAGCACTGTACCTGTTGACGATAGTCCTGCTGGTCTTCGCCAACGGCTTCTTCGTCGCGGCCGAGTTCGCGCTCGTCGGGGTCAGGCGCTCGCGCATCGAGACGCTGGCCGACGGCGGCGACCGCCGCGCCGTCCGCCTCATCTCGGTGCTCGACAACCTGAACGCCTACCTCTCGGCCTCGCAGCTCGGCATCACGCTGGCCTCGCTCGGCCTCGGCTGGCTCGGCGAGCCGACGGTCGCGCACATGCTCGAAGGGCCGCTCCAGAACGCGGGACTCTCCGAGACGTGGATTCACGTCATCTCCTTCTTCGTCGCCTTCGCGGTCGTCACGGCGCTGCACATCGTCCTGGGCGAGCAGGCGCCCAAGCTCTTCGGCCTCCAGCGCGCCGAGAACGTGGCGCTCTCGACCGCGCTCCCGATGCAGCTCTTCTACCGCGTCTTCAGCCTGCCCATCCGCGCGCTCGACAGCGCGAGCGCGGCGGTCGTCCGCCCGCTCGGGATAACGGCCGAGGCCGGCCACGCCTCGGCCTACACCGAGGAGGAGCTGCGCCACGTCATCGAGATGTCGCGGCAGGGCGGTCACATCGAGGCCGAGGAGCAGCGTCTCATCCACGGCGTCTTCGAGTTCGCCGACGCCGAGGTGCGCGAGGCGATGGTGCCGCGCACCAACGTCAACGCGGTGCCGGCCTCGTCCCCGCTCGCCGAGGTCAAGGCCGCGTTCCGCGAGTACGGCTACACGCGGCTGCCCGTCTACCGCGAGCGGCTCGACGACATGGTCGGCGTCCTCTTCCGCCGCGACCTCGAAGACTTCATCGACGGGACGCGCCCCGCCGAGGAGTTCGACGCCGCCGCGATGGCGCACCCGCCGCTCTTCATCCCGGCGGCCGCCAAGCTCGGCGCCGCGCTCAAGCAGATGCGCGACAGCCGCACGCACCTCGCCTTCGTCATCGACGAGCACGGGGGCTTGGAAGGCATCGTCACGCTCGAAGACCTGCTCGAAGAGATCGTCGGCGAGATAGACGACGAGTACGACGAGGAGGCGAAGTCGCAGATCGTCGCCCAGGGGGACGGCACCTACCTGCTCGACGGGATGCTGGCCGTGCGCGACGCCAACCGGCACTTCCCGCTCGGGCTTCCAGAGGAGGGGCACTACACGACCGTCGCCGGCTTCCTCCTCGCGCGCGCCGGCCGGATGCTGAAGGCCGGCGACACGGTCGAGCACGACGGCGCGACCTTCCGCGTCGAGCGCGTCGAGCGCCGCCGCCTCCGCTGGGTGCGCCTGACGCCCGCGCCCGCGCCGGCCGACGCCGCGGCCGAGGCCAAAGCCGACGCGTGAGGGAAAGAAGTAGTCAGTAGAAAGAGAGGCGGCGCGCTCGGCTCCCGACCGGGACGCGCCGCCTTCAGTGTTTCTGCTGTCTACTGTCTACTTCCCCATCACTTCTCCGGCATGAGCGTGACCTGCCACGCGACGAGGGCGATGAAGGTGAGCATGACGACGAGGACGAAGATGACGACCGGCTCAAGCCGGAAGATGTTGCTGCCCTCGCGCTCGTCTTCGAGCAGGTGCTCGGGCATGGGGACGCTCGCGCTGTCCACGCGGATGGTGTCTTTCGCCTTGTGGCCGCTATCGACCTGAAGCGATTCCGTGAACTCCGCGGTCTCTTCGAGCGGCGTCAGACGGGCGGCCTCGTCCTCCTCGTCGTGTTTGTGGCCGTGCTTGTGCCCGCTCCCCGGCCAGTGGAGCTGACCCGTCTTCCACCTCTTGTCCCCCTTCTTCTTCTTCTTCACAGCCACTTCACCTTCCTCAAGTAGAAGTAGAGACCCAGCCCGACGGCGAGCATCGCCGCCAGCGCCCAGACGTAGCCGAAGCGCGACTCAAGCTCGGGCATGTACTTGAAGTTCATCCCGTAGATGCCCGCGACGAGCGTCGCCGACATCAGCACGGTCGAGACCGAGGTCAGCCGCTTCATGATCTGGTTCATGCGGTTGCCCTGAATCGAGAGGTAGGCGTCCATCGTCGAGCCGAGCATGTCCCTGAGCGTGTCGATGGTGTCGGCGACGCGGATGATGTGGTCGAACACGTCCTGGAAGTAGACGTGCGTCTCGCGCGGGAAGATGGGCTGCTCGCGCCTGAGCATCGTGTTGAAAACGTCGCGCAGCGGCGTCACCGTGCGGCGCAGGAAGAGGAGCTGTTTCTTGACGCGGAAAATCTCCTGGATGGCCTCGGGCTGGAACTCGCCGAAAATCTGGTCTTCGAGGTCGTCCATCCGGTCGGAGAGCACGTCGAGGAGCGGCATGTAGTCGTCAACGATGGAGTCGGTGAGGAGGTACGCCAGAAGCCCCGCGCCCTGCCCCGACCTGTCCGTCCACTCGCCCCACAGGCGGCGCGCCGTCTCGATGGCGCGGATGGGGCGGCTGTGGACGGTGACGAGGAAGTTCTTGCCGAGGAAGATGTTCAGCTCGCGCAGCTCCAGGTCGTCGTCGGGGCCGACCAGCTCGGCCTCGTAGAGCACCATGAAGTAGTAGCCGGGGTACTCCTCGACCTTCGGGCGCTGGTGCGCGTTGCGGCAGTCCTCAATCGAGAGCGGGTGGAAGTCGAACTCCTCGGCCAGCTCGTCGAAGTCCTTGCTCGTCGGGTCCGAGACATCGGCCCAGACGACGTTCTGCTCGACCCCGCAGTGGTCGCTCAGCTCCGCGGCCGGGAAGTCTTTGGTGAACTTCTTCGACTTGCTGTCGAGACAGGTCGTCGTAATCACTCGGCTCAGTCCCCTCCTGTGCGTTTTCGCTCATTCGAGTATACTCGGCCGCCGGGATTTCGTCTCAGGGAAAATTCCCGGCGCCGCCGGCCGGCGGGAGCCACAAGACTTCAGCACCTTCGGAGGCAACGTCGTGAGACCGACAAAATCGACTTCCCTCTTCACGCACTTCGCCAAGTGGACGGCGCGCGCGGCGGGGCGGCCCTCGACCTTTATGCTGGCCGCCGCGGTCATCGTCGTCTGGGGCGTGACGGGCCCGATCTTCGGCTTCTCAAATACGTGGCAGCTCATCATTAATACGGGGACGACGATCGTCACCTTCCTGATGGTCTTCCTCATCCAGAACACGCAGAACCGCGACACGGAGGCGGTGCAGGTCAAGCTCGACGAGCTGATCCGCGTGACCGAGGGCGCGCACTTAGTGCTGCTCGACTTGGAGGAGTTGGACGACAAGCAGCTCGACCGCATCCGCGACATCTACGAGCGGCTGGCGGCGAAGGCGCGCGAGGACGCGAGGCACGGGCTGGAGGACACGGGCACGCCCGAACTCAACCTCGGCGAGGGCGACCCCGTCGTGGAGAGTAAAAACGCGAAAGGCAAACGGCAAGAGTGAAGACGAAAGGCGGCGGGCCTTTCAACATCAACCGGTGTTGAAAGGCCCGCCGCCCACACTCCACACTATCGCCTTCCGCCTTACTTTCGCCCTTCGCCCTTCGCCGCCGGCCGCTTGCCGTCTTCGAGGTAAGTCTTGGCCGCCAGCTTGGCGAGCTTCCACATCTTGCCCCAGTTGATGCGCCCCTCGTCGCGGCCGGTGAGTTTGTCGAGGAGGAGGCGGCGGAAGTGCTTACCCTCGCGCTTGAGCATGAACTCCTTGGCGAAGGGGCGGGCGGTCTCGAAGAAGCTGAAGCCGGGGTCGGTGACAAGCCCGATGCCTTCGAGCGTCATCAGCGCGCGGATGATGTAGGTGAAGTTCGACGGCAGGCGGAACGGGTACTCGTACATCACCTCGGCCAGGTCGTAGGTCAGCTCTTTGAAGTTCACGTCGCCGAGCTTGAGGTTGATGTAGTGGCGGAAGAGCCCCTCGACGACGGGGCGCACGCTCTCGGGGTCAACGCCGGGCTTGAGAAAGTTTAAGTTTATCAAGTCCTGCGCCAGCCCCTCGATGTCGCGGCCGACGACGTGGAAGAAGGCGTCGATCATCTTCGACTGCAACGCGGGCGTGATGCGGCCGACCATGCCGAAGTCGAAGAAGGCGAGGTGCCCCGTGTCCATCACCAGCAGGTTGCCGGGGTGCGGGTCGGCGTGGAAGAAGCCGTCCTCCAGAAGCTGCTTGAGGTAGGCGCGCACGAGCAGGCGGTTGACCTTGACCGGCGAGATGCGGCGCGCCTTGAGGCCCTCGATGTCCGTGACCTTCGTCCCGCGCACGAACTCCATCGTGATGACGCGCGCCGTGGTGTGCGACCAGTGGATGCGCGGCACGCGGATGGGTCGCCACTCGCGGAAGTTCTCGCGGAAGCGGTCGGCGTTGCGCCCCTCGCGCGCGTAGTCCATCTCCTCCGCGATGGTCTCGCGGAACTCCTTGAGCATCCCCTCCCAGTCCGCGTTCTCGGTGAACGCGGGGTAGCGCGAGAGGCGGCGCACGATGCGGCCGAGCACGGCGATGTCGAAGCCGACCTTCTCGCGCAGGTTGGGGCGCTGGACTTTGACCGCGACCTCCTCGCCCGTGTGGAGGCGCGCGCGGTAGACCTGACCGAGCGAGGCCGAGGCGACCGGCTGCGCGTCGAACTCGGCGTAGCTCTCGGCAATCGTGCGGCCAAGCTCCGCCTCGACGCGCGCGAAGGCTTCCTCGTTCGGGAACGCCGGCACCTGATCTTGCAGCAGCGCCAGCTCCTTGATGTAGGCCAGCGGCAGAAGGTCTGCGCGCGTGCCGAGCGCCTGCCCGATCTTGATGAAGGTCGGGCCTAAGCCGATCAGATTCTCCCTGAGCCACACGCCCTGACGTTCGAGCTGCCGCTCCTTCGAGTCGCTCCCCTCGGCGCCGCGGTAGACGAAGAGCCGGACGAGACGGACGAGCTTGTCCAGCCCGCGATGCAGGACGAGGTCGCGCGCCCAAGCCTTAAAGTACGCAGACCGCCCGCGCGCGCGAGCCTCTTCGAGACGGCGCGCGGCGACGCGCGCGTTGAAGGTGGCGCGGATGTCGTAGTCGTTGAGGAAGAGGTAGAGCGCCATCGTGCCGAGCACGCGCACGATCTGACAGGTGCGCCAGAGGCCGCGCCACCCGCGCGCCTCGACCTCGAAAGTCTCGGCGGCCGGCGCCGTCGCTTCCGCGGCCTTCTCCGCGGCGGGCAGCGCGCGCCGACCGTTCTCGGGCGCCGCGCCCGCGCCCGGCCGCACCAGCGCGAGCCGCGCCTCTTTCCGAGAATCGTCGCCGCCCGCCTCGCCCGGCCGCGCAACCTGCCTGCGTTCGATAGC
The DNA here is from genome assembly GCA_036388915.1 of Pyrinomonadaceae bacterium. Lineage (GTDB taxonomy): Bacteria > Acidobacteriota > Blastocatellia > Pyrinomonadales > Pyrinomonadaceae > QHXN01. Next base: position 35,704 of record DASVQX010000033.1, read on the forward strand.
TGCCATACGTCTGAAAAATTAATTAAAACTTGTGTCGAACGTGGAACTTCGGGCTCAAATTTAGATGACCGAGAGCGAGCGGCGAACGCCCGCGCGAGTGAAATATTTTCGCGCCCGCGCCGCGTCCGAGTCGATCTGCCGCTTCAACTCCTCGACCGACGAGAAGCGCCGCTCGTCGCGCAGCCGGTGGAGGAAGCGGACGCGCACCACGTCGCCGTACAGGTCGCCGCCCCAGTCCATTACGAAGGTCTCGATGGAAGGTTCGGCCTCTTTCTCAAACGTCGGCCGGACGCCGACGTTGGTCACGCTCCGCCGCCACGCGCCTTGGATGAGCGTCGCGGTGACGTAGACGCCGCCGCGCGGGATGACGCGGTTGTCGGGGCGCAGGTTCGCCGTCGGAAAACCTATCGTCCGACCGCGCTCGGCGCCGCGCACGACGCGCCCCTCGACGCCGTAGGGGCGCCCCAGCATCCGCCGCGCGAGGTTGACGCGGCCGTCGGCCAGAAGGTGACGGATGCGGCTTGAGCTGATGCGCTGCCCGCGCAGACGCACCTCGGGCACCTCGTCGGCGTGGAAGCCCAGCTCGCGGCTCACGCGGCGGAGCAGAGCGATGTCGCCCTCGCGGTTGCGTCCGAACGCGAAGCCGCGCCCGAGGTAGACCTCCTTCGCCTGAAGACGATCGTGCACCACGTCTTTGAGAAACTCCCCGGCGGAGACTTCGGCGAACTCGCGCGTGAAACGGACGACGATCGTTTGCTCGACGCCGAGCACGCCGAACGCCTCGACCTTCTGGTCGAAGGTCTGGAGGAGCGGCGGCGCGGACTCGGGGTGCAGGACGGCGCGCGGGTGCGGGTCGAAGGTGATGACGGTGGGCACCGCGCCGGTCGCGCGGGCGCGCTCGACGACGCGGCTGATGATGAGTTGGTGGCCGAGATGCAGCCCGTCGAACACGCCGAGGGTCAGCACCGCCGGCCGCGCGATCTCCGCGTTCTCGTATCCGTGGAACAGTCGCATAAGAGAGCAAGGATGAGGGCGGAAGGATGAAGGATGAAGGCCGTGCCGTCGGAGACACTTTTTCCTTTCACCCTTCCGCCCTCATCCTTCATCCTTTATTTCGAGTCCGTCGTACGCCCACTCGACGCCCGCGGGCAGGAGCGCCGAGTCGCGCGCGTGCTTGATGTCGTGCGCGATGTGGGTGAGGTACGTGCGGCGCGGGCGCAGCTCTTCGACGTATTCGAGCGCGCGCTCCAACCAGAGGTGCGTCGGGTGCGGCGTGAGGCGCAGGCAGTCGAGCACGAGCACGTCCAAATCCCGCAGCAGTTCGAGCGAGCGGGGCGGTATCTCGCTGAGGTCGGTCGCGTAGGCGAAGTCGTTGAAGCGGTAGGCCACGACGGGGAGCCGCCCGTGGATGACCTCGACGGGCGTCACTTCGAGGCCGGGGCCGAGGCAGAACTGCGCGCCGTGCTCGACGGTGTGCGCGACGACCTGCGGGAGACCGCCGCCGAAGTAGCTCGGCTCGAAGACGTATTTGAAGATGCGCCGGATGTCCACCCACGCGCGCTCGTTGGCGTAGACGCCGAGCGCGCCGTGGCGGAAGTTCAAGGGGCGTATGTCGTCGAGTCCGAAGATGTGGTCGGCGTGACAGTGCGTGACGAGCACGGCGTCGAGGTGCTTGAGCCCGACGCGCAGCGCCTGCTGGCGGAAGTCCGAGGAGGTGTCGATGAGGACGACGTGCCCCGCGTGCTCGACCAGCACCGAGACGCGCAGCCGCTTGTCGCGCGGGTCGTCCGACGTGCACGTCTCGCACCCGCACCCGATGGAGGGCACGCCGGTCGAAGTGCCCGTGCCTAGCAGGGTGAACTTCATAAACCGTGAACCGTCAACCGTGAACCGTCAACCGTGACGAGAGAAAGGCAGCGCCTTCTCGTCACGGTTGACGGTTCACGGTTGACGGGTCTTATCTCCCCCCCGTGATGTCGCCGCCGGTGAAGCCCCGGCCGCCGCCACCGCCCTGCGGCGGCCGCGGCGCGTTGGTGAGCGAGACGTACTGCATCCGGAGCTGCGAGAGGATCATGTCGAGAAACTGCTGCTCCTCGCCCGCGAGGTTGCCGCGCGTCTTGTGGTGGAGCGTGCCGAGCATGTCGATGCACTGCTTGGCGAGCGGGAGGTTGACGCCCCCGCCGCCGGGGTGGTTGACCATCCCGAGCGCGTCGGCCGCGAACGAGGCGACGAACTCGACGAGCATCAGAAAGCCCTCGTCGCCGGGCGCCTCGCGCTCGGCCTCGGTCGCTTCCCTCTCGCTCTCGGAGCCGCGCCCCGCGGCCTCTTCGGGCGGCGCGGGGCGCGGCGCCGGTTCGGGCGTCGCTGCCGACTGCGACGGCGCTGACTCGGCCGGCGCGGCGGCGGGCGTCGCGGGCTCCTCCTCGCGCGGGAGGTCGCGCGGCGTGCCGTCGGGGTTAAAGAGCCGGCGGTCTGTGACTTTGAATGTGGGCTTCTCTTCGCTCATCTTTCTCGCTCGAAGGTGTTGAAGTTGTTCAGTTTTCCGATGGCCGGATGGTAGCACCCGCGCACGCGCCGTCGCAACAAACGCCCCCGACGCCTACGCCGCCCCGCGCACCGCTTCGGGCGTCAGCCCCGAGTCGCGCAAGGCGCGGAGCGAGAGCGACGCGTGCCGCTTGGCGAGCCGCTCGCCGCGCTCGTCCGTGACGAGGTCGCAGTGGAAGTAGGCGGGCGTCGGGTGGCCGAGCGCGCGCTGGAGCAACGCCTGCCGCGCGGTCGATTTGAGGAGGTCGGCGCCGCGCACGACCTCTGTAATCTTCATCAGCGCGTCGTCAACGACGACCGCGAGTTGGTAGGCGGGCACGTCGTCCCTACGCCAGACGACGAAGTCGCCGAAGTCTCGCCCGGCGACGTAGACCTGGCGGCCACGGTTCAGGTCTTCAAACGCGACCTCGTCGCCGTCGGGCACGCGGAAGCGCCAGTTGAGCCCGGCCGGCGACGCGTGCGCGCGCGTGGCGGCGCCCTCGGGCGGACGGCAGGTGCCGGGGTAGTGCGGCTCGTCGTCCGGCGCCGCCGCGAAGCCCGCGCCCGCGCGCGACCCGGCGGCGGCGGCGTTCGTTTCGTGCGGCGCCCCGGCCGCGCGCGCCACGTCCCTGCGCGAGCAGACGCAGGGGTAGACGTGGCCGGCGGCGACGAGGCGCGCCCACGCTTCGAGGTAGAGAGCGCGCCTCTCGCTCTGCGTGTAAGGGGCGTGGGGGCCGCCCACGTCCGGCCCTTCGTCCCAGTCGATGCCGAGCCAGCGCAGGTCTTCGAGCATCGCGGCGGCGAACTCGGCACGCGAGCGCGCCGGGTCGAGGTCTTCGTTGCGCAGCACGAGCGCGCCGCCCGCCGCGCGCGCACGTGCGTACGCCGTCCAGAAGGTGCGCGCGTGCCCGAGGTGTAGATGTCCCGTCGGCGAAGGCGCGAGCCGCCCGCGATAAGAAGGATGAAGGCGGAAGGATGAATGATGAGGGGAGTGAGTCATTGCCGCCGCCTTTCGTTCATCCTTCATCCTTCATCCTTTTCTCTGTCATAATCCCGTTTCAAAGTCCGAAGTTCAAGGAACCGAACGATGCCCGCAAACTTTCAAGACCTCGTCGCGCTGATGGCGCGGCTGCGCTCGCCCGAGGGCTGCCCGTGGGATCGCGAGCAGACTTACGCGACGCTGGCGCCGATGCTCGTCGAGGAGGCTTACGAGGCGTTCGAGGCCGTCGAGGACGCGCGCGAGGGGCGCCCGGCCGCGCTCTGCGAGGAGCTGGGCGACCTGCTCTTCCAGATCGTCTTCTACGCGCAGGTCGCGGCCGAGCGCGGCGAGTTCACCGTCGAAGACGTGACCTCGCAGATTCACGCGAAGATGGTGCGCCGCCACCCGCACGTCTTCGGCGACGTGGTGGTGCGCGACAACGAGGAGCTGCTGCGGAATTGGGAGGCGGTGAAGGCCGAGGAGAAGCGCGCGGCGGGCAAGGGCGAGGCGGGGGAAGACGCGTCGCTGCTCGACGGCGTCTCGCCGAAGGCGCCGGCGCTGATGGAGGCGCACCAGCTCGCCACGAAGGCCGCGCGCGTCGGCTTCGACTGGCGCGACGTGGACGAAATCTTCGACAAGCTGCGCGAGGAGACCGAAGAGCTGCGCGCCGCCATCCGCGAGCGCGCCGAGGCCGGCGGCGAAGGCTCCGGCGGGGCCGAGGCCGAGCACCAGCGCATCCGCGAGGAGGTCGGCGACCTGCTCTTCGTTGTCACCAACATCGCGCGCCACCTGGGCGTTGAGCCCGAGTCGGCGCTCAAGCTCACCAGCCGCAAGTTCCGCCGCCGCTTCCGCCACATCGAGCGCGGACTCGAAGCGCGCGGCCGAGAGTTGGGCGAAGCGACGATCGACGAGATGGAAGAACTCTGGCAGGAGGCGAAGGGCGAAAGCGGCGGGTGACAAGAAAAAAAGTTGCTGCTATCTTTTCTGTCGCGGCCGGACAGCCGCCGCCCGCCGGGTTCTTTAACTCGTCACAATTCGCCTTTCACACGTCAACGCTTTCGGAGGTTTCGGTTCCATGGGGATGATTCAGTTCGTCAGCAACTACGACGACCTTTCGACCGACAAGGGCTACCAGTTCAAGTTCCACTGCGACAAGTGCGGCAACGGCTACATGTCGCGCTACCAGCCGTCGCTGACGGGGACGGGCGGGTCGCTGCTGCGCGCGGCGGGCGACCTCTTCGGCGGGTGGCTCAGCTCGGCCGGCAACTCGGCCTACGAGATACAGCGCGCCGTCGGCGGCAAGGCGCACGACGAGGCTTTGCAGAAGGCGGTCGCGGAGGGCAAGGCACACTTCCACCAGTGCTCGCGCTGCGGCCGCTGGGTCTGCCCCGAAGTCTGCTGGAACGCCTCGGCCGGCCAGTGCGAGGAGTGCGCGCCCGACTACCGGGAGGAGCTGGCCTCGGCGCACGCGCAGGCCAAGGCCGACGCCACGCGCGAGCAGCTCAACGAGAAGGCGCGCACCACCGACTACGTCTCCGGCATCGACATGGGCGCTGGCTCGACGCTTCGCGCCCCGGCGCCCGCGCAGCAGCAGAAGGCGGCGGCGAGTGCGGCGGCGGCGGCCAACTGTTCGTCCTGCGGCGTCGAGGTCGGCAAGGCCAAATTCTGCCCCGAGTGCGGCACGCCGACCGCGCCCGCGAAGCCGACCTGCACGGGCTGCGGCCACCAGCCCGACGGCACCCCGAAGTTCTGCCCCGAGTGCGGCGGGAAGATGTCGGTCACGAGTTGAGCACGTCGGGATGGAATTAATCGCGGAGACACGGGGACACGGCTAAGGCGACCTAACGCTTTAGCCGTGTCCCCGTGTCTCCGCGATTAATTTTTAACCGATTTCCGCGATGTCGCGCTCTAGGGCGAGGAGCGTGCGTTTGAGCATGGCGCGGTGCGCGGCGCCGGTGGCGCTCTCCAGTTGGTCGAGCGTGCGCGCGCGTGATAGTTCGAGCGAGGCGAGGCGCTCCTGGCGCGCGCGCTCCTCGGGCGAGAGGTCTTGGAGGTCGCGCCGCACCGGCTCGCGGAAGCTCTCCTCCTGCTGCGACTCGACCGACTTGCTCTCCCAGCCGCGCGCCAAAGCCGTCACCCTTTCGTAAATTTAGCGGGCGGCGCTCACTCGAAAGGTGAACGCCGCCCGCCGCCGTCGTTAAAGACCGCCGTCAGGCCCGCGCCTTCTTTAGCGGCCGCCGAGTTGCAGCGAGCGCATGATGTCTGTGAACGCGCGCTGGTAGGTCGCGTACTCGTTCTGCGGCGAGACGGCGGCCATGTAGAAGACCTGCCCGTTGCCGAGCGTCGTCATCACGATGGTCACGCGCTCGCGCGCGCCCGTAATCGGCGACTGTCCGACCAGCGTCGTGGCGAGCGCGGCGCGGCCGTCGAGCGTCGCGCGCGTGAAGCCCGACTGCTGGCGCAGGTAGTTGTTCGACTGCGTCAGCCCCTGCACCACCTCCTGCGCCGCGCGCTGGAGGTCTGTGTAGTTCGACTGCGCGACGCTGAACATCACGCCGTGCGTGATGCCCTGCGAGCCGTAGGCGCCCTCGGGGGCGTACGAGACCGAAGTCTGGTCGCCGCCGAGCTGCCGCCAGTTCGACGGCACGGCCACGCTGAAGAGGTTCGTGCGCTGCGTCTGGTAGCGCGTCGAAGGGTAGGCCACGCGCTCGCCGCGCGCGTAGACGCCGCCCTGATCCGGGTACTGACCCTGCTGCTGGTCGGGGTACTGCTGCCCGCCGCCCTGGTTCGGGTAGCGCTGACCCGAGCGCGCGATCTCCTCCATCGTGCGCGCGCGCGGGTAGCCGCGCAGCCGCGACTGCACGTTGCGGAACTCGGCCGTGTCCGAGCGCCCGCCCTCGACGCGGAGCATCGCGGCCTCCTGCATGATGCGCTGCTCGCGGTTGCCGGGGTTCGGGTGGGAGGAGAGCCACTCGGGGCCGCCGCCGCCGCCCTGCTGCGCGATGGTGCGGAACATGGCGGCCAGTTCGCGCGGGTCGTAGCCGGCGCGCGCCATGATCTGCGAGCCGAGGATGTCGGCCTGCGTCTCGTACTCGCGGCTGTACTTGGTGAAGTACCCCTGCGCGATGGTCTGCCCGATGGCCGCCCCGGTCTGGCCGCCGAGGATGGCGCCGCCGAGGATGGAGCCGAGCCCGATGATGGTGCTCTTGGCGCTGGTGGCCTTCGTCTGCTGCGCGGTGGCGTGGCGCAGGGCGACGTGCGAGATTTCGTGCGCCATGACGCCCGCCATCTCGCCCTCGCTGTGCGCCGCCTCGATCATGCCGCGGTTGACGAACATCGGGCCGCCCGGCAGCGCGAACGCGTTGATGTCGCGCGCGTCCACCACGTCGAACGAGTAGCGGAAGGCGGGCTGCTGGAACTCGGACGGGATGGCCACGACGAGGCGGCGTCCGACCGACTCGACGTAATTGTCCACGTAGCTGTCGCGCAGGATGGGCATCTGCTGGACGACTTGCTGCGCGGCCTGCTGGCCGACCTGCACGTCCTGAGCGACGCTGTACTTGTTCTTCGCCAGCGTGATGCGGGTCTGCCCCAGCGCCGCCAGCGGCATCGCGAACACGGCGAGCGCCATCACGAGCGCAGCCACGCCGCGCGAACTGTTCCTTCTGATATTCATCATCTTAATCTCCCCCGCGGCCGGCGCCCCCTCGCAGAGAGTCGCGGCCGAGAATCATGACGCAAAAGCGACGAGCGGCACGTCCCCCAATCTTAAGCCAGGGGGCGTGCCGCTCGTACGGCAAATTCCTGCGTCCCCCTGAACACTCGCTGTCAAAAGCCGCTTTGAGTGCGGCGCATGGAGAGAGCGGGAGAGAGCTTCAACTTTTTCGTCCGATGCGCGCCCGATACCGTCTGCGAGGACTCGGCGCGCCCGACTCAACTTAGATGAGCCGCCCGAGACGCCCGTGGCCTCGGCGGTTAATTTCTCCCCCTGCGCCGCCTCGCGCGCGGGGCGCGAGGTCTCACGTTTTTGTTGCGTTCCTGTGGCGGCGGGGCGGCCGCGCCGCCGTCGTCCGCGAAACGCACACTCGCGCCGCTGGGCGGACGCGGGATCGAGACGGCGACGAAAGGCGAAGTGATGACCTGCGTTGTAAGACTACCGGACGCCGGACGCCGCTCGCTGACTGTGATAGCAAGCACGGTGCCAGTCCGCCCGATTCCGGTGATCTCGACGCTGTAACCGCCCGTCGCCCGCTGCCCCTGGTACGCGACGACGACGGCGCGCGTATCAAAGCTGACATCCGGCAGCGGCCGCCCCGCCCCGACCTTCTCCCAGGTGCGGCGCCACCCCGCCTGGTCTGTAATAAGTTCGACGGCGCGCCCGCCTTCGTGCGCGCTCATCGTCCCCGTCGCGAGCAGCGAGAACTCGACCGGCTTCGACTCCTCGGCCTGACCCTGCTGCGCGGCGGCGGCGCCCGCGCGCGAGGCCGCGTCGCCGAGCATCGCCATCCGCAGAATCTTCACGGGCGGCATCCCGTAACTCAGCAGACGGTCGTGGAAGTCGCCGAGGCGGAAGGAGTCGCCGAGCTGAGCCTTCCACTCGTCGCGCAGCTTCATAATCTCCATCTTGCCGAGCGTGTAGACGAGATAAGTCGGGTCGAGCGTGCCGCGCCTCGCCTCGCGCTCGGCGTTGGTGCGCGCCTGATAGCCCTCGCGGACGAAGAACTCGACCGCCTCGGGGTACGTCATCCCCGCCGTGTGCAGGCGGAGGCCGACGACGTAGCGGCACAGGCGCAGGAGCGCGGCGTCCAACTGCGCCAGACGCATCTTCGGGTTGTTCCCGCCGAAGCCCTCGTCGAGCATCATCTGTTCACAGTAGTGCGCCCAGCCCTCGACGAAGCTCGCGGAGCCTAAGGCCGCGCGCACGCGCGAAGACGACTGCTTCGCCTTGAGCGACTGGTAGTAGTGGCCGGGGTAGGCTTCGTGAATCGAGGTGATGGTCAGGCCGTAGCGGTTGTAGCGGCCGAGGTGCTCCTCCTGCTGCTGCCGCGTCCAGTCCGGCTCGGCGGGCGTGACGTAGTAGTAGCCTTCGGTCGCCACGCGCTCGAAGGCGCCGGGCGCGTCGAGTGAGGCGAAGGAGAGCGAGCGCTCGTACTCGGGCGTCTCGGCGACGAGCAAATTCTCGCTCGCGGGCGCGGTGAGAATCTCTTCGGCGCGGACGAAGGCGCGGACGCGGTCGAGTTCGGCGCGCGCCTCACCGACGAGGCCGTCCGGCGCGGGGTGCTCGCGCGCGAGCAGTTGGAGCGCGGCCGCGACGCCGCGGCCCGGCGCGATCTCCTCGGCGACGGCGCGCATCTCGTCCTGCGTCTCGCGCAGACGCCGCTCGCCCTCGCGCAGCAAGGCGGGGAGCGGCGTCTCGACCATCTCCTCGTAGAGCAGCTTCTTGCGGAAGGTCTCGGCGCCGAGCGCGAAGTCGCCGTTCGAGCGCGGGAGCAGGTCGCGCTCCAGCCAGTCGCGGAAGGAGCGGACGGCGGCCGCCGCCTGCGAGTTGGCCTCGTGGAACTCGGCGCGGCGCGCGGCGTCGAGACGGCTGCCGCCCGCGCGCTCGAACATCTGCGGGACGACGCGCTCGAAGAAGACGACGCTGCCGGCGGCCTGCGCGATGGCGGTCTCGGTGTAGAGGCGCGGCGGGTTGTCGAGATTTTGGCGCGCCTCTTCCAACAGCCGCGCGATCTGCCGCTCGCGCGCGAGCACCGAGGGCAGGCGCTGCTCGACGGGCGCGAAGTTGCGCTTGAGGATGTTGTCCACCGCGGACGAGACGAGCCGGTTGTAAAGGTTCGGGTCGCGCCGCCACGCGCGCACGTCTTCGAGTTCGAGGAGCCGCGCGCGCGCGTGCGACGAGAGGACGAGATAGTCGTAGCGCGCCTCGGGCGACAGACGCCACTCGGGGACGCGCGCCAACTCGGCGAGCGCGCCGCGCAGCCGCTTCACCTCGCGCGCGACCGCGGCGTCGTCACGCTCTTCGAGCCGGGAGTCGAACTCGTGCAGCCCGGCGGAGGTGGCCTCCGAGGGGTTGAAGGCGTAGTGGCCGCGCAGGTACGCCTCGCCGATCTGCGCGACGCGCGCGTCCGTCGCGCGGTTAGCGGCCGAGGCGCGCGCGGCGGCCGCGTTGCCGCCGCCGCGCGCAGGCCGGCGGCGCTGCGCCGAAGCGGCCTCGACCGTCCAGAGCGACGCGCAGACGGCGAGCGCGATGAGATACGCCGGAAGCTTCCTTCTCATTAAGCTGAAACACCCTCGGAAGAGCCGGGACGCCAAGACTCGCGCCCGGAAAGGGAGACGAAGAGCGAGACCGAGATTAGCATAAAACGGTAGGCAGTAGTCAGTGGCCATTAGCCAGTAGGCTCCGCCCGGCGGGCGTTGCCGGTGACACCCCGGCGACTCGCCGTCCGAGGTTCTTCTACTGACTACTGACTACTGTCTACTGTCTACTTCATAGGCGAGATTTTCTCATCGAGCAGGCGGGCTGGCTCTTCGAGCGGGGCGATGTGGTGCGGCTTGCCCTTCCAGACGCTGACGGCCGAGTAGATGAGGAAGATGAGGGCGGCGACGCTGAAGACGGTGCGGCCGAAGCCGCTGCCCGTGGCGAGGCGGACGAGTTGGAAGAGGATGGAGCCGGCGACGATGGCGAGTTGGAGCGCGAGCCCCTGCGCCGCGTGGAAGCGCGTCCGCGTCTCGTGGCGCGGCACGACGGCCAACTCGATGACGGCCGCGACCAGCCCGATGTAGAAGGGGACGTAGGGCAGCACGTTCGCCACGTTCTCGGGCAGCCCGAGCCGCGTGACGGGGCGCGAAGAGGGCGGCGCGGACGGCTGCTGCTGAAACGCCGGCCGGTACGGCGAAGAGGGACCCGGCGGCGGCGCGGTGGTCGCGGGCGGCTGGTGCTGGCCCGCCCCGAAGCTCGTGAAAGGCTGCGGCCGGAAGGGCGGCGTCTCGGGCGCGCGCGGCGGCTGGTAGGCCGGCGGGACGAAGACCGAGGGGTAAGAGTCGGCCGTCCGCTCGTCGAAGCGGCGCGTCTGCTCCTCGGTCACGCTGGCGGGCGGGAGCGGGTCGGTCTCGTCGGCGTGCGGCGCGCGGCTCGCGCCCCACAAACTCTCCTCCGCGCGGCGCGCGAAGTCTGGGTCGAGCGGGTCGGTGTCGTACTTACTTCTCTTCTCCGGCATGAATGCTTCTTACGTCGCGCGCGCGGCGCGGGTTCTCTCCCCTTCAGTCTTTGACCTCGAACGCGGCCGGCTCCCAGCGCCCCTCGCGCTCCGAGATGCGGAAGGCGCGCAGCACGCACGCGCCCGCCGCGTCGAACCCGATGATGAAATAGACGGCCGAAGGGTAGAAGGCGAGCCGCACGTCCGCCGCCGAAGGCTCCGGCTCACAAGAGCGCGGGTGCGAGTGGTAGACGGCGACCAAGCTCTCGCCCTGCGCACGCATCCGTCGCTGCGCCTCGAAGAGTTCCTCGGGCGCGGCCTCGTAGGCGACCTCACGCCGCGGCGCGACGTTGCTCAAACGGTAGGCGGCGCGCGCGCCCACCTCGTCACCGCCGAGCAGCCCGCAGCACTCCTCCGGCGCGCACGCGCGCGCGTGCGCGCACATCTCCTCGACCAGCGGCCGCGGAATCCTGAACTCCGTCCGCGTCATTTCAAAAATCTTTCAGGCGCCGCCCGCGGCTTCGAGCGCGCGGCGGAGCGTGACGAGCGCGCCGAGGTGATAGGCGTTGTGGTCGGCGACGAGCAGGGCCTCGCGCAAAAGCGTCTGCCCCGTGCCGTGCGGAATCTCGGCGTAGAGGTCGCTCGACTCGTCTTCGACCAACGCCTCCATCGCGCGCAGGTCCGCCCGGAAGCCCTCGACGCTTTGGCGCCAGTCGTCCTCGCCCGCCTCTTTGGACTTGTCCGGCCAGTACCCCTCGGGCCAGTCGGGCGAGACGTGCGCGGCCGAGCGGCTGAACTCGACGATGTCCCACTGCGCGATGCGCATGTGTTCGAGCAACTGCCACGGCGTGTAGGGCACGCCCCCGGCCTTGCGGTTAAAGAGTTCGGCGGGGAAATCCTTCAACGCGTCGTCGAAGCCGATGTGCGCGCCGCCGCCCCGCAGGAGGTAGAGCAGGTGCTCGCGCAAGCTTCGGTCTTTGTCGTCGGAACTCATCGTGGCGTTCGCCTCACTCGCCTTCGATTCGGATGTGCAGCTCTTCGAGCTGGTGCGGGTCGAGCGCGCCGGGGGCGTCGATCATCAGGTCGGCGGCCGAGGCCGTCTTGGGGAAGGCCATCAGGTCGCGGATGTTGTCGATGCCGGTCAGCGCCATCAGCGTGCGCTCGATGCCGGCGGCGATGCCGCCGTGCGGCGGCGTGCCGTACTCCAAGGCGTCTAAGAAGAAGCCGAAGCGCTCGCGCGCCTTCTCTTCGGTCAGCCCCAGCGCCTTGAAGACGAGCCGCTGCACGTCGCGCCGGTGGATGCGGATCGAGCCGCCCGCGACCTCGATGCCGTTGACGACCGCGTCGTAAGCCTTCGCGCGAATCTCGCCGAACAGTTCGGTCTCGCCGCCCGCGACCGCGCGCTCGAACTTCTCAAGGTCTTCGTCCACCGGCGAGGTGAACGGGTGGTGCATCGGGTAGTGACGGCCGTCCTCCGCGTGGAACTCGAACATCGGGAACTCGGTCACCCACAGCGGCGCGAACGTGTTCGGCTTGATTAACTTCTCGCGCCGCGCGACCTCGTTGCGCAGCGCGCCCAAAGCAGCCGCGACGACCGAACTCTTCCCGGCGACGACGAGCACCGCGTCGCCCTTCCCCGCCCCCGCCTGCGCGGCGAGTCGCGTCACCGCCTCTTCGCCCAGCGCCTTCAGGAGCGAAGACGCAAGCTCGTCGCCTAATTTCACCCACGCGAGCGCGCCCGCGCCGTAGCGTTTGACGACCTCCTGCAACTCGTCGAGCTGTTTGCGCGACAGGTGCGCGCCGCCCGTGACGACCAGCCCCTTGACCTCGCCGCCCGCTTCGAGCGCCGACGCGAAGGGCGCGAACGTCGTCCCCGCGAGCGCGGGCGCGAGGTCTTGCAGCTCCATCCCGAAGCGCAGGTCGGGCTTGTCCACGCCGAAGCGTCGCATCGCCTCGCCGTACGAGAGGCGCGGGAACGGCGTCTCAAGCTCCGCGCCGACGAGCCGGAAGACGCGTACGAGTAAGCCCTCGATCAAGCGGTAGACCTGCTCGCGCGTGGCGAAGCTGAACTCAACGTCCAACTGCGTAAACTCGGGCTGGCGGTCGGCCCGCAGGTCTTCGTCGCGGAAGCAGCGCGCGATCTGGTAGTACTTGTCCAGCCCCGCGATCATGCAAATCTGTTTGAAGATTTGCGGCGACTGCGGCAGCGCGTAGAAGCGGCCGGCGTAGAGGCGCGACGGCACGACGTAGTCGCGCGCGCCCTCGGGCGTGGACTTGATGAGGATGGGCGTCTCGATCTCGGTGAAGCCCTGCTCGTCCATGTAGCGGTGTATCTCGCCGACCGTCCGGGCGCGAAGCCGCAGGACGTTCTGGAAGAAGGGGCGGCGCAGATCGAGATAGCGGTACTTGAGCCGCACGTCCTCGGCGGCGAGCTTGTCGGGCGGCGCGTCGAGCTGGAAGGGCGGCGTGCGCGCCTCGTTCAGGATGAGGATTTCACGCGCCTGCACCTCGACCTCGCCCGTCCCTATCTTCGGGTTGCGCGCCGACTCGTCGCGGAGCACGACCTCGCCCGTCACGGCGATGACGTACTCGCCGCGCACCTCTTTGGCGCGCGCGTGCGCCTCGGGCGCGTCCTCGGCGTCGAAGACGATCTGCGTCAGCCCGTCGCGGTCGCGCAGGTCAACGAACGTCAGCGGCCCGAAGTCGCGGCGCACCGCGACCCAGCCCATCAAAACGACTGTCTGCCCGGCGTCCGCCGCGCGCAAAGCCCCGCACGAGTGCGTGCGTTCCAGTTCCCCCAAGTGGTCGAGAGTAGCCATCAAATCCTCATCCCTATTAAGCCGTTTATTAAGACTTGCCGCCGCCGAACCTCTCGGAAAGAATCGCGGCGGCGTGCGCGCGCGCGACCAGTTCCTGCCCGCCGGTCTTCATCTCCTTGAGCGCGACCTCGCCGCGCGCGCGCTCGTCGTCGCCGATGACGACGACGAAGGGGACGCCGCGCGCCGAGGCGTACTTGAGCTGCTTGCCGAGCTTGTCCGCCTCCGGGTAAACGTCCACGCGCAGGGCCGGCGCCTCGCGTCGCAGCTCCGAGGCGAAGGCGAGCGAATCCTTAACAGACTCCTCGTCCCAGACCGTGACCAGCACGTCGGCCGCCGCGCGCTCCAAGTCCTCGGGGAACATTCCGCGCTCGGTCATCACGACGATGATGCGCTCAAGCCCCAGCGAGAAGCCGCACGCGGGGATGTCCTTCCCCGAGAACATGCCGACGAGGTTGTCGTAGCGCCCGCCGCCGCCGAGCGAGCCGGCGAGGTCGGGCACGCTGATCTCCATGATGGCGCCGGTGTAGTAGGAGAGCCCGCGCGCGAGCGACGGATCGATCTTAATCCTGTCGGCGGCGCCGTAGGCCGCGGCGTACTCGACGACGCGGCGCAGCTCGTCCACGCCGCGCGCGCCCGCGTCGTTGTCGCCGATGAACTCGACCAGCCGGCCCAGCGCCGCCCGGTTGTAGGCTTCGGCCTTCGAGACCTCCGCCCCGACATCGCCGCCCGCGATGAACTCGGCGGCGTGTTCCAGCGCCGGCAGATTCTCGAAGAAGCCGAGCAACTCCTCGCCGCTCTCGGGACGGATGCCGCGCCCGGCCAGCTCGCGCGCCACGCCCTCGCGCCCGATCTTGTCGAGCTTGTCGAGCGCGACCAGTGCCTCGCCGTGGCTCTCGGCCGGGACGCCCGCCGCCTCCAACACGCCCGCGAGCACCTGCCGGTGGTTGAGGCGGATGGTGAAGTCGTTAAAGCCGAGCGTGCGGAGCACGTCGCTCGCGGCGGCGCACATTTCGGCCTCGACGATTGCGGAGCGCGTGCCGACCACGTCCACGTCGCACTGGTAGAACTCGCGGAAGCGCCCACGCGCGGGGCGGTCGGCGCGCCAGACGGGCTGAATCTGGTAGCGCTTGAAAAACTTCGGGAGCCGTTCGCCGTACTCGGCGACGACGCGCGCCAGCGGCACCGTCAAGTCGTAGCGCAGCGCCAGGTCGGCCTCGCCCGTCTTCTCGTGCTCGCCGCGCTTGAGGATTTTGAAGATGAGCTGGTTGCCCTCTTCGCCGTACTTCCCCAGCAGCGTCTCGATGTTCTCGACCGCCGGCGTCTCCAGCGGCTCGAAGCCGTAACGCTCGTACGTCCCCTTAATCACACGGATGACGTACTCGCGCTTGCGCAAGTCCGACGGGAGGAAGTCGCGCATCCCGCGCGCCGGTTGTGTCTTGGCTGCCATCTGCCCCCGAAGAGAATAACCTTACCTGAAGATTGAGAAGCCGACGTAGAACAGGTTCGAGTCGAAGCCGGGGTTCACGTCGGCGCGGTAGCCGTTCGAGACGTGGTGGTAACGATAGCCGACCGTCCACGCGCGGCGCGCGCCCGTCTTCCACTGCACCCCGCCGCCGAAGTCGGCCGTGAAGTTGAACTGCGCGCCGCGCTCGTCGGGGATGCGCTCGCCGAAGTAGAGGAAGCCGCCCGAGCCTTGCGCGAAGAGCTGCACGCGCTCGCGCCGCCGGAAGTTGAGCTGGAAGCCGACGGGCGACAACCCCGCGCCCGTGATGGTGCGCCGCACACGCCGGAAGCCGCCCGGCTCCGGCTCGACGCCGGGGAACGAGAGCGCCGCCACCGGCACCGCGTCCAACGTGTACTTGAGCGAGAGGCTGTCGCCGCGCGCCAGCACGCGGGCGTAGCGGAAGCCGAGCAGCCCGAAGCGCGTGCCCTCGGTCTTCCCGATGAGCGTCGGCGCGCTGAAGGAGCCGCCGCCCCAGAAGCCGAACTCGTTGACGGCCTTCTCCATCCCGAACGCGCCGCCCGCGCGCTGGCCGGCGGCGGCCGTCTCTTCCGGCTCGGCGAGCAGACTCGACGCCTGCTGCGCGCGCGCCGCGCCGCCCCCTAACAGGAGCGCCAGAAGGACGCCGGCGAAACTGGCTGTGTGGCGCATGGCTCTCACCCCTCCGGCCCGGCCGTCGCGGGCGGCTCAAAGGCGGCGTCAGCTTGCCTCGGTTATCCCGTACTCCTCGCGGTAGACGCGCGTGTACTCGACGTAGTTCTTCCAGAAGGTGTCGAGGTCGGCGACCTCCGCGTCGCTCAAAGGTCGCTTGACGCGCGCCGGCACGCCCATGACGAGCGAGCGCGGCGGGACGATTGTTCCGGGGCTGAGCAGCGCGCCGGCCGCGACCAGCGAGTGCTCGCCCACGCGGCACCCGTCCATCACGATGGAGCCGATGCCGACGAGGCACCCGCGCTCGACGTGGCAGCCGTGCAGCGTGACGTTGTGCCCGACCGTCACCTCGTCTTCGAGGATGGTGGCGTGCGTCCCGTTCGAGACGTGGATGACCGTGCCGTCCTGCACGTTCGTGCGGTCGCCGATGCGGATGTGGAAAACGTCGCCGCGCACGACCGCGCCGAACCAGACGGACGAGTGCTCGCCGACGTGCACGTCGCCGACGACCTGCGCGCTCTCCTCGATGAACGCGGTCGGGTGAATCCGCGGGCTGACGCCCCTGAACGGTCGAATCATCGCGTTTGACCTGTTGACGGCGTGACAAAACGATCCCGGCCGCCTCTCCGTGAAAGCGAAAACGGTAGCACGCGCCGCTCGCGCCGGGCAAGCAAGACCACTGTGCTACAATCGCCCGGCGCCGATCCCGCTCGCCACCGCCCGCGGTTCCGATACTTCAGATGAAAGTGCCGTCCCCCCGACTCCTTCTCTTCGTCGCGCTGCTGGCGGCGCTGGCGTCGTCCGCACCTCGCGGCGCGCGCGTACAGGGGCGGAGCGCGGGCGCGTGGCTGAGCGTGCGGTCGCAAAACTTCCTCGTCGAAGGCGAGGCGCGCGAGCGCGATTTGCGCCGCGTGGCCGCCCGACTCGAAGAGTACCGCGCGGCCTTCTCGCGTCTGCTCCCCGGCGGGCCGGGCGACACGGGCGTCCCCACGGCGGTCGTCGTCTTCCCCGGCGACGACGCTTACGCCCCCTTCAAGCCGCTGCTCGGCGGGCGCACCGCGCGCAACGTGGCCGGCTACTTCCAGCCCAACTCGGACATCAACTACATCACCGTCGTCCTCGACGGCGACGCGACGCGCGACCCCGCGACGCTCGTCCACGAATACACGCACCTGCTCGTCGATAACTACTTCAGCGCCGCGCCGCTCTGGCTCAAGGAGGGCTTGGCCGAGTTCTACAGCACGGCGCGCGTCACGGAGGGCGGGCGCCGCCTGACGCTCGGCGAGCCGCCCGAGCCGCGCGTGCGCGAGCTGCGCGCGCGCGGCGAACTGCTCCCGCTCGCCACGCTCTTCGCCGTCAACCAGTCGTCGCCCTTCTACTCGGAGTCGGGCAAGCTCGGGCTTTTCTACGCGCAGTCGTGGGCGCTCGTCCACTACCTCTCGGAGGTGCGCGGCGGCGCGCGGCGTGAGGGGCTGACGCGCTTTACCGCGTCGCTCGCCGATGGTCAGACGGTCGAGGACGCGCTGCGCGCGGCGTTCGGCGCGGGCGTCTCCGAAATAGAAGTGGGGCTCGCGGCCTACGTGCGCGCGGGGCGCTTCCGCGCGTCGGCGGAAGAGTTCGCGCGCCCGCTCGACTTCGACGCGCGGCTCTCGGCGCGGCCGCTCGCCGGCGCGGAGACGCTGGCGCGGCTCGGCGACCTGCTGCTCCACACGGGTCGCTACGACGAGGCCGAGGGCTTCCTCACGCGCGCGCTCGAACTCGACTCTAAGCTCGCGCCGGCGCGCGTCTCGCTCGGCGCGCTGCGGCTGCGGCAGGGTCGGCACGCGGAGGCGCGCGAGCTACTGGAGCGGGCGGCAGCAGAAGACCCCTCCGACCACCTCGCGCACTACCACCTCGCCGACGCGCTCCACCGAGAGGGGGCGACGCCCGGCGACGCCGACCTCACGCCCAAAGATTTCGAGGAGCGGACGGAGCTGATCCGCTCGCACCTGCGCCGCGCGTCGGAGCTGGCGCCCCTGTTCGTCGAGCCGTACAGGCTTCTGGCGGCGGTCGAGATGGAGCGCGGCGACCGTTACGCGGAGGCGGCCGCGCTTCTGCGTCGCGCGTCGGCGCTCGCCCCGCGCCGCGCTGACCTCGTCCTCATGCTGGCGCAGGCCGAGATGCTCGGCGGACGCTTTGACGAGGCGCGCCGCCTCGCCGAGCCACACGCCCGCCGCTCGGCGGACGAGCGGATGCGCGAGCAGGCCGCCGCGCTCGTCGCGCGCATCGAATCGCGCCGCGGGCAGGCCGAGTCGGAGAGGAGACGTGCCGACGAGACTTCGCGCGCCGAGGCGTCGGAGGCCGTGGCGGCGCAGCCCTGCGACCTCCCCGTGCGCGGCGGGCCGCAGCACAAGCGTCTGCGCTTCGAGGGCTCGCAGGTGTGCGGCCGTCTGGCCGAGATCGAGTGCGCCGACGTGGGCGTCGTGCTCCGCGTCGAGACGGCCGGCGGCACACTCCGCCTGCGCGCCGAAGACCTGCGCGGCATCCGCTTCATCACCTACACGACGGCGGTCAAGACCGGCCGCCTCGAATGCGGCCCGCGCGAGCGCGCCGACCACGTCCTCGTCACCTACCGCTCCGACGCGCGCGCCGGAGGCTCCTCCGACGGCCAAGCCGTCGCCGTCGAGTTCATCCCCGAAGACTGGAACCCCCGGTGAGAATTTGAAATTTCAAATTTGAAATTTCAAATTCTGATGTATAACCACGCCCGATGACTCGTCATGAAGATGATGCGGTGAGTCGCGGACTCGCCCGCCGGCTCGGGCCGTTCGACGCGACGATGATCGTGATGGGCGGCATCATCGGGTCGGGCATCTTCGTCAACCCGCACGTCGTCGCGCGACAGGTGCACACGCCGTTCCTCATCCTCGGCGCGTGGCTCGCGGGCGGCGCGGTCGCGCTGGCCGGCGCCTTCGTCTACGCCGAGCTGGCCGCGCGGCGCCCCGAGGTCGGCGGGCAGTACGCGTACTTGCGCGAGGCGTTCCACCCCTCGGTCGCCTTCCTCTACGGCTGGGCGCTGCTGCTCGTCATCCAGACGGGCGGGATGGCGGCGGTCGCCGTCACCTTCGCGCGCTACTTCTCCGAGCTGACCGGCACGACGTTGCCCGACTGGGGCGTGGCCGCCGCGACGCTCGCCGTCCTCACGGCCGTCAACTGCCTCGGCGTGCGCGCGGGCAGCAACGTGCAGAGCCTCTTGATGGTCTTGAAGATTCTGGCGGTGGCGGCGCTGGTCGCGTGCGGGCTGTTCGGGGTCGCGGAGCCGCGCGCGTTGACGGGAGGGCCGCTGCTCGACCGCCCAGCCTCGTTCGGCCTGCTCGCGGGCGTGGGCGCGGCGCTGACGCCGGTGATGTTCGCCTACGGCGGTTGGCAGACGGCGAGCTTCGTCTCGGGCGAGATGCGCGACCCGCGCCGCGACCTGCCGCGCGGGCTGCTGCTCGGGGTGTGTGGGGTGATACTGCTCTACACGCTGGTCAACGTCGCCAGTTTGCGCGCGCTCGGGGCCGAAGGGTTGGCCGCGACGAAGACGCCCGCCTCCGCGCTGATGCGGCTGGCGCTGGGCGAGGCGGGCGCGCGGCTCATCGCGGTCGGCATCGCCGTCTCGACGCTCGGCTTCCTCAGTCAGAGCATGTTGACGGCGCCGCGCGTCTACTTCGCGATGGCGGAGGACGGCCTCTTCTTCCGCGGCGTCGCGCGGCTCTCGGAGCGGACGCGCGCGCCGGTCGCGGCCATCGCCTTACAGGGCTTGCTCGCCGCCGTCATCGCCTTCTGGGGGCGCTACGAGCAGATACTCGACTACGTCGTCTCGGTGGACTTCATCTGGTTCGGGCTGACGGCCCTGTCGCTCTTCGTCTTCCGCCGCCGCGCGCGCGCCGGGGTCACTGATGACGGAGGCGGCTTCCGCGTCCCCGGCCACCCGTTCACGACCGCGCTCTTCGCGGCGGCCTGCGCGCTCATCGTCGCCGCGACCGTCTACGAGCACCCGCGCAACAGCGCGCTCGGCTTCGTCATCCTCGCCTCGGGCGTCCCCGCCTACCTTCTCTGGCGCGGCCGACGCGCGCGGGGATGAACCCCCTCTAACTTTTCCAGCAGGCGGCGGCGAGGCAGAGCCAGCCGGCGAGGAAGGCGAGGCCGCCGAGCGGCGTGACGGCGCCGAGCCAACGCTGACCCGTCAGCGAGAGCGCGTAGAGGCTCCCCGAGAAGACGACCGTGCCCGCGACGAAGAGCCAGCCGGCGGCCGTCGTGAGGCCCCCCGGCCACCGCGACGCCGCCCACGCCGCCGCCAGCAGCGCGAGCGCGTGGTACATCTGGTAGCGCACGCCCGTCTCGAAGACCGCGAGCATGTCCGCGCCCAGACGCTCCTTCAGCCCGTGCGCGCCGAACGCGCCCGCCGCCACGCCGGCGAACGCCGAGAGCGCGCCGATCAAGAAAAACGTTCTGTCCATCCTTCTCCTTATCTCAAATCTCAAACCTGAACTTTCAAATTCTTAAACCGTCTTCAGCATCTCGCGTGCGTGGCGGCGCGCGGCCTCGGTGATTTCGGCGCCGGTGAGCATGCGCGCGATCTCTTCGACCTGCCGGCGGCGGTCGAGGCGGCCGATGGAGACTTCGGTGCGGCCGCCGGCGGCCTGCTTGTCCACGCGCAGGTGCGTGTCGGCGAAGCGCGCGATCTGCGCCTGGTGCGTCACGCAGAGCACCTGATTCGTGCCCGAGAGCGCCTTCAGCTTGAGGCCGACCGCCTCCGAGACGCGCCCGCCGATGCCTGCGTCCACCTCGTCGAAGACGATGGTGCGCGGGAAGCGCGCCGGGCTGGCGCTCGTCTTCAAGACCAGCATCATGCGCGAAGCCTCGCCGCCCGAGGCGACCTTCGCCAGCGGCCGCAAAGGCTCGCCCGCGTTGGCCGAGAAGTAGAACTCGACGCGGTCGTAGCCCGAGGCCGTGAAACTCTTCGACGCCTCGTCGGCGCCGATGTCCTTGGGCGACTCGACGCGCGCCTCGAAACGCGCGTGCTCCATCGCGACCTCGCCCAGCGACGACTCGACGGCGCGCCTGAACTCGCCCGCCGACTTCACGCGCGCCTTGTGCAGCCGCGCCGCCGCCTCGACGTACGCGGCGCGCGCCTCCGCGAGCTCCCTGACGACCTCTTCGGCGCGCTCGTCCGTGCGCTCAAGCTGGCGGAGGCGCTGGCGCGAGGTCTCAAGGTGTTCGAGCGCGCTCTCAATCGTCCCGCCGTACTTGCGCTTGAGCCGCGTGAGTTCGGCGAGCCGGCTCTCTATCTCCGCCAAACGCTCGGGCGAGAAGGTCAGCCCGTCGAGGAAGTCGCGCAAGCTGACGCTCAAATCTTCGAGCACCGCGCGCGCCGTCGAGAGCCCTTCGGAGTAGTTCTTGTAAGAGGCTTCGTACTGCGAAAGCTCCTCGACCTGACGTTCGAGCCGGCTGAGGCGCGCCACCGTCGAGTCGCTCTCCTCGTAGGTCGTGTTGTAGGCGTCCGAGCTTAGCTCGGTCAGCTTCTCCAGATTCGCCAGCCGGCGCCGCTCGGCCTCCAACTGCTCGTCCTCGCCGGGCGCGATGCGCGCCGCTTCGAGTTCGCTCACCTGAAAGCGGAGCGCGTCCGTCAGGTGAAACTTCTTCGACTCGTCGCGCCTGAGAGATTCCAGCTCGCGCTGGAGCGCTGACCAGCGGCGGTACTTCTCGCCCACGTCGCCGCGCTTGTCGGCGAGGTCGGCGAAGGCGTCGAGCAGTTCGAGGTGCGTCTCGGGGTCGAAGAGCGTCTGCTGCGTCCCCTGCCCGTGGATGTCCACGAGCAGCGGCCTTAAACTTTTAAGCAGCGAGAGCGTCGCCAGACGGTTGTTGACGAAGACGCGGCCGCGCCCCTCGGCCGAAAGCTCGCGGCGGACGACCAATTCCACGTCGCCGCCCGCGCGCGGCCCGAGGCCCGCCTCTTCGAGTATCGCCTCGACCTGCGGGTGCGCGCCGAGCGCGAACAGCCCCTCGACCGAGGCGTGGCGCTCGCCCGCGCGGATCAGCTCGGGCGAGAAGCGGTCGCCGATGAGCACGCCGAGCGCGTCCACGATGATCGACTTCCCCGACCCCGTCTCGCCCGTCAGCAGGTTCAGCCCCCGGTCGAACTCGACCTTCAGCCCGCTGATGAGCGCGAAGTTCGAGATGTTTAAGAGCGCCAGCATCCTTCCTCCAGAAAATTTCGCGGTTGCGTCTGCCTTATCTTACTAAAAACTCCGGCGGATTGCGGCGGCGCGGCCGCGCCCGCGAACGGCCCGAAAAGTTTTCCACAACTTCGCGGCCTGTGGAAAAAATAAATTGCGCCGGACGACTTTGCGGGCGCGCGCTTTGTGCTATCCTTCCGCGCCGTAAGCTATTGCGAGCGAGTCGGAGCGCCCCCCGCGCCGGCCGAGTCAAGGGGTAGAACTTTCCATCCGCATTCAAATCGCCTGAAATGTCGAACACAGACTTCGCGCACCTGCACCTTCACACCGATTATTCACTTTTAGACGGCGCCATCCAGATCAAGCCGCTCGCCGAGAGGGTCAGGGAACTCGGGATGAAGGCGTGCGCGATGACCGACCACGGGAACATGTACGGGGCGGTCTCCTTCTACAAGGAGATGAAGGCGCACGACGTGAAGCCGCTCATCGGCTGCGAGGTCTACCTCGCGCCCGGCCACCGCTCGGACAAGAGCGAGGTGAGGAAGGGCGGCAAGCCCTACAACCACATGATCCTCATCGCCAAAGACCGCGAGGGGTATCACAACCTCGTCCGCCTCACGTCGAAGGCGTTCAAGGAGGGCTTCTACCGCAAGCCGCGCATCGACCGCGAGCTGCTCTCGCGGTTCTCGGGCGGGATCGTCGGGTTGTCGGCCTGCCTGTCGGGCGTCCCGCAGGCGCACCTGAAGGAAGGAAGGCTCGAAGAGGCGGCGAAGTCGGCGCACGAGTTTCAGGACATACTCGGCAAGGGCAACTACTTCCTTGAGATTCAGGACCACCAGCTCGAAGACCAGATCAAGATCAACAAAGACCTCATCGAGCTGTCGAAGAAGACCGGCATCCCGCTCGTCGCCACCAACGACGCGCACTACCTTTACAAAGAGGACTACGAGGCGCACGACGTGATGCTCTGCATCGGCACGGGCAAGACCGTCAACGACCAGAACCGGATGCGCTTCGGCGGGCCGCAGTGGTACGTCCGCACGCCCGAGGAGATGGCGCAAATCTTCTCGCACATCCCCGACGCCGTCTCGCGCACCGTCGAGGTCGCCGAGATGTGCGACCTCAAGCTGCCGCTCGGCGAGAACCAGCTCCCCGTCTTCCCCATCCCGAGCGAGGAAGGCGACATCGGCATCGACGAGTACTTCGAGAAGGTCGTCCGCGGGGGGTACGAGAAGCGGCGCGAGACCGTGTGGGACAGGATGCAATCGGAGGGGCGGCTCAAGCACAGCCTCGCCGAGTACCAGCAGCGCATCTCGACCGAGATCGCGACCATCAAGCAGATGGGCTTCCCCAGCTACTTCCTCATCGTCTGGGACTTCATCAAGTTCGCCAAAGAGCGCCACATCCCCGTCGGTCCCGGCCGCGGCTCGGCCGCCGGAAGTCTGATCGCTTACTGCTTGGAGATCACCGACGTTGACCCCTTGCAGTACGACCTGCTTTTCGAGCGCTTCCTCAACCCCGAGCGCGTCTCGATGCCGGATATCGATATCGACTTCTGCGTCAACGGCCGCGGCGAGGTCATCAACCACGTCACGCAGCTCTACGGCCGCGAGTCGGTCTGCCAGATTATCACCTTCGGGACGATGGCCTCGAAGGCCGCCATCAAGGACGTGGGGCGCGCGCTCGACATGCCCTACGCCGACGTGGAGAAGATCGCCAAGCTCATCCCGCCGCCCATCCGCGGCCGCAACGTCTCGATCACGCAGGCGATGGAGACCGTGCCCGAGCTGAAGCAGGCGTTCGACACCGACCCGCAGGTCAAGAAGGTCATCGACATCGCCAAGCGCCTCGAAGGCTGCGCGCGCCACTCGTCGGTGCACGCGGCGGGCGTCGTCATCAGCCCGAAGCCGCTGGAGGAGTTGATTCCGGTCGCGGTCAACAACAAGCATGAGTTCACCACGCAGTTCGAGATGTCCGACCTTGAGAAGACGGGCATGCTCAAGATGGACTTCCTCGGCCTGACGACCTTAACCATCATCGACCAGTGCTGCCGGACGATTAAGGAGATGCACGGCCGCGACATCGACTGGCACGAGGTGCCGCAGGACGACCCCAAGACCTACGAGCTGTTCGCCAAAGGGCACACCGAGGCCGTCTTCCAGTTCGAGTCGGTCGGCATGCAGGAGATTTGCCGCAAGCTGCGCCCCAAGTCGCTCGAAGACCTCTCGGCCTTGAACGCGCTCTACCGGCCGGGCCCGCTCGACGGCGGCATGGTGGACGACTTCATCGACCGCTACCACGGCAAGAAGCCGGTCGAATACCTCGTGCCCGACATGGAGGCCATCCTCAAGAACACCTACGGGATTCTGGTCTACCAGGAGCAGATCATGCAGCTCGCGCAGAAGCTCGGCGGCTACTCGCTCGGCGAGGCCGACCTCATGCGCCGCGCGATGGGCAAGAAGAAGCGCGAGGAGATGGCCGTCCACGAGGAGAAGTTCATCTCGGGCTGCGTCAAGAACAAGATCGCCAAGAAGACCGCGCGCGAAATCTTCCGCCTCATGGCGCAGTTCGCCGACTACGGCTTTAACCGCTCGCACTCGGTCGCCTACGCGCACGTCGCGTATCAGACCGCTTACCTGAAAGCTCACTACCCCGAGCACTTCTACGCGGCGGTCATGACGAACGTGACCGACGACACGGCGAAGATTTTCAAGTACGCGTCGGAGTTGCGCTCGCAGGGGATCAAGATGCTGCCGCCCGACGTGAACCAGTCGGGGCCCGGCTTCACGCCGGTCGAGCGCGCCGTGCGCTACGGGCTGTGCGCCATCAAGGGCCTGGGTCAGTCGGCGGTGGGCGCCATCATCGAGGCGCGGAAGGAGAAGCCCTTCCGCTCGATCTTCGACTTCGCCGAGCGCGTCGGCGAGAAGGGGTCGGGCAAGCGCGTCATCGAGAGTCTGGTCTGCGCCGGCGCGTTCGACTCGCTTAAGCCCGAGGGCGACGAGCTCCACTCCTGGCGCGCGCGCCTCAACGCGTGCGTGGACAAGGCGCTTGAGCGCGGCCACCGCGCCAAGCGCGAGCGCGACAGCGGGCAGGTGGACATGTTCGGCTTCGCGGCGGGCGCCGCCGACGCCGACGCCGAGGAGCCGCCGCTCCCCGTCACCGGCGTCGAGCCTTGGACGCACAAGGACTTGCTCACGCGCGAGAAGGCGGCGGTCGGCTTCTACGTCTCCGGCCACCCGCTCGAAGACTTCATCGAGAAGATCGAACAGCTCAACTGCGTCCCCGTCTCCGAGCTGGGGTCGGTCGAGCCGAACGCGCGGGTGAAGGTCGTCGGCGTCGTCTCGGACTTCACCGTACGCAACACGAAGAAGGGCGACCGCTACGCCTACTTCCGTCTGGAAGATTTGACGGGCGCGGGCGTCAAGTGCGTGCTCTGGCCCGAGGCTTTCAAGACGAAGGGCGCCGACGCGGCCGACGACGTGCTGCTCGTCGCCACGGGCAGGTGCGAGGGCGAGAGCGGGCTGACCATCGTCTGCGACGAGGTGACGGCTTTAGACCGCGCGCGCGTGCCGATGTCCAACGGGCGGCCGACCTATCAGGGGCGGCTGCGCGCCAACGCCCTCGTCATCGAGTTCCCGACCTGCGACGACGTGCTGCGCGCGGGCGACAGCGTCGCCGACGCGTTGATGGCTCACCCCGGCGACTGCGAGGTCTTCATCGACCTCCACCTCGCCGAAGAGAACCTGACGGTGCGCACGCGCACGGCGCAGTTCGCGCGCGTCGCCCCCAACAAGCAGTTGCAGGAGACGCTGCTCGCCGCCGGCGTCCGCGTCCGCTGGGTGGAGTGAGAAACGCACGGGCGTGCAGTCGGGCAGGATGCCCACCCCCACTCGCCGGCCGCGTGCGAAGGGGATTGGTCCGCCTGCGGGAGAGAAAGTAAATTCTCCCGCGCTTGGTAACAATTAGCTGCGAAAGGAGTCGCCCTCATGACGGCCGGAAAAAAAACCTTAAAGGGAGAGCGTTTGAGCAGTTGGAGGGAGCGCGTGGAGTCACTCGGCCTCGACCCGGAGCACGACGCCGTTAACTACCCGATCGTGCGATCAACCCACCGCCTTGAGGAGTTCAAGAGGTGGTACAACGCGCCGCCCCACCCGACCCCGAAGAAGAGCGACCTCACGGCCGCGCGAGTGGCTAAGCTGCCGGACGCGTTGATGCGCCGTCACGTGGTGCGCCACGTCTTGACGGGGGAATCCGTCATCGAAGACCCGAAGGTCATCAAGGCGCTTGAGGAGCGCGTCAAGACTTTCCACACCTTCGTTCAGTCCGCGGCGGACATCACCGTCACGGCGAGCAACCCGCTTGTCATCAACTTCAGCAGCATCGTCCTCTACGGCACGGTCACGGTCAGGGACGGCGGTTACATACGCATCACGGCGGACTGCAACTTTCAGTGCGGGGCGCTGAACAACGTGTCCGGGGCGCCGAACATGATTCAGGTGCTCGGCGTCAACGGGCAGGACGGGCAGGCGGGAGATCCAGGGCAGTGGGGGTATACAGGGCTGTCGGGGGTGGACGCCCGGTGCGACTGCTGCGGCGGTCGGGTGGCCGCCGGCCCCACCTCCGGGGTAGTGGGATCGAACGGCTCGGTCGGCGGCGCCGCCAAGACCGTCGGAGGCCCCGGCCGGAGCGCGCCGACCGTCGTCTTTTCGGTGACGGACAACCTCCCGAGGCCAATCCAGTTCCTCAATCAAGGAGGCGACGGCGGCAGGGGCGGCGACGGCGGGGCCGGCGGGCAGGGGGGCCGAGGGGGCAACGGCGGCGACGGCGTCCAGTGCGGCGCCATGTTCTGCCCCGGCGCTAACGGCAGCCGGGGCGGCAACGGCGGCAACGGCGGCAACGCATCCGACGGCGGAGAAGGCGGCACAGGTGGCCGCCTCTCCATCAACGTCCCCGCGGCCCAGATTTCAAACGTGAGCGTGACGCTCGGGCTCGCCCCCGGCGGCCCGCGCGGCACCGGCGGCCTCCTCGGTCGCGGCGGGCCGGGCGGCGCGGGCGGCCGCTACCGCGGCCAAACCGGCCCCGCCGGCCGCCCCGGCGATACCAACGGCAACCCCGGCCAACCCGGCAAGCCCGGCAAAAAGGGCTCCGCCATCCTCAACGGGCGCCCCACCGGCTAACCCCCCACCCACCAACCCCGGCGGGCGCCCCCCGCGCGCCCGCCGGAACCCCTTACCCCCCGCCCCCGCCCGTCCTCTACCGTGGGCCTAAAACCGTGTAATCCTTCATAAATCGGCGCGAGACGAACTGACATCGCGGCAATGTCAATTAGCATTATGGCAATACGAGTTCGTTTTACGACGAAACGAGTCCGCTTTGCGACGAAGTCGGTCGGAAATTTTCCCGCCGCGTCCGAACCCGTTTAGAGTGTGCCGGGTCTTAACAGTCGGAGGCCGAGGAAGGAGGCGAGCCCGATGAGGTTGAGGACGGTCTATCTGCTCCTGTGCGTGCTCGGGGTGTTGCTGCCGTACTGGCAGATTGCGCCGTGGCTGTCGGAGCACGGCCTCGACCTGCCGCTCTTCTTCGCGCAGCTTTTCGAGAACCGCGTCGGCGCCTTCTTCGGCATGGACGTGTTCGTCTCGGCGGCGGCGCTGATGGTCTTCGCTTTCGCCGAGCGGCGGCGCGCGGGCGTGCGCGGCGTGTGGCTGACGGCGGCGGCGGTCGCGGCCGTGGGCATCTCTCTGGGGCTGCCGCTGCTGCTCTACCTGCGCGAGCGCCGCTCGGGGCATGACGGGTGAAGGCATGAAGGACGAGGCGAGGGCGGAACGCGAAGGCTTCCTCGTACTGCGCGCGCAGTCGGGCGACCGCGCGGCGCTGGACGCGCTGCTCGCGTCGGCGCAGGAGCCGCTCTACCGCTACGTCCTCAGCCTCGTCGGCGAGAGGCAGCTCGCCGAGGACGTTTTGCAGGAGACGTTCATACGCGTCTACCGCAAGCTCGGCTGGCTGCGCGAGCCGGCGCTGTTCCGCCCCTGGGCCTACCGCATCGCGACGCGCGAGGCTTTCAGACACCTCAAACGCGAGCGGCGCTGGGCCGAGCAGGTTCGCGACGAGGATGCTCTGAACGCGGTCGCGGCGCCGCCCGCGCGCGAGGAGTTCGCGCCCGTGCTTTCGGCGCGGCTCCGCGAGTCGGTCGCGGGGCTTTCGCCGGCCAGCCGCGCCGTCGTCGTCCTCTACTACCTGCACGAGATGTCGCTCGAAGAGACGGCCGAAGTGCTCGGCGTCCCGCTCGGGACGGTCAAGTCGCGCCTCGCCTACGGCCTCGAAGCCCTGCGCAGGCGTCTGGGGGAGTGAGTTCGATGGGAGGTCGAAACGCCTTGAAGAAGAACGCTGACGGGGACTCGCGCCCGGACGAGGGCGCGGGGACTTTCGACCGCAGCTTCAAGTACGCGGTCATCATTTACGCGGTCGTCGAATTCTTGGCCGTCGCGCTGCTCGTCTACCACAAGGCGACGCGCTAAGGGCGGCGGCAGTCTTTAATCTTCCCTGACGGGAACGGAGGTGCTTTATGTCGGAACGTGTCAACCTGGACGCGGTGCGCGGCGAGGCGCTCAGGCGCATCGAGCGCGGCGAGCGCAACTTCAAGCTCGCCTTTTTCGCGGCGGTCGTCTTCGAGGGACTCTTCCTCGCGGCCTTCCTGCTCGCGGCCGACCTCACAAACCGCACACACCTGTTGCTGCTCATCGCCACGGTGGGCGGCTACACGGTCGTCGTGCTCGGCCTCGTCACGCTCGGGGCGCACGTCAGCCGCGGCTTCGCGCGGGTGCTCAAGGCCGTCGAACTGCTCGACAGGTAAAGCTCTACGGCGCTGTCGTGGCGGGGCGAAAAAAAGCGTCCGGGGCGCGGCCGGCCGCGCCCCGGACGTTGCAACTTCGTACGGTTGTGGTGCATCATAGCTGCCGTCAATCCTTCTCTCGCGCATCGACGGTGATGCGCCCCGCGCCCAGAGGTAACTGGCGGCGGCGTTCTGGATGGTTCGAGAGCAGGCTACTTACAACTGACCGGAAGCCGCTCTTCGAGAGCACCCCAGACGCGAGCCTTCGTTGCCACCGTCCCGCCGAAGAAAACTTCAATGGGAAGCTTCTCTTGATACTCCTTACAAGGAGAGGTATACCTGAATGTCAATCAAACTTTACGTCGGGAACTTGTCGTTCCAGACTTCGAGCGAAGACCTGCGCGAGCTGTTCTCGCAGGCGGGCACGGTCGAGTCGGCGTCGGTCGTCGAAGACCGCGACACGGGCCGTTCGCGCGGCTTCGGCTTCGTCGAGATGGCGACGCGCGAGGAAGGCGAGGCGGCGATCCAGCAGTTCAACGGCAAGGAAGTCGGCGGGCGCGCGCTTAACGTCAACGAGGCTCGCCCGCGCGAGGATCGCGGCGGCGGCGGGCGCGGCGGCTTCGGCGGCGGCGGCGGGCGCGGCGGCGGCTTCGGCGGCGGTGGGAACCGCGGCGGTGGCGGCGGCTTCGGCGGCGGCGGCGGCCGTGGTGGCGGCGGCGGCGGCGGCAACCGCGAGCCGCGCTGGTAAGCGCGGCTCCAACGCCAGCGACCCTTGAGAAAGCGCCTCTGGCAACAGACACCGCCGGAGGCGCTTTCTCTTTTTCAAACGTAGTCCGCCCCCGACCGCAGGGGGCGGCGTTAGAAGGTACTGAATGGAATTTTCTGAACTCGGACTCCGGCCCGCGCTCCTGCGCCGCTGCGAGTCGCTCGGCTACACAGAGCCGACTGCAATCCAAGAGCGCGCGATCCCCCTCGTGCTGACCGGCGCCGACCTCATCGGCTGCGCCGAGACCGGCACGGGCAAGACCGCCGCCTTCCTGCTCCCGACCATCCAGAGGATGAGCGAGACGCCGCGCCCCGGCGTGCGCGTGTTAGTGCTCGCGCCGACGCGCGAGCTGGTCTCGCAGATCGACGAGAGCTACAAGCAACTCGCCCCGAAGGGCAGCCCGCGTTGCGCGGCCATCATCGGCGGCGCGAGCATGTCGCGCCAGGTTGAGGCGCTGCGCCGCGGCGCCGGCGTCGTCGTCGCCACGCCGGGCCGCCTGCTCGACCACGTCGAGCGCCGCACGCTCGACCTCTCGCACGTCGAGGTGCTCGTCCTCGACGAGGCCGACCGCATGCTCGACATGGGCTTCCTGCCCGCCATCCGGCGCATCCTCGCCGAGCTGCCCTCGAAGCGGCAGACGCTCCTCTTCTCCGCGACCATGTCGCCCGAGATCGAGGAGCTGGCGCGGCGCACGATGAAGGAGCCGAAGATGGTCGAGGTCAACGTGCGCGGCCGCGCGGCCGTGAACGTCGAGCAGATGGCCTACACCGTCGCGTCGGAGTCGAAGACGGCGCTGCTCTTAGACCTTCTGGAGCGCGAGCGCGACAACTTCGAGCGCGTGCTCGTCTTCACGCGGACGCGGCGCGGCGCCGAGAGGCTCTCGCACATCCTTGAGGCGCGCGAGCACAAGGTGAACCGCATCCACGCCGACCGCACGCAGCCCCAGCGCGAGGCCGCGCTGCGCGGCTTCAAGGACGGCGAGACGCGCGTGCTCGTCGCCACCGACATCGCGGCGCGCGGCATCGACGTGGAGTCGATCTCGCACGTCATCAACTACGACGTGCCCGAGGCGCCCGAGGACTACGTCCACCGCATCGGCCGCACGGGGCGCGCCGGCAAGACCGGCCGCGCCATCACGCTCGTCACCCCGGTCGAGGAACTCTCGATGCGCGCCATCGAGCGTCTGACGGGTCAGCCGGTCGAGCGCGTCTCGCTCGCCTCGTTCGGCGGCGCGCCGGTCGTCACGCGCCCCGCCGCCAAGCCGTTCGGGCGCCCGATGCGCGGCTCGGGCAGCAGCACGCGCCGCAGCTTCCGCCCACGCCGCGCCGGCAGGTAACATACGGTTTAAGACAACGGCCGCGCGGCGCCCCCAAGCCCCGCGCGGCCCCAACCGCAACCAGACATAAGGAGACAACGATTGGCTAAAGAAGATTTAGTCCCGGCTTCGGGCGTGGTGGTTGACAAGCAGCCCAACGCCTTCTTCATGGTGCAGATCGACAACAGCGACCACGTCGTGCTCGCGCAGATTTCGGGCAAGATGCGCAAGAACCGCATCCGCATCCTCGTCGGCGACCGCGTGAGCGTCGAACTCTCGCCCTACGACCTGACGCGCGGCCGCATCACGTACCGTTACAAGTAAGCACCTCCTCCCCTTACGGGACTGCGGGAGCGTCAAAGCCTCTCCAAGGGACGCCTTCAGCCCGCAAGTACCGAGCGAGCCCCTAAAACTTTTGTGGCGGCGCACACGCGCCGCCACAGACAACACCCACGCGAGCCGCGCCGCGACCGCGCGCCGCCTTTCGCCCGTCCTTACAAACGACTTCATCCGACCGCGAGTCCGGCGGCGACGGCCGCGAGCGCCGAGACGGCCGCGAGCAGCGCCGCGCGCCGGCGCCCGCCGAAGAACCCCGCAGCCGACCTGCGCCCGAAGAAGAGGGACGCGAGCGCGAGCAGGAGCGAGGCGAGCGCGAGACAGTAGACCCTGTGCGTCAGGACGCGCGCGAGGCGGTGGCCGACCGAGAGGTCTGCGGGCGTCCAGAGGTTGTAGAGCACCGGGTTGGAGAGCCAGCCGCCGTAGCCCTGACTCGCGAGGTAGTAGACGGTGCCGCCCGCCGCGATGCTGACGGCGTAGGCGAGATACTTGTCGCGCAGCAGCACGTTTAAGGCGACCGACGCGGCGCACATGAAGACGACGCTCGGCAGCAGAATCACGGCGTAGGTCTTGAGATACGCCAGCGGTTCGAGCGGCGCGTGCCCCCTGTAAAGTTGCAGGAGGACGGCCGCGACCGCGACCGGCGCGACGAGCGCGAGCGAGAGCAGAAGCGTCGCCGCGAACTTCGGGAGCAGGAAGGCGAAGTCGGGCGCGGGCGCGCTCCAGAGCACCGGCTCGATTCTCAGCTCGCGGTCGCGGTGCATCGCCTCGCCCGCGTAGAAGACCGCGACGCCGAAGAGGAACAGCAGCAGCGCCTCGGCCGTCCGCGCCGCGTAGGCGGACGAGTAAGAGACCCCGCCCGAAAGGGGCGCGACGCCGAAGGCGGCCAGCTCAAGCACGCACACGAACGCGACGAGCGGCGCGACCACGACCAGACTCCGCTCCGCGCCGAACAGTCGGAACTCCACCCCGAGCGCCGCGAGGAACTGCAAGACGGCCGCGCGCCGCCCCTCCGTGACGACCCCGACGCGCGGCAACTCCAACGGCCGCGCCGCGACCGTCTCGCTCAAAGTCTCCGCCCCCGACGCGTCGGCCCCGACGTTAACGCGCGCGCGCGCCGCGCCGAAGCCTCCCGCCGCGTCGCCGGCCTCCGAGTCAACGTCAAGCCTCTCCGGCCTGACGGTTAAATCCAGGATTAAAGTCTGACTGCGCGCGGCTCTCCCGCCCCCGCGCTCGGTCGTCGAGAAGCGCAGGTAGAGCAGCGCGAAGCAGCCGAGCGCGACGCCGACCATCGCGAGGCGGTTGGCGACCATCCCGCCGTCATAGCCGATGACGACATGGTTCAGCCAGTCGGCGCTGCGCCCTTGCCAGCCGTTGGCGGGGACGTTGAAGAGCATCGGGTCGAGCGTCACGCGCCACCACGCCGGAAGCCCCTTCATCGTCAACTGCCACGCGACGTAGAGCGGGTAGAACGAGACGCCCAGCCCGTAGACCACCTTGACGTTGCGCGTCAGCGTCCCGACGGTGAAGAAGACGGCGGCGAGCGCGAGGCTGGAGACGACGACGAAGAAGAGGAAGTGTTGCAGGTAAGGGAGCACGCGCGGCTGGAAGACGATCATCCCCTCGCGGCTGACCGCCTGGAGCGCGAACGGCGTCAGCGCGAAGCACGCCTGACAGCAGACGAGCACGAAGAAGTTGCCGAAGAACTTCCCCAGCAGGTACTCGCCGCGCCCGACCGGCTTCGAGAAGATGAGCGGGTCTACCCTCAGCCTGTAGTCCCTGATGACGGGGTCGCCCATCATCATGGCGATGAAGAGCGGCATCGTCATGAACGAGAAGCCGCCGAACAGCCAGACGATGTAGAAGTCGCTGTTGACGGCCCAGCCGCGCGAGACGGCCGGCCCCCAGCCCCACCACAGCACCGCGTTCGCGCTGAAGAGAATCATCAGCGCGTACGGCGCGACGCGCTTCAGGTTGAACAGAACTTCCGCGCGGAAGACCGCGAGCAGCGGCGTCGAGAGCGGCGTCGAGGCGGCGCCCATCAGTTCACGCTCCCCGCGTGCGAGACGAGTCCGAAGTAGTAGTCTTCGAGCGTCGGCGCGGCGGGCGTGAACCCTTCGGCGGGCCGGCCCGCGCGCGAGAGCACGCGGACGCGGACGCGCCCCTCGAAGAGTGAGGTCGAAAGGACTGTCAGCCGGCCCTTGAGCGCCGCGACCTCTTCGCGCGACACGGCGGCCTCCCAGACCGCGCCCGCGAGACCCGCGAGCGCCGCGCGCGGGCTCGCGGACGCGACGATCTCGCCGCGCCGGATGACCGCCATCGCGCCGCAGAGGGTGGATACGTCCGAGACGATGTGCGTCGAGAGCAGCACGACCGTCTCGTCGCCCGCGATCTCGGCGAGGAGGTTGTGGAAGCGGTGCCGCTCCTCGGGGTCGAGGCCGGCGGTCGGCTCGTCCACGATGATGAGGCGCGGGCGGCCGATGAGCGCCTGCGCGATGCCGAGCCGCTGCCGCATCCCGCCGGAGAAGCCGCCGACCGTCTGCCGCCGCGCGTCCGTAAGGTTGACCCGTTCGAGCAGCGCGCCGACGAGACGCGCGCGCCCGGCCCCGTCGGCGACGCCCTTGAGCCGCGCGAAGTAGTGGAGCGTCTGCTCGGCCGTCAGGGAAGGGTAGAGGCCGAACTCCTGCGGCAGGTAGCCGAGCATCCGGCGCGCCTCCGGTTTGCGGCCGACGAAATCGACGCCGCCGACGAAGACGCGCCCCTCGTCGGGTTCGAGCAGCGTGGCCAGAATCTTCATCAGCGTCGTCTTGCCCGCGCCGTTCGGCCCGAGCAGGCCGAAGACGCCCGGCGCGGCCCCGAGGCTCACGCCCTTCAAAGCCTCGATGCCGCCCGCGTAAGTCTTCCTCAAGCCGCTGATTTCGAGCATCAATCCCTCCGCGCGGAAACGCCGCCCGCGCCGCCCGCCGCCGCGCGCCACTCGGCGGCGAGGACTGCGTAGACGACGAGGTCGTGAAAGTGATCGTGCATCCACTC
The DNA here is from genome assembly GCA_036388915.1 of Pyrinomonadaceae bacterium. Classification (GTDB taxonomy): domain Bacteria; phylum Acidobacteriota; class Blastocatellia; order Pyrinomonadales; family Pyrinomonadaceae; genus QHXN01. Next base: position 69,852 of record DASVQX010000033.1, read on the forward strand.
GGCCTGCGAGAGGACCCCCTCCTGCCTGAAGCCGAGCCTTTCGGGGACGCGCCGGCTCCTGCGGTTCTCGACCGCGCAGCGCATCGCGACGCGGTTGAGCCCCAGCTCGCCGAAGGCGTGTTCGATGAGCGCGCGGCAGGACTTCGTGACCAGCCCGCGCCCCTGAAACTCCGCGCCGAGCCAGTAGCCGAGCTCGGTCGCGCGGTTCACCCAGTCGATGTAGTTGTACTCGATCTGCCCGGCCATCTCGCCCCGGTGCCAGATGGCGAGGGCGTAGCCGTCGTTGTCGGCCATCCGGGCCAGGTTGCGCTTGATGAACTCGCGCGTGGTCTCGATGGAGCGCTCGCGCCTGAGCCACCCCGACCACTCGCGTATGTGCTCGAAGTTCTGCTCGACCAGCGCGTTCAGCGCCCCGGCGTGCTGCGGCTCGATCAGACGCAGCTCGGTCTCCTCGTCAATCCTGTGCGTGAGCATGTTTGTTAACGTTCGGGCGTGCGCCGGGCGGACGCGTCCGCCCGGGGGTTTAGAGTGCGGGCGCCGGCTTTATGTTCCGCTAGATGTCGGGAATCTGCCAGTCGATCTCGGGCTTGCCGGCCTGCTTCAACGCCTTGTTGACGGCCGAGAAGGGGCGCGTGCCGAAGAAGCCGTTGCGCGCCGAGAGCGGCGACGGGTGCGCGCCGCGGATGACGACGTGGCGCCCCTCGTCGATGCGCGCCGCCTTCGACTGCGCGTCGCGCCCCCAGAGGACGAAGACGACCGCGTCCTTCTTGGCGTTGACGCGGTCGATGACGGCGTCGGTGAAGGTCTCCCACCCCTTCCCGCGGTGCGAGCCGATGGCGCCGGCGCGCACGGTGAGCACGGTGTTGAGCATCAGGATGCCCTGCTCGGCCCAAGCCGCGAGGTGGCCGTTGTTGGGGACGCGGAAGCCTTTGATGTCGGTCTTCAGCTCCTTGAAGATGTTGCGGAGCGAGGCGGGGACGGCGACGCCCGGCTTGACCGAGAAGCAGAGCCCGTGCGCCTGGTTCGGCCCCGGATAAGGGTCCTGGCCGAGCATCACGACGTTGACCTTGCCGAAGGGCGTCAGCTCAAGCGCGCGGAAAGTGTCTTCCTCCTCGGGGTAGACCTCGAACTCGCTTCGCTCGCGCGCGACGAACTCCTCCAGCCGGCGGAAGTACGGCTTCTCGACCTCGCCCCCGACCTTCGGGCGCCACGACGACGGTAACGGCGGCAGCATTCTCGTCTTCCCCTCCCCGCAAGTTTTACCGCTCAGAGCCTCACGTAGTAACCGCCCGAGGCGCAGGGGCGGCACAGGGTTTCGCCCGCGGGGCCGGCCACCTCGCGCCCGTCGTTGACGCCCTCGCCGCAGCGCGCGCAGGTGACGCGCGAGCGCGGCCGGCCGGGCGCGTCGAACTCGCCGTACTCGACGCGGACGCGCTCGACCTTGAACAGCTCCTCGTCCGCGGCCTCGCGGTAGGTGAGGAACTGCCGCTCCTTCTTCGACTCGACCTCTGGGTGGCGCTCGTCGGCGAGCCGCCGCGACTCTTCGAGCGCGACGACGCGGACGGCCTCGCCCGTCTCGGTGTTGAGGAACGTCGCCGCCACCTTGCCGTAGTCGAGATACTTCAGACTCCGCTTGCCCAACCGGACGCCGGTCACGGCGCCGACGGCGTCGGCCATGCAGCGGTCTATCTCGACCCACACGATCAGCTTCTTCCGGTCGGCGCCCTTCGGGTCGTCGGCCCCCACCGCGCGGCACCCCAGCACCGCCATCCGCGCGCCCAACAACTGCCCCGCGCACATGTGCCCGTGCAACCGCCCACACTCCTCCAACAACTCGTCGAGCGACTCCATTGTTAACTTCAATTTCCTCGGCCCGAACACCGCAGAATCAGATGTCCTCACCCCACTCCGGCTCGATTAGGTCGTAGCTGGTGCGGCTGATGCCAATATCATTCTCCACCAACAGCTTCACAAGTTGTTCACCATTCATTAGTGCCACCGGAGTGGCGTCAGCCCTTTCGGCCTCCGCACGTGCACCTTTGCTAAAATCGCTGGTGGTGATGATGAGCCCTTGCTCGTGAGCGCCAAGGCTACCGCGAACCTGTTGGGCAGTTGGAGCCTGCGCGTTAGCCTTCCAACGCTTGACCTGCACCGCCATCCGGGTTCGCACCACATTCCCCGTCACCATCGTACCCCTAACGTCAATTCCACCGTCACCCTTAAGGATGTAACGGTAACATCTTCAAAACCTATTTTCGCCAAGAGCGTGCCTATTAGCGCTTCAAATTCGGCTGGGGGCATCTTACCGACTTGCCGAATTAATTTCCCGCGGACGTGTTGATTGTGCTGGTCAATTTGGAAGGCGAGCCCTGTAGCTTTCCACTTCGACAGTCCCACGATGCCTTTGCCATAACGAATGAAGCGGGGGCGCTCGCCACGCTTTGTCCTTCTCTGAATCTCGGTGATGATCCGCGCGTAGAGGGTAGCCTCCGGAGTTTTACCCGCCGTAGCGATGAGGCCCAGTTCCAGCGCTTTATCGGTGATGGCGCGGTAGTGCATGGGCGACTTACCCGCGTATTTGTCGAGCACCAACTCGGCGGCATCTGTAAACTTCTCTGCCTCGCGAGCCTCAGAATGATCTGCCACCCGTCATTACGCGCCGCAGCCTACTCTGAGCGCTTTAATCACCACCCCTGAGCTAACCCGCGCACTTTGTAGGTTCGCGCATAAACTGAAAATTCCCCTCGCGGGGAATCAACGACTTACGGGTGCTTTCAGCTCATAAAGTGAAAAAGTTTTCGCTCATAAAGTACAAAAACCATGTGATTTTATCGCATATGATGAAAATTCCAGAAGCCCCTATAATGATTGTAATCACGGAAGCATGAGAAGTCTCAGCGCGACTGTTTGATCAGCCACTCGACCAATGGCCTGAGCGTCGCAGGCATGTCACCGTCGGACGCCTCTACAGTATGCCTGCCGTCGTCACTATCAACTGTCACCCGATAGTAGAAGGCGTCCGGGCGCGGCGTTGAATTGCGAGCGCGCCCGGTGAGAACGGGAACGTCCGCATCCGCGACCAGCGCCTTCAGTTCGGCGGCCTCCCCGGTTGAGAGTTCATCCGAGTCCACTGCGTAACTGAGTCTCATCGCGGACGGGGCGAAGCCGCCGGCCCGCTCTAAGTGAACACGCATCTTCTCTTCCCCCTTTGGACACGAGCCGGTCCGCGCGGACCGGCCGCGCCCGTTTATCGCTTCGGACGGGCGACCTGCCGCAGGGGCAGGTCGCCCGTTTCACAATCCTAACACGACCTCCGGGGCAACTTCTCCGGTCGAGGGTCGCGCGACCCACGCCCGGCCGCACAGCCGCACAGCCGCCGTCAGCCGAGCGATGCGGCGGCCTCGTTCAGCGCCTGGCTGATCGTCCCGCTGAGCGCTTCGAGCCGCTTCTTGAGGTCGTCGTTCCCGTTGCCGTTGGCTGCCGCGACGAGCGCCGCGGCGCGCCGGGCCTTCGAGACGGCGAAGTGCGGGGCGGTAACCTTGACCCCGACGTGATCCCAGGCCGACTTGACCGTCTGCTGCTGCTTGCTGCCCGTGCCGAAGAGCGTCCCGGCGACCTGCGACGTGACGTTGGCGCAGTCGGCGAACTCCGAGGTCTGTCCGAGCTGTTTCAAGGCCTGGTACCAGATGAGCCCGGCCTCCTCCCACGCGTGGCCGCCCAGCGCCGTCGCGACCAAGTAGAAGGCGTGGTTGGGGATGCCGGAGTTGATGTGCACGCCGCCGAAGTCGTTGAACTCGTCGTCCGGCATCTCCTGGAAGTCGCTCATGTGCTTCGGCTGCGGGTCGCGGCCGCCGAGGCGCGGGTCGTCGAAGGCGGTGCCCGGGTCTTTCATCGAGCGCAGCGCCACCCCGTGGATGCCGGGGGCGAGTATCCCCGCGCCGATGAGCCAGTCGGCTTGGTCGGCGGTCTGCTTGGGGCTGGCCGCGAACTGCTTGATGAGCGAGCCGAAGACGTCCGAGAAGGACTCGTTGAGCGCGCCCGACTGGTTGTGGTATTCGAGCCCAGCGGTGAACTCGGTCACGCCGTGCGTCAGCTCGTGGCCGATCACGTCGAGCGACCGCGTGAAGCCGACGAAGACGTGGCCGTCGCCGTCGCCGAAGACCATCTCCTTGCCGTTCCAGAAGGCGTTGTTGAAGCCGTCGCCGAAGTGGACGGTCGCGATGAGGCGGAGGCCGCGGTCGTCGATCGAGTTCCGGTTGTAGACGCTGCGGTAGAAGTCGTAGGTCGCGCCGAGGCCGTCGTATGCCTCGTTGACCGCGTCGTCTACGGTCGCGGCCTGCCCTTCGCTGCGGACGAGCTTGCCGGGCAGCGCCGCGTCGCTCAGGAACTGGTGCTCCGCGTCGTAGATGGACCGGCGCAGGCCCGCCGTGACGGTTGCGCTCAAGAGGGCAGCGCGCACGGGGCCGGTTATCTCGCGCTGGCCGCGGACTCGCGCCGAGGCTAACATCGTCCGTAGCGCGGCGTCGCGCACGCGGTCGTCCTCGCTCTGGGCCATCGCGCGCAGCACGTGCGGGGGCACAATGCAGTGATAAGGCTTGCGGTTAGTGCACATTTTCTTCCTCCCTTCAGTCTTCTCGTCCCTGCTCTGAAAAGTGTTCCGCCGGGCGTGGGGCAAGGACTGGTTGGTCCGGTGCCCGGCGGCGGGTGAGGACCCCATCAGCTCGGCAGCTCGCGGCCGGGCGGGCTCGGCTTGAGCACTGCCTTCATCCCCGCGGCCACCGCCCCTATGACTTCGATTAGGTTCTCGCCGACGTACAGGCAGCGACCCACCGGCACGCCCGCCTGCTCCGCCGCGAAGAGGTAGATGGCCGGGTCGGGCTTGGCCGCGCCCGCCTTGTTATCCGAGACGAACCCGTCGGGGTCGAGGGACTTCCTGAGCCCCTCCTTTTCGAGCAGTTCCAGCGCCTCGGCGTCGGTCAGTTGCCCGCCGAGCGTCGTGATGATGCCGACGCGCAGGCCCACCGCCTCGCGCATCGCCCGCAACAGCCCCGCGCTGCTCGGGAACGGCTTGAACTTCCCCGACGCATCTCGCTCGCCGAGCGTCCCCCCAATGTCGAAGAACACGAAATCGATCTCACCGTCCACGTGCCTTACCCTCCTTAAGCGTCTGCGGCTTTGAGTCGAGGCCCCGCCGCATCAGCGGTAGAGTCTGACGCCCATTGAGAACGCGTTGACCGGCTTGAACCTCGGCGGCAATTCCCCCCTCTGAAACTTAAAGGTGAGGGCGCTTTGAAGGCTGCCGAGGTTGACGTTGAAGAGCCCGCCCGTGTTGAAGTCAAGCCGCGTCTCCAAGTAGTTTCGGTTGCGCCTGCGCGGCGTGTTCTCCAGAAAGTAGTAGGTGTCTTCGAGACTGAACGTGATCAGCCGCCTGAGCTCTACCGAGCTCGAATACTTGACGAAGAGGCGCGAGATGGTGTCGGTCGGGACGCCGGTCTCCCTGTCGTCGCGGTTGATCGTCCCGCCCAGCTGGTAGCCGACTGACGGCTGGAAACTGTAGGAGGAGATCGTGGGGAACTGCAGCTCCCTGTCCGACTGCTTGTTGCCGCCCGGGAAGCGGAACTGCCTCAGGCGTTGCTCGCGTGTCTGCGCCCAGTTGCGGAACTGCGGGAGGTATTCGGTGTGCCAGTAGAGGGTCTGTAGCTTGAAGTCCCTGTCGGAGTCATAGCGGATGCCGTTTATCCAGATGGACTGCTGCAGGAAATTGTTCGCACCGCTGAGCCCGGCGTCCCTTCCCAGCTCGAAGTCGGCGCCGAAGACGACGCGGTTAGGCGCCTCGGAGTCCGCGATGTGCTGCGTGTCCACGTCCGCGTCGAAGAGCGGGCGCAGGGCCGTCCACCACGGCGACTGGCTCCGGTTGTAGACGTTGTGCGTGAGCACAGGCAGGGTCGGCTTGACGTGAAGGCCGAAGAGGCCGACGTTCGAGCGCTTGCGTGTCTTCGCGTCCACAATGGAGGTGAACGTGCTCTCGAAGAAGAACTCCGCCTCCGCGCGGTCGGTGGGTGCCGGGGTCAGTTGCAGAGACGCGACCGTGATGTCCACGTCCGCGGTGACAAACTGCGCGTTCGCCGGGATCTTGAAGCCGGGCAGCTCCAAGCCACGCAGGTCGGCGGCCGGGAACTGAATGCTCGCCGTGTAGTCTTCGGCGCGGTGCGGCAGCGCGCCGCCCGCGTCCACGATGATGGTGACTGGGTTAACGTCGTCGGGCGCGCCGGCCGCGTTGAGCCCACTCAGGCTGCCCGAGCCGATTACGACCTGGTTGTTCGTAACGCCGGACACGGGGTCGTTCGGGTCGAAGTCGTAAACTACTCTCACCCTGCCGGGGTCCGACTTGAACTTGTCCAGCAGCGTGCGCGGGCTGATTCCGGTCGCAGCGAGTGAGAACTCGCGGTTGTTCCGCCTCACCCTCGCGGAGAGCGACGGCGCGTTGTCGGCCGAAGGCCCGACCTTCACGCCCGTGATGACTGGCGCGGGCTGGCTCTGCGTTTCGAGCAGCACGCTCTCCCAGGTGATGAAGTACGTGCGCTTGGCGCCCGGCGCTACGGGCGGGACCGAGCCGCCGCCGTCGTCGGTACTGCCGTTGACGAGGTTGACGGGGTGTGGCATGGGGTCGAGTGTCCTGAAGTTGGTCAGCTCTATCTCGCGCTTTATGGGCTGGCTCGCGGTGCCGGCGAAAGTGGCGTCTGCCGTCAGGTACACGCGCTGCCCGCCCTCCTTGAAGTAGATGGACGGGGGGGCGGTGAGGCTCCCAGCGGCGGGGACGGCCATCACATCCATCTCGGAGATGTCAGCCGTGAAGATGACGGTGATGGAGACGGGATGGGCGGTGTCAGGGATAGGGACGCTCTTTACCTGCGCCGTCGCGCTCGCGTTCAGCACCCACAGCAGGCACGCGAGCAAAGAGAGAGTGAGTTTGATTTTCCTCGGCATCGCTTTATCACCTCGGTCTCGTTAGTCAGTGAACGGGAAGCACGGCGTCTCCGGGTCCTGCTGTCGCCACACGACCTTCTCCCACTGCGCCACCGTCGTCGATGCGGGGAGCAGGGCCGACGGCGGGAGCATGTGCGTGTCGGGGAACGGCGGGGCGAACACCTCGTTGGAGTTAACCGCCTGGACGAGGCGCGCCTGCTGACCCGTGTTCCAAGGCGTGCCCTTCGCCAACTCGCCGAGGGTGTTCGTCGGGAGGATGCTGGACGCGGGCTCCTGCGCCCACTCGGCCACGGCCCTGCGGACGCGTTGGCTGAACTCTCCGTGTCGCCACACGATGCATTGGCTGGAGGTCAACAGCGCTTCCACATGCTCAGGATCGTTGATAGACATCAGCCTGCCGACCACCGAGAGCGACCTGATGTTCCGCTCGGGACTCTCGGCCGCCCTGACGGCGCCGCCCCTCTCTTCGACAGCGCCGTTCCCTTCGGCGGCGGCGTCGCCCTTCGGCGGTTTGTTCTTATTTCCCTTGCCCTTCTTCGCGCCTTCACTTTTTGCCATGTCGGCTCCTCCTGCGAAGCGCCTGCTTGGCTTCGCTCAGAAGTGTTAACGGGTTGACCTATGAGTTTAGGACATTGAGCGCCGCGGCGACGCTGACGCGCAGCGGGTCGTCTTTCGCCGACCCCGCTCCCTCCGCCAGGCTCTTGACCGGCTGGCCGGGGGTGGCGCCGAGGGCGGCGCGGGCGTTTTTGACTTTCTCTTCGAGGGCTTCGCGCGACTGCTGCGCCTGCTCTTTGGCGTGCTGCGCGGCGTCGGCCTTCTGCGTCTGGCGGCCGATCTCGTCCTTGAGCGTCTTCTCGTTCTGCTGGGCGGGCAGGCGGCCGAAGTAGTAGCCGATGATGACGAAGATGATGGGCTCCAGTCTCGTCACCATCTTCTCGTCGGCCAGCGGCTTGAGCCACCCGGTCAGCGCCGCGCCGTACAGCGCGACGAAGACGAGAGTGAGGGCGACCATCACCCAGCCCTTGAGCGCGTCGGCCATCGTCTGCCCCTGGGAGGTTTCGCCTGTGAGTTTGTCTGCCATATGGGTTCTTAAAGGCTCCGGGAGCCGTGTCAGGAAAATCGTTGCCAAATTCGCGGCGGGCGCTATATAAATGATGCGCGCCGAGGGTTGATGGGTAGAGTCGGGCCGTCCGAAGTCGTCCGACCCAACTCACGGCCTTCACTTGCTAACGCACCAGGCGGGCGTGAACGCTATCACCCGCGCGCGACAATTTCTCGAACGCGCCCCAACTCCGTAGCGGCCCCGAGCATCCCAGGACAGAACAGGCGGACCTCGCGGTCTTCAGAACGGGTTCATCCGGATGACCTCTCCCTCGGAAATAACCGACCTGCTTATCTGCTGGGGCGACGGCGACCAGGCCGCGCTGGAGAGGCTGCTGCCGCTCGTCGAGAGTCAGCTCCACCGGCTCGCGCACGCCTACATGCGCCGCGAGCAGCCCGACCACACGCTCCAGACCACCGCACTCATCAACGAGACCTTCCTCAAGCTGGTTGACCAGAGCCGCGTGCGCTGGCAGAACCGCGCGCACTTCTACGGCGTCGCTGCGCAGCTCATGCGGCGCGTCCTGCTCAACCACGCGCGCGACAAGAAGCGGCACAAGCGCGGCGGCGGCGGCTGCAAGGTCTCACTCTCGGAGGTGGAGGCGATGTCCGACGAGAGGTCGGTCGAGCTGCTCGCCCTCGACGAGGCGCTCGAGAGGCTTTCGTCCATCGACGCGCGCAAGTGCCGCGTGGTGGAACTCAGGTACTTCGGGGGGCTCAGCGTGAAGGAGACCGCCGAGGTGCTGAAGGTGTCGCCGGTCACGGTCGCGCGCGACTGGGAGATGGCGAAGGCCTGGCTGTCCCGTGAGCTCGGAGATGAAAGCTGAGGAGTGGGAACGCATCGAGAGCCTGTTCCACGAGGCGCGCGCCCTCGCGCCGGAGGCGCGGGCCGTCTACCTCGACGGCGCGTGCTCGGGCGACGCGGCGCTGCGCGCAGAGGTCGAGTCGCTGCTCGCCGCCTGCAAAGGGCGCGAACACTTCATGGAGGAGCCGGCCTTCGACCTCGGGTTGAAGGTGCTGGCGGCCTCCCCGCCCGACCCGCTCGCCGGCCGGCTCATCGGCCCCTACAAAATTCTCAAGCAGCTGGGCAGGGGCGGGATGGGCGAGGTATACCTGGCCGAGGACACGCGGCTGGGGCGCAGGGTGGCACTCAAGTTCCTCTCGGCCAAGCTGGTGGACGATACCTGGGCTAAGCGGCAGCTGACTAAGGAGGCCCAGGCCGTCGCAATACTGGACCACCCGAACATCTGCGCCGTCCACGGCATCGAGGAGGCAGAGGGCTACAGCTTCATCGCGATGCAGTACGCCGAGGGCGACACCCTCGCCGCGCTCATACGAAAACACCTTCCGGACATCCCGCGGGCGGTCTCGCTCGCCGTGCAGATCGCGGGCGCCGTGGCGGAGGCGCACGCGCACGGCATCATCCACCGCGACATCAAGCCGCAGAACATCGTCGTGACGCCGACAGGGCAGGTGAAGGTGCTGGACTTCGGCCTCGCCAAGAGCGTCCAGCTAAAGCGCGACGCGGGCCCGCTAGCGGAGGACACGAGCCAGATCTCCAACAGCGGGCTCGTGGTCGGGACGGTGGCGTACATGTCGCCGGAACAACTGCGCGCGGAGAGGCTCGACTTCCGTAGCGACATCTTCAGCATCGGGGCCGTGCTCTACGAGACGGTCTGCGGGAAGAAGCCCTTCGCGCGCGACAGCAACGCCGAAGTCATCTCTGCGATACTGACGAGCCGACCCGCGCCGCTCACGCGCGAGGCGGGCGATGTCCCGCCCGAACTGAGCCGCATCATCTTCAAGTGCCTGGAGAAGCACAAGGAGCAGCGGTACCAGTCTGCCAGCGAGTTGATCTACGAGTTGAGCCGCCTTCAGGAAGGCAGCGCTCCGCCCGTCCCTTTCTGGAGCGCCCTCGCGCGGCGCGCGGCTACTGTCCTTCTGCTGTTAGTCGTACTCGCCGCCGCACTGCTGTTCGTTTCCCGCTTGCGCCCTGCTAAGGAGCGGACGCTTGCGCTCCTGCCCATCGCCAATCCGAGCGCCGCCCCGGAGCTGGAGCCGCTGAGCGACGGGCTAACGGAAGATTTAATCAACAAGCTCTCCCGCCTCTCGGCCCTCCGGGTAAAGGCACTCACAACAATCTCCGGCTACAAGGGGCGTCAGGTAGACCCCCTGAAGGTCGGGCGCGGGCTAGGCGTGGAAGCAGTCCTCGTCGGGGCTCTCACGCGGCAGGGTGAGTCGCTCGTGCTGCAGTTCACCCTGCTCGACACGTCGGACGGCACGCAGTTATGGGGCGACAAGTTCACGGTGCGGCCCGAACAGATTCTCGACCTTCAGGATGAGGTGTCTGAGAAGGTGACCTCGCAGTTAGCGCCGGCGGCGGGCTACGACGATAAGAAGTTGCTGGAGCTTCGCCCGACGCAAAACGCCCAGGCCCTCACCGAGTACTACCAGGGTCACAACCTCTGGGAGAAGAGGAGCAAGGAGAACTTTCGGGAGATCGTGGCCCACTACGAGCGGGCCGTCGAGCTCGACGCGTCCTACGCGCGGGCCTACGCGGGGCTGGCGGACTGCTACGTGCAGATGAACACCCCCGCTTACGGGAACATGCCGGCCGCGGAGGCGATGAATAAGGCGAAGTACATGGCGACGAAGGCGATTGAGATCGACAACAATCTGCCGGAGGCGCACACCTCGCTCGGCGTCGTGCTGTTTAAGTTCGAGTGGAATTGGCCCGAGGCGGAGAAGGAGTTCCGGCGAGCCATCAACATCAAGCCCAACAACGCGTGGGCGCACTACTGGTATTCACAACTGCTGTCGGTCATGGGGCGCGCCGACGAGGCCATCGCCCATAGCCGCACGGCCAGCGACCTCGCCCCGTTCTCATCGGCCGCCAGGAACGGCCTGTGCCGCGCCTTCTACCTGGCGCGGCAGTACGACACGGCCGAGTCCTGCTACGGCGAAATACTGGCGCGAGACCCCGGCAACGTGAACACGAACTACCTCCTCAGCTACACCTACCTCAAGCAGGCGCGGTACGCCGAGGCCATCAGGATACTGGAGAACTTCTACGCGAAGAACAGGTCGCTGGCGGCGGCCCCCCTGGGCTTCGCCTACGGCAAGAACGGCGAGGCTGGAAAGGCGCTGAAGATTCTCCAAGACATGCAGGAGATATCGAAGACCGACTACCTCCCGCCGCAGGAGAGGGCAATCATCTACATCGGGCTCGGCGACAACGACAAGGCGTTCTACTGGCTGGAGAAGTCTTACGCCGAGCACTTCTCTACCCTGAACTTCCTGACCGCCGAGCCCATCTACGAAGACCTCCGCTCAGACCCCAGGTTCGCCCCGCTCGCGCGACGCATCAACCTCACGCCGGAAGGCGCGCCGCCGTCGTAGGCCGGCGCGCAACAGGGCGCGTCCCCCGTGATTCGAACTCGCACGCGCCGTACGACGAAAGGCCCCCAACTCCTCCGCGACCGTCTGAGCGTCGGGCCGCTCACGCGGGTCTGGGTTGAGCAGTCGGTTTACCACCCGGAGGACGCGCGCGGGGACGCCCCGCCGAAGTCCACTCACGGGCGCGGCGGCCGGCGACTGAGGCAGCCGCCCCGTCAACAAAAAGTAGATGAACGCGCCGAGGGCGTACAGGTCGCCGCACACACCTGCCTGCGGCGTGTCCCCGGCGTGGGGCGGCGTGAAGCCGGGCGTCCCCCACGGGGACGGGTCGGGCCTCTCGACCGGGCACGCCCCCTCAAAATCCAAGGGACGCAGATCGCCGCCCTCCGTTATGATGACGTTCGCGGGCTTGAAGTCACGCCAGGCCCAGCCCGCCGCGTGGATGCCCGATAGCATACGGGAGAGGCGCTCGCCGTACGCGAAGACTTGCGAGAGGCTGAGCCTCCTCCGCCTCCTGTTCAGCAGAGCCTGAAACGACTCGCCCTCTACGTACTCAGTGACGAGATAATAATTCCCTCCCTCCTCGAACGACGAGTAGACGCGCGGCGCATCGACGCCCGCCGCGCGCAAGGCGCACAGGGCACCCTTCTCATGCCGGACGCGCCAACGCCCGTCGCGGCCGTCCCACGCGGTCTCGCCGCGCGCGCGACCCTCCTTCAGTATGCAAACGCGTGGCGTGGACGCTCTCAGGTCGAGGGCCTTATAGACGCCACCTTTGCCCCTCTGCGTCAGGGCCTGTAACGCCCGGTAGGTCGTCGCCAGCGGCCCGCCTGGGGATACGGCCCGTCGCCGCACCGCCGCCCGGCCCGCGAACGGGTCGGAGACCCACGCGGGCGCGGACACACTCTCGCGCACGTCGGCGACTAGCCTGCCTTCGGGGTCGCGGACTGCGTGCATGCGCGTGCCGTCTTCGTTATCGAGATCGATACGCTTGAAGGAGCCATAACGGTAGAAGACAGAGCTGCCGGGGCGGAAGCGGCGCTCGAAGGGCACGGACGGCGCGGGCAGGCCGCGCGTCAGCCCGTGTAAGAGCCGCGCGAGTGAAATGGCCTCCTCCGCCGTACGCGGGTAGACCGTAATGAACTTGCCGACTTGGCTGTAGCCATAGAGGAGGCCGGAGTTGAGTCTCTGTAACTCGCGCAGCGAAGAAGGGCCCTTGAACTGCGCCCCTCGCTCGCTGAGCGGAGCGGCGATTCTCTTCAGGACTTCATTCGCCGTCAGGATTGTCGCCGAGACGTGAAGCTTCCAGCCCTGCTCCGCGTCGCCCGGGCCGGGCGGGCGGCTGTATCTCCAGATCGAGCCCTCGCTGGCGAGCGGGAGGTAGTCGGCGCAGAGCCTCTCCCACTCGCCGCAAAGTGAGTCGGCGAGGGATCGCGCGGCGGCCCCGTCTTCGTATTCGAACTCGGCGTCCATCATCCGGGTGGCTGGCGCTGGTGACTAAGGTATATCCAGGACGGCAGTCACGTTCCCGTCGAGCATCGTGTCGGTCGTCGGGGTGCCGCATATGCCGTTGGCGATGATGTATGCGCGCTCCCTCTGCCTGACATCATCCGTGGTGCCGTCGGTCGGGAGGAGCCGCGCCAACTGGATCGGGTCGGCGGGCGTGTTGGGGGGCGTACCCTCGGGCTGGGCCGCGATGAGCAGGAAGTTCATGAACTCCTGCCACTCGGGCGTAATTATGCCAGCCGCATCCCTCTGCCCCTTGAGGATGGCCTGCACGGCCTTGACACCCACGGCGTGCGCGGTGTCCGCCTTACCGTTGGTCCTCTCATCGACAATCTTGTTAATAACGTTCTGTAGGCTTCCTTTAATATTCATGGCTTCGCTCCGGCGCGCTCCGAGACGCGCGCTAAGAATCAGACTACTACCGAACCGGGCTCCCGCCGGCCGACTACAACACGCGCGCGAGCCTGAGCAGATCGCGCAGGTTGAACTGTGATTCGCGGGGCTGCTGCGGGCCGGGACTGGGCAAGGTGAGAACTGAGTCCCTACTCCTGCGGGCGAGCGCGACGAGCACGCCCGCGACTATGAGGCTCCCAACCGGGCCGAGGCACTGCCCCCCTTTGAAGTGCGCGGCCTCCGCGAGTATGTAGAACCATAGCGGCGTCCGCGCCGAGAGCTTCCACTTCGCCCCATCGTCCGCGACCCTTTCCTTCCGCAACACGTCGAGCTGGGCGAGGCCGACGCCCGCGCCGACGGCCTCGATGTCAGCGTCGGTCAGCCTCTCGGCGGGGCTGAGGCCGAGCGCGCCCGCGATGGCCTGCCCCGTAGGCAGGCTCAGCACGTAGCCGCGCAGGAGCGTCAGCACCGGAAGGCTGACGCTGGGCGGTCCGGGGGGCGGGGTAGGCAGCGTGTGCAACGGCGCGGCCAGCCGCGTGTCTATCAGGCGCGCGCGGTTGGGTCCGCCCTCGACGAAGTTCTCCCAACGTATAAGCCAGTTCTCCGGCAGCGTGGCGTAGCGCCCGAAGACGTTGAAGAGTCTGAACAGCGGGGCGAACTGCGCGGTAAAGTTGTCGTTGATGCCGTAGGAGCCCCGGACCATGCTGTGCCCGAAACGGAAGGCTGCCGCGTTGAACTCGAACGGCATGAAGAACCCGGCCTCGTCAGGGTTGTAATAGTCCCATGGCCCGTCGAGCATACGGTCTACGACCGCCCTGTCCGCGACCTGCCGGAGAAAGTCGTGGAGGACGACCGTCTGGTAGTAACGGCGCAGGAGCGAGCGCGCCTCACAGTAGCGGTAGCCTGAGGCGACGATGACGTTGTGTGCGCGCAGGAAAGCCGCATGGAGTTGGCTAATGATGGTGGTCTCGTCGTTCCGCACGTCCCCGATTAGGGCTATGTGTTCCTTCCTGCCTCTGCGCGGTACGTCGAGGAAGTCGTCGCCCTTACCGGGGGGGCGCGGGGGGACGTGCGTGGTCACCCGCCCTAGCGTCAGCATGTCGCCGCCAGCGTCCTGCGGCGCCTCGCTGTAGAGGCTGTCGAGGTCGAGCCAGGGCGTCCGCCGGTTCCTGATGGCGCTTATCTGGGCCGGCGACATGGGCGCGAGGGCGGTGTCGTTAGGGTCAACGCGGTTCGCCGCCATCAGCGTAACGTCGTGGTCGACGAACTGTCCAAGGTAGGTGTAGGCCGACGGGATGTTCGAGTCGAGCCCCGCGCCCGCGCCGGGCTCGATCATAGTGCCGCCAAGCTCCTTGAGGGCCAGCACAGTGTTCGGCGACGTGGGGAGTAGGGCGGCGGGGTCTTTCTGAAGGTCTGGGAACAGATAGCCGAAGCGGTACGGGTCGGGGACCGCGGCCAACGAAGAAACGCTGACGCTTATCCTAATCCCCCCGGCGTCCGGCGCTGACGCGTTCACCTCGCCAGGCGGTACGGCGTCACTGAAAGGGATTAAGCGGGGCATCTTCTCTCCTCAAGGAGTGCGGCTTGACGGCGCGTTCCCGGCAACCCTGCTGCCGGTACGCTCTAGGGTTTAACGACGCCGTGCAATCGGGCCCGGCCAGCCCGCTAGGGCTTCCTCGCCGCCAACTCGTTGTGCCTACTACAAAACGCACCGAAGCGACCCCGAAAACATCATCTTCTCTGTGACTTTACCCATCAATTTGCCGCAACTGGAAGCATCAGCTTGCCCCTAAGTAGATAATAACTAAGGGTTTGAGAGGAAAGAAATTGATCCCTGCGCAGGGCTTGTAAGGGAAACGGAAACTTTGACGCTGCCCTCTGGCTCCCGACGTTAATAAGTGAAGGAGGACAGTTGTCAGGGGGGAGTATGCCTGCTAACGATTTTGCCGTTCTAATCAGTGGTTATTGGGGATCTAGAGCCAGTCTTCCTGCACCTTCTACCGCACGAGGGATTCGAGCTAAGCAGAGAAGGTGGCTGCGAATAGCTCTTGAATGGACAGCTACGTCACTACATCTCCTATCCAAAATGGGTAGGTGATTATATAAACTTTATTCTTTAACAAGGGCTTCTAGCGGTGTGCAGTCGAATGCGACTGTCGTGGGTCAAATAGGTCGGTACCGCCCGCGGTGGCGGGTGGGCCTTGCGCCGACGTCCCACCCGCCACCGCGGGCAGTACCGACCGCTATGGCGTCGCACCCGGATGAAGGAAGCATAAGCTTGCCACGCGTTATTGGAAGCATAAGCTTGCCGGGGCGGCAAAGTTATGCTTCCAGTCACACAAACCTACACACTTACAAGCGCGAGTAGGTGAGGCCGGTTTGGCCTTGGTATTTGCCGCCGCGGTCTTCGTAGGAGACGTCGCAGTCCTCGTCGGAGTCGAGGAAGATGACCTGGCCGATGCCTTCGTTGACGTAGACGCGCAGGGGCAGGTCGGCGAGGTTGCCGAGTTCGATGACGAGGCGGCCCGTCCAGCCGGCTTCGAGCGGGGTGGTGTTGAGCATCAGGCCGGCGCGGGCGTAGGTGGACTTGCACATGCAGATGCCGGTGACGTTGCGCGGCATGCGGAAGGTCTCGACCGTGACGCCGAGCGCGTAGGAGTGCGGCGGCATGAGGTAGTACTTCGAGCCGTCGTCGGCGTCGCGCAAGGGGGCCTCGACGAGCGACTCCTCGTCGAAGTTCTTGGGGTCGATCTCGCGGCCGTGGATGGGCGAGAAGACGCGGAAGCCGTCGTCGGCGAGCCGCATGTCGTAGCCGTAGGAGGAGGCGCCCGCCGAGATGATCCGCCGGCCGCCGGACTCGCGCACCAGCGCCGCCTCGAAGGGTTGGATGAGCTGGTGCTCTTCGGCCATGCGCCGAATCCAGCGGTCGGATTTGACTGCCATCGTTTCGCTTTCCGTTAAGAGTTTTAAGATCGGCCGCCGCAGCATACCGGACGGCCGCGCGCGAAGTCCAGAAGTCGGCCGGCTACTCTACTGCTTCGCCCTCGCCTGCGTGAGGCGGAGCGTGCCGTCGCCGACGGTGAAGGAGAGCGTCGCCCCGCCATTGCCGGCGCGCGCCTGGAGCGAGCGGTCGGTCGGCTTGGTGCGCTCGCGCGGGGCGAGGCCGGCGAAGTCGTTCTCGATGCGCCCGGAGCGCAGGACTTCGGCGTCCACGTCGCCGCTGAAGCCGGGGGGCAGCTCGACGTTGAGGTCGCCGCTCGCGAGCCGCAGGCGCAGGCCCCGCCCGCGCCAGTTCCGCGCGGGGACGCGCACCGTGACGGGGCCGGACGCCACGGTCGCCTCCACGTCGCCGCCCGCGAGCGCGAAGAGCGAGTCGCCCGAGCCGCCGCCCGCGTTGATGCGCAGGGCGCCCTCGACGCCGCTCACGACCAGCGCGCCGCGCCCCGCGTTTATCTCAAGGTCGATGGTGGCGGGCACCTTCAGCTTGTAGTCGATCTTCCAGGGCATCGCCGCGAGGTGTTTGGGGAGGCCGCGCGCGGCGCGGCGGGCGTACTTGCGGTCGTGCAGCCCGACGGTCATCACGCGCACGTGGTTGAGGTCTTCGTCCACGTCGAAGGTGTTGAGCGCGGCGAGCCGCGAAAGGTTCTCCTCGGTGTCCGCGCTCTGCTCGACCTCGGCCGTGATCTCGACCTCGTCCTTCGACCAGCCCTCGATTGTGACCGAGCCTTCGGGCGCGCCGTAGACCGTGACCGAGCCGCCGTAGCCGAGCCGCCGCGACTCGCGCCGCGTCGTCGAACGCTTGAGCGCCGGCGTGGGCGTCGGCTGCGGCGCGGCCTTGTCCGCCTTCGGCTGCCTCCCGCTCTGCGGCGGCGGCGGCGACGCGGAGTGCGCCGGCGCAAACGCCGTCAGGGCGAGCGCGAAGAGCGTGGGGAGGAGAGCGTGCGTGCGGATTTTCGGGGGCGTGATTCTCATCGTTCGCAGGCTACAACATCGGGGGCGAAAGTAGAAATCAAAAGTAAAGGGGCGCGCCTCTCATCATCCGTTGATGAGAGGCGCGCCCCACGCTATCACTTCAGTTTTAACTTTTCACCTTTACCGTGGCATGAAGACGATGGAGCCGCGGCCGTTGGTGGTGTTGAGCTGGGCGCCGCCGTCGCCGACCTTGCCGACGACCTTGCGCTTCTCGTTGATGAACTCGAACTCGCCCTTGTTGACGAAGCCGTTGAGGTCGATGTTGCGCGTGCGGGGCGCGATGGCCGTCAGGCGGAAGCCCGAGTCGGCCGTGATGCGCAGCGTGATGTCGCCCTGCGTCGAGTTGAGCACGTAGGTGCCGCCGCGCAAAAGCTCGGCGTCGAAGAGGATGTTGCCGAGCGTGTTCTCGGCCAGCACGTTCTGCGCGCGGATGCCGGTCAGCTCGATGTCGCCCTCGCTCGTGACGTGCGCGCGCACCATCTCGCCGCGGACGTTGCGGATGATGACGCCGCCGGTCATCGTGCTGATGTCCACGTCGGAGTTGAAGGGGACGCGGATGGTGAAGTTAACGTCGCCCACGTCCTCGCGGTTGTCGCGGCGCACGTCGATGCGCATGCCCTGGCCGCTCATCTCGGGCTCCATCTTGGCCGAGCGCGACTCCATCGTCGCCGTCACGCGGACGGTGTTCTTCTCCCACCCGACGACCTCGATGCGGCCCGAGCGGTTGAAGAGCACGAGCCTGATGTTGGGTTGCGCCGGGTAGTCGCGCGAGAACTTCTTCTGCGCGACGGCCTGCGGCGCGGCGAAGGCGAGCGCCGAGAGCGCGGCGAGCAGGAAGGCGCACGCGCGCGGCGCGCGGCCTGAGGCCGGCGTCCGTGTGCGGGGGTCGTGGGCTGTCGCCTGCTTCATCAACTTCAAGGAATTCTACAAGGCCGCCGGGCGCTTCGGGCCCTCGCGCTGGAAGCGCCCGCGCTCCCTGTCGGCCGGAGGCGCGGGCGCAAAGGTTGTGGGCGCGCCTCCTACTGCTCGCCGAACTCGCGCATCAGGTCGATCTTGTCGCGCAGCGCGGAGTTTAACATCTCCTCCGCGACCTCGTCGTGCGGGTTCTGGCGCAGGTCGTCGAGCGACTCGCTGACGGTCTGGTCGAGCGCGTGGACGCTGCGGTCGAACGAGGAGCGCATGCGCGGGTTCCAGCTCGCCTTGCGCGCCTGCACGCGCTGCTCCCAGTAGTTGAGGCTGGCCTGGTGCTGTTCGATGTAGGTGCGCGGGTAGAACTCGTCGGAGACGACGCGGCGGACGGCAACACCATTTCCGCGCTCGCCCGAGCCCGCGCTGCGGACGGCGAACGTGGTGACGGACGCGGCGACGACGACCAGCGCCGCGGCGCCGGCCGCCAACTGCGGGAGCGAAAGCGCGAAGCGGCGGCCGAAGAGGCTCGACAAGAAGCCGGCGGCGGTCGTCTTTTCGGCGGCGCGCGCGCGGGCGGGCTGCTCGGCCTCGACCGTGTTGCGCACGCGCAGCCAGAGGGCGCGCTCGTCCGTCGGCGCGAAGAGTTGTCCGCGCGACTCGCGCGCGACGGCGATGATCGAGTGGAAGTCCGCGCGCGCGGCGTCACAGCCGGGGCACCCGGCGACGTGCGCGCCGACGGCGGCGTGCTCGGTGTGGCCGAGCGTGCCGTCGAGGTAGTCGCTGAGCAGTTCCTGGCACTTCTCGCAGTTCATTTCTCGTAACCTCTAACGCTAGATAAACTGTCGGGTCAGTCTCGGGGGAAAGACTTTCAAACTCTCTCGCGGCGCGCGCCCGTGCGTAAGGTCTGGGGTGGAAGACGCGCGACACGTTTGGAAGCCTACTTCGGCTCGATCTGTTGCCTCAAGAGTTGGCGAAGTTTCATCCGGGCCTTGTGGAGCTGTGACTTCGAGGTCCCGACCGAGCAGCCCAGGAGCCGCGCCACCTCCTCGTGCTCATGCCCCTCGACGTCGTGGAGCACGAACACGGCCCGGTACCCCGGCGGCAGCTGCGACACCGCCTTGTCCAGCGCGATGCGGTCCACCACCGGCATCTGG
>DASVQX010000034.1:0-71902 GCA_036388915.1 Pyrinomonadaceae bacterium
GGTGAGGGGTTAGTGAAGCGCTTTCCAACTAACCCCTCACCCCTCGCCTCTCGCCTCTGCCTTTATGTCTGACACCCTCCGAGAGATACCGACCTTCGCGGCGCGCGACGCGGGGCTGCCGCTCGGGCGGCGGCGACCCGCCGCGCGCCCGACCGCGCGCGAGTGGTCGAGGCACGCGGCGCTCTTCCTCCTCACGGGGCTGACGGCGACGTGGGCCGGGTTGGGCTTCCTGGTTCCGGCCGCCGAGGTCGAGCCCGTGCTCGCCGCCCCGGCCGCCCCGCTCGAATACCTGCTCTACGTCCCGAAGTACTACCTGCTCATGCTGGCCGCGACCGGCTCTTACGCGCTCGCACACCCGCACGTCATCTACGAAGGGTTGACGTTCGCCGCCGCGCTCCTCTCGATACTGCTGGCGCACGAGGCCGGCCACTACGTCGCCTGCCGGCTCTACGGCGTGGACGCGACGCTCCCCTTCTTCATCCCCGTCCCGCCGCCCTTCATCGCGGGCACGCTCGGCGCCTTCATCAAGATTCGCACGCCGATACCTTCGCGCCGCGCGCTCTTCGACATCGGCGTGGCGGGGCCGCTCGCGGGCTTCCTCGTCCTCGTCCCGGTCGCCTGCGCCGCGCTCCTGACCGCGACGCCCTCGCCGCCGCTCCCGTCCGAAGGCGTCATCGTCTTCAACGACCCGGCGCTGCTGCGACTGCTCGCGCGCCCGCTCGGCGTCGGAGACCTCGCCGGGATAGCGCCCAACCCCTTCTACATGGCGGCGTGGATCGGGCTGCTCGTGACGAGTTTGAACCTGCTGCCCGTCGGCCAGCTCGACGGCGGGCACGCCGTCTACGCCGTCTTCGGCCGCCGCGTCCACAGGCACGCCGGCCGCCTCGCCTTCCTCTCGATGGTCGCGCTCGCGCCCTTGGGCTGGCTCTGGCACGGCGTGCCGAGCGGCTTCCTCTACGTCGTCCTGCTCTTCGTCATGCTGCGGATGCCGCACCCCCAGCCGCTCGACGACGCCGACGCGCTCGGCCCCGCGCGCCGCGCCGTCGCGCTCGCCACGCTCCTCGTCTTCCTGCTCTCCTTCGTCCCCTTCCCGCTCACCATCAGGTAGGCGACTAAAGTTTAATCTTGACTCCGCCGTTGAAGACGCGCCCCTCGGTGTGCGTGTAGATTTCGGCGAAGGCGGGCGACTGGTGCGGTGGGAGGACGACCGCGCCGAGGCGGCTCTGGCGCGTGTCGGTGACGTTCTCGGCGTTGAAGAAGAGGCTGTACTTGCCGAAGGTCTTCTCGCCGAAGAGGCCCATAACCCAGAAGGGTCTCGTCCTGAAGCGGTCGGTGAGGAGTTGGCTGCTCGTGTAGTAAGCCTCGACGCCCGCCTTAAAATTCGCTTCCTTCTCGAAGAGCAGCGCCGAGTTGATTCGGCCCTTCGGCGTGAGCGGCAGCGTCCGGTCGCCCGAGAGGTACTTCGCCTTCGCGCTGGTGAAGGTGTAGCCGGCGAACAGCTTGACGAAGTCGTAGGAGGCGCGCACGTTCGTCTCGAAGCCGGCGCTCGTGACCGGCCGCTCGGCGTTGGCGAAGCGGAAGAGGCCGCCCGCGACGGGCGCCAGCACGAGCGGGTCTTCGATCTCCGTGTAGAAGAACATCTGGTTGAGTGAGTAGGAGAACTTCCCGCCCGCCCCGCCGCGGTAGTTCACGTCGAACGTCCCGCCGCGGCTGCGCTCGGCCTTCAAGGTGTTGCCGACGGGCAGGACGCCGCGGAAGAGGAGCGTCTCGGCCTCCTCGGTAAAGATGCTCGGCGCCTTGTACCCGAAGCCGACGCTGAGGCGGCTGCTCAACCTGTCGGTGAACCTGTAGAGCGCCGAGACGCGCGGCAGCGGGAAGAGGCCGTAGTCGCGGACGTGGTCGAGCCGGAAGCCCGCTTCGAGCGAGAGCCTGTCGGTGACCTCGAAGCTGTCCTGCGCGTAGACGCCGAGCGTCCTGCGGCTCTCGTCGCGCGGGGGCAGTGCGCCGCCGTTCCGCCCCTCGCGGAAGCGGTCGTAGACCGCGTTGAAGCCGAAGACGAGCGCGTGGCGGCCGGCCGGGTGGAAGTAGGAGAGGTCCGTGTAGGAGTTGAACTGCCGGCCCTCGAAGACGTAGTCGGGGATTTCGGTCTCGCGGCTGAAGAAGGCGAGGCTCTGCCGGGCGACGAACTTTCTTCCCGCCGAGAGGCCGTGTTCGAGTTGCAAGGTCGTGATGTTGCGGAAGGAGTCGTTCTTCTCGAAGTACTGATGGAGGCCGTCCGCCCCGTCGCGGATGACGAACACGTCGCCGCCTTGGCGGTTCTGGGACGTGGTCGAGTTGCCGACCGTCAGGCGGGTGTGTTCGCCGAGGTCGAAGAAGAGGCGCGGGCTGAGGTTGAAAGAGCGCGTGCGCGGCAGTTCGGTGAAGTCGTCGTCGTCAACGTCGTACTCCCCCTGGCGGTTGACCGAGCCGAGGAAGGTGTAGCCGAAGCGGCCGAGCTTGCGCGAGTGGAAGACGGAGAAGTCCGCGCCGCCGGCCGTCGTCAGGTTGAAGATGAGGTTGGTGACCGGCTCGTCCTCCGGCTCCTTGGTGACGAAGTTGACGACGCCCGCGATGGCGCCCCCGCCGTAGAAGGTGGCCGCGGGGCCTTTGACGATCTCGACCTGCTTCAAGTCGAGCGGCAGGATGTCGAGCAGGCTCAGGCTGCCCGAGAAGCCGCCGAAGGCCGGGAAGCCGTCCTTGAGAATCTGCGTGTAGCGGCCGTCGAGCCCCTGGATGCGGACGCTCTGCGTGTTGGAAGTCGCGGAGGTCTGCTGCACCTTGATGCCGGTGCTCTCGTTCAAGACCATCGAGACGTTCGAGGGGCGCATGTTGCTCTTCTCGTCCACCTCCTCCTCGTCGATGGCCTCGACGCGCGTCGGCACGTCGTCTATCTCTCGCCCCGTCCGCGTCGTCGCCACGACAGTGACCTCACCCAACTCGTTCGTGACCTTGATGAAGACGACGGTTTCGCCCGGCGTGGTGAGCGGGAAAGAGAGTTTCAGCTCTCCGGTCTCGTAACCGGCGAAGAAGATTTCGACGGTCTGCTCGCCGTCGGGGACGCTCGTTAACTCGGCGACCCCGTCGGCGCCGGTCGTCGCCGAAATCTCCGTGTCTCTGACAGACACCTTCGCGCCGACGACCGGCTCCTTCGTCTCCCGGTCTTTGACCGTGACCTTGAAGACGCTTTGCGCGGACGAAGCTTGCGCCGTCAGCAGGACGGCGCACAGAAGGACGACGTATCTCATAGTGGAGGGGGCGGACGGCCTGACTTTAGGCCGTCGCCGCCGACGGGAGGAGCCCCTTGACCTCGCGGACGATGCGCTGCGCGTCCTCCTGATCGCGGAGTGCGATCATGAAGAACTTGTAGCCCTGCTGGAAGCAGATGACGCCGTTGCCGAAGAGCCAGACGGCGTCGAGGACGGGGTTGCCGCCGAGGAGCCAACTGACGGGCGCGCCGACGATGGGGCCGGGCTGTAAAATCTGCGCCCAGATGGCGACGCCCGCCGCGCAACTGAAGGCGCCGAGGAGCGGCGCGCCGACGTAGCGCACCATCTTGCGCTCGAACTCGACGCGCTTGCGTTCGGCCTCGTCCAACTCGCCGGCCGAGACGAGCCGCTCGCGCTCGCGCACGTACTCGTCGAACTTCTGCCCCACCTTGCGGACGGCCCACACGGGCAGCGCCGAGTGCGTGAACCAGTGCGGGTGCCCGCCGAGGAAGAAGCCGTCGAGGCCGGGGAAGGCCGCGCCACCGCGTACGCCCGCCGCGAGCGAGAGCGTGACGACGATGGCCTGCTTCGGGTTCTGCCGCGCCCAGTCGTAGACGCGGTAAAGCCCGACGGACGAGGCGGCGCTCAGCCGCGTGGCGCGCAGACCCAGGCCGGCGAAGCGCGCGCCGGCTCCGGCCGCGCGCGCCGCGCCCTTGTAATACTTCTTCGCTTCGCCGAGAAAGTCTTCGGCGCGCTCGCCCGCCTTCTGCCCGGCCTCGCGCATGCGCCCGCCGACCTCGCGTGCGAGGCGAGCCGCCTCTTCGGCCGCGCGCGCGGCCTGCTCGCGCGCCTCGCGGCTCCGCTCGCGCGCGGCGTCGGCGTGCTCGCCGAGGTCTAAGTCTTCGCCGACGCGCTCGGCCTCGGTGCGCGCGCGCTCCGCGCCGGTCTTGACGGCGTCGGCCCCGCGCTTGGCCGCCTCGCCCGCGACGCGCGCGCCCTCCTCGACGCGCTCGCGGATGTTGTACTTCTCGTCGAGGTCGCGCGCCTTGCGCCGCGCGGCCTCGCGCCACTCGTCAAGCTTGTCCCGGTAGTCAGACATAATTTCTCCTCGCCTATGATACGCCGAGCGCGGGGGTGCGGTTCGCGTCCGCTGAGGGGGCGCAGGCCGCGCGGTCGCGGCCCCCGCGTTTGGCCTCGTAGAGCGCGGCGTCGGCCGCGGAGCGCAGCTCGTCGCCGGTGCGCGCGCACGCGGGCAGCTCGGCGACGCCGAGGCTGGCGGTGACGCGCACCGCGCGTTCGGCGTCGGGCGCGGCGATGGCCGAGCGCAGGCGCTCGGCCACCTCCAGCCCGCGCTCCAAACTCGTCTCCGGCAGGATGACCGCGAACTCGTCGCCGCCGATGCGCGCGCCGGTGTCGATGCCGCGCGTGCCCGACTGGATGACGTTGGCCACGCCGCGCAGCGCCTCGTCGCCGGCGTCGTGCCCGAAGCCGTCGTTCACGTTCTTGAAGTTGTCGATGTCCACGAGCAGGAGGCAGAAGGGGCGGCCGTAGCGCTCGGTGCGCGCCACCTCGCGCTCCAACTGGCGCTCGAAGCGGCGGCGGTTGGCGAGGCCCGTCAGGTGGTCGGTGAAGGCCGCCTCCTGACACGAGTCGAGGTACTGCTTGAGTTCGAGCAGCGTGCGCGCGCGCGCCCTCAAAAGGTCGAGGTCGGTCGGGTCGGTGAGGTAGCCCAAGGCGCCCAGCTCCGAGCCGAGCCGCACGTCTCGCCCCTCGACGCGCGCGGCCGACTGGATGATGACGGGGATGAACTTGGTCTGCGGGTTCCCGCGCACGCGGCGGATCATCTCGTAGCCGTCCATGCGCGGCATCATCACGTCGGTGACGATGAGGTCGGGCTGGTGGACTTCGACCGCGGCGAGTCCCTCCGCCCCGTCGTCGGCGGTGAAGACCTGATAGCCCTCGTTCTCCAGCGCGAAGGCGAGGAGGAGTCGTTTGTCTGGCTCGTCGTCTACGACGAGGACGGTCATCTTGCTTGCCATAATTTTGCGAAAAACAGTGCTTGCACCCCTCCGGTCTTCGTGCTATTGTGCCCGCTAATTCAAGGGACGGTTACCCTGTTTTGTCGTAGCGGTTAACTTTTCCTCATCGAATAACAGGTTAAATTTTAGCGTTACCTCGCAGTTTTTGCGGCACCCGCGTCCGCTTTACTCCCACTCCGGTCAAAAAGCTTTTTCGGGGGCGACAGCGCCGCCCTTCTTTCGGTCTACGGCCGCGCGGGCCACACACTCGCTCTTGAGAATCCCGACCCCCTAAAGAGGTTCCCCCGTCATGTCACACCGACGCGCCAGCGACCTGTCCGCGGCCGAGCGGGCCGAAATTCTGCGCCATTCCGAGGCCGGCGCCGCCCTCCCCGAAGAGACGCTCTCGCTCATCGCACGCGGCTCGGAGGCCGTGGACTTCCGCCGCCGCCGCTTCATCTACCGCCGGGCCGACGTGGCCGACGCGCTCTACTGCATCGCGCGCGGGCGCGTCAAAATCTGCTCCATCGACGACACGACCGGGCGCGAGGCCGTCATCGACATCGTCGGGCCGGGCGCGCTCTTCGGCGAATCGTCGCTCTACTCGGCGGGGGTGCGCGAGAAGTGCGCCATCGCGTACGAGCAGGCGCGCCTGCTGCGGATTCCCGCGGGGGTTTACAGGGAGGGGATGGCTGCGAGCCGCGAGCTTTATGATTACACCTTCCGCATGGTTGGTCAACGGCTCTCACGCGCCGAGCGCCGCGTCGCCGACTTCGCCCTGGACGCCATCCCGGCGCGGCTCGACAAGCTGCTCGTAGACCTCTCCGAGCGCTACGGCCGCCCCGAGGCCGAAGGCGTGCTCATCGATTTGCAACTGCCCCACCGCGAGATCGCCTCCATCGTCGGCTCCACCCGCGAGAGCGTCACCGTCCGCTTGAACGCGCTGCGCCGCGCCGGTATCATCGACTTCGTCGATAGGAAAATTTTAATCAAGACTCCGGCCGCGACCGCCGCCCTCTAAACGCCCGACGGACTCGAACCTTTGACCCGTCAGGCGACGACGGCCGCCGCGCGCCACTGACGAACAAGGTTTAAGGCTCAATGAAGTGTCCCATCTGCCACCGCCCCGTCACCCTCGAAGGTAATCCGAACCGACCCTTCTGCTCCGAGCGCTGCAAGCTCCTCGACTTCGGCGCGTGGGCCAACGAGGAGTACGCCGTCCCGGCCGAGGAGGCGCCGCCCTCCTTCGAGGACGGCGAGCACACGCCCGCCGCCGGCCCCGACGGCGACCCGCTGAGTCAGCGAAACCCCTGAACGATTCGACAGACAAGAGACCCCGCACGGCCCCGGCGCGTGCCCGCCGCGCGCGCGTTCGTGTAAAATGCCCGCGGCCTCACGCGGAGGAGTCGAAACGAGATGCGTCTGAAGTTCCCCGGACATTTAAGCGCGCGAAGCTTTAACCCGCGCCGTGCGTTGGCGGCGCTGGCCGTCGTGGCGCTCGCGGCGCTCGCGGCGTCGTGCGAGCTGGACGGCGCGTCGAAGAAGCGCGCCGAGGCGAGCCGCAACGCGGCGACCGCCAACTCGCGGATGCCGCGGACGAACCTGCCGATGCCGCCCGTGGCCGCCTCGCACGGCGAGTCCGTGCCGGTCGCGTCGGGCGGGGCGCCGCGCGGCGGTTGGACGCAGCTCGACGGCCGGCGCGAGAGTCTGGAAGATTTGCGCGGGCAGGTCGTCGTGCTCGACTTCTGGGCCACCTACTGCCCGCCGTGCCGCGAGGAGATTCCGCACCTCGTCCGGCTCCAGAAGCAGTTCGGCGCGCAGGGCTTCAAGGTCATCGGCCTCAACGTCGGCGGCGCCGACGACCGCCCGAAGGTGCCCGAGTTCGTCAAGCTCTACGGCATCCAGTACCAGCTCGCCGAGCCGGACGACGAGACCGCGCGCCTCTTCCTCGCCGACAACGACTCCATCCCGCAGACCTTCGTCCTCGACCGCCGCGGCCGCCTCGTCCGGCACTTCGTCGGCTACGACCCCGAGGTCGCCTCCGAACTCGAACGCGCCGTCGCCGACGCCCTCGCCGAGAAGGCGGACTGAAAACAAGTAGGCAGTAGACTGTAGACAGTAGCCGGTAGAAAACATCTTCCTTCTACCGGCTACTGTCTACTTGCCTTTCCGTTGGCGGAGGTTTACAAACAGTCTATCCGACAAAAAACATCAGAGGGGTTTTGAGGTGAGGAGAGCCAAGATACTCGCGACGCTCGGCCCGGCTTCGCGCGAGCCGGCGGTGCTGGAGTCGCTGCTGGCGGCCGGGGCCAACGCCGTGCGCATCAACATGTCGCACGGGACGCAGGAGGAGCACTCGGAGAACATCGCGCGCGCCCGCGCGGCGGCCGAGCGCCTCAAGCGGCCGCTCTCGGTGCTCGTAGACCTGTCGGGGCCGAAGATTCGGACGGGGATGCTCAAGGGCGGACAGCCCGTCCAGCTCGAAGCCAACGCGGTCTTCACGCTCACGACGCGCTCGGTCGTCGGCGACGCGCGCGAGGTCTCGACCAACTACGCCGGCCTCGCCCGCGACGTGAAGCCCGGCGCGAGGATACTTCTCGACGACGGCGCCATCGAGCTTTACGTCGAGTCGGCGACCGAGACCGACGTGGTCACGCGCGTCGTCAACGGCGGCACGCTCTCCGAGCGCAAGGGCATCAACCTGCCGGGCGTCTCGCTCCCGATCCCGTCGCTCACCGACAAAGACCGCCGCGACCTCCAGTGGGCCGTGCGCGAGCGCGCCGACTACATCGCGCTCTCGTTCGTCCGCCGCGCCGAGGACTGTGTTGAGGCGAAGTCGCTCATCAAGGCCGCGGGCGGGTCGCAGCCGCTCGTCGCCAAGATCGAGAAGGCCGAGGCCGTCGAACACCTCGAAGAGGTGGTGGACGCCGCCGACGGGCTGATGGTCGCGCGCGGCGACCTCGGCGTCGAGACGAGTGTCGAGTTAGTCCCGGTCTACCAGAAGCGCATCATCGAGGCGGCGAACCGCAAGCAGAAGGTCGTCATCACGGCGACGCAGATGCTCCAGTCGATGATCTCGGAGCCGCGCCCGACGCGCGCCGAGGCGTCCGACGTGGCCAACGCCGTCTGGGACGGCACCGACGCCCTGATGCTCTCGGCCGAGACCGCCTCGGGCAAGTACCCGGTGCTGTCGGTGGCGACGATGGCGCGCATCATCGACTCGGCCGAGGCCGGCGCGCCGCCCTCGACGCAGGACGCCATCACGCGCTTCGCCGGCCGCCAGTCCGGCCGCGTCAGCCGCGCGCTGTGCGAGGCCGCCGTCTTCGCCGGCGAGGAGATCGACGCGCGCACCATCGCGGTCATCACGGCCTCGGGGCTGATGGCGCGCCGGCTCTCATCCCTGAGACCCGGACAGCGCATCGTCGCGCTCACGCCCGACCACGCCGTCCGCAACGAGCTGTCGCTGGTCTGGGGCGTCGAGACGCTCATGCACGAGGCCTGCGACAACACCGAGGAGATGCTCAAAATCTGCGAGCGGACGCTGGTCGAGGCCGGCATCGCGCAGCAGAAGGAGACCATCGTCCTCATGGCCGGCCGCCTCTCGGGACTCGGCCTCTCAAGCTCGGTCACGCTCTACACCGTCGGCGGCCCGCTGCCCCGCACGCTCTGAGAGTACACGTAGACGCCGGCCGAGACGTGCGCGCCCCCGGCCCGTGCGCTCGGGGGGCGCACAGCCCGCGCCCCCCGAAGTCGGGATGTGATATGCTTCCCGGTCCCACAAGGAATTACGTCTCACGACAAGGAAGTTAAAGCCAGTGTCACTACCATTCGCCTTGAAGCGCGCCGTCCCCCTGACGTGGAAGGAGGCGTATCACGCGCACAAGTCGCTCCCCCAAAACGCACTCGTCCGCGCCCGCAACTTCCTGGCGCGCCGCCCGCCGCTCCCGCCCGCCGAGCTGATCGAACTCGTCGCCGGCCACCGCAACCCCGAATGGTTCCTGCGCGGCGGCCTCTCGGCCTCCGAGGCCATTCGCGGGATGGTCGCCCGCAACGGCGGCGGGATGGCGAAGATGAAGGCCGTCCTCGACTTCGGCTGCGGGGTCGGGCGCATCATGCGCCACTGGAAGGGCATCAAGGGGCCGCGCTTCTGCGGCACCGACTATAACCCGCGCCTCGTGGAGTGGTGCCGGAACAATCTCAAGTTCGCGGAGTTCCGCACGAACACGCTCGACGGGCCGCTCTCATACGACCCCGAGACGTTCGATCTGGTTTACGCCTTCTCGGTCTTCACGCACCTGACCGAGCCGCTGCAACGTCACTGGATGGGGGAGCTGCGCCGCATACTCAGGCCGGGCGGCCTTCTCTACCTGACCGCGCACGGCGACTTTTACCTCGACAAGCTTAACGAAGAGGAGAGGCGCCGGTTCGCCGCCGGGGAGCTGGTGGTGACGGACTCGGAGCGGGCGGGCGAGAACGTCTGCGCCGCCTACCACCCGAGGGCCTACGTCGAGGGCACGCTGGCCGAAGGGTTCGAGGTGCTGGAGTACAGCCCCAGGGGCGCGCGCGGCGACTCAGACCACGACGCCTACCTGTTGCGGAAACTCTAAAGGGTCGAGCCGTTGGGCGAGAGCGAATCATCGGGCAAGGCCGCCCGCTTCTACCGGCCGGAGTTGGACGGCCTGCGGTTCTTCGCGTTCCTGGCCGTCTTCTTCAGCCACGCCTTCCCGCAGGACTGGGCGGTCTACCGAGACCTCGGCCTGCCCCGGACGCTGGCCTACGTCGCGGCGCGGGCGGTGGCCTCCGGCGGCAACGGCGTCCCGCTCTTCTTCGTCCTCAGTTCCTACCTCATCACGACGCTCCTGCTCAGGGAGCACGAGAAGTACGGCGCGATCCGGCTGAAGGACTTCTACGTGCGCCGGGCGCTACGCATCTGGCCGCTCTACTTCGCCTTCATCGCCGGCGCGCTGCTGCTCGCGCCCTCCGGCTCGGAGGCCGCCCTGCGGCCGGAGGCGCTGCCCGTCTACCTGATCTTCCTCGCCAACTGGAGCTTTTTGATTCCCGGCGCCGCCGCCGGCTCGGGCGTCGCGGGGATTCTGTGGTCGGTGTCGGTCGAGGAGCAGTTCTACGCCCTCTGGCCGCTGACCCTCAAACGCTTCGGCGTGGCGTCGGTCGCGCGCGTCGGGCTGGTGATGGTCTGCGCCGCGTGGGTCGTGCGCGGTGCGATGGAGACGTTCGGCGCGTCGCCCGCCGCGCTCTGGCTGAACACCTTCGCGTGGCTCGACGCCATCGGGGCCGGCGCGCTCCTCGCGACGCTCTTCTACCGCCGCCTGCCCGACCTGCGCGCGGGCGCGAGGGCCGCCCTCATCCTGTCGGGCCCCGCCGTGTGGGTCGCGGGGTCGTGCCTCTACGTCCTCGGGGTGCCTTTCGCGCTGACGGCGGCCTTCAACATCGGGGGCGCGGCGCTGATGCTGTGGGGCGCTTTAGGCGGCCGGCTCCTGACCTCGCCGCCGCTCGTCTTCCTCGGCCGGATCAGCTACGGCCTCTACGTCTTCCACGCCGCCGCGCTCTACGTCACGGAGCGGCTCTTCCACGACGTGCCGCGGCGCGCGGGGGTAGGGCTGGCGCTCACGGTCGCGGCGGCCGCCGTCTCGTACTACGTGCTCGAAATGCCCTTCCTGCGCCTCAAGGAGAGGTTCACCCACGTCAGGTCGCGCCCGCCCGAGCCGGTCGAAGTCCAGCAATAGGGCGGGCGCGCCGCCCGGCCGGGCTACCGCCTACCGCTTACCTCCTTTTGCCTTTTTCCCTTCCCCCGCCTATGCTTTGGCGCGTGGCGATTGCGGAATTGAAGGCGGGGGGCGACGAGCAGTTGCTGGCGGCGTGCCGGCGCGGCGACGAGGGCGCGTGGGAGTTGCTGGTCGCGCGCTACCAGCGGCTCATCTACGCCATCCCGCGCCGCGCCGGGCTTGACGAGGACGCCGCCGCCGAAATCTTTCAGGAAGTCTTCACCACCCTCTTAGAGAGCATCGAGAACATCGAGCAGCCGTCGCGCCTTCAGGCGTGGCTCGTCACGACCGCGAAGCGCAAGACGTGGCGCATGATCGGCCGCTCGAAGTCCCTGCGCTCCTTCTCGTCCGACGAGGGCGAGGCCGAGGGCGAGATGTACGGCCTCGCCGACGAGGCCGCGCTGCCGGACGAGGCGCTCGCGCGACTCGAAGAGCAGCACCTCGTCCGCGCCGCGCTCTCAGACCTCGGCGGGCGCTGCCAGACGCTCCTCCAGATGCTCTTCTACGCCCCGGAGCCGCCGCCCTACTCCGAGATCGCCGCCGCGCTCGGCACCTCCGAGGGCAGCATCGGCCCGACCCGCGCCCGCTGTCTAAAAAAACTGCTCGAAATCCTGAAAAAGAAGGGTTTTTCGTGAGCCTCGCGCGGCAGGCGGCGCGCGGTCTGTAAGTTTTCTCACCGCCCGCGTACGCCACTAAACATTTCCTCCCCCGACGTATTTTTCGCGACGGCGCGCGCACTGTCTCGTCGAGCGGGCGTTAAAGTGAGGCGCCCCCGTTGGAGCGGAAAATGAGATTAACCCCACGACACATACCTTTCGCGCGGCTGGCCGACTTGGCCGAAGGCCGCCTGTCGCCCGAGGAAGCGGCCACGGAGCGCGCGCACCTCGACGGCTGCACGAGCTGCTCGGCGCAGGCCGCGCAACTCGGCCACCTGGCGGCGCTGATGCGCGCCGACACGTCGGAGGACGCGCCCCCCGCGCTGGTCGCCGACGTGGTGCGCATGTTCCGCGCCCGCCGGGGCCGCGCCGACGAGCCGGGACTCCTGCGCCGCCTCGTCGCCGCGCTCACCTTCGACAGCAGCAGCCTGACGCCCGCCTTCGGCGTCCGCTCGGGACAGGCCGCGCCCGCGCGCCAACTCCTCTTCAGCACGGGCGACCTCGACGTTGACCTGCGGCTCGCCGGGGGGCCGGAAGGGTGGACGGTCTCGGGTCAGGTGCTCGGGCCCTGTCAGGGCGGAGAGGTCGAGCTCGTCGGCGGCGACGGCTCGACGGCCGCGCGCGCCGCGCTCAACGAGCTGTGCGAGTTCGCGCTCGCGGCCGTCCCCGAGGGCGCCTACGCCGTCCGGCTCCGCTTCGACCAGACCGAGGTCGAGATTCCCGAGTTGAGTCTGAAGGCTTAAGGGGCACGCCGACGAAAGCAACTTCGACCGCGGAGACACGGAGACACGGCTTTTGAATTTAGCTGTGTCTCCGTGTCTCCGCGGTTAATTCCCTCTTCCGCCTGACTGGGCGAACAAGAAGATGAACAGAGCGGAACTGGTCTCGCGACTGGTCGCGGCCGCGGACGAACGCGGGCGGCGCGCGCTCCTCGCGGGCCACGCGGCGCTGGCCGACGTGTCGCTGGCCTACGCGCTCAAGGACGTGTGCCTCGAAGCGTGGAGCGGCGACCCGCCGCGCGCCGTGGCCGCCGCCTCGGCGCTCGAAGCGTTGGCCTCCGAGAACGACTCCGAGGAGATAGCCGCGCTCAGCGACTGGGGCTCCGGCATCGCCGCGCTCGTCGGCGGCCGGATGGAGGAGGCCATCCGCCGGCTCGACGAGGCGGAGGCGCGCTTCCGCCGCCTCTGCCAGCCGCACACGGCCGCCAACACGCAACTCTCCAAGCTCATCGCGCTCGCCATGCTCGGCCGCTACGAGGAGGCGGTCGAGACGGGACTGCGCGCGCGCGACCGCTTCCTCGAACACGGCGACCCGCTCGCCGCCGGCAAGGTCGAGAACAACATCGGCAACATCTACTTCCGCCGCGACCGCTACCACGAGGCCGAGCAGTTCCAGTCGGCGGCGCGCGAGCGGCTCGCCGCCTCGGGCGACCTGCAACTGGTGGCGAAGAACTACAACTGTCTCGCCAACACGCACGTCGCGCTCCACCGCTTCCGCTCCGCCGAAGGTCTCTACCAGCAGGCGCTCGACTACGCCGAGGGCGCGGGGCTGACCGCCACGCTCGCCGAGATCGAGGGCAACATGGGCAACTTCGCGCTCTTTCAGGGGCGCTACGACCGCGCGCTCGATCTGTTGGAGCGCTCGCGCCGCCGCTACGCCGCGCTCGGGATGCCGCACCAGTCGGCCGTGGCCGAGCTTGAGCTGGCCGACGCTTATCTTGAGCTGAACCTCTCGGCCGAGGCGCTGGCCGTCTACCGCCGCGTCGCGCCGACCTTCGCCGATTTGGGGATGCGCGCCGAGCAGGCGCGCGCGCTGGCGCAGGGCGGGCGCGCCGCCATCCTCGCCGGCGACGCCGGCGAGGCGCACGGCCTTCTGGAAGAGGCGCGCAAGCTCTACGCCGCCGAGGACAACATGGTCGGCGAGGCTTACGTCACGCTCACAGAGGCGCAGATGCGGCTCGCCGAGGGCGATCACGTCACGACCGCCGTGCTCGCGGCGCAGGCCGAGGCGCCGCTCCAACGCGCGGGGACGTGGCGGCGCCTGCTGCTCGCGCGCTGGCTGCGCGGCGAGGCGGCGCGCGCCCAGGGGCAGGAGCGGCTCGCGCAGATTCTCCTTGAGACGACGCTGAAGGAGGCCGAGACGCAGGCGCTCCCGCAGATCGCCGAGCGCTGCCACACCTCGCTCGGACTGCTCGCGGCCGCGCGCGGCGAGACGCAGGCGGCCGAGACTTCCTTCAAGCGCGCCGTCTCGCTCATCGAAGACCTGCGCGCGCCGCTCCCGGCGGAAGAGTTCCGCACGGCCTTCGTCGCCGACAAGCTCGCGCCCTACGACGAACTCGTCCGGCTCTGCCTCTCCGACGGGCGCACGACCGAGGCGCTCTGCTACACGGAGCGCGCACGCTCGCGCGCTCTGGTCGAGATGCTGAGCGGCGCGCTCGCCGTCCACCCGCGCCCGCGCGACGAGTTCGAGGCCGAGCTGTTCGAGCAACTGGACGCCTTGCGCGAGGAGCTGAACTGGTTCTACAGCCGCATCAACCGCCCGCCCGAGGGCGACACGGCGCGCGGCGCCGCCGCCATGCAGGCGCTCCACGACGCGGTGCGCGAGCGCGAGACGCGCACGCTCGAAATCATGCGCCAGCTCCAACAGCGCGGCGGCGCCCCCTCGCTCGGGCGCACCGAGCCGCTCGACGTGCCCGGCCTTCAGAAGTCGCTCGGCTCCGACACGGCGCTCGTCGAGTACACTTCCCTGGGCGGCGAGCTGCTCGCCTTCGTCGTGACGGGTGACGGCGTCGAGGTCGTGCGCGGGCTGGCGGACGAGAAGCAGGTTGCAGAGGCGCTGGGGCAGTTTCGCTTTCAGGTCGGGAGCCTTCGCTACGGCTCGGCGCGGATGCGCTCGCACCTCGCGTCGCTCGAAGGCCGCGCGCGCCGGCACCTGCGGACGCTCTACGACCTGCTGCTGCGCCGCGTCGAGCCGCTTCTGGGCGACCGCCGCCTCGTCGTCGTCCCGCACCGCGCGCTCCACTACGTCCCGTTCCACGCGCTCGACGACGGTGGCTCCTACGTCGTCGAGCGGCGCGAGGTCTCGTACGCGCCGTCGGCCTCGGTGCTGGGCTACTGCCTCGCGCGCCCCCAGCGCCCGTTCGAGCGCGCGCTGCTGATGGGCGTCGCCGACGAGCAGACGCCGCGCGTCCGCGACGAAATAGAGGCGCTGGCGCCGCTCTTCCCCGATTCGCTCGCGCTGCTCGACGGCCGCGCCACGATCGAAGAGTTGCGACGCCGCGCGCCGTCGGCCGACCTGCTCCACCTCGCCTGCCACGGTCAGTTCCGCCCCGACAGCCCGCTCTTCTCCTCGCTCCGTCTGGGCGACGGCTGGCTCACCGTCCGCGACGCCTACACGCTCGACGTGGGCGCCTCGCTCGTCACGCTCTCGGCCTGCGAGACGGGCGTCAGCGCCGTCGCGCCGGGCGACGAGCTGCTCGGGCTTGTCCGCGGCTTCTTCTACGCGGGCGCGCCCTCGCTGCTCCTGAGTCTCTGGACAGTGGACGACGAGGCGACCGCCGAGCTGATGAAAGACTTCTACACAAGCCTGCGCGCCGGGGAGCGCCCGGCCGCCGCCCTGCGCGCCGCGCAACTCCGCCAGATGCGAGAGCGCCCGCACCCCTTCTTCTGGTCGCCCTTCGTCCTCACCGGCCGCTGGTAGTCGCGCCCGCGCCCGCCAAATTTTCTTGATTCGGGGTGTATTTTTTACCCGGCGACGGGCACTGTTTGACGGGAGAGAGGCATCAAAAGCGGTGGACTTTCCAGCGCCAGCCGGGCCCGACATCCGGCCGAGTCCCGAATCGCACCGAAATCCCCGAAGTTTCTGCTAAGTAAGGCATTTTAAGGAGTTTCTCCGTGATGTCCCGCAAGTTCTTTCGCCCCTTCGCGGTGCTCGCGCTGCTGGCGGCCATGCTTTTCTCGGGTCTGCCCGGCGCGCGCGTCTCCCGAGCCTCCGACGACTCGGTCGAGAACGGCGAGGAGTCGTACATCCAGAATGAGCTGAACCTTAAGCTCTTCAACCCGGCCGACCTCAACTCCGTCGCGCAGCAGTACGGCCTCACGCTCGTCGAGCAGTTCGGCAGCCGGCCCATCTACCTCCTGCGCACGCAGTCCGACTCGAAGGCGCTCGCCGCCAAAATCCTCGCCGAGAATCCGCTGAAGGTGCAGTTCGCCGAGGCTAACTTCACCTCGGGGTCGCCCGAGGGGAGCGGCAATTCGTGGATGGTCGGCAATTCGTGGATGGTCGGCGACCCTTGGCAGGTCGGCAACTCCTGGATGGTCGGCGACGGCACGCAGACGGGCGGCGCGGCGCAGTACAGGACGCAGTGGGCGGGCGACAAGATCGGACTCAAGGAGGCGCACAAGGCGACGAAGGGCGCGGGCACCATCGTCGCCGTGCTCGACACGGGGATCGACCGCCGCCACCCGGCCTTCGCCGGCCGCCTGCTGGCGGGGCGCGACTTCGTTGACGGCGACGACGACCCGAGCGAGGTTCTGCCGACGTGCCCGCCGGGCTCGGGCGCGACCGACCCGCGCGCCTGCGGCCCCTACGGCCACGGCACGCACGTCGCCGGCCTCGTCGCGCTCGCCGCGCCCGAGACCAAGATCATGCCCCTGCGCGTGCTCGACCCGCAGGGCGTCGGCAACATGTGGGTGCTCGCCGAGGCGCTGCGCTACGCGGTTGACCCCGACGGCAACCCCGCGACCGACGACGGCGCCGACGTGATTAACCTGAGCCTCGCGACCGTCCACAAGTCCGACCTGCTCGGGCTTATCCTCGGCGAAGTCTGCGGCACAGACCCGACAGCCCCCGTCGATCCGACCGCCCCGAACTACCCGAAGGTCGTCGTCGTGGCGGCGGCCGGCAACCGCGGGACGGCCTCCGAGATGTTCCCGGCCGCCGAGAACTTCGAGGGCGAACTCTCCGTCGCGGCGAGCCAGCCCGACGACAAGCTGGCCACCTTCTCGCAGCGCGACGACCGCATCGACCTGATGGCGCCCGGCGTCGGCATCACGAGCAGCGTGCCCGGCAACGGCACGGGCGTCTGGGCCGGCACCTCGATGGCCGCCCCCATCGTCGCGGGCGTCGCGGCGCTGGTGCGCGCGGCCGACCCGTCGAAGAACGCCGACGCGGTGAAGGAGCGCATCAACGACACGAGCTTCGACACGCGCGCGCTCGGCGACAAAGACCCGCCCGTCCGCGACCGTCTGGACGCGGCGGCCGCCGTCAAGTCGCTGGTCGTGGGCACGCCCAACCCCATCGACGATACGCGCACCTTCGTCCGCCAGCACTACCTCGACTTCTTCAACCGCGCCCCCGACGCCGAGGGTCTCAACCACTGGTCGAACGAGGTCGCGAGGTGCGGCGCCGACGCCGCCTGCGCGCAGTACCAGCGCGTCAACACTTCGGGCGCCTTCTTCGTCTCCCTTGAGTTTAAGGACACGGGCTACTTCGTCTACCGGCTGCACAAGGCCGCGTTCGGCAACGGGCCGGGCGCGCCCGTCCCCGTCCGCTACGAAGACTTCATGCCCGACACGCAGCGCATCGGCGAGGGTCTCGTCGTCAACTCGCCGGGCTGGCAGCAGAAGCTCGCCGACAACCGTCAGGCGTTCCTGCTCGACTTCGTCAGGCGCACGGGCCCGGCCGGGAGCCGCAACTTCGCCGCCGCCTTCCCCTCGGGGACGACCGCCGCAACCATCGTGGACAAGCTCTTCGAGAACGTCGGCGTCCCGCCGCTCGCGGCCGAGCGCGCCGCGCTCATCGCGGAGCTTTCGGCCAACCCCGACTCGCCGGAGCTTCGCGCCTCGGTGCTCGGCAAGGTGGCCGAAAGCCCCGCCGTCGTCCGCCGCGAGTTCACGAAGGCGTTCGTGCTGATGCAGTACTTCGGCTACCTGCGCCGCAACCCCAACGACGTGGGCTTCGACGGGCAGGCCGACCCGAACTACGTCGGCTACAACCACTGGCTCACCAAGCTCGAAGCGGCGGGCGGCGACTTCCACCGCGCCGAGATGGTGCGCGCCTTCCTCGAATCCTTCGAGTACCGCCAGCGCTTCCGCCAGTAGTCGAAACGTGAATTCACGACTTGAGGGGCGGCCGCTCTGACCAGCGGCCGCCCCTCAAAATTTTTAAGACAAAATTTTTCGCCCGCGCGTATTTTTCCGCGCGCCGCCCACACTGTTCCCCCGTAAGCCGGCGCGACCGCGAACGTCGCGCAACAAGAGCAAGGGGTTTGCAAAGCATCTGACGGGGCGCTTTCCGTCACGGGGAGAACGGGGCGCCTCGCCAGTCGGGCGGCACGGTCGGAAGGCCGGGCCGCCCAATTTTTTTGAAGGATGAAGGCGGAAGGATGAAGGATGAAGGGGAGGCAGTCCGGCTCTCGCTTCACCCGCGACTTATTCATCCTTCCGCTTTTTTTTTTCGCGCCGCCGGCGCGGGCGCGGCGCGGCGTGCCTTGAAATGGCGGGCGGGGCGGCGTAGATTGGCAGCGCTTTTCAAGTCCCCCGATGACGGAAGGAAAATCTTATGAGCTTATGTGGGTCGCTGGCGGCGGAGATGCGGCAGGAGGCGAAGACGACGAGGCGTTTGCTTGAGCGCGTGCCCGAGGCGTCCTTCGGCTGGAAGCCGCACGAGAAGTCGATGACGCTGGGGCGTCTGGCGGCGCACGTCGCGGAGTTGCCCGAGTTGGTCATCCCGGCGCTGACGCAGCCCGAGCTCGACTTCGGCTCCGGCGACTTCAAGCCCTTCAACCCCGAGAGCACCGCCGCGCTGCTGGAGAAGTTCGACCGCAACATCGAGGCCGCCGCCGGGCTTTTGGAGCAGCAGCCCGACGACCGGATGGGCGAGTCTTGGAAGCTTCGGAGCGGCGACCACGTCCTCTTCGAGATGCCGCGCGCGATGGTCGTCCGCTTCGTCGGACTCAACCACGTCATACACCACCGCGGCCAGCTCTCGGTCTACCTGCGCATGCTCGACGTGCCGCTCCCGTCCATCTACGGTCCCTCGGCGGACGAATCCAGATAAGTCCCGCGCAACACTTCTCAAGGGGGTGCGGCTTATGAGTTCGGGCAAGGGGTCGGTGCGGATCGGCTGCTGCGGCTTCCGCTCGTCGCGCCAGACCTACTTCGAGTCGCTCGACTCGGTCGAGGTGCAGCACACCTTCTACCAGCCGCCGCAGGTTCAGACGCTGCGGCGCTGGCGCGAGGAGGCGCCCGCCGGCTTCGAGTTCACGCTCAAGGCGTGGATGCTCGTCACGCACCTGTCGTCAAGCCCGACCTACCGCCGGCTCAAACGCACGCTCGCCGAGGAGGAGAAGGAGGGCGCCGGCTTCTTCCGCCCGACCGAGGTCGTCCGCGGCGCTTGGGAGCTGACGCGCGAGTGCGCCGAGGCGCTGGGAGCGCGCGCGTTGCTCTTCCAGTGCCCCGCGAGCTTCAAACCGTCGGGCGAGAACGTCGGGAACATGCGGCGCTTCTTCCGCGACGCGCAGCGCGGCGAACTGACCTTCTGCTGGGAGCCGCGCGGCGGCTGGCCGCGCGAGCTGGTGAGCGAGCTGTGCGAGGAGCTGGGGCTGTGGCACGCCGTCGATCCCTTCTCGGAGCGGACGCTCACGCCCGGCCGCTGCTACTTCCGTCTGCACGGCCGCAAGGGCTGGCGCTACCAGTACGAGGACGGCGAGTTGGAGGAGCTGCGCTCGATGCTCCCGCGCGACGCCGCCTCCTACGTCTTCTTCAACAACGTCCACATGCGCGAGGACGCGCGCCGCTTCCGCGAGATCGTCGAGTCGGACGACTGACCGTCGCCCCCGCCGCGTTCGCGTAAACAATTAACCGCAGAGACGCGGAGACGCGGCTAAAAGCTAAATGCTCTTAGCCGCGTCTCCGCGTCTCTGCGGTTAAAAAGTTTGTCTCAGGTGCTTGCTACTGGAGCACGCGCAGGTCGCGCTCGCCGACGATCTTCCAGCCGCCGGCCGTGCGTCGCCAGCGCAACTCCTGCAAGACTTCGCCGCTGCGCGCCCCTTCGCCGCCCGTGATCTGGTAGCGCTTGCGGAAGCGCATGACGGCGGTGCGGCCGTCGCGGCTCATGCGTATCTCGGGCGGCGCGGCCTCGACGTTGACCGACGAGGCGCGCGCGAACAGCCGAGCCTTCTCCGCGCGCACGGCCTCGCGCGGCGCGTTGCGCGAGAGGTAGAAGGCTTCGACCTTCGGCGCGTAGTAGTTCATCTGCCGCCCCACGTCGCGCGAGTTCGTCGCCGCGAGCCACTCGCCGAGCGCCGAGCGCAACTCGCCTTCGGTGCCGGCGTCCGCCGGAGCCGACGCCGGCTCATCCCGCGCGGGCGGCTCCGGCCGCGCCTCGGCTTCTGCGGGTCGCGCCTCCGCCTCCGTCTGTGCCGCGACCTCGGGCGCTTGCGTGCCCGGCTGAGCCGCGGCAACGCCGTCGGCGGCGGGCTTCGAGTCCTGCGGCGCTGTTGTGGCAGCGGCGCCCGCGACGGCCGTCGCGGGCATGACGCCGGGGGCCGCTTCCGCCCGCGCCGACTGATTCTGTGTCCCCGCGCCCGACGGCTCGCGCTGGAAGAGCGTGAGCGTCAGCCCGCCGAGGATACCCCCCGCCACGCCGCCGAGCACGCACAGCACGACCAGCGTCGCCGGCCACGAACGCGCCCGCGCACGCGCACGCAGGCCGATGGGCACGGCCGGCTGCGCGCGCTGTACCGATTTCTCGTCGAAGCGCGGCGGCGGCAGCCGGCTCTCGTCTTCGAGCGGAACCGTCTCCTCCGTTGGACTTACGAACATCTCGCCCCTTCTTACCTCCATCGCACACGCCTCCCCTGCACGCAACCTATACACTCCGGCGCTTCCCCGCCCCCTGTAAAAGCAACCCGCAGTCCAAACCCCGCCCGCCACCCGTTTGACTCTCCGGCTGATTTGTCGTAGATACGTTTCAGCCCGGCCCTTCCAAGAGAAAATCGAAAGACCATGAAAGCGTTCCGCGTCACACTCGCCGCCCTCTTCTTCGTCTTCGCGCCGCTGCTGGCCGCCTGCAAACGCGGGCCGGCCGAAGCGAACGCCAACGCCGTGGCCACGCCGGGCGGCGCCGCCGCGCAGCAGCAGACGGACGCGCCCGTCGCCCCCACCGACGACGCGCGCGCACTCTACGAGCGCGGCCTCGACGCCTACAAGCACGACCGCGACCAGGAGGCCATCGAGCACCTGAAGCGCGCCGTCGAACTCTCGCCCGACTTCGCCGAGGCGCACTACCGTTTGGGGCTGGCCTACAAGGCGACCAAGCAGGCCGAGGAGGCCGAGGAGGCTTTCGCCGACGCCGTCAAGGCTTACGAGAAGATCGTCAAGCAGGAGCCGAAGAACTCCGACGCCTACTACTTCCTCGGCCTCTGTTACGAGAAGCTGAGCAAGTACGACGACGCGGTCAAGGCGCTCAAGGAGGCGGTCAAGAACTCGCCCGCGGAGAGCGACGACAAGTACTTCGAGTTGGCCTCCGCCCACTTCAAGATCGCGCAGTACGACGAGTCGGTGCGCGCGCTCAACAAGACTTTGGAGATTAACCCCGACCACTACCCCGCGCAGGAGCTTCTGGAGCAGGCACGGTCGGGCGCCCGGCGCCTTGAGGAGTTCCGCAAACGCCAGGAGGAGCTGCGCAAGAAGCAGGCCGGCAACTCCAACCCGAAGAATTCCAACGCGCCGACCGGCCCCGTCGTTGACCCGAGGGAGGCCGGCACGCCGCCTCCGCCGCAGTAACATGACGCAAATCAAGAAGCGACCCGCGAGCGCAGCGACGCTCCTCCTGCTCCTCCTGCTCACGGCGGCCGCCGCCTCGCCCGCGCGCGCGCAGAAGCCCGCGCAGCCCGACGCGGCCGAGACGCAGGCGCGCTTGCGCACGCTCGCCGTCGCGGGCAGCGTCCTCTACGTCGGCGCGCACCCGGACGACGAGAACACGGCGCTGCTCGCCTACCTCGCGCGCGGGCGCGGCGCGCGCACGGCCTACCTGTCGCTCACGCGCGGCGACGGCGGGCAGAACCTGCTCGGCCCGGAGAAGGGCGAGCTGCTCGGCGTCGTCCGCACGCAGGAGCTTCTGGCCGCGCGCCGCCTCGACGGCGCCGAGCAGTTCTTCACGCGCGCCATCGACTTCGGCTTCACCAAGTCGCCCGAGGAGACCTTCCGCTTCTGGGACCACGACGCCGTGCTCGCCGACGTGGTCTGGGTCGTGCGCCGCTTCCGCCCCGACGTGATCGTCGCGCGCTTCCCCACCACCGGCGAGGGCGGCCACGGCCAGCACACCGCCTCGGCCATCCTCGCGGGCGAGGCGTTCGACGCGGCGGCCGACCCCGCGCGCTTCCCCGAACAGCTCAAGGAGGGCGTCCGGCCGTGG
Source organism: Pyrinomonadaceae bacterium (assembly GCA_036388915.1). Classification (GTDB taxonomy): domain Bacteria; phylum Acidobacteriota; class Blastocatellia; order Pyrinomonadales; family Pyrinomonadaceae; genus QHXN01. The sequence continues at coordinate 22,122 of DASVQX010000034.1, forward strand.
AAGGCGAAGCGGCTCGTCTGGAACGTCTTCAACTTCCGCGGCGAGGCGCCGAAGGACGCCGACAAGATGCTGAGCGTGGACGTGGGCGGCTACGACCCTTTGCTCGGCAAGTCCTACGCCGAGATCGCGGCCGCGAGCCGCACGATGCACAAGAGTCAGGCGCAGGGCACGCCCGAGCGGCGCGGCCCCGCGCCCAACTACTTCGCGCACATCAAGGGCGAGCCCGCGTCGAAAGACCTCTTCGACGGCGTTGACCTTTCGTGGCAACGCTTCGAGGGCGGCGCGGCCGTCGGCCGCCTGCTCGAAGAGGCCGCGCGCGCGTACGACCCCGCGAACCCGTCGGCCGTCCTGCCGACGCTCGTCGGCGCCTACCGCGCGATGGAGGGCTTGAGCGCGGGCGCGCAGGTTTCCGGCGACCCGCTCGTCGGGGCCAAGCGCGAAGAACTGCTCCGCGTGATGCTCGCGTGCGCGGGGCTGTGGGTCGAGGCCGTCGCGGCCGAGCCGTACGTCGTGCAGGGCGGCGAGGTCAAAGTCACCACGACGCTCGTCAACCGCTCCGGCTTCCCCCTCCGGCTTGAGAAGGCCGGCGCCTCTTCGGCCGGGGCCGACATCCTGCGCGCCGAGCTGAAGCGGAACCAGCCGCTCGCGAGCGACGCGAACATGCGCGTCCCGCCCGAAGCGCCCTACAGCCAGCCCTACTGGCTGCGCGAGGAGCCGGGCCGCGGACTCTTCAAGACGAAGGCGCAGCAACTCATCGGCGAGCCGGAAGACGCGCCCGCGTTGAAAGCCCCCGTCTCGCTCGTCTTCGGGAACGAAACGCGCCCCGTACGCTTCGACGTGCCCGTGCTCTACCGCTGGACGGACCGCGTCAACGGCGACATGTACCGCCCCGTCGTCGTCGTCCCGGAGGTCGCGGTCGCCCTCGGCGAGCGGACGCTCGTCTTCCCCGACCGCCAACCCAAGCGGCTGCGCGTGACGCTGCGCAACAACACGGCGGCCGACTCCGCGGGCACGCTCCGCCTGCGTCTGCCCGCGGGCTGGACGGCCTCGCCTGCGGAAATCCCCGTCGCGCTCAAAGGCAAGGGCGAAGAGTTCCGCGCGACCTTCAGCGTCACGCCGCCCGCCGCCGCCTCGACCGCCGCGCTCGCCGCCGAGTACGAGTCGGCGGGGAAGACCTTCACGCACGGCCTGCTCGAAATAGACTACCCGCACATCCCGCGGCAGACCCTCTTCCCCGCGGCGGCGGCCGGGCTGGTGCGCGTCGATGTGGCGAAGCGCGGGAGCCGGGTCGGCTACGTGATGGGCTCGGGCGACGAGGTGCCGGAGGCTCTGCGGCAGGTCGGCTACGAGGTGACGCTCCTGTCGGACGAAGACCTTGAGGCGGCCGACCTCTCGCGCTTCGACGCCGTGGTGACGGGCGTGCGCGCCTACAACACGCGCGCGGCGCTCCGACGCCAGCAGCGCCGCCTGCTCGAATACGTCGAGCGCGGCGGCACGCTCGTCGTCCAGTACAACACGCCCGAGCGCGCGCTCGAAGGCACGCAGCTCGGCCCGCGCCCCTTCAAGCTCGGCCCCGAAAGGGTCACGGACGAGGACGCGGCCGTCCAGATGCTCGCCCCCGGCGACGCGCTGCTCAACTCCCCGAACAGGATTACGGACGCGGACTTCCAGGGCTGGGTGCAGGAGCGCGGGCTTTACTTCGCCTCCGAGTGGGACGCCGCCTACACGCCGCTCTTCGCGAGCCACGACCCCGGCGCGCCCGACCTCAAAGGCTTGACCCTCGTCGCGCGACACGGCAAGGGCACGTACGTCTTCACCGCGCTGGCCTTCTTCCGCCAGCTCCCGGCGGGCGTGCCCGGAGCCTACCGGCTGTTCGCGAACATGATCTCGGCGGGCGGGAAGTGACGGGCGGGGCGTCGAAGATTCGCGAGGCGCGGCCGGCGGACGCCGCCGCGATTGCGCGCGTGCAGGTCGAGACGTGGCACGCGACCTTCCGCGACAGTCTGCCCGCGGACTTCCTCGCCGGCATCACCATCGAAGCGAGACGGCCGCGCTGGGAGGAGGAGCTGAACGACCCCGCGCGCGCTTCGTTCGTCTTCGTCGCCGAGGCGGGCGGCGGCGAAGTCGTCGGCTTCGCCTCGTGCGGGCCGGAGCGCGACGGCGACGCGGAGTTCGACGGCGAGTTCTACGCCGTCTACATTCTCGAAGCCTTCCAGCGCGCGGGACTCGGGCGCGCGCTCGCGCTCGCCGTCGTCGAACGTCTCGCCGCGGCCGGCTTCCGCTCGATGCTCGTCTGGGCCTTGGAGGTCAACGGAGCGGGGCGTCGCTTCTACGAAAAACTCGGCGGCCGCCTCGTCCGCGCGGGTTCGATCACGCGCGGCGCGCACACGTTCCCGACGGCGGGCTACGGCTGGGAGGACATCGCGCGCCTGCGCGAGGAGCTCGGCGAGAGTCAGGGATGAAGGAAGTCATCAACGACGAACCGCACGCGCGTGACGAGGAGGCGCCGCCGCCGGTCGGCGGCAGTTGGCGCAACCTCTACGCGGCCGTCCTGCTGAACCTGGCGGCGCTCATCGTGCTCTTCTACCTCTTCACGAGGGCGTTCAGGTGAGGCCGCTCGACTGGGCGGTCTTGCTGGCCGCGCTCGCCGGCATCGTCGCGTACGCCGTCCTGAAGGGGCGGCGGACGCGCGACCTCGACGACTTCCTCGTCGCCGACCGCCGCCAGCACTGGCACCGCGTCGCGCTCTCGATCATGGCGACGCAGGCGAGCGCCGTCACCTTCCTCGCCACGCCCGGCCAGGCTTACGCCGACGGGATGCGCTTCGTGCAGGTCTACTTGGGCCTCCCCGTCGCGATGGTCGTCCTCTCGCTCACGGCCGTCCCGCTCTACCACCGGCTCAAGGTCTACACCGCCTACGAGTACCTCGAAGGCCGCTTCGACCTCAAGACGCGCACGCTCGCCGCGCTGCTCTTCCTCGCGCTGCGCGGACTCTCGACCGGCGTCTCGCTCTACGCGCCGTCGGTCATCCTCTCGGTCGTCATGGGGTGGGACATAAGGCTGGTCATCTTCATCATCGGCGGCGCCGTCATGCTCTACGCCGCGACGGGCGGCGCGAGGGCCGTGGACAATACGAACTTCCTCCAGTTCCTCATCATCATGGGCGGGATGTTCGTCGCCTTCTTCACCATCGTCAGGCTGTTGCCCGCCGACGTGTCGTTCGTCGAAGCCACGCGCGTCGCGGGCAAGCTCGGCCGCCTGAACGCCGTCGATTTCTCCTTCGACATCCGTAACCAGTACAACTTCTGGTCGGGTCTCTTCGGCGGCTGCTTCCTCGCGCTCGCCTACTTCGGCACCGACCAGTCGCAGGTGCAGCGGTACCTCTCGGGCGCGTCCGCCGCGCAGAGCCGTCTGGGGCTGCTCTTCAACGGGCTGGTCAAGGTGCCGATGCAGTTCTTCATCCTCTTCCTCGGCGCGATGGTCTTCGCCTTCTACCAGTTCACCGAGCCGCCCGTCTTCTTCAACCCCGTCCAGCTTGAGAGGGCGCGCACGGGCGCGCGCGGCGAGCAGTTCCGCGCGCTCGAAGAGGACTACTCGGCGGCCTTCGCGGAGAAGCAGCGCGCGGCGCGCACCTACATCGACGCCTTGCGCGCCGGCGACGAGGCGGCCGCCGCGACGGCTTCGGGAGAGTTGCAGTCGGCGCAGGAGAGGGCCAACGGCGTGAGGGCCGGCGCCGTCGAGGTCATCAAGGATTTCGAGCCGAAGCCCAACGACACCAACTACGTCTTTCTCAACTTCGTCACGCGCTACATGCCGGCGGGGCTGGTGGGCTTGGTGCTGGCGGCGGTCTTCTTCGCCTCGATGTCCTCGACCGCCTCGGAGTGGAGCGCGCTGGCGGCGACGACCGTCGTGGACATCCAGCGGCGTCTCTTAAAGGGCGACGGGTCGGAGCGTTACTACTTCATCTCGTCGAAGCTGGCGACCGCCTTCTGGGGGCTTTTCGCCGTGGCGTTCGCGCAGTACGCGGGGCAGCTCGGCTCGCTCGTCGAGGCCGTCAACCGCCTCGGCTCGCTCTTCTACGGGACGCTTTTGGGCATCTTCCTGCTCGGCTTCTACTTCAAGCGCGTCGGGGGCACTGCCGCCTTCCTCGGCGCGCTCGCGGGCGAGGCGGCCGTCCTCTACTGCTTCTTCTACACGCCGCTCGCCTTCCTCTGGTACAACGTCGTCGGCGCCGCGGTCGTCGTCTCCGCCGCGCTCCTCCTCAACCCATTCGTCGGCCGCGCGAGAAATAATTAACTACGGACACACGGAGACGCGGCTTGAAGTTAATGAGCTTCAAGCCGCGTCTCCGTGTGCCTTCGGTTTAAAAGCTCAGTCGGTCAGTCGCGGCTCAGGAAGATGGTGTCGTAGTGGCCGAGGAAGCGGAAGCCTGCGCGGCGGTAGAGGCCCTGCGCCGACTCGTTCCGCTCGTTGACGAGGACGCAGACCGAGCCTGCACGCCGAAGAAGTTCGCCCGCCAGCCACGTCAGACAGTCGAGACCCACGCCGCGCCCGCGCTCGCCCTCGGCGACGTGAACGCCTTCGAGGTAGACGACCCGGCCCGCGTCGGCCATCACCTCGGCCTTAAAGACGAGCCGGCCGCCCTCGGTCACCACCCACGTCCGGCCGCGCTCGATCCGCAGCTCGCAGCGACGGCGGAAGCCCTCGGGGTCTGACTCAAGGGGGTTGACGCCGCTCTCATCCTCGGCCATCCGCGCCTGCACGGGCATGACCAGCGACAGGTCTTCGAGCGTGGCGAGTCTCGGGGTGGCGGCCGTCGCGGGCCGAGCGGCGACGGAGGCGGCGCGGTCAAGCTCGAACAGCAGCTCGCGGCAGGCGAGGCGCATCGGCTGGCGCGCGCCAGCGCGGTAGTGTTGCCAGAACTCTGCGACCGGCTCGGCCTCGCCGAGAACCATGTGGAGGCCGGCGACCCGCTGCGCGGCGCGCGCCAGTGCGCGGAGCGCGCGGGTCGTGCGCGTCTCGAACAGCGTGGCGTGGCCGATGAGGGCGACGCCTTCGAGGCGGCCGCGCTCGTCGCGGTAGCCGTAGAACATGCCGCGGTTGAGACGGCTCACGAGGCCGTTGTCGCGGAGCAGGCTCAGGAGGTTGACCGCGTGGACGGGGCGCTCCGAGAGGAACGCCGCCGCCTCGCGCTCCGACCCCGGCGCGAGCGCTTCGGCGCGCGCCGTCCCGACGCGCAGCGGTGCGAAGGCGTCGAAGAGGTGGGGCGCGTGCGGCGCTTGTGTCTGTGGCGTCGGCTGGAACATCAGTTCACCATTCGGGCTGCGGCGGAGAGAAGGATTTCGTCGGAGAGGTGCGGGCGGGCGTCGTCTTCGGCCCGGCTAGGGCACGGCGGCCATGTGGGCCGTGTTGTCGCCGCTGACTAGGACGGACGAGCCGCCGATGGTGTCGCCGATGAGCACGCCGTCGCCGATGAGGACGCCGTCCCCTAAGAGCACGCCGTCGCCGAGCAAGACGCCGTCGCCGATGAGCACGCCGTCGCCGATGAGGACGCCGTCGCTCATCAGCACGCCGCTGCCGCGCAGGCTGTAGGGGATCGCCGTCCCCGTCCCGAGCACGCCGCCCGCGCTCGTCATGATGTTCTTGCCGAGCAGGACGCCGGCCGTCAACTTCGTCGCGTCCTTGACGATCAGGCCGTTGCTCTGCACGAAGCAGTCGTTGTTGATGTGGTTGGAGAGCCGGTAGCCCTCCTGAAACTTCGTGACGAGTTCGACGCCCGTGCCGTAGGTGAAGTCGAAGGTGATGCCCTGCGCCCAGACGTAGTTGCGGTCGGTGATGTAGGTCTGCGCGGCGGGGAGCGCGGCGGTCAGGAGCGTGGCACCGACGGCCGCCGTCGCCGGGTCGAGGTCGCGGCGGACTAAGTCGGCGAGCCGCGTCGCGCCCGCGACGTTCAGCTCGCCCGCGCCCTGCTCAAGCGCGTTGAAGTTCTTGAGCGGCGTGGCCGTGTACTGCAAGAGCGTCCGCGCCATGCCGGCCGTGAGTTTCGGGTTGACCTCGAACATCAGCGCGGCCGCGCCCGCCACGATCGGCGCCGCCATCGACGTGCCCGACAGGTACATGAAGTCGCGCTCCTGCGCCGCGTCGTCGTAGGCGTTGACCTGCCCGTAGTTGGACTTGAGGTAGTTCGGGTACGCCTCGGCCGAGATGATCTTGTTGCCGGGCGCGACGAGGTCGGGCTTGAGCAGGTTGTCGTAGTGCTTGGCGCCGGCCGCGTCCACCCAGTAGCCGCGCGTCGGCCCGCGCGAGCTGTAGGTGGCGACCGTGTCGTCGGCGCGCGAGTCGGTTCCGAAGGTGTTCGCGGCGCCGACCGTCAGCGCCGACGGCTCGATGCCCGGCGTGTGCACCTGCCCGTAGACCTTCTGCCCCACGGCGTTCTTGCCGTTGTTGCCGGCGGCGGCGACGACGACGATGCCGAGGTGGTAAAGCCTGCGGACGGCCGCGCAGATGGGGTCGTCCGAGTAGGAGTCGGTGGCCGGCGCGCCCAAAGAGATGTTGACGACGCGGACGTTGTAGGCGGCGTGGTTGGCCGCGAGCCAGTCGAGCGCGGCCAGCAGCCAGGAGGTCTGCCCCTTGCCCTTCGAGTCGAGCACGCGCAGGTCGATGATCCGTGCGTCGGTCGCGACGCCGCTGTAGGCGCCGCCCTTGACGCGGTCGAAGCCGGCGGCGAGGCCGGCGACGTGCGTGCCGTGGCCGTAGGGGTCGTCGGTGCGCGCCTCGGTCGTGACGAAGTTCTTGTTGAAGACGACGCGCGAGGCCGTCCCCGCCGCGTCGAGGAAGGCGGCGTGCTGGTCGTAGACGCCCGAGTCGATGATGGCGATGCCGACCCCCGTGCCGTCGAGCTGGCTGATGCCGCTGTAAGCTTGCGCGGTGGCCGCGTCGTCGCCCGTCGCCTTCGAGACGTGGCCGAGCACCTCGGTCTCCTGATCGAGTGAGACGTAAGTGACCTCGTCGAAGGCGGCCAGCCGCTCGACGGCCGAGGCCGGCAGCTCGACGACCGCCATGCCGAGGTTCTTCAGCTCCTTGCGGACGTGCGCGCCGTTGCTGTTGAGCAGGGAGTTCAGGCCGCCGCTCATGCGCGGCTCCTTGAGCCGGAGGATGACCCGGACGGAGTCGCCGCCGCCCTTGCCGCGGTTGCCCCGGCTCGCGCGCTCGCGCAGCGCGCCCGAGACTTTGTCGCGGTTGACGTTCTCTTCGGCCGATGGCTCGTCGTCGCGCCCGTGCTTCTCGCCGGACGACGCGCGCGCCGCGCCGGCGAGGGGCAGCAGCAGTGAGCACGCGGTCAGCAGGGTTAAGATTTTCGCTTTTGTCTTCATCTTTTTTGGGGCTTCGGGGAAAGTTGACTTCCGAAGACTGTCATCAGCACGGCACGCGTGGGCCGCGCCGTCGTGAGACTTTGCACGGCGTGTGCCGCACGGAAAGAAGATGGGCTAAGGCTCAGAAAGGCGGCGGATTTGGCGGTCGCCGACGCACACTCACCCGAAGGCGCGGGGCGCGCGTCGGTCAGCTTGAGAGGGCGGGACAGTTCAGACTGACTTCGGGCGGGCTTTTTGACTTGGGGGTTGCGGCGCGGCCGGCGGCGGGCGGGCGCGGGGTAAAAAAAGTGGAAGGGGGCGCGCCGCGTTGGCGCGCCCCCTTCCACTTTCCCGCCCGAGCGTGCGGCGTGGCGTCTACATCTTGGCCTTCCACTCGCCGAGCGTCTTCTCGAAGGCGGCGAGCGCCTGCGCGTTGGCGTTCGCGGCGCGGCCGACCTGCAAAGCCTTCTCGCCGGTGGCGACGGCCTCGGCGGTCTTGCCCTGCGCGGCGAGGATGCGCGCCTTGAGGTTGAGGTTGTTGAAGTTCTCGCGAACCTTGGCCGACTGTTCGGCCCACGCGAGCGCCTGCGTGAGGTCGCCCTTGCTGCTGAACAGGTAGTTGGCGGCCTGTAAGGGCGTCTGCCAGTCGTCGGGCTTGGCCGAGGCGACCGCGGCGCGCGCCTTCATGAGCGTGAGCGCGGGCACGTCCTTGACCTCGACGGTGAAGGGCACGGTCAGCTTCTCCCAGCGGAGGTTGACGCGCGCCGAAGTCTCGCCGGCGGGGTCGATGGTGTATTGCAGCCACTCCTGAGTCTCGGCGGCCGGCTGCGGCCTGGTCTTGACGCGCAGCACGTCCTTCTTCTCGTCGTAGGTGAAGCTGCCCCACTGGCCGGCGTCCGAGTTGAAGATGATCGTCCACTCGTCGCGGCCGGGGATGGCGTGGAGACTGTAGGTGCCGGCCTTCAAGGGCTGGCCGTTGATGAGCACGTCGTCGGTGACGGCGAACTGCGTCGCCTCGTTGGCGCCCGCGCGCCAGACGTGGCCGTAGGGGACGATGACCGCGCTCGCGGGGCGCGAGCGCGCGTCGTCGAGCGTGGCGGTGCCGGCGGAGGCGCCCGAGGGCGGGTCGCCCCAGATGGTGCGGCCCCTGACGCCGGGGCGGCTGTAGGTGATCGTCACGTCGGTGACGCCCACGGTCTGCGTCACGCTGGCCTTCTGGCTCGGGCGCGGGGTGCGAAGCTGCGCGCTGGCGGTCTGCGCGGCGGCCGCGGCCCCGAGCAGGAGCGCGGCCGAGGCGGCGGCGCGGGGGAAGAATCTACGAAGCGTCTTCATCTTGAACTTCTCCTCGTTTGGGATTGATGACGGAGTCCACAGGATCGGCGGAAGCGCTATGGTATCAAAAAACCGGCGCGAAATCCTCAACGCCGGCCGGGCGTGGACGAACGGGCGCGCGCGTGAATATGATGGAGCCATGACGAACACCCCGCAGCAGGCCGGCGCGGCCAACCCCCTGCGCGACGCGCGGCTCTCGTTTGTCGGCGTCGGCGTGATGGCCGAGGCGATGATCGCGGGGCTGCTCCGCCGCCAGCTCGTCGAGCGCGCGCAGATCGTCGGCAGCCACCCGCGCGCCACGCGCCGCGAGGAGTTGCAGACGCAGTACGGCGTCCGCATGTTGGAGTCGAACCGCGAGGCCGCCGTCGCCGCCGCGCAGCCGAATGAGGCTTCGACGGGGGCCGGCGCGTCGGTCGTCGTCGTCGCCGTCAAGCCGCAGCGGGCGGGGCGCGTGCTCCAGGAGTTGAAGGGCGCGCTCGCACCCGAACAACTCCTGCTCTCGGTCGTCGCGGGCACGCGCATCGAGACGATTTCGTCGGAGCTTGAACACGAAGGGGTCGTGCGCGCGATGCCGAACACCCCGGCGCAGATCGGACAGGGGATGACCGCGTGGACGGCGACGCCGCAGGCGGGCGAGCGGCAGCTCGAAGTCGTGCGCGCCATCCTCGGCGCGCTGGGCCGCGAGCTGTACGTCGAGAACGAGAACATGATCGACATGGCGACCGCGCTCTCGGCGACGGGGCCGACCTACATCTTCATGATGATGGAGGCGCTGGTGGACGCGGGCGTCCACATGGGCTTCTCGCGCCACGTTGCCGAGGAGATGGTGACGCAGACGATGCTCGGCTCCGTCCTCTTCGCGCGCGAGACGCACAAGCACCCGGCCGAACTGCGCAACATGGTCACCTCGCCGGGCGGCACCTCGGCCGAGGCCATCTACCAGATGGAGAAGGGCGGCCTGCGCACCGTGCTCTCGAAGGCCGTCTACGCCGCCTACCAGCGCGCCGTCGCGCTCGGGCGGAAGTGAAATTCAGCCGACTCACAGGGAGACGCGAACCATGAGAAAGACGCTCGCCGCACTCGCACTCGCACTCGCCGCCTCGGCGGTCTGCCTCGGCCAGACGAACGCGGACGCCGCGCGTCAGGAGGTGAACCTCGGCGCGCGCGCCTACCGCGCCGGACGGTTCGCCGAGGCCGAGCAGCGCTTCCGCCGCGCGCTCGAACTCGACCCCGACGGGAAGCACACGCGCCTCTTCATCGCGCGCGCCGTCCAGCAGCAGTACAAGCCCGGCGACATGACGCCCGAGAACGTCGCCGCCGGCGAGCGCGCCTTGGCGGCCTACCAGGACATCCTCGCGCGCGACCCCGCCAACGAGGACGCTTACAAGGCGACGGTCTTCATCTACGGGCAGTTGAAGCGCGACGACAAGGTGATGGAGATGCTCACGCAGCGGGCCAACGACTTCTCGCTGCCCGACGCGTCGCGCGCCGAGGCGTTCACCATCCTCGCGAGCAGGCAGTGGAACTGCTCCTACGAGATCACGGAGCAGAAGGAGAACAAGACGACCGAGAACGGGCCCGACAAGATTCTCATCCACTACAAGATGCCGGCCGACGCGGGCGACTTCATCCGCGCGCGCCAGTGCGCGACCGACGGCCTGCGGCTCGCCGAGCAGGCCACGTCGCTCGCCCCGAAGAACGCCAACGCGTGGAGCTACAAGGCCAACCTCCTGCGCGAGGCCGCGAAGCTGGCCGAGATGGAGGGCGACGCCGCGGGGAAGGCCGAGTACGACCGCCAGTACGCGGAGGCGCTTGAGACTCAGAAGAGCGCGGCCGCGGCCGCGTCTTCGGCAGTCGTGGCGGAGGAGCCGACCCCGCCCCCCGCCCCTGCGGCCGGGACGGGGAAGAGGACGGTCATCACCGGCGGCATCCTCAACGGCAAGGCCGTCTCCAAGCCACAACCCGCCTACCCGGCCGCGGCGAAGGCCGCCGGCGCGCAGGGGACGGTGACGGTGCGCATCGTCGTTGATGAGGGCGGCAACGTCGTCGAGGCCGCGGCCGTGAGCGGCCCCGAGCTTCTGCGCGAGGCGGCGGTCGCCGCGGCGCGGCGCGCGCGCTTCTCGCCGACGCGGCTCTCGGGGCAGCCCGTTAAGGTCACGGGCCACGTCACCTACAACTTCGTGCTTCGGTGAAGACTAACCCCGCGCCTCCGTGTTGACGGCGGCGCGCTCGTACTCGTCGCCGAGGGCGAGGATTTCGCGGCGGATGCGGCGGCGCTCTTCGAGGAGTCGGCGGAAGAAGCTGCGCTCGCGGACGAAGAAGAGCGCCGCGCGCGTCCCGGCGACGAAGCGGCCGAACTCCTCGCGCGTGCGGAGCGCGACCAGCCCCGCCAGAGGCGCCAGCGTCAGCGCCGCCAGCACGCCCCACCACCCCGCCCACCCGTAAAGCACGAAGGCCAGCACGCCCCACGTCAGCGGAAACAGCAGAAGCGCGGCGGCGATCTTGAAGGTCGAGAGCACGTCGTCGTACTCGCGCGCGAAGCGCGTCGCCAAGACCCCGGCGAGCGTGTAGGCCGGGTAGTGCAGCGCCGCGCCCGCGAGCGCGACGGGCAGCAGCAGGAGGAAGACGAGGGCGCGCGCGAGCAGCTTGCGGACGCGCGCGTAGTCCGCCACCGTCGAGGGCGAGAGCTGGCGCGGGTCGTCCAGCCCGGCCTCGCGCAGCTCCTCCTCGTAGGCCGTGATGCGCCCCTCCAACGCTTCGAGCCGCGCGGGCGAGTGGCGCCGGTGAAAGGCGTACGCCTCGACGAAGCGTCGGCGGCGGCGCAGCTCGCGCTCAAGGCTCGGCGCCTCCTCATCGTCGTCCTCGGCGGAGGAGAAGATGCGCTCGGCGCGCGCGACCGTCTGGAGCGCCTCGTGGCGGTCGGCGTTGAGCGTCAGCAAGCCCATCGCCTCGGCGATGCGCGCGGAGAGCGCGCGCACCGCCTCGCGCGGCGGCTCGCCGTCGGGGGCCGGCGCGACCGGCTCGACCGGGATCGGCTCGCCGAAGTAGAGGAGCGCGCCGCTGCGGAAGGTCGTCTTCGCGGTGTAGTAAAGCCCGGCCGGCACGATCTTCAGGTCGAGCGCGCCGGCCTGCGCCACGCCGACCGCGCCGAGCGCGATGCGCGCCGCGCCGCTCTTCAAGGGGAGCAGGAAGGGTTCGCTGTGCGAGGCGCCCTCGGGGCAGATGGCGATGGTGCCGCCGCGGCGCAGAAGCTCGGCCGCGCGCTCGAAGGTCTCGCGGTTGCGCGAGGCGGTGTCGCCCGCCTCGTCCTGCTTGCGGTAGACGGGGATCGAGTCGAGCGCGCGGACGAAGAAGCCGACGACCGGCGTGCGGAAGAGCGGCGACTTGGCGAGGAAGGAGACGCGGCGCGGCGCGTGGCAGAGGAGGAGCGCCGGATCGACGAGCGCGTTCGGGTGGTTGAGGACGAAGAGGCACGCGCCCTCGCGCGGCACGCGCTCGCGCCCGACCACCTCGACGCGGCGGAAGAAGACGCGCAGCGCGAAGAGCAGCACGACCTTGATGGCACGCCTCAGCAAGTAAAGCCCTACCCCGCGCCGGAGAATGAAAAGCCCGGCGCGGGTCGCCCGCCCCGGGGGCGACCCGCGCCGGGCCTCATTGTACTAAAAACGGGGCGGCTACTGCCGGCTCATGATGCCGCCGACGTTCGAGCCGAACCAGTCGCGGCTGGTGTAGTCGGTCAAAGTCAGCGCCAGCAGGATGATGAGCCAGAAGAACATCGACGCGACGATGACCCAGATGAGCCGCGAGCTGTAGCGGACGTGCATGAAGAAGAGCAGCACGAGCATCATCTTCGTCACCGCGATGGTCATCGCGACGACGTCGTTCATCGGGCCGAAGTCGAAGTTCGCGGCGGCGACCGTCACCGCCGTCAGCACCAGCAGCGCGCCGAAGACCAGAAAGTAAGTCGAGCGCGGGACGATGTGTTCCGACATAAAGACCTCAGTGCCCCTTCCCGAAGTGCGCGCCCAGCAGGTAGAGCAGCGGGAAGAGGAAAATCCAGATGATGTCAACGAAGTGCCAGTAGAGCCCGAAGTTCTCGACGGGGCCGTGGTACTCGGGCGAGAAGCGGCCGCGCCAGGCCATCCACATGATCGGCACGATGATGCCGACGCCGATGATCATGTGGAGCGCGTGGAGGCCCGTCATCGCGAAGTAGAGCCAGAAGAACATCTGGTACTGGCCGAGCGTGACGCCCTCGGGCAGGTGTATGCCGTGCGGGTTGAACCACCCGGCGATGGGGATCAGGCCGTCCGCGTACTTGTCGTAGTACTCGACGGCCTTGACGCCGAGGAAGACGAAGCCGAGGGCGACGGTCGCCGCCATGAAGCCGACCTGGACCTTGCGCGACTTGCCCACCTGCGTGGCCCATACCGCGAGCGCCATCGTCAACGAGGACGCGATGAGGACGGCCGTGTTGAAGGTGCCGATCTTCCAGTTGAGGTGGTTGCTCGCGGCCTGGAAGGCCAGCGGGTACTTCATCCGGTAGATGAGGTAGGCGAGGAAGAGCCCGCCGAAGAACATCACCTCCTGCGCGATGAAGACCCACATCCCGAGCGCCCCGGCCTCGCGCTGCTGTTCGAGGTTGTCGAAGTGGTGCGCGAGCGCGTCGTGCGCCGCCTCGTGGCCGTGGCCGTGTTCGATTGCCTCCGCGTGTGTTGACACTCTCCCTACTCCTCAGAAGCAGACTTCTAACGCTCCTCCGTCTCCACCCCGCGGTTGGCGGGGTGCTGGCCGCCGCCGGCGGGCGCGTCGGGCGCGCCGGGGCCGATGACCTCCATCTCCTCGACGGGACGGAACTCGTAAGCCTCCCAGGTGATGACCGGCGTCACGGCGAAGTTCTCGGTCGGCGGGGGGCTGGGCGTGCGCCATTCGAGCCCCGTCGCCGGCCACGGGTTGGCCGGCGCGAAGCGGCCGTAGCGCATCGACCAGATGAAGTAGACGGCCGGTATCAGCAGGCCCAGGCCCAGCATGCTCGCCCCGCCCGTGCTCATCACGTGCAGCACCTGCCACATCGGCTCGCCCGGCGGGTAGGCGTGGTAGCGCCGCGGCATCCCCATGTAGCCCAGCAGGAACTGCGGGAAGAAGGTCAGGTTGAAGCCGACGAAGACGACGAGCGCCGCGAACCGCGCCCAGCCCTCGGGGTACATGCGCCCCGTGATCTTCGGCCACCAGTTGTGCAGGCCGCCGAGGTAGCCCATCACCGTCCCGCCGACCATCACGTAGTGGAAGTGCGCGACGACGAAGTAGGTGTCGTGGACGTGGATGTCGAGCCCGAGCGCCGCCAGGAACAGCCCCGTCATCCCGCCGATCAGGAAGAGCCCGATGAAGGCGAAGACGTAGAGCATCGGCGTGTCGTACGAGATCGAGCCTTTGTACATCGTCGCCGTCCAGTTGAAGACCTTGACCGCCGAGGGGATGGCGACGACGAACGAGATGAGCGAGAAGATCAGCCCGGCGTAGACCGACTGGCTGGAGACGAAGAGGTGGTGCCCCCACACCAAAAACCCGAAGACCGCGATGGCCAGAGACGAGAAGGCGACGAACGAGTAGCCGAAGATGGGCTTGCGCGTGTGGGTGGCGACCAGCTCCGAGATGACGCCCATCGAGGGCAGGATCATGATGTAGACGGCCGGGTGCGAGTAGAACCAGAACATGTGCTGGAAGAGCACGGGGTCGCCGCCGAGGGCCGGGTCGAAGATGCCGACGTGCGCCATCCTCTCCAGCGCGAGCAGCAGCACCGTGATGGCGATGACCGGCGTCCCGAGGATCATGATCAGGCTCGTCGCGTAGTGCGACCAGACGAAGAGCGGCAGCCGGAACCACGTCATCCCCGGCGCGCGCATCGTGTGCGTGGTGACGATGAAGTTCAGGCCCGTCAGGATGGACGAGAAGCCGTTGATGAAGATGCCTAAGCCGGCGAGCGTGACGTAGGTGTTCGAGAAGTTGGTCGAGTAGGGGACGTAGAACGTCCACCCCGTGTCCACCCCGCCGAAGAGGAGCGCCGCGAAGGTGAGCATCCCGCCCGCCATGAAGATGTACCAGCTCAGCAGGTTGATCTTCGGGAAGGCCATGTCCTTCGCGCCGATCATCAGCGGGATGAGGAAGTTCCCGAGCACCCCGGGGATGCCGGGGATCAGGAAGAAGAAGACCATCATGATGCCGTGGTGCGTGAACACCTTGTTGTAGGTGTGCGACTGCATCAGGTCGCCGAGCGGCGTCAAAAGCTCAAGCCGGATGGCCGCGGCGTAGGCGCCGCCGATGGCGAAGAAGAAGGTCACGGAGATCAGGTAGAGGATGGCGATCCTCTTGTGATCCTTCGTCAGCAGCCACGACTTGATGCCGTAGTCGGCGTTGAGGTAGTTGACCGTGGGGAAGCGGCTGCGCCACTCCTGCCCGCCCGGTGTCGGTTGATTGCTGCTCATAAATGCGTCTTCCCTGAGACTTCCCGCGCCCCCTTGATGCTCACTGCCGGTTGGCGTTGCCCGTGTTGCCGCCGCCCGCGGGCGCGGCCTGCGGCGCGGGACTGCCCTGCCGCTCGCCCGTCGGCCCGAGCGGGTTCATCCGCTGCTGCTGCGGCGCGATGCCGCCCGTGGTCGGCCCCGTCGTCGAAGTGCCCGGCGCGGAGCCGGCCTCGGCCGCGCCCTTCTCGGCCGGCACGAGCGAGCGGACGTAGGCGACGAGCTGGAGTATCTGCTCCTCGGAGAGCTGGCCCTGGAAGGTCGGCATGATGTTCTCGAACCCGGCGGCGATGTGCGCCTGCGGGTTGAGGATGGACTCGCGCACGTAAGCCTCGTCCACCGTCACCGACGCGCCGCCCTCGACCGCCTGCTGCTTGCCGAACAGTCCGTAGAGCGTGGGCCCGCGCCCCTGCTGCCCGCCCGCCTCGACCTGGTGGCACGAGGCGCAGCCGCGCTCCTGGAAGAGCTTCTTCCCCTGCGAGGCCGCCGACTCCGTGCCCGTCCCGCCCGCGAGCCACTGCTGGTAGGCCGTCGGCTCCATCACGTAGACGTAGCCGCCCATCCCCGAGTGGTTCGTCCCGCAGTACTCGGTGCAGAAGAGGTAGTACTTGCCCGCCTTCGTCGCCTCGAACCACGTCTGGAGGTAGCGACCCGGCACCACGTCCTGCTTGATGCGGAAGGCCGGGACGTAGAAGCTGTGGATGACGTCCTCGGTCGTCATCGTCAGCTTCACGCGCGCGCCGACGGGGACGTGCAGCTCGTTGATCTCGCGCTGCCCCGTCTGGTGCTGGAACTTCCACATCCACTGCTTGCCGACGACGTAGACCTCCATCGCCTGCTGCGGGGCGCGGTACGCCTTGAAGAAGATCGACGCGCCCCAGACGAAGATGGTCATCGAGATCATGAGCGGGATGATCGTCCACGTCAGTTCGAGCACCATCGAGCCGTGGACGGGACGGGGCAGCTCGCCCGCCTGCCGGCGCCGGTACTTGACGGCGAAGAAGATGATGGCCGCCGTGATCCCCAAGGTGAAGAAGGCCGTCAGCGCGATCAGGTAGGCGTAGAGCGCGTCCACGTGCGGCGCGAACGTCGAGGCCTGCTCGGGCGAGAACGGCACGGGCACATTCGGTATCGGAATGGACTGCATCAAGTTCACTCGGACTTCCCCTCCCCGAAGGGTTCCCTCTCACACACCGGCGGCCGGGGTCTTCAGACGACCCCGCCGGCCTTGATCTCCTCGTCCCAGCGCTCGCCCGCCGCGCGCGTCTTCCGCCGCAGGTAGAGCAGGAGACCCACCACGCCGAAGACCGTCAGCACGCCCGCCGCGCGCAGCACGCCCATCACCGGCGCGAAGCGCCCGGCGGCCGGGTCGTAGTGGTAGCAGTACAAAAGCAGCGCGTCCACCGGCGAGCCGATCTTGCCCTCGGACGCCTCGACGAGCGCGAGCCGCAGGTCGGTCGGCGCGTAGTCGATGCCGTAGAGGTAGTGCGAAAGTTTGCCGCCCGGCGTCGCCACCATCAGGGCGGAGGCGTGCGCGAACTGCTTCGACTCCTCGTCCCAGACGTAGCGGAAGCCGACCGCACGGGCGAGCGCCTCGACGGAAGCCTTGTCGCCGGTCAGGAAGTGCCAGCCGGCTTCGGCCCCCTCGCGCTTGTAGCGGCGCAGGTAGGTCTCCTTCTTCCGCGCGGCCAGCTCTGGCCCCTCGCGCTCGTCGAAGCTGACGGTGACGACCTCGTACTCCTTGCCGGCCGTGAACGTGAGCGCCTGGAACGAGCCGACCGCGCCGTTCAAAACCTGGTTGCAGAGCATCGGGCACTCGTAGTAGACGAGCGTCAGGACGACCGGCCTGCCCTTCGCGAAGTACTCCGCGAGCGCGACCTCGCGCCCCGACTCGTCGCGGAAGCGCAGGCCGAGCGGTATCTGCTCGCCCAACCGCTGGTCGATGCCGACCTTCTTCAGCACCTCGGTCGAGTTGCCGGTCGGCCTCGGCCCCACGGGCGGCTGCGCGTACTGCGCGCGCGCGGCCGGCGGCGAGCAGTAGGCGGCGAGCAGTAAAAGCCCGAACGCCGCCGCCACCCGCCGCGCGAACTCGCCGCCCACGTAACTGGTCTTAAAACTACTTCTCACAAAACTTCTCACTTCCTGACAACTGCCCGACGCTTAACGGCCGACGCTCACTGGTGCCCGGTGCCGTGCGCGGCCGGCGTCGCCGTCGCGGCCGGCTGTGCGGGCGTTTGCGGCGCCGGCTGCGGCTGCGCGCCCGAGGCCGGCGCCGGCGCGCCCGGCTGCGGCTGCTTGGCCCCGCGGCGCTCGACGTAGACGCGCATGGCGTGCTCGATGGGGACGCGCACGGTGCCGGCCTGCTCGTCGGCCCAGCCGTAGCCCTCGGCCTCGCGCTTCCACTCCTCGCTGACGAGCAGGTACTCAGACCACGGCTGCGGCACGTGGCCGACGTTGTTTGCCGCGTAGGAGAGGTCTTGGCGGCGGCCGTCGTCGGACGTGACCTGCCAGCCGGGCGCGAGCTGGAGCCGCGGCTCGGGCGGCAGACGCTCCTCGCCCTGCCGCGCCAGCGGCGACGGCGCCAACTCCTGCGACATCTCGCGGTTGAGGAAGAACTGGAACAGCAGGAGCATCGCCACGCAGACGACGATCGTGAAGAACGTCAGCCCGCCGACGAACCACAGCAGCGGGCGCACCGCCACGTCCGACTCCTCGTGCGCCACGTCCGGGTTCGTGATGTACGACACGTCCGGCGTCTCGTGGATGCTGTCGCGTTTGCGCTTGCCGATTGCCATAAAACCTCTCAGTGGTGCTCCGACGCCGCGATGGCCTGCTCAAGGTCGCGCTCGCCGAGCGGGAGCAGCGGCCGGCTGCCGAGCTGCCCGAAGTAGAACCAGAGCCAGATGCCACCCAAGCCCAACGCCATCGCGAACATCGGCACGAAGCTCGCCAAAAGGTCGCGCGTGCCCCACTCGCCCTCGCCGCCCTGGTGCACCGACGGGGCGAAGAAGAAGATCAAGTCCACCACGCGCATGAAGATCATCAGCAGCGCGATGCGCCTTAAAGACCGCGGCGCGCGCTTGCGGCCCCGCGAGAGCAGCAGCACGAACGGGAGCGCGAAGTGGAAGAGGATGATCAGCAGCCCGACGACCTGCCACCCGCCGCGCAGGCGCCGCAGGTAGAACGGTATCTCCTCCGGCAAATTCCCCGCCCACGTGACGAGGAACTGCGAGAAGGCGAAGTAGGCGTAGAGCATCACGAGCGCGAGCAGGAGCTTGCCCCAGTCGTGGAAGTGGAGCGGCTGGTAGGCGTGAGCCATCGGCTCACGTGAACCGAGCCAGGTCGCCACCATAATCATGAAGGCGAGCGCGGACAGGCCCCACCCCGCCATGATGATCAGCCCATAGATGGTCGAGAACCAGTGCGGCTCAAGCGACATCCCCCAGTCGATGGCCGCGAACGACACCGTCAGCCCGAAGAGCAGGATGCCCGGCCCCGAGATGTCCTGCATCCTGCGGCGGATGCGCGGGTCGGCCGTCCTGTCCTGCGCCGCCGACCAGCGGCTTAAGATGAGCGCCATCCCGAACCAGACCGCGAAGTAGATGACGCCCCGGATGATGAAGAAGGTCGGGTTCAGGTACACCCGCTTGTGCTGCAACGCCGGGTCGCCCGCCGCGACGGCCGGGTCAGACCACTCGTAGACGGACATGGCGTGACCGCCGTCGTGCCCGTGCTCGTGGACGAAGAGCGAGACGACGACGGGGATGAACAGCACCGCGCAGAGCGGGATGCAGCGCGTCGCCGCCTCGAACAGCCGGCGGCTCGTCACCGCCCACGCGCCGCCGGTCATGTGCCCGAGGCAGAGCCACGCGAGGCTCCCCACCGAGACGCCGGTGACGAGGAAGAAGCCGACGAGGTACGAGCGCAGGACGTGGACGACGCCGCCGTAGCCCGAGCCTTGCCCCATCAGGAAGGCGAGGGCGGCGCCGACGACGAGGAAGACTACGCCGACGACGAGCGCGCGGCCCCGGTAGCGGCCGAGGTCGGCGGGGGCGTCGAAAGTTTTCGTGGAGACCGTGTCTTCCATCCTAGTGCTTCTCACCCCCCGTCTGCGGCGACTGCAAGAGCGTGCCGCCCTGCCCGTGCTCGGGGGCGGCGGGCTGCGCGCCGGTGCGCACCTTGTTCTGCTCCTCGGGCGAAAGGTCTTCGAGCCTGAGCCTGCGGCTGAGCTGGAGCGCGCGCAGGTAGGCGATGATCTTCCAGCGGTCCTCGGCCGTGATCATCTCGGCGTAGGAGGGCATCGCGCCCCAGCCGTTGCTAATCACGTCGAAGAAGTGGCTGGCCGGGGTGACGTTCTCCTGTAGCCGGTCGTCGTAGAACGACGGCGGGCGCTGGAAGCCGCGCCGGACGATAAGCCCGTCGCCCTCGCCCGTCATCCCGTGGCACATCGAGCAGAAAATCTGGAAGCGCTCGCGCCCGCGCCTCAAGGTCGCGTCGTCGATGTCGATGGGGAAGTTGTCCGCGCCGCCCGTCGCCGCCTGCTCGCGCGCGCCGGGGATGCCGCCCGCCGCGTTGCCGCGCACGTCCGTGCTCGCACCGGCCATCGCCCCCGGCCCCAGCAACGTGGCCATGTTCGGCGCCGCCGCGGAGGCGCCCATCGTCTGCCCGCCGCCGCCCGCCGCCGGCCCCGCGGCGCGCCCCGTGTAGAAGTAGTCCTCGCGGTCGCGGTAGTCGCCCACCTGACGCGGCACGGTGCCCTCGACGGGCTGGCGCGACGAAGCGCCGTCGGCGAAGAATTTCTTGTCGCCCGGCTCGTAGTACTCGTAGCGCGGCTGGTCCTGCATGTCCTGCCGGCAGCCGGCAGACAGCAGGCAGACGGCGGTAAGCAGCAGGCAGCAGGCGGCGCGGCGCGACGCGAAGGCGGACCGCAGCGCACGCCTGACGCGCCCGGACTGCGTGCCGCCGTCCGCCGTCCGCCTGCCGCTCCTCTCAGTGTTCGACATCTGTCACCTCACGCGGGTTGAGGCTGCGGAGCAGCTCGCCCGTCCGCTCGCGGTCGAACTTCGGGTCGATGGATTCGACGAGCACGAAGAAGCGGTCGCGCGAGGCGAGCGCGAAGTTCGGCGCGTTGAAGACCGGGTGGTAAGGCTCGGGCAGCCCGTTCATCGCCAGCATCCCGAAGACCGCGAAGAGACCCGCGCCCAGCACCGTCGTCTCGAAGGTGATGGGGATGAAGGCGGGCCAACTGTGGAAGGGCTTGCCGCCGACGTTGATCGCGTAGTAGTGGACGTGCAGGTAGTACTGCATCAGGTAGCCGGCGAGGCCGCCGAGGATGCCGCCGATGAGCACGATGAGCGGCATGTGCGTCTTGTGCACGCCGATGGCCTCCGACAACTCCTCGACGGGGTAGGGCGAGAAGGCGTCTATCCTGGTGTAGCCCTCCTCGTGGACGCGCCGCGCGGCGGCGACCGCGTCCGTCGGGTTGTCGAACTCGGCCATCAGCCCGTAGGTCGCCGGCCGGACTTTACGCTTCACAGCCACGTCACGCCTCCTCCTTGACCTGCGCGCCGGGCACCATCGTCCGCATCTCGAAGATGGAGATGACGGGCAGGAAGCGCAGGAAGAGCAGCATCAGGAAGAAGAAGAGCCCGATGGTGCCGAAGAACATCGAGAAGTCGAACATCGTCGGCGAGTAGAAGCCCCACGACGACGGCAGGAAGTCGCGGTGCAGGCTGACGGGGATGATGATGAAGCGCTCCAGCCACATCCCGACGTTGACGAACATCGCGATGGCGAAGAGCGCGATGTTCGAGTGGCGCACGCGCCTCACCCACAGGAACTGCGGGACGATGACGTTGCACAAAATCAGCGCCCAGTAGAAGAGCGCGTACGGCCCGAAGAAGCGGTTCCGCATCATGAACTCTTCGTAGGTGTTCGCGCTGTACCACGCCGTCCAAGTCTCCATCATGTAGCCGTAGGCCACGATGAGGCCGGTCGCCAGCATCACCTTGGCCGAGTTGCGCAGGTGGCGCTCGGTGATGAAGTCTTCCAGCCCGTAGAACTTCCGCAAGGGGATGACGAGCGTCAGCACCATCGCGAAGCCCGCGTAGATGGCGCCGGCGACGAAGTAGGGCGGGAAGATGGTCGCGTGCCAGCCCGGAATGATGCCGATGGCGAAGTCGAAGCTGACGATGGTGTGGACCGAGAGCACGAGCGGCGTCGAGATGCCCGCGAGCAGGAGGTAGACCACCTCGTACCGCGCCCAGTGGCGGGCGCTGCCGCGCCAGCCCAGAGAGGCCATCCCGTAGACGATGCGGCCGAAGCGGCTGCGCGCGCGGTCGCGCAGCGTCGCCAGGTCGGGGATGAGTCCCGTGTACCAGAAGAGCGCCGAGATGGTCGCGTAGGTCGAGACCGCGAACACGTCCCACATCAAAGGGCTTCTGAACTGCGGCTCGATGCCCATCGTGTTCGGGTATGGAAACAGCCAGTAAGCGAGCCACGGCCTGCCCGTGTGCAGGAGCGGGAACAACCCGGCGCAGGCGACGGCGAAGAGCGTCATCGCCTCGGCGAAGCGGTTGATCGAAGTCCGCCACGACTGCCTCAACAGGAGCAGGATGGCCGAGATGAGCGTGCCGGCGTGGCCGATGCCGATCCACCAGACGAAGTTGATGATGTCGAACGACCAGCCGACCGGCTGGTTGTTGCCCCAGATGCCGATGCCGGTGAAGACGAGGTGCGTGATGGTGCCCATCAGCACGTTCACCAGGATGAAGGAGAGGCCGAGCCCGATCCACCAGACGAGCGGCGTCCGCTTGCGCAGCACGATGGAGCTGATCTTGTCCGTCACCGTCCCGAACGTGTGTCCGGGCTCGATGACGGCGGGCGTGGTGTGGATGCCAACGTCCTCGTGCGGGTAGTCGTACTTCTCCATGTGACTCCTTACGCCTCCCCTCCGTGTGCGCTCGCGCCGCTCCCGCCGCGCCGTTCGCCCGCGCCGCCCACCGCCTCGTTCGGGTTACGCACCGAGGCGAGGTAGGCCGTCCGGGGCCGCGTGTTCAGGTCGGCCAAAAGGTCGTACCGGCGCTTCTGCGCGTGGAGCTTCGCGACGCGACTGTTCGGGTCGTTCAAATCGCCGAAGACTATCGCCTCGGTCGGGCAGGTCTGCTGGCAGGCGGTCTTGATGTCGCCGTCGCGGACGCGCTCGCCCTTCTTCTCGCGGTCGATCTTGGCGTGCTCGATGCGCTGGACGCAGTAGGTGCACTTCTCCATCACGCCGCGCGAGCGCACCGTGACCTCCGGGTTGCGCATCATCTTCAGAGAGGGCGTGTCCCAGTCCTGGTAGAGCAGGAAGTTGAAGCGGCGCACCTTGTACGGGCAGTTGTTCGAGCAGTAGCGCGTGCCGACGCAGCGGTTGTAGACCATGTCGTTGAGGCCCTCGCTGCTGTGCACCGTCGCGTGGACGGGGCAGACCGGCTCGCACGGCGCGTTCTCGCAGTGCATGCACGGCACCGGCATGAAGTAGACGCCGTCGGGACTTTCGGCCGCGCCGCGGAAGTAGGAGTCGATCCTCAGCCAGTGCATCTCGCGCGAGCGCGAGACCTGCTCCTTGCCGACGACGGGGATGTTGTTCTCGGCCTGGCAGGCGACGACGCAGGCGTTACAGCCGACGCAGGTCGCCGTGTCGATGACCATCCCCCACTTGTAGCCGCGCTTCCCCTCTTTGTCGTTCTGCGAGTAGTCGTAAGGCTCGTACATCGTCTCGGAGTCGATGGGCTTGCGGTTCTCGCCCGCGGGCTGCGGCGGCTCCTTCTTGTGCTCGCGCTCGGGGGCGAGCGTCGGGTCGTGCGCCCACTCGGCGAAGGTGCCGTGGCGGACGATCTCGCGCCCCTCCATGCGGAAGTGTATCTGCGTGCAGGCGAGCGAGTAGCTGTCGCCCGTCACCTCGACGCCGAGCCCTGCGCCCGACCACATCGCGTCGGAGGTGCGCAGGTCGTAGGCGTTCGCGCCGCGCACGCTGGCGTCGTGCTTGTTCCCGCCGACGCGCCCCGAGCGCCAGCGGCCGTAGCCGAGGTGGATGGTGACCACGTCGTCGGGCTGACCCGGCAGGATGAAGACGGGCGCGGTGACCGTCCTCCCGCGGAAGTTGAGCCGCACGACTTCGGCGTTGACCTCGCCGCCCTTGTACGTGAGCCGGTTGACGCGGCGCGGCTGCCCCTCTTCGAGCAGCGCGCCGTCCGGCTCGGTGCCGACGCCGAGCTTGGCGGCGGTCGCCGGGCTGATGATGGCGGCGTTGTCCCACGTCAGTTTCGTCAGAGGCTTCGGAAGCTCCTGCAACCAGCCGTTGTTGGCGAAGCGTCCGTCGTAGATGCTGGGGTCGGTGCGGAAGACTATCTCGTAGGCTCCGCCGCCCGGCGTGCCCTGCGGCTGCGCCGGCGGCGCGACCACGACGGTCTCCGGCCGCGTCACGGTGCCCGCGCCCTCGGCCCCCGCGTCGCCCGTGGCGGGCGCGCCCGCCGCGCCGCCGCCCCTGACCGGCTTCGCGGTGTTCGGCACGAACCCGTCGTTGAGCACCTTGCGCCACGCGCGCTCGAACGCCGCGTCGGCCGTCCCGGCCGTCGCGCCCGCCGCGCCGCCCTGAGCCGGAGCCGCCCCGCGGCCCGCGCCCGAAGCCGCACCGGACTGTCCGCCTTGAGCCGCCCCGGACTGGCCGCCCTGCGCCGCTCCTGACTGTCCGCCGCCCGTCCCCGCGGAACCCGCGACGGTGGCGTTTCTCGTCGCCGCGTCGGCGCTGGCGGGGCTGCCGTTGGCCGCGACGGCGTTGCCCGGCGTCAAGGACTGCGGTGCGCCCGTCGAGCCGCCGGGCGGCGGGGAGGACGCGAACGGGCTCTGGCCGGCGCCCGCCGCGGCCGCCGTCCCGGCCGCCATGAGCGACGCGCGCCCCTCGTTCATCCAGTACTGGCGGACGATGTCGTAGCCGCGCCGGTCGGGGTTGTCGGTGAAGGCCGCGAGCAGTTCGTAGGCGCTCTTGCCGTTGTAGAGCGGCGTGATGAGCGGCTGCTGAATCGTCACCGTGCCGTCGTAGGCGCGCGCGTCGCCCCACGTTTCGAGGTAGTGCGTCTCGGGGATGTGCCAGTGACACAGCTCCGAAGTCTCGTCGTCGTACTGCGAGAGGTGGACGGCGAGCTTCACCTTCTTCATCCGCGCGGCGTCGAGCTTGAGGTCGGCCGGCGTCGTGTAGACCGGGTTGCCGCCGACGATGACGAGGATGTCCACCGCGCCCGAGTCGATGTCGGAGACGAGCGCCCGCAGGTCTTCCGACTGGTCGGTCGCGTTCTCCTCGACGGGCGCGAGGTAGGCGACCGTTTTGCCCGCCGCGCCGAGCGCCGCGTTCATCGCGTGCGCCAGCGCGTGAATCTCGGGCGGCTGCTCGTCGCCCGCGATGACGAGGCACGCGCCCATGTGAGCCTTGAGGTCGTCGGCGATGTTTTTGATCTGCTCGTCGTTGACGGCCGGCCCGCCCGCGAGCGCCGCGCCCGTGGCGCCGACGGCCGCCGCCAGCCCGCGCGCGTAGCCGGCGAACTGGCTCGGCCGGAGCGCGACGCGGTGGTCGGCGAAGTAGCCCGTGTTCGAGGGCGTCGTCTCGAAGGCGTAGAGGCGGCACTGCTCGCGCGTGTCGCCGTCGGTGACGCGGCGCCGCGAGGCGAAGTCGCGCGCGTAGCGCAGCGCGCCCGGCCCGCATTCGAGGAAGTTCGAGTCGAGCGAGACGACGCGGTCGGCCGCCGCGAAGTTGTAGACCGGCGTGGCGAAGCCGCCCGTCGCCTGCCGGACGCCGACGCGGCCGTTGTTGCCGCCCGCCGGCTCCCACTGGTACCAGCGCGCGCCGGGGAAGCGCCCGATGATTTCGCGCATCTGCGCGCCGAGCGTCGGCGACGTGACCGTCTCGGTCAGGAAGCGGAGACCCGCGCCCTGCTTGCCGCGCTGGGCTTCGAGCGCCGTCGCCAGCGCGCCGAGGAAGGCCGTGTAGGTGCGCACCTCGCCGCGGTTGATGATCGTCTCGGAGCGGTCGGGGTCGTAGAGGTTCAGGATCGAAGCCTGCGCGTAAACGTCGGCCGCGCCCAGAGAAGCCGGGTGGAGGTCGTTGCCCTCGACCTTCGTCGGGCGCCCCATGTAGCTGCTCACCAGCAGCGGCGCGGCGCCGCCGGGGAAAGGCATCGCGGTGGCGAAGTAGAGCGCCTTGCCGGGGATGATGCCCTCGGGCTGCCGGACGTAGGGGACGATGGACTCGGGCGGCTGGTACGAGCAGCCCGAAAGCCCCGCGAGCGCGAGCGAGGCGCCCATCAGTTTTAAGAAGGTGCGGCGGTCTGTCCCCTCGTCCCACTCGGAGGCGTGCTGCGGGAACTCGCGGTGCAGGAGCTCGTCGAACTCCTCCGACCCCGCCAGCTCTTCGAGGCTCTGCCAGAACTCGCGCCCGCGCTTCTGCTCGAACTTCGCGCGCACGCCGTCGATCGAGACGGGGCGCTGGCGAATCTGGTACAGCTCGGGGAAAGTGTCTTTGATGTGCATCTACTTATCCCAGACCAACAATCTATCGGTGGCACGTCGAGCAGCTCGTCAGCGTGCCCGCGTCGCGAACCTTGTACTCGGCCTTGAGCCGGCGCCCCAGCTCGCGGCGCGCGGGCGCGAGGTTCTCGCCCAGACGGTTCTCGGCGTTGGCCGTCACGTCGTCGTTCGGGTCGTTCTTGTCCCCCTCGTCGCCGGCGATGTTCCAGCCCATGTCGGTGACCTTCTCCTTCGGGCGCAGGAACCGCTCGGGCTCGCGGTGGCAGGCCAGACACCACTCCATCTGGAGCGAGGCGGCCTGGTAGACGGCCGGCATCGCGTCCACGCGCCCGTGGCAGGAGGCGCAGCCCACGCCCTTGTTGACGTGGATCGAGTGGTTGAAGTAGACGAAGTCGGGCAGGTCGTGGACGCGCGCCCACTCGATGGGCGTGTTCTCGCGGTAGCTGGTGCGGACGATTTCGAGGTACGGGCTCTCGTTCCAGATTTGAGAGTGGCAGTTCATGCACGTCTTGGTCGGCGGCATCCCGGCGGTGTTCGACACCTCGACCGACGTGTGGCAGTAGCGGCAGTCGATGCCGTCGTCGCCCGTGTGGTGCTTGTGCGAGAACTGGACGGGCTGCTGCACCTCGATGAACTGCCCCGTGTTGTAGGAGGAGCGGTTGATCTCGGCGAGCACCCAGAGCGAGCCGGCGACGAGGAAGAGGCCGCCGAAGATGCTCACCTTGGCGATGGTGTTGGTGCTGTGGTGGAAAATCTGCATGCTTTTCCCGAACCCGTCCGTTTGTGACTCTTTGAACTAGCCCGGCGAGATGTATCCCTAAACCTTGTCCGGGCGCGTCGCCGCGGGGAGAGACACATGCGACCCGCCCTTGAGCGTGCCGGCCGCGGCCGGCGCGGCGCGTGGCCCGCCTGTGTCCGGCGCCCGCTCCCCCGTCGGGGCGGAGCGGCGCGCGTCCGCGAAAGCCTATCGGCTGCTCCACCTGAAATTAAGAACTGCTTGGGTGTCCTAGTGATACTACTTTTTCGCGCGACGGGCAAGCGCCCCGTCAAAATTCGGGTATGAATATTAGCGGGCGTGGTGAATTAACGTTTCTAATAAAAGAAACGGCGTGCGCGCACGGTACGCACGGGCACACAAGCGGCGCGCCCGAATCCTCTTGACACCGCCCCCGCGCGGGCGTAGAAGTTCCATGCGCCGACGAAACTGCCACCGGGTCTCCCGGCATGGCGTTTACGCAACCTCCCACCTCGCGCTCAATTAACGTCGCGGATCGCGCCGCCTGAGACATAACAAGCCGGCGCAATCCCCGTTATGCTCCGTCAATCTCATAGTCCCTTAACTTTCAATGTAAATCCGTTCTACCGACCGCTGGCGGCATCAGGCGAGCGATGTTGTCGCCGCGTCTGGGATAAACCGTCAGGCGGGTGGCGAATGAACGCCGGAGGGCGCGTGATGCCTGAGATTAAGCATAAAAACCTGACACTGAGGTGCCTTACCCTGACGCTTCTCGTCCTGGGTCTTTTCTCACTTACGAAAGACTCGACGAGGGCGTCGCTGTCACTACCCCAGGCGCGGCCCAAGCTCCCTACCACTTCCGTGGCGCCGCAACCGGACGCGCCGCTCCGCATTACGCACACGTTCGCAGAATCCGAGCCGGGGATGGTAAGGCTCAAAGTGATGGCGCAAAATCAGAGCGGGAAGCAGATCAGGGCTTGCGCAATCGTCGCTGACGCCGGGTCTCACTCGCAGGTAGATTTCGTTAACCTGACGACCTCCGCTGCGGCCCTACGTCCCACGCAGATAAAGACCTTCGACATCGCCTACGGCGAGAATGAGGCGCCCGACACCGTGACCCTGTCTGTGGACTTCGTCGAATTTGACGACGGCAGCACTTGGGGGGCGGACACGCATAATTCGCGTGACATGCTGGCGGGGCAGCGCGAGGGCGCTAAGGCTGAGAGGTCGCGCCTGCGTGAGTTGTTGAAATCGGGCGGCGTGCCCGCGGTCTTCGACGCGGTCAGGGAGGAAGTGCCGGACGTAATGGAAATCAAGTCGCCCACGAAACACTCCGGGGCGTGGGTGACTGGTTACCGTCACGGCGTCGGGGGAATCCGACACCGGCTGCGCCAGAACCTTCAGTCGAGCGACCCGGTTCGCGCGGAGTCGGAACTCGCCCGGCCCTTCGACTTGTCGGAGGAACGGCCATGACGAGTCGCCGCCTCACGGCCCTACTACTCCTCACGGCGGGCGTCTCCATCTTACTGGTGAAGATGAGCCTGAGTTTCGCACAGAGTGGCGGCGGGACATACACGCAGGGCACCAATAGTTGCTTCATAAATACAGCCACCAAGTGCGGTGATGTAGGTTGCACTAACATCACGTTATTCGGCAACACTGTCTGTAATCCCTCGCCCGACAGTCAAACTCGGTTCCTGTGCGACTCAAACGTGGGGTCGGGGTGTACGGTCACAGAGACTACACACTGCTCGGCCGATAAGAAACAGCTCTCTTTCGGTTATTCGTGTCCCGATGGAACTCAAGGGGTTGTAACCAGCACGCCGAATACGTGCCCGGTCACGTGCGAAGGATGTAGTGGCAATAAGGTGCCTAACTCAACCCGGTCGGAGTGTGTGGACTGCGTAAGTCCGAAAGTGCCGAATCAGGGGCATCGCGAGTGCGAGTGTCCAGCACCGACGCCTACGCCGCCCAAGAATTGCAACTCATATTTGTGGCTCGATTCAGAATGTAAATACGTGTGCAGCGAGATTACCGGTGGAGGGTGCACCCCGGCGGGGTGGGACGCCAGTTGCCCTCCCGGCACTTACCCGAACGAGTCGGGGATGTGCTGTAGCGACGGTGGCGGGGACTTTGGGATGTGCGACTTGGGCTGCGGGTGGAGTTTCACCGCCGGGCAGTGCGTCTGCAACAGCCCAGTTCTGGTCGATGTCTCCGGCGACGGCTTCCGGCTGACGGACGCGGCGGGCGGGGTCAACTTCGACCTCAACGGCGACGGCGTCAAGGAGCGGCTGGCGTGGACGGCCGAGGGCGCGGACGACTCGTGGCTCGTCTTAGACAGGAACGGGAACGGCGCGGTGGACGACGGCTCAGAACTGTTCGGCAACCACACGCCGCAGCCCGAGCCGCCCGCGGGTCGGGAGAGGAACGGCTTCCTCGCGCTCGCCATGTTTGACAGACCCGAAGGAGGCGGCAACGGCGACGGGTTAATCGACAGCCGGGACGCCGTGTTCTCATCCTTGCGGCTGTGGCAGGACGCCGACCACGACGGCGTGTCGCAGCCCTCGGAGTTGCACGCGCCCGCCGAACTCGGCCTCTCGTCAATCGGCCTCGACTACCGGGAGGCGGGGCGGCGCGACGCCTACGGCAACCGCTTTCGCTACCGGGCGAAGGTCACGGACGCCCGCGGCTCGCAACTCGGGCGCTGGGCGTGGGACGTGTTCTTAGTCTCGGGACGGTAAGCGATAACCAGACCACTGAAAGTGTCGGCGCCCGGCGGTCTCAAGACCGCCGGGCGCCGACCTTTTTAGCGGGTGGGCTACTGCTTCCGCTTCCCGGAGGCGAGCCGGAGTTGCCGCGCCCGGCCGCTCACCTGTTCGAGCCGAAGACGAGGGCGACGACGAGCAGGACGGCGACGACGAAGAGGACGAGGAAGAAGATTTTCCAGAAGCTGTAGGGGCGCTCGCCCTGCACCTCGCCGGTGCGGCCGTTGACGACGACCTGATAGACCTTGTCCCGGAACCTGTAGGCGCCGACGTAGACGGGGAGCAGGAGGTGCTTGAAGGTGACGGCCGAGTAGTTGGTGGCGACGTGCGTGACGCGCTGCTCGTCGCCGCCGATGTCGCGCCGCACGTCCGACTCGATGACCGGCGCGGCCGCCCGCTTCGCCAGCTCGAAGCCCTCGGCCAAGTCCACCTGATAGCGCTGCGCCTTGTAGCCCGAGAGGTAGGCGGGCTCGTAACCCGTCAGCTCGCCCAGGTCCCACGGCTCAAGCGCCGTGAGGCGCGCGGGCGGCAACGACTTCGTCGCCGGGACGAGGATGTCGTCGAACCAGCGCTCGACCGTGCCTTCGACCGGATGCCAGCGCGTGTGCCGCACCTGCCGCGTCTTCGTCTCGCTCTTGCCCTGCGCGTCGGTCGCGGTGTAGGTCTCGGTCGTGTAATAGTGCTCGCCGCGCTCGCCCGCGTAGCGGCTCGCGGTGTACGCGTCGTAAGTCCAGAAGGGGATGTAGACGCCGCCCAAGCCCTCGTGCGCGGCCAGCCGCTTGAGCGCGTTGGGCGCGAACCAGAGCGACGAGAGCCAGTGGCGCACGGCGCCCGTCGCCGCGTCCCCCGTCACGCTGAAGGGCAGCACGCCCTCGGGCGCGAGCACGGGGTCGGCCGAGCGCGGCTGCGCGACGAGCGGGCTCCCGCAGAAGTCGCACTCGCCCGCGACCATCGGCGGCGTGAACGTGACGGTCGCGCCGCAGGTCTGGCAGGCGACTTCGAGCGCGCCCTCGGCGAGCGTGCCCATGCGGTCGGCGTGGAGTTGGAGGTACTGGTCGTACGAGCGCTCCTCGACCGCGCCGGCCGGCGGCTCGATGCGCTCCTGCCGGCCGCAGTACGGGCACGTCAGGTTCCCGCCCTCGGGCGCGAACTGCAAGTCAGCCCCGCAGCCGGGGCAGCGGAAGCGGTGAACCTTCTCCTGCGTGATTGTCTGTTCCTGCATGAAATCGAACCGTCTACTGTCTACTTAAAATCGAAAGCTGCGGGTTGGATTTACGACGCCAGACGAAGCCGTCGAGGACGTAGTGCGTCGCCTGCGGGAGCGCGAGGAGCGGGACGAGGAAGACCTTCAGCGACTCCCACTCCCAAGCCGCGCCGAAGAGCCACGCGCGTTCGTGCCACAGCCCGCGGTCCCACAAAAGTTCCTCGGCGTAGGCCAGCAGCCACAGCGTCGCGAGGAAGACGGGCCAGCGCGCCAGCCGGCGGTAGGCCGCGCCCGCCTCCGGCGCACGCCGGCGCGCGTACCACCAGACGAGCGCCACGTAAGGCACGCCGTGAATCAGGACGTTCGTCACCGTGAAGGCGTAGTCCGAGTCGAAGGCGACGATGCCGGCGTACCAGCAGACGGCCGTCGTCAGCACGACCAAGTCCTTGCCGGGGTTGCCGCGCCCGCTGACGACCCAAGCGTGCGCCGCGCGCACCGCGTACGCGCCGAGCGCCGCGCAGTAGAGGACGAACGCGACCCGCTCGACCCAGACGGGGACGCCGGCGAAGTCGCCCGGCAGGAACCACCAGAAGCGTCGCGGCAGGTGCGCGTGCCAGTAGGCGAGCGGGTAAAGGGTCGCCGCGTAGACGGCCGCCGCGTCTATCGCCCAACCCACGCGCCCGCGCTCGCCCACGCGCCCGCGGTAGAGCGCCACCCAGCCGTACTGCTGCCGCACGAAGTGGAAGACCGCGAGGTAGGCGAGCGTGCGCCAGAAGAGCGCCTCGCCTTCGGAGTAGAGCGCCACGCCCAGCGCGTAGGCGATGGCCGGCGCGAGCAGGTAGAGCGCCGCGCGGCGCTTCAACTCTTCGGCGTCGAAGTAGACGCGGAACGCCGTCGCGTAGACGTGCGCCACGTCCACCAGCAGCACCGCCGGCACCCAAGCCCAGTCCGGCGACTCGGCTTCGAGCAGGCCGGCGCGCGCCCCGACCCACAACAGAAGGAGCGACGCCACCGCGCTCCCGCCGAAGACCGCGAAGTCCGCGCGCGGCGAGAAGAGCCACCATTGGCCCCGCGCCGACTCGTACGGCGCGGCGACCGCCGGCGTCGTCTGGACGGCGGCGGGGACGGCTTCGACTGACGTGACGGGTTCGGCGGACATACGTGATAGGTTCGGCGGACATACGCGCGCGGCGGCGGCTGAGTTTATACTGTGCCCGCCCCGCCCGGAAGAAATTTTTTCGGGACTCTTACCATCGTCCGAAAGAAGGCTGATGACTCAAAGCCCCGGCCGCACCGAGACCGCCTCGCAACGTCGCGCGCGGCGCGCGCTCGAACGCCAGCTCGACTACCAGCGCGCGAAGGCTTTGAAGGCGCGGGGTCACGAAGAGGATTACGTGGAGGCGATGCGCGCTCGCTCGGCGCGCGTCCGCGAGAAGCTTGAGCGCGTGCGCCCCGTCGCCGGGGACGCGCGCGTGCTCGAAGTCGGGAGCGGCGCGCACGGGCTAGTCTTCTACTTCGGGACGGGGCGCGGGGTGGGGTGCGACCCGCTCGCCTGCGACTACGCCGCGCTCTTCCCCGCGTGGCAGGGGCGCGCGCGGACCATCGCCGCCGCCGGCGAGCGCCTGCCCTTCGCCGACGCCTCCTTCGACGTGGTGCTCTGCGACAACGTCGTCGATCACGCCGAAGACCCCGCGCGCATCGCCCGCGAATTGGCGCGCGTGCTCGCCCCCGGCGGGCTGCTCTACTTCACGGTCAACTTCCACCACGCGGTCTACGCGCTCGCCTCGCGGCTGCACGCCGTCTGGAACGCCGCCGGGCTGCCCTTCGAGATCGGCCCCTTCGCAGACCACACCGTCCACCTCACGCTCGACGGCGCGCGCGCGCTCTTTCGCGGACTCCCCCTGCGCGCCGTCAGCGAGAGCGGCAACGTCGCCGACGCCAAACGCGCCGCGCGCGCGCTTCCGCCGCGCCACGCGGGCGACCGCCTCAAACGCCTCTTCTTCAAAAACGCCCTCTACGAACTCGTCGCCGTGCGCGAGCCGTGAACGACGCCGCGCGGCACCCGGCCCATGGGCGAGTGGGGAAATTTCCTTGCCCCCCTCCCGGCGTTTTTGCTATGCTCCTGCGCGCGTCGTTTGAAAGCCCTCAACTCTTCACTCAATCCCCGGCCTCAAGGAGGGGCTAATCCGATGAAAAGACGAAATTACCTTTACTGGCCAAGGGTAGCCTTTCTGGTCGCGCTCTCGGGACTGGCGATTCCCGCCCTCTCGCAGGAAACCTCCCGGAGCCGGTATGAGGTCTCGGATGACAAGGGCCGTGTCACCACGGTCGCCACCTCCGCCAGTAAGGACGCCGTCGTCGTTTCGCTCCACCGAGAGGGTCAGCCCACCCACCACTACCGCGCCTCCCCCCCGACCGCCACGATAACCGTGCAGGTCGAGCGGCAGACCGCCTTCACCTACTACATCAATCTCGGGCGCATAGACGTGAGGTCGTTCGCCGTCGCGAAGGGACGCCCCTCGGACGCGAGCTTCACCGTGGAGTTGTCCAAGGTCAGCGGGCCGGAGCGCCGCCAGCGCAAAGACATCGCGGCCGTCCGCGAGGGGTTCGTGGACGACATGCGCGTCCTGCGCGCCGTGCGCGGGTACGACAAGGACGCCGACGTGCTCCTCGCCGAGTTGGCCTACGTCGTCCTGACCTACGACGACAGCATCATGGACGGGAAGCCGCCCGCCTCGCTCACCGTCCGCCAAACGACGCCGGAGCCGGACGGCGAGCGCGTGAGCGCGGCGTCGAGCGCGAAGGCTCGGCCTTAAGACTCACTAAGTAGTTTGACGCCTCGTCGAAAGAGCCGCGGGACTGCCCCCCGCGGCGTTTCTGTCTGGCACCGTCTTTCGCTCGACGCCGACGTGATAGCCCGCCCCGCCGTCCCCTCACCTCATGCTCTCGGATTTGACGCCGCGCGCGGCGAGGACTTCTTCAGCCGCGCGCAGGCCGTGGTCGAATGCCTCCTCGAAGAGCGCGACGCCGGAGAGGTCTGTGTTGGCGAAGTGGACGGCGCCGAAGGGCCGTTGGGCTTTGAGGCGCGCGCCGCCCCACTGGAAGCCGACGCGCGGGCGAATCATCGCGTGCCCCCAGCGCATCACGTCGAGGCGGCGGGTGAGCGCGCGCACGTCGCTGTGCGCGCGCTGTAGGTCTGAGAGCGCGACCTCGGCCCACTCGTCGCGCCCGGCCGAGAGCAGGCGCGCGCGCGCCGCGCGAGGGTCTGCGTCCGTGAGCGGGTAGTAGTAGGTGTGGACGGTGGGGCCGCGCTCGAAGCCGCGCTGGTGCGTGGCGACGACGTAGCCGAGCGAGGGGCTTTCGTAGAGGACGTTGTCCCACGCTTCGGGGAAGCCGGCGCCGGCGCGCGGCCTGTCGGCGAGGAAGAGGTTGGCGACCATCCACGCGCCGTACTCGAACTCCGAGACGTGCGCGGGGGCGGCGCCCTCGCGGTAAGACTTCAAAAGATACTTCGCCATGAACTGCGGCGCGGCGAAGACGACGCGGTCGGCGCGAAAGCCGACCGCCGCGCCGCCCTCGCCCCGGACGGCGACGACCTCGACGACGCCGCGCGCCTCTCGACTTTCGGCGGCGGCGCCCTCGTCAACGCCTGCCGCGCGCACGTCGGCGACGGCGAGGCCGAGGCGGACGCGCGAACGCGCCTTCTCGTAAAGGTGCCGGACGAGGCGGCCGTTCCCTTCGGGCCAAGTGATGAGCGACTGTGCCTCGGCGCCCGGCCCCTTCATGCGCGAGGCGAAGTAGAAGAGGCCGGCCCACGCGCTCGCCTGCTCGGCGGTCAGCCCGTAGTCGTCGCGGCACGCGTAGTCCACCAGCCAGCGCAGGCGCTCGGAGTCGAGGCCGCGCGCGCGCATCCACTCGCCCATCGAGAGGCGGTCGAGCGCCGCCGGCTCCGCGTCGTCCGAGCAGCGCGCGACGGGGATGTCGAACGCGCGTCGCCCCTTCGAGTCGCGCCAAGCGGCCCAAGAGTCAACCTCCGCGTTAAAGAGTTGGAGTTGCCGCGCGTCGTCTTCCGAGGCGCCCGCGTGCAGGTAAAGCCCTTCGTACCAGCGCCCGCGGTAGAAGACGCGCTCCTCGGGGTCGCGGCAGAGGAACTGCTCGGCGACGACCGGCTCGCCCTCTTCGTCCGAGCCTTCGAGCACGCCCATCTCGTCTAAGAGCGTGACGAGAGCGTGGTTCCCCTTGCGCGGCGCGGGCAGGTAGTGCGCACCCCAAGGGTATGGGACGACGCCGTGCGCCGAGCCGGAGCGCGCCGTCCCGCCCGGCTCTGCTTCGAGTTCGAGCAGCACGAAGTCTTCAAAGCCCGCGCGCAGAAACCTCCACGCCGCCGCCAACCCCGCCACTCCCCCGCCGACGATGACGACGCCGGCGCGCTCCCAGCTTTCGGGCTCCGGCCTGTGTCCGTCGCGCAACGCGTGGCCGACGCGGTCGGACGCGCCGACGATCTCGCCCTCGGGCAGCGTCGGCGCCGCGTCACGTCCGCCGCGCCCGCACGCGGCCAGCGCGAACGGCGCGCCGAGAAACGCCGCCAGCAGTTCCCTCCTCGTCAGCCCGCGTCCTGCCATAGAGTTTGCTAGAAGCCCACGCCGTCAGAGCCCCTTGGCCTTCAAAATCAGCATGACGAGCTTGACGACGCCGAGCACTGCCACGGCGGCGACGGCGAAGTATCGGAGGAGTTTCGGGACGCGGTCGCGGGGCTCCGCCGCGATGGCGAAGAAGAGCGCGAGCGACGCCCAGTATATCGAGTCGAACCCTTCGCCCAAGGCCACCGAGAGGGTGGCGAGGACGACGTAGATGCCGACGAACCAGCGCAGCTTTCCGCGTTTCTCCCCCGAGTCGGGGGACTCTTCGGAATCGGCCCTCGCGATGTCGGCGACGCCCGCCTTCGTCATCTCACCCGGCGTCGAAGGGCGCGCGGCCGACGCGTACGGCGTCGGCTCCTCCACGGCCTTCGTGCTCTCCCGCCTCTCCATCGGCGCCTCCTTTCGTCTTCACTCGTAGCGCCGCCACTCGGCCTCGTAGTAGCGGACGAGCGACTGGTTGTCGAGCCGGTTGACCTCGACCGGCACCGGCCCGAGGTCGGCCGAGAGCATGAACATCGCGGGCAGCGCGCGGTCGTCCAGGAATTTCAGCTCGACGGCGGGCGCGCGCGACGGCACCTCGAAGGGCGCGCGGCGCGCGAGCGCGAAGCCCCAGACGCCGAACGAGGGGACGGCCGTGTAGTAGGGGCGCACCGAAAAGCCCGCGGCTTCGAGCGTGCGGACGATGCACCAGTAGGAGCTGCGCGCGAACAGCGGCGACGTGGACTGCACGGCGACGGCCGCGTCGGGCGCGAGGCGGCGCTTGAGCATCCCGTAGAAGCGCGTCGTGTAGAGCTTGCCGAGCGCGAAGGAGTTCGGGTCGGGGAAGTCCACGAGCGCCGCGTCGAAGGGCGGGCCGTCCTGTTCGAGCCAGATCATCGCGTCCTCGTTGACGACGCGGACGCGCGGGTCGTCGAACGCGCCGCGGTTCAGACGCGCCAGCGGCGGGAAGCGCCGCGAAAGCTCGGTCATGTCGGGGTCGAGGTCTACGAGCGTCACCTCTTCGACCGACGGGTACTTCAAGACTTCGCGCAGGCCCAGCCCGTCGCCGCCGCCGAGGACGAGCACGCGGCGCGGGGCGCGCCCGCCGTCGGAGGCGAGCGCCATCGCCGGGTGGACGAGCGCCTCGTGGTAGCGGTACTCGTCGGCCGAGCTGAACTGGAGGTTGCCGTTTAAGAAGAGCTGGAAGCCCGCGCGGTTGCGCGTGACGACGATGCGCTGGTAGTGCGTCGTCTTCGAGTAGACGATGTCGTCGGCGAACATCGCGTCCTCGGCGAGCGAGGTGAGCGCGTCGGCCTTGACGAAGGCGACGGCCAAAAGCGCCATCACCACGCAAGCCTGCGCGCGCAGCCGCGCGACCGAGCGCCCGCCGATGAGCGGACGCATCAGCCACGTCGCCCACAGGCCGACCGACGCGTTGAGGAACCCGAAGAGGAGCGACGTGCGCACCAGCCCCAGTCGCGGGACGAGGAAGATGGGAAAGAGCAGCGAGGCGATGAGCGCGCCCGCGTAGTCGAAGGCCAGCACGCGCGCGACCAGCTCCTTGAAGTCGAGGTGGTCTTTGAGTATCCGCATCAGCAGCGGAATCTCTAAGCCGACCGCCGCGCCGATGAGGAAGACCAGCCCGTAGAGGACGACGTGGAAGTAGCTCAGGTGCGCGAAGGTCAGGAACAGCAGCGGCGCCGAGAAGCCGCCCAAGACCGCCACCGCCAGCTCCACGTCCACGAAGCGGCGCGCCAAGTCCTTCTCCACGAACCGCGAGAGCCACGACCCCGCCCCCATCGCGAACAGGTAGATGCCGATGATGAGCGAGAACTGCGTGACCGAATCGCCGAGGACGTAGGAGGCGAGCGTCCCCGCCAGCAGTTCGTAGACCAGCCCGCAGGTCGCGATGACCATGACGTTGAGGAAGAGGATGGGCGTGCGGTTCATAAAGCGGTAGACAGTAGACAGTAGCCAGTAGAAAACCTTTATCGGCTCGGCGCCCAGTCAGTCAGCGCAACGCGCGCGGGGCGAAAGCCCCGCCGTCTACTGACTACCGTCTACTGTCCACTCAGCCCTGAATCGCGGCGGCGATGATGAGCGAGATGCCGATGATGACGGCGCCGATGACGACGGCGAGCGCGACGTTCTGATCCTCCTCGATCTCCTTGCGGATGGAGAAGGGCGTGGCCTTGACGATGATCAGGAAGGCGATGCCGAAGACGATCAGGCCGAAGGCGGTGAAGATGGCCGTCGTGACGATGACGGGCGCCAGCTCCTCCATCTTGACGACCATGCCGAGGGCGCGCGCAGGCTGGGCCAGGTTGAGCATCATTTTCCTCCGTGGTAGCCGGAATGCCAGAAGTGGAAAGAGCGGTAGCCGCCGGGCGAGTTGCGCACGTCGGCCGGGAGCTTCTGCCGCGGCGAGGTCGAAAGCTCCCAGCCGCTCCACGCCGCGAACGCGTAGAGCAGCAGCACGCCCGTCCCGAGCAGGAGATAGAGTTTGCTGAGCATGAACGTTGACCCCTTAACTTCTCTTCTTCGCCGGCGGCTTGAGTTCCTTGAGCACGCCCTTCGTGTAGACCCACGTCGTCGGGGGCGGCTTGCGGAAGCCCGGCTCCTCCTGCTGGCTGAGCCGGTAGTAGCCGGGGAAGCGCAGCAGTAGGCGCTCCGCGGGGAGCGTTTCGAGCGTGATGTTGGGCGAGTCGGAGCAGTCGCCGAACTCTTCGGTGACGCCCACCTTCCCCGACCCCTCGACGCGCACGATCTGGAACATCTCGGGGCAGCCCGAGCCGCCGCTCCCGAGCGACATCACGACGGCCTCGCCCACTTCGAGGTTGCGGAAGTGCGCGCGGAAGCCCGCGTACATGTTGCCGCTGAGGTCTTGCACGGTCTTGCGGTTCAGGCGCAGCTCCATCCGCAGGTCCGTGTCCTCGCCGAGCCGGACGATGGAGAGCACGCCCGCCTTCGTCGTCAGCGAATCTATCACCTCCTCCTTCGCGGAGAGCGCGACGTTCTCCTGCTTACGAACCGCCTGCGCGCCCCCGCGCGCGTGGAGGGCGAAGAGGAGCAGCGCGGCGGCGGTCGCGGCGCGGAGGACGAAACGTTTGTTAGTCATCACTGCTGTCACCGTCGTCGCCGTCCCCCGATGCGTAAGGGTTGAAGCCGCTGTCGGCCCAGCGCCGCCGCTCGAAGCTGAAGTGCCGGACGGCGGCGACGACGGGAATCACCGAGAGCGCGATCAGGACGAGCAGCAGGTTGAGCAGTCGCGGCACGCCCTGCTCGACGCGGACGCGCACCTGCGGCGGCGCCGGCTGGTTCCAGTTCTCCCACTGCGCTTCGAGCCGCATCGTGTAACGCCCCTCGGGGAGCGACGGCAGGTAGTCGGTCTGCTCCGCGCTCCCCTCGCTCCACGCCTCGCCGTCCTCGACGCCGGAGTAACGCTCCATCGGCAGGTCGAACTGCTGGACGAGGCCCGTCTGCTCGTCGATGAGGTCGCCCGCGACGTAGACCCAGTTGTTATTCACGTTCAGGGCGCGCCCGGTCACGCGCACGTTGCGCCCGCCGGAAAGCTCAAGCGGGTCTGTGAAGATGACCTGCGTCTTCTCGTTGCCGCTCTCGCCCGCTCCTTGCGCGGCCTGCGCGGCGGCCTGCGCCTGAGCGACGCGCAGGCGTATCGCCTCCTGAAGCTCGGCGGCCGAGGCGCCCGGCCGTGGCGTCGGCACCGCGAAGGCCGGCGTGGGCGACGCCTGCGCCTGCTCGCGCAGCGTGTAGGTCTGGTCGAAGACGACTTTGCGCGGCGCGAGCGCCAGCGTGAAGAGGCCGACCCCGAGCGCGGCCAGCATCAGCAGCGCCCAGTAGGCGTAAATCTTCTTGTGCGCCCACGGCTGGTTGGGCGCGACCGTGCGCGGCTTCGCGAGATCGACGCCGAACTTGCGCTCGATCTCCTTGAACGGCGTGTAGGCGCCGAGCGACCAGTTGATCTCCTCGGCGGAGAGTGTGCCCTTCCGCTTGCGCCCCGAGGCGACGGGCGTCTCCTTCGAGAGCATGAGCGGCGCGGCGACGTAATCGACGGCGCGCGCCTGCTCGCCCGCCTCGACGCGCCAGTAGATTTCGCCCTCGACGTACTCGACGCGCGCAACGGCGTCCTGAAATATCTTGAAGCTCTTGCCCCCGTGGGTGGCGCGCTGCCCCGACTCCGTGACCTCGCCGGGCGGCAACGCGCGGACGTAGCTCCAGTGCGCGTCGGACTCGACGAGCCAGCGGAAGCCGAGCGCCGGCTCGTAGAGCAGGTACTCCTGCCAGAAGTAGCGCACGCCCTCGAACTCGACGCTGCGGACCATGTAGCCGATGACGGTGAAGGTGCGCCCCTCGAACTCGGCCGTCCCGCCCAAGGGGACGGACGCGCC
The DNA here is from genome assembly GCA_036388915.1 of Pyrinomonadaceae bacterium. Classification (GTDB taxonomy): domain Bacteria; phylum Acidobacteriota; class Blastocatellia; order Pyrinomonadales; family Pyrinomonadaceae; genus QHXN01. Next base: position 61,617 of record DASVQX010000034.1, read on the forward strand.
CCAGCCCTTCTTCTCAAGCGTCTTGAGGTAGCGCAGCCGGCCTTCGCTCGCGTCGAGCAGCGAGCCGCAGTTCGGACAGCCCACGCGCTCCGTCCGGTCGGGCGCGCGAAGCTCAAGGGGTCCGCCGCAGCGCGGGCAGCTCAACTGCGTCGCCCCGACCTTGCGCGCCTCGCGCTCTGCCGTGCGCCGCGCGTGCGCCAGCCCCAAATCTTCCAGACTGACTTCGCGGCCGACGTAGACGAGCGGCGGCTGCTCGCCGTAGTCGAGCGTGCCGAAGACGCCGCCCGCGCCCGAGAGGTCTGCGTAAGCGTAGGTCTCGCCGGGCGTGAGCAGGTAGGGAATCTCGCCCTCGGCCGCGGTCAGTTGCGCCGTCCCCTTCTCGGCGATGACGGGCGGCGGCTGCGCGGGGATGGCCCAGACCGGCTGGCCGAGTTGTAGCTGCTCGAACGAGGGGAGCGCGTTGGGCGACGGCACCTGAATCTGGAAGGTGAGGTAGAAGCGACCCTGCGCCTCGGCGAGCCAGCCCCAGCGGCCGTCGGCGAAGGCGGCGTACCACTCGTCCCAGAAGCCGCCCGCCGCGTGCCGCACCTGCGCGCGCCCCGTGAGTTGAAAGGCGACGCCGAGGTAGACGCCCGCCAGCCCCGTCTCAAGCGGCGAGCCGGACTCGGCCACGTCGGCGACCTTCCCCAAGTCTTCGACGCCGCGGTCTGTGCGCGCCACGACCGAGTGGCAGTACTCGCAGACGAGCACGACGGACGAGCCGGTCCGGAAGATGACCTCGGCGCCGCACGCGGGGCAGTTCGCCTGAAGCGCCATCAGCCGTCACCCCCGTCGCGCGCGGCCGGAGACTCAAAGGTCGCGGGAGTCTCGCGGCGGACGGCGCGCACGCTCACCTCCGTCGCGCCGAGCATCTCGCCGAGGCGCTCGGCCCAGGGCCACTCCGGCCGCTCGCGGCAGCAGTAGAGGTTGAAGGTGGCGACGCGAAATTCGGGGTAGGTGTGGCAGGCGAGGTGCGACTCGGTGAGCATGGCGAGGCCGGTCGCGCCGCCCTCGCCGGGGAACTTGTGCCAGTGCTGCTCGCCGAGGATGCGCAGGTCGAGTTCCGCGACGGCGCGCGCGAAGACCCCGCGCAGGCGCGCCACGTCGCGCAGCGCCTCCGCGTCGCAGCCCGACGCTTCGATGAGCCATTCCGTCCCGACCGTCACGGCAACTGAGATGTGTTGAAGATGTTCTATCGAAGGACGCCGGCGCAAGAATCGCAAAGTCGCTGACGCCGCCGGCGGCGAGGAGCATAGAATAAAATGCCCGCCCCTTGCAACGCCCGCGTCGGCCGTGGGTGTCAGGGGCGGGCACTTCCCGACCGGACGCCGCGCGCTAAGTGGCGGGCGCGAAGCCGAATCTGCTACTGACTATACCTCTTATAAAGAATCTCGCCGGTTCTCTTATCAACGACGTAGTCGGGGCCGCCGCCGCTCGTGTCGTCGCCCAACTCGTAGATGATCCGCCAGACCGCCGGCAGCTCGCAGGCGCGCTTCTTGAACTTGTCAGCCGAGGGGTAGACCGAGGCGGCGTCGGCTTCGGTCGCTCTGATGGCCGTCTTCTTGTCGATGCCGCCGTCGCTCGCCAGCGCGGTGCGCACCTCGCCGGGGCGGTCGCCCAGCGGAATCTTCCCGCTGTCCAGCGGCTCGCCCTTCTTGCCCACGAAGAACTCCGAGCCGTCCTCGTAGACGATGAGCCACCCCACGGAGAGTTTGCACTTGGCGATGTCGCGGCCGGCCGGTTTCTGCCCCGCCATCAACATCTCCCTGTTCGCCACTTCGAGCGCCTTCTCCCTGCTGATGCCGTCGGACGCGGAGTCCGCGAAGGAGGCCATCTCTACGTTCGGGACGGGGTCCCCTTTCACGCTGCAACCTTGCAGGGCGATCAGCGCCCCGAGCCCTACGACGGCAATACCTTTCCTCATGGCGGCCTCCTGAATCACTTGCAGTTTTCCGCGCCCACGTCCCACCGGCCTCGCTCCGGACCGTAGGCGGAAGGGCCCTTGTCCGAGACTATCAGCCCCGGCACCTTATGGGTGAGCGCCAGGTACCTGTCTTCACGGCTGGCCTCTGCTCTCCAGGCTACGCCCGAGGGGTTGGGGTGAGTGTGGAAGAGCGCGATGATGGTTCCGGGGATGCTCCGCAGCGGTGGGTTGCCGTGCCCGCGGAGGCTGTCGCACGAGCCGCAGTCGGGCTCCTGATACCACGCGTAAATATCACCGTGCTTGTCCTGATAGATCCACCCACCGACCTCACGACAGTCTTCCTGCCCGTACTTGGAGAGACGCCAAGCCTCCTCCAGGATTCTCCTCACCTTGAGGGTGTTGAGTAACTCTTGACCCGTCGGCGGGCAGCGCCGGCTGTGCCGGGGAATGTAGTTGTCTACCTTTTTCTCGTCAGGGCAGTCGCGCCGCGGAGAGGCGGCCGGGGCGGGGCTAAACAGCCACAGACCTATAATACACGCCGCCGGGCTGTTGGCTAACGAAATTCTCCCGAACTTTAGCGCCGTGTGCGGCACGAAGATGAGGCAGCAGATCAGGTGAAGGCTGAGACCCGGCGGGCCGAAGGCGAAGTGCATGGTGAGAAACGGCTCCTCGACATTAACAAGGACAGCTTTTACTACGCCATGCGTCGGAGAGAAAACGGCGGTGAACGCAAGCACCGTCCCCGACGAAGATGCGGCGACGCCGGTAAAGATTTCCGCTGTCCCGAGGGCACGCGGCCCCGCGTTTCTCCCGGCGTCGGCGCTGTGTCGCCAGTCGCCCCGACGCCCCGGACGCGCTCCGCCGCGGACAGACTTCGTAAAGCACAGCCACGGTAACCGCGAGGGTGGGAGACAGTGGTACATCTTAGACTCCCGTCGCTCTGTAGGGGATGGGCAGTGATGACGAGGCACCGCCCGAATCGAAAACCAGACTCATGTGGGCGACTAGCGGGGAGTACCTTAACGCCGCCGGAAGGGGCTGTCAATACGCGCACGTACATGTCCGGGGACGCCCCGGCCCGGAAGACGCAGTGCGAACGCCCCGGCCGCGACCGCCGCCGCACCGCCCCGCGCGCCGGGTCTTACCCAATCAGAGGCCCCGCCCGATGCCGCGCGGCCCCGCCCGCGGCGCAAGAAGCGTGGCGGGCGGCCATTCTATAATCGCCCCCGAGACGACTCGAACCGAAGAGGCCACGCGCATGAGGAACACGCACGCCCCGACGCCCTTCCGGGTCCTTCCGCTGCTGGCCGCGCTCTGGCTGTGCGGTTCGGCCACGGCGCAGACGGCGAAGAAGTTTGAGCCGACTCCGGCGCAGACGGCCGAGGCGGCGCGGCTGCGCGTGGCGCTCGCGGGGGCGCTCGCCCAAGACTTCGAGCTTGTGCGCGAACGGCTCGCGCGCCGCTCTACTTGGCACGGCGGCGGGCTTTACTGGCTCGCGCACCTGCGCGCGCGGCGGGGCGGCGAGTTCTACGTCCGGTACAAGTATCGTTACAAAGACCACGCGCCCGTCATCAACCTCCTGCCCTTCCGCGTAGACCCCGCGCAGGACTTCAACGAGTGGATCGCCGACTTCCTCCCGCCTTCGCGGCGCGAGTGAGTGTCGCGCCGCGCGGGTTGAAGCAGTTCCCCCCTCGGGCTCGCGCCGCGTGCTATGATGCGGCCGTTCCGGGGAAGCGATAATTTCACATGCTCTATCTCTCGCAAGTGCTCGGCCGGCCCGTCCGCGAGGTCGAGGGCGAGCGGGTGGCGACGCTCAAGGACGTGATCGTCCGCTTAGGCGAAGACCACCCGCCGGTGACGGGGCTCGTCGCGCGCTACCGCCGCCGCGACTTCTTCGTCCCGCGCGCGCGCGTCGCGCGCATCGACGTGCACGGCGTCCGGCTCAACTCCGACATTCTCGACCTGCGGCGCTTCGCGCGGCGCGACGGCGAGGCGCTTTTGGCGCGCGACGTGCTCGACAAGCAGCTCATCGACGTGGACGGCAAGCGCGTCGTGCGGGTCAACGACGTGCAGCTCATCGAGACCGGCGGCGAGTGGCGCGTGACCGGCGCCGACGTGACGCTCGCCGGCCTCTGGCGCCGGCTCACGCCGCACAACTTCATCGGCACCGACCGCGCGGTCGAGGTCATCGACTGGGCCGACGTGGGCTATCTGGCGACCGACGCGGCGGCCGTCCAGCTCAAAAGCTCGCGCGACAAGCTCTCGCGCCTCCACCCCGTCGAGATCGCGCGGCTCGCCGAGGCGCTCTCGCGCCACCACGGCTCGGAGGTCATCGAGGCGCTCGACGACGAGACCGCCGCCGAGACGCTGGAAGAGATGCACGCCGAGGATCAGGCGCGCATCATCGGCGACATGGAGGAGGAGCGCGCCGCCGACATCCTCGAACACATGTCGCCCGACGAGGCGGCCGACGTTCTGGGCGACCTCCCCGAGGAGAAGGCCGAAGACCTGCTAGAGCGCATGGAGCACGAGGAGAAGGCCGACGTGCAGGAGCTTCTCCCCTACGAGGACGACGAGGCCGGCGGGTTGATGACCACCGAGTTCGTCGCGCTCCCGCGCCACCTCACGGCGGGCGAGGCGCTGGCCCGGCTCAGGGAGATGGCCGAGACGCCGAACATGATCTACTACCTCTACGTCGTCGAGGAGGAGGGGTCGTGGAAGCTCTGCGGCGTCATCGCGCTCCGCAGCCTCATCCTCGCCGACCCCGAGTACCGGCTCTCCCAGGTCATGCGCGACGAGTTCCAGTTCGCGCACCCGAAGGACTCCGCCCGCGAGGTGGCTGAGACCATCGCCGAGTACAACCTGCTGGCGCTCCCGGTCGTCGATGACGCCGGGGACATCGCCGGCATCGTCACCGTAGACGACGCCATGGAATACCTCCTCCCCAAAGACTGGCGCCAGCGCCTTCCGAGAGTCTTCGGGTAGCCTTATACTGCGACGAGGGGTGAGACTTTTTATGACCGCTGACGGGGAACCTCCGAGTGGCTTTGACGCGCGTAGAGAGTGTGCGGGACGCGGGTCGCCGTCTGTGGCGGCGCGGGGGCCGGCGCGTGCAGCGCGCGGCCTCGTCGCGGCGTGGGCCGCTGGCCTACCTCGCCGTCATCGGGCCGGGGATGATCGCCGCCAACGCGGGTAACGACGCGGGCGGCATCGCCACCTACGCCTCGGCCGGGGCCGACTACGGCTACAACCTCCTCTGGACTTTAATCCCTCTAGTTTTAGCTTTGGGCATCGTGCAGGAGACGTGCGCGCGGATGGGCGCGGTGACGGGCAAGGGTCTCTCAGACCTCATCCGCGAGCAGTTCGGCGTGCGCTGGACGGTGCTGGTGATGCTGGCGCTCCTCGTCGCCAACGGCGGCGTGACCGTCTCGGAGTTCGTCGGCATCGCGGCGGCGACCGAGCTGTTCGGGGTGCCGCGCTTCGTCTCGGTGCCGCTGGCGGCCTTCGCCGTCTGGTGGCTGGTCGTCAAAGGCTCTTACCGCCGCGTCGAGCGCGTCTTCCTCCTGATGTCGCTCGTCTTCCTCGGCTACGTCGTCTCGGCCTTCCTCGCGGGGCCCGACTGGGGCGAGGTGGCGCGCGGGTTCGCGCGACCCAGGGCCGACTTCAACGCCGGCTACCTCTTCACGGTCGTCGCGCTCATCGGCACGACCATCTCGCCCTACATGCAGGTCTTCGTCCAGTCGTCGGTGGTCGAGAAGGGGGTGCGCGAGGAGGACTACGCTCTGACGCGAGCGGACGTGTGGACGGGGACGGTCTTCGCCATCGCGGTCGCCTTCTTCATCACGGTGGCGACCGCCGCGACGATTCACCGCGCGGGCGTCCGCATCGAGTCGGCCGAGGACGCGGCGCGCGCGCTCGAACCGCTCGCCGGGACTTACGCGCGGACGCTCTTCGGCGTCGGACTCTTCGGCGCGTCGATGCTGGCGGCGGCGGTGCTGCCGCTCTCGACCGCCTACTCGATCAGCGAGGCCCTGGGTTTCGAGAAGGGCGTCTCGCGCAGTTTCCGCGAGGCGCCGATCTTCCTCGGCATCTTCAGCTTCCTCATCGTCGTCGGCGGACTGGTGGCGATGATACCGGGCGTCCCGCTCTTCCGCGTGCTGCTCTTCACGCAGGTCATCAACGGGCTGCTGCTCCCGGTGCTGCTCGTCTCCATCCTGCGGCTCGCCTCCGACCGCGAATTGATGGGTGCGCGCGCCAACGGCCGGGTCTATAATGCGGCCTCGTGGCTGACCGTTCTGGTCGTCTCCGCCCTGTCGCTTCTCTTTATCGCGACCCGGCTCTTCAACTTTTAAGTAGACAGTCAACCGCCGTCTTCAGATGAGTCGTCCCCCGCTCAAGAAGCAGGTCGCGCTGCCGCTGGTCTTCGCGGCCGTGTTCGGGCTCGCCTGGTACGTGCTCTGGCAGCTCGGGGCGGAGCTGCCGCCGAACCCGACCGAGCAGCAGCGGGTGTCGCAGGCGGCGAACTACTGGGCGCGGAAAATAGTCGAGAGCTTCTTCTGGATGAGCCTCGCGCTGGTGGCGGTGCGCGCGCTCAACGAGCTGGCCTTCTACGTCTTCCGCAAGCGCAAGGGCTACGACGCGCCGGCGCTGATGCGCGACCTCTTCTCGCTCGTCCTCTACGTGACGGCGGTCACCTTCATCCTCAGGTACACGCTGGAGGTCTCTTTCGCGGCGCTGCTGCCCGGCTCGGCTCTGCTCGGCATCATCCTCGGCTTAGCCCTCCAGGACACGCTCGGCAACCTCTTCTCCGGCATCTCGCTCCACGCCGACAAGCCCTTCCAGGTCGGCGACGTGATCACGGTCGGCAAGCACACCGGCGTCGTCATGTCGATCACCTGGCGCGCCGTCAAGCTCAAGACCTTCTCGAACCTCATCGTGCTGGTGAGCAACAGCAGCATCGCCAAGGAGTCCATCGAGGTCGCCCCGCGCGACGGCCAGTGCGCGCGCATCGTCCCCTTCTCCGCGCTCTACACCGACTCGCCCGTCCGCGTCATCCACGCCGTGCGCGAGGCCGTGCGCGACGCCGACAACGTCCTGCGCTACATGACGCCGGTCGTCCGCATCCGGCACCTCGCCGACTCCGGCGTCGAGTACGAGGTCAAGTACTGGCTCTCCGACTACGCGCGCCACCACGACACCGACGCGCTCATCCGCCAGCGCGTCTGGTACGCCTTCCGCCGCAACGGCTTCACCTTCGCCTACCCGACGCGCACGCTCTACATGGAGCCGCCCGCGCCGGCCGGCGGCGACGGGCGCGACACCGAGACGCTCGCCGAACTGCTCTCGTCCGTGGAAATCTTCTCGCCGCTCACCGCCGACGAGCTGAACGCGCTGGCGCGCGGCGCGACGGGGCACGTCTTCGCGCCCGGCGAGACGATCATCCGCGCGGGCGACAGCGGCGCCTCGATGTTCGTCGTCCACCGCGGGAGCGTTGACGTGCGCGTGGACTCGAACGGCGCGCCGCGCACGATCAAGCGGCTCGGCGAGGGCGCCTTCTTCGGCGAGATGGCGCTCTTCACCGGCGAGCCGCGCACCGCCTCGGTCGTCGCCTCCGAGGAGACCGAAGTCCTTGAGATCGGCCACGAGGCGATGCGCGGACTCTTCCACACCAACCCCGACCTCGTCGAGGCGCTCAGCCACACCATCAACGAGCGCCGCGAAGGTCTTGCCGCCAACGCCCCGGCCGCCGACGGCGACGAAGACGCCACCGACGGCCTCCTCTCCAAAATCAGACGCTTCTTCGGCCTCGACTAAAAAGGGCACAAGCGAAAGGGCGAAGGCCGAAGTTGAAGATGAGAGGCACGCCCTCTTTCTTCAACCTCGGCCTTCGCCCTTTTACTTCCGCGCGCGGGCGGCCCGCCTTATTTACACGCCGCGCCCTGCGTGACGTGAATCCGCCCCGCGTCGCGCACCGCCGGCGCCGACTCCCGCGCGCGCCTCACGCGCGACAGGAGCAGCGCCAGGTCTTTTGGGGAGGTCTTTACCAGCGCCACGCCCAGCAGGATGACGAGCGCCGCCCCGCCCTCGCGCCAGCCCAGCGGCTCCGAGAGCACCAGCCAGCCGAGCGCGAGCGCCACCAGCGGGTTGACGTACGAGTAGGTCGAGACGAGCGACAGCGGCAACTTCTGTATCGCGTACATGTACGCGCTGTAGGCCACGATGGAGCCGAAGACGACGAGGTAGACGAGCGCGCCCGCGCTCCTCGCGCTGAAGGCCATACGCCCCCACTCGCCGGCGAGCGTCCCGGCCAGCGTCAGGACGGCCCCCGCCCACAGCATCTGCACCGCCGACCCCATCAGCGGCGAGACGCCCGTCGGCCGCCGCTTCGCGTAGACCGACCCCGCCTGCCACGCGAAGCACCCGACCTGGATGATGACGACGCCGAGCAGGTACTTCCCGTTCAACTCCGTCCCGAAGAGTTGCGGCCCGACGAGCAGGGCCAAGCCCCCGAAGCCCACCGCCATCCCGAGCAGGCCGCGTAAGCCGACGCGCTCGCCGTCCTTCTGCACGCGTTCGAGCGCCGCCGCCCAGAAGGGCGAGGTCGCCACCAAAAGCGCCGCCATCCCGCTCGGCACCCACTTCTCGGCCCACACCACCGCGCCGTTCCCGACCCCGAGCAGCAGCAGGCCGACGACGCCCAAGTTGAACCACTCGCGCCCGATGGGCAGGCGCGCGCCGCGCTGCCAACTCATCACGAAGAAGAGCAGCCCGCCCGCGATCAGAAAGCGCAGCCCGGCGAAGAGCGTCGGCTGGAAACTCTCCAGCCCGACCGCGATTGCCAGATAGGTCGTCCCCCAGAAGAAACAGACCGCCGCCCACGCGCCGTACGCCCCGAACTTCTCCCTGCCCATCTCACTCACCCGCCCTTTCCCTGTCCAGCGGCAGCCCCTTCGACTCCTTGACAGTCTTTAAAACAATCGTCGTCCGGGTGCTCCGGATGGCCTTAAAAGGCCCCAGCTCGTCCCGCAGAATCCTGTAGAGGTCGTCCGTGTCCCTCGCGCGCACCTTCACCAGAAAACAGTCCTCGCCCGCGAGGTGATGCAGTTCCAGCACCGACGGCAGCGCCGCCAACTGCTCGGCCGTCCCTTCGGCGCGCCCGATTACGTCCTCCGGGTCGTCCACGCGTATGAAAATGAAGGCCGCCAGCCCCAGCCCCAGCGCGTGCGGGTCGAGAATCGCCGTGTAGCCTTTAATCAGGCCGCGCTCTTCGAGCTTCCGCACCCGCTCGGAGGTCGCCGAAGGGGTCAACTCGACGGCGCGCGCGAGGTCAACGTTAGCCGTGCGGCCGTCCTTCTGCAAAATCTCAAGGATTTTCGCGTCTTTTTCGTCGAGCACCGTCCGCGCCTCCCTCTCGCCGCCTTGAACCTCCGAGCCGCCCTGCAAAATTTTTAATTCGCCTTAGCCGTCTATGTAACGAAGATTATACGGTGAGAGTTCCATATGGTCAACATTTATTCTCCCGTTTACATCTTTTGATGTAGAAAAGAGTGGGAGGGTTCTGGCGAGACTCGGGCAACGCGGGTTCTTTCCGGTTCATCCATAGACTTGACAAGAAGGCACTCAATCTTTATTATTGCGTCGTGCTCACGCACTGACGCTCGCTTCCGACGCCCTTAAAAAAGGCGCGGAGCAAATTAATTCTCTACGGAGGTTAAAAATCATGAGCATCACCCGTTACGACCCGTTCCGCGACCTCAAGTCCCTTCAGGACGAGGTCAACCGACTCTTCTCGACCAACTTCTCGCGCTCCTTCGGCGACGAGAGTTTCGCGCGCGGCGCCTGGACGCCGAACGTGGACATCTTCGAGAACAAGGACGAGATCGTTCTCGAAGCCGAACTCCCCGGCATGAACCGCGAGGACTTCGAGCTGACCATCGAGAACAACGTGCTAACGCTGCGCGGCGAGCGCCGCTTCGAGAAGCGCGACGAGGCGGACAACTACCACCGCGTCGAGCGCGCCTACGGGGCGTTCACGCGCTCGTTCACGCTGCCGCAGACGGTCTCGCCGGAGAACGCGACGGCCGAGTACAAGAACGGCGTCCTGCGCGTCACGCTCCACAAGCGCGAGGAGGTCAAGGCGCGCCGCATCGAGGTTCAGGGCGAGGCGGCGGAGGCCGCGACCCCGAAGACCATCGAGGCGAAGGCCGAGCAGAAGCCGACGCCCGCGGCCAAGGGCCAGACGGCCGCGGCCAACGCCTAACCCGGCCCGAACTTTCGGCGGCCAGCCCGACGGTCGGCCGCCCCGCGAGCGAAGGCCCGCGGG
>DASVQX010000035.1:0-81247 GCA_036388915.1 Pyrinomonadaceae bacterium
GGCCTTCTCGTCCTTGCGGCCGAGCTCCTTGTGGATGGCCTTGATCTGCTCGTTGAGGTAGTACTCCTTCTGCGCCTTCTCCATCTGCCGCTTGACGCGCGCCTGGATGGTGCGGTCGAGCTGGCGCTTGTCCACCTCGACTTCGAGCAGCTCGACGAGCCGCTGCAACCGCCCCGAGGTCGGGAAGATTTCGAGCAAGCCCTGCTTGTCCTCGACCGAGATTTTGAGCTGCGAGGCGAGCGCGTCCGCGAGGTGCGACGGGTCGGTGTTGCGGAGCGCCGTCTGCAAGGCGTCGGTCTGCATCTCGGGCGCGAGCCGGACGTGCTGCTCGACGAGTTGGCCGACGCGCTGCATGAGCGCGTCCACGCGCGCCCCCGCCTCGGGGACGACGGGCGCGCGGCGCACGGTCGCGGTGAACGCCCCGTTGTCGTTATCGACGCGGATGGTGGTGGCGCGCTCGCGACCTTCGACGACGACCTTGGTCTGGCCGTTCTCCTGGCGCTGCGCCTGGAGGATGCGCGCGACGGTGCCGACCGAGTAAATCTGGTCGGGCGTCGGCTCGTCGATGGAGGCGTCGTGCTGCGTGGCGAGGAAGATCGTCCGGTCGGTGGCGAGCGCGTCTTCGAGCGCGCGCACCGAGCCGGGCCGGCCGATCTTGAACGCGACCTTGGTGAAAGGGAAGATGACGACATCGCGGATGGGAACCATCGGCAGCCGGACGATGTCTGCGGGTGTGCGGTCAGAATATTCTTCCATATATCGAAAAAGCTTTTGCCGAGCCGTAAAGGGCACAAAGGGCGAGCCGCCGGAGAGCCTTGCTCGCCCCGCTATGTTGTGTGTAATTCTAGAACATTTCCGACGCCCTCGCCACTGGCTCCGAAAAATAAGACGTGCGCCCTCCCTCACGGACGGGCTCCCGCCCCGCGTCAGCGGACGATCTCGAAGTCAATCCACCGGGTCGCCGTGCGGCGTTCGCCTTCGGCGAGCAGGTCTGTGACGACGACTTGGAGCGTGTGCGCGCCGGGCGCGGCGGCGCGGCTGAGCTTGATGGCGCCGCCGGCGACGAGCCGCTTGAGGTCGTCCTGCTGCGCCGTCTCGAAGGCGGCGACCTTGCCCTCGTAGGCGGGCTGCCCCTCGCGGAAGAGGCGCACCTGCACCTGCAACCGCGGCCGCCCCGTCGCGGGGTCGAGCCGCGCGTTGTAGATGTGGAAGTCGTAGCGCAGCTCCATCCCCGCGCGCAGACGCCGCACCGAAGGGTCGGCCTCAAGCTCGTCCGCCGACGCGGGAACCGGGCCGCCCAAGGGCGGCGCCGCGTCGAGGGTCGCGACAGCCGCGGGCCTGCCGCTCACGACCAGCCCGGAGAGCGCGAGACGGCCGTTGTTAAAGTCCGGCACCTCGACCAGTTCGTTCGCGGCGCCGACCCGGTCGGTCGCCTCGTCGATGACGGCGACCCGGAGCTGGTAGGCGCCCGGCGACTTGACCGGGACTTTGAGCGTGTAGCGGAGACCCGTGTTGAGCAGCCGCTCGTAGTCGGCCGCCCCGACGCGGAGCGTCTCGACGCCGTTCGCGGAGTCGAGCGGCCTGCCGCTCTCGCCGAGCGTGACGGCGAGCACCTCGACCGACGCCTTGCGGATGCCGCCCGGCTCCTCCGTGAACTTGAGCGCGCGCGCGTCAACGTGGATGAGCGCGCGGACGTAGGAGCCGGTCTGCGCGTCGTTGCCGAAGAGCGGCGTCAGGCTGAGTCCGATTGAGCCGGAGGTGAGCGGCGAGGTGAGCGCGCGCAGGAGTCGGCCGGCGCGGGTCGCGGGCTGCGCGGCCGCGAGGTCTGCTTCGGGGGCGGGGTAGAAGCCCGTGCGGTGACGCACGCGCAGACCGGGGCGCTTCACGCGCAGAGTGATGTTGTGGAACTTGCGGCCGGCGCGCGCGGGGTCGAAGACTTCGGCGTCGGGGCGATAGCCGATGAGATAGTAACCCCTCTGGTCTTCGAGCACGCGCTCGACGCCGAAGACCTGCGCGCCGCCGGTCTGTTTCGAGAGGTAGCGCAGCGCCTCCTTCGTCTCGTAGCGCGTGCGGTCGCCGCCGAAGGAGGCCGCGCTGCGAACCATCTCGGCCAGCCCGGTGTTGGCGGGCGCGCCGGGGACGGCGGCGCCGGGCGAGACCGTGCCGGGCTGACCGCCGGGGCCGCTCCCGGCCCCGCCGCTCGTCTGCGAAGGCGCGGACGAGGGCGCGGTGACGAGGCCGGCCGAACTGCCCAACCGGCCCGGCGTCAGGTCTGAGGCGTCCAACTCGTAGACGCTCGCCGAGGCGCGGTTGGCGAGGTCGGCCATGCGCTGAAGGTACTCGCGCACGTCCGCGCCGCGCGCGCCGAGACGGAAGACGCCCGACGCCTCCATGACGAGGACGACCGACTTGCGCCCCGGCATCTCGGCCGCGCCGCGCAGCACGTAGTTGAGCGCGCCGAGCGTGCCGACGGTGAAGAGTTCTTCGCGGACGGGCGCGCCCGCCTCCGAGTTCTCGCCGCCCGAATCCTTCTTCGCCTCGTCGCCGTCCTTCACTTTCCCGGCGGGCGCGGCGAACGAGCCGGTGGGGGCGCGGAAGCCGGGGCGGAAGCGTATGAGATCGACCGCGCGCTCGACGAGCCGCGGGTCGCCGGTGAACTGTTGGAGCGCGCCCACGCCCGCGCTCGTGCGGACGACGGCGACGAGGTCGCCCGGCCTCATCTGCTTCCGCGCGAAGTCCTTCAGGAAGTTGCGCACGTAGGCCGTCGCCTGGAACGAAAGCCCGAGGTCGTCCACGACGAAGGCGATGCGGCGGCGCGCCGCCTCGGGCCTGACGCGCGCGGGCGGGAGGGGCGCGGCGCCCTTCAAGGCGTTCGGCCGCGCGCTCGCGTTCGCGCCCGGCCGCGTCGCGTCCGAGGTCTTGGCGGCGGCGCCGCCGTCGGGCGAGGTGTCCACGTAGGAGAAGTTCGTGATGGTCTGGGCGCGGCCGTCCTCGCTCAGCTCGAAGTCTTCGGCGGCGAGGTCTGTGACCTGACGCCCCCCGGCGTCGAGGACGACCGCGTCCACCTGGATGAGGTTCGAGGTGATGCGCACCACCTCCTCGTCCCCGTCCTGCCCGGCGGGCGCGCCCGGCCGCGGCTGCTGCGCCGACGCCTGCGCCGCCAGCGCGGAGGCGAGCGCGAGCGCCGCGACTCTTCTGAATAGACCCGGCTCGTTCATCGTGCCCCTCGTCTCCTTAGTTCGTTTCGACACGGTGTTAGATACGCCTCGGGCGGCGTTCGTGTCCTGAAAATTTTTAAGGGCTTGAGTAAACGGTCGGGGAGACTCGAAAGCCGCGACCCGCACACTCGGCAGGTCGCGGCTTTGAGCCTTGCCGGGAATCCCGAAGGCGTTGATTACTTACAACACTTTCCCGGCCGTGGGTACTTTTCGGCGAGGGCGCGCGCCTCCGTCAGGAACATGGTGACATGCTTGTCTTTCGTCTCCTTCGCCACCGTGTCCGTCGGGCGCGCGTGTGACCTGACCTTACCCTCCGTGGACAGCTCGAACAGGCCCTGGGGCCCCGCGATCAAGTTGTAGACCACGACGCGCGAGTCCGGGTAGAGGGCGCCGTTGCCGGCGGGCCGCGTGCCCAGGTATAAGACGTAGGTGCCGCCGTTACGCATCTTCTCGAACTCGGGGGTGACTGTCTCGGCGGTCGTGCCGTCCTCAAACCTGACCTTGCCGCCGGGCAGGGCAACCTTGATGGTGTCGCCCGGCCGGAGTCCCTCGCCTTTAAGCACCTCCTGTATCTTCACGTCGTAGACCGTCTCGGCGATGAAGCCGGCCGTGCTGAGCTTGCTACGGTTGTCGAGGGGAACCCCGACGACGACCATCTCGCTACTCCTCGTCAGCCTCTCCATGTCGAGGACGACCATGTCCCAGTGCGGGTAGTAGGTCTGGACGTAGTTGCCCCTCACCCGCGCCGCGCCCCGCAGCCCCTCGCGCTTGACCGCCTCATCGAAAGCCTCCTGCGCCGCGGCGTCCGCGGGCCGCTGCCCGTCCTGCCGGCCCCGGCCGAGACCCAGTGCGGTCAAAGTCGCCGCCGCCGCCAGCAGCACCGCGAGCAGGAGCAGCCCGCGCCGAGTCGTCTTCCTCCACATCGTCTTCCCACCTCCCGCGAGCCGGCCGGGGCCAGCTCACTGACACATCCAGACGTAGTTGACCTCGTACCCGGTCGGGTCGCCCTCCGAGTTGTACGTCGGGTCAATGGTCTCCTGGTAGCCGCACGACGATCCCGTGCCACCTCCCCCGCCACGCACGACCTTCTTCGGTCCGCAGTTAGCGGCCAAGCATTTCGCGGCCTGCTCCGCGTCGGCCTGCGTGACGTTGTTCACGCCGGTCGCCGATTGTCCGAGCCCCCGAAGCTGATGGTGATGTGCCTCTTCCCGTCAACATCGCTCTTCGGCTTGCTACAGATGAGCTGCGTGTATAGGGCAGGCTCCCAGGCACTGGGCGAGGGCGGGGACGGCGAACGGGAGTGAGCAGGCGAGGGCGAAGACGGCCGAGAGGCCGACGCGACGGGCTGGGCTACCGCTCCTGGTGAGCATGGCGGTGACTCCTACCGGAAAGATTATCGGGTTATGGTTTTCGGGCTAAGGTTACGCGGCCTCGTCCACGCCGGTCAGCACCTCGCCGGGGACGGCGCGGCGGCGCTCGACCATCTCGCGCGTGATGGAGAATTCCTTGACGCGCTTCTGCGAGGGGAGCGTGTACATCGCGTCGAGCAGAAGCTCCTCCATGATCATCATCAGGCCGCGCGCGCCGACCTTGCGCTCGACCGCCTGGTGCGCGATGGCCTTCAAGGCGTCTTCGGTGAAGCGGAGCTTGACGTTGTCGTACTCGAACTTCTTCTGGTACTGCTTGACGAGCGCGTTCTTCGGCTCGGTCAGGATGCGCATGAGCGCCGCCTCGTCCAGTTCGTGGAGCGCGCCCGTGACGGGGAGGCGGCCGACGAACTCGGGGATGAGGCCGTACTTGACGAGGTCTTCGGGCTGGACGGAGGCGAGCGCCTCGGAGTAGCGATTGCCGGCCGACTTGACCTGCGCGTGGAAGCCGAGCGACTTGTTGCGCGAGCGGCGCTCGACGACCTTCTCCAGCCCGACGAACGCTCCGCCGCAGATGAAGAGGATGTTGGTCGTGTCTACGGGGAAGAACTCCTGGTGCGGGTGCTTGCGCCCGCCCTGCGGCGGGACGTTGGCGACCGTGCCCTCAAGAATCTTGAGGAGCGCCTGCTGGACGCCCTCGCCCGACACGTCGCGCGTGATCGAGGGGTTCTCGTCCTTGCGGCAAATCTTATCGACCTCGTCGATGTAGATGATGCCCTGCTGCGCGCGCTCCACGTCGCCGTTGGCGGCCTGCAAGAGCTTGAGGATGATGTTCTCGACATCCTCGCCGACGTAGCCGGCCTCCGTCAGCGTCGTCGCGTCCACGATGGTGAAGGGGACTGAGAGCATCCGCGCGAGCGTCTGCGCCAGCAAGGTCTTCCCCGTCCCCGTCGGGCCGATGAGCAGGATGTTCGACTTCTGAATCTCGACATCCGAGCGGCGGCGCGCCAGTTCGATCCGCTTGTAGTGCTGGTAGACGGCGACCGCCAGACGCTTCTTCGTCTCCTCCTGCCCGATGACGTACTCGTCGAGGAAGGATTTGATCTCGTGCGGCTTGGGGAGGGGCGGGCGGGAGGCGACGGCCTCGGCCTGCTGGTCATCGGTGATGATCTCGTTGCAGATGTCGATGCACTCGTTGCAGATGTACACCGTGGGGCCGGCGATCAGCTTCTTGACTTCGTTCTGCGACTTGCCGCAGAAGGAACAGCGCAGCGTGTCATCAGTTCGGCGTACCATATAGTTTCGAGGGCGGACGTTCCTAACCAGAGTAAAACCTGAGGGGTTTCAGGGGCGCGTGCTGGTGTGCGCGCGCCGCAAGTCTTCTAGACGATAACGCGGGGGTTGTCAACGTCCGGCGCGCCGGGCGGCCGGCCGGACTCCACTTTTGTAATGTATCACAGAACGGGCGCGCGCGCGCAGCGGAGAGGTTGGGGGCTTGCCGGGTGTCGCGCCGGCCGGCGTCGGCGGGCGCCGGGTCGTCGGAAGTTTGAAGGCGGGCGGGGCTTTGGACAAGTCCCCGCCCGCGCCTTCTCGAAGGGGCCGCGGCGGCGGCGCGGCGGGCCGCGCGCCTACTGGCGGTGCGTGATGACCTCGTCGATGAGGCCGTACTCCTTGGCCTGCGTCGCCGACATGATGCGGTCGCGCTCCACGTCGCGCTCGACCTGCTCGAAGGGCTGCCCCGTGTGCTTGGCGATGATGCTGGAGGTCAGCTCGCGCATGCGGATGATCTCCTCGGCCTGAATCTTGATGTCGCTGGCCTGACCGCCGATGCCGCCCGCGATCGAAGGCTGGTGGATGAGGATGCGCGAATTCGGCAGCGCGAACCGCTTGCCCTTGGTCCCGGCCGTCAACAGCAGCGCGCCCATCGAGGCGCACTGGCCCAGACAGATCGTCACCACCTCGGGGCGGATGAACTGCATCGTGTCGTAGATGGCCATGCCGGCGGTGATCGAGCCGCCGGGGCTGTTGATGTAGAGGTTGATGTCCTTCTCCGGGTCTTCCGCTTCGAGGAAGAGCAACTGCGCGATGATGAGGTTCGCGACCGTGTCGTCGATCGGCGTGCCGAGGAAGACGATATTGTCGCGCAGGAGGCGCGAGTAGACGTCCGAGTAGCGCTCGCCGCGCGGCGTCTGCTCGAAGACCGTCGGGTTGGGAATGTACTGACTCATCTTTGGACTCTCCGTACTGCTCTTTCTCTCAAAATAAAACCGGAGACCTGAAACTCCAAAACTGTCGTTGGAAATTTCAAATCTCCGGGTTTCAAACTCCCGCCACGGCCGGGGCTTTAAGCGCCCTCTGTCCCTTCGGCCGGCGCCTCGCTTGCGCCCGCTTCCGGCTGACTTTCCGGGGCCTCTTCGCGCCACTCCTCGTCGCGGACTGTGGCGTGCTGGACGAGGAAGTCGAGCGCCTTGCGGTTGCGCAATCTGTCGGCGATGCTACGTTCGCCCCCCTGCTTTGTCAAGGCGGCTCGCACCTGCTCGACCGACTGCCGCGACCCTTCCGCCATCGACTGAATCTCGGCCTCGACCTCCTCGTCGGAGACCTCGATATTCTCCGCCTCGGCGACCCGTTCGAGCAGCACCGAGCCGCGCACGTCGTCGCCCGCGCGGTCGCGGACGAGGTCGCGCATGGCCTCCCAGTTCACGTCCTGCGAGCGCGGGTCCATGCCGCGCTGAATCATGTCGCGGACCATCGACTGGAGTATCTGGTTGGCCTGGTAGGAGACGATGGTCTCGGGCACCTCGAAGCGGTGCTGCTCGATGAGGCGGCCCAGCACCTCGTCGCGCAGGCGGTGCTCGGATTCGTGCTCGGCGTTCTTCGAGAGGTTCTCGCGGACGCGCGCGCGCAACTGCTCGACCGTCTCGACCTCCTCCTCGCCGAGCGACTTGACCCACTCGTCGTCGAGCGCGGGCACCTCCTTGCGGCGCACGGCCGAGACGGTGGCGGTGTACTCGATGGTCTTGCCGGCCAGCCCCTGCGCGTTGAAGTCGTCGGGGTAGGCGACCGTGATGGTCTTGACCTCGTCGGGGCGCACGCCCGTCAGGTGCTCGGTGAAGGCGGGGAGCACGCCCTCGCCGCCGAGCTGGATGTCCACGTCCTCGACGTTGATGTCCTCCTCGGCGGGCGGCTCGACGTAGCGCCCCTGGATGTCGCAGGTGACGGTGTCGCCCTCCTCGGAGGCGCGCTCCTCGACGGGCTGGAGCGAGGCCGAAGCCTCGCGCAGGTTCTCGATGACGCGCTCGACATCTTCGTCGGAGACGGGGCGCGTGCGGCGCGCCGCCTCGATGCCTTTGTACTCGCCGAGGTTCAGCTCGGGCATCACCTCGACGTGCGCGTGGATCGTGACGGGCCCCTGCCCGAACTTGTCGAGCCCCTCGTTGTCGAGGTGCACGTCGGGCTGGCCGATGACCTGAAGGCCGGTCTCGTTGATGGCCTGCTCGACGGCCTCGGGGACGAGCCGCTTGAGCACGTCGCCCTGAATGTCCTTCTTGTAGCGCGTGCGGACGACGCCCGTCGGCGCGTGCCCCTTGCGGAAGCCGGGCACGGTCACGGCGCGCGAGTACTCGGCCGTCACGCGGTCGAACTCGGCGCGCACGTCCGCCTCCTCGATCTCGATCTTGATCTCCTTGCGCGTCGCGGAGACGTCAACGACTTCAGTCTTCATAAACACGAATCCCGCCCACTCTCCGCAAAGCCCCGAGGGCGCGGAGAGCGCGGGCGTCCTTCCTGAATGAAATTACGCTTGCTTTGATTCCAATGCGAAAGGGGGGACTCGAACCCCCACGCCTTTCGGCGCCAGATCCTAAGTCTGGTGCGTCTGCCGATTCCGCCACTTTCGCGCGCGTCCGTTGAACAATTGAGATTAAAAGATTGGGGGGTGAAAAGTCTAGCGGGTCAAAGGTTGGGGCTGCGCGGGAACTTGAGGAAGGGGAGGCGGGTGCCGCGGACGATAAACTGGTCGGCGCGGATGGCG
The DNA here is from genome assembly GCA_036388915.1 of Pyrinomonadaceae bacterium. Taxonomy (GTDB): domain Bacteria; phylum Acidobacteriota; class Blastocatellia; order Pyrinomonadales; family Pyrinomonadaceae; genus QHXN01. The sequence continues at coordinate 8,619 of DASVQX010000035.1, forward strand.
GCGGGCGGCGCGTAGCCGTTGGCGCCAGCCGCCGCGATGAGGTCGTCCTGGTCTACGCCGTCGCCGCTGACGCCGACCGCGCCGACCAACTCGCCGTTCTTGTAGAGCGGCACGCTGCCCGGAAAGATTTGGATGCCGTTCGGCAGGTTGGGTATCGAGGTGCAGCCCGCGACCGGGCCGGCGAGCGCCGCGAGCAGGTTCGCGCGGACGAGGTCGAGCTGCAAGCCGTCGTTGAAGACGCTCCACTCGCTTATCTCGCGGCTGAAGGGGCCGGCCGGGTTCGGGTTCAGGCCGTCCGGGTAGAAGGGGCGCGACAGCGCGCCGGCCGCGCGGTCGGAGAAGGCGACTGCGCCGTCGAGCTTGATGCCGTCGGCGCTCGCGCGGTCAACGTAGCTGCCGAAGCCCGCGCCGCGCAGGAGCGCCGCCGCGTTCCGGTTCGAGAAGAAGGTCGCCGTGCGCGCCTTCTGCACCGACACGTCGAAGCCGAAGACCGGCGCGTCGGTCGTGCGGAAGACGCCGAGCACCTTGCCGTCAACGTCAACGACGGCGATGCTGACGCGCGCCGCGCTTCCCAAGGGCTGACGGATGGCGGCGCGCGTGATGTCGGCCTGCTGCGCCGCCTGGTTGACGACGCGCTGCACGTCTGCGGCCGTCAGCGCGTTGGGCGAGCCGGAGGAACTGCCGGCCACGGGGAAGAAGCGCGTGTCGGCCGCGCCGTTCACGCCGCCCGCCGTCGCCGCGACGAACTCGGAGGGCTGCGCCGGCTGGACGGGCGAGACGAGCGCGCCCGGCAATGACGCGAAGGACATCGTCGAGGGGCGCGGCGCGTCCTCGTCGGTCACGTTTAAGTAGGCGAGGCGCACGCCGCCGGCGATGATGTTGTCGCCGCGGATGAGGTCGGGCGGGCGGAAGCCGCGCTGAGCCGCGACCGCGATCAGTTCTTCAAAGGGCTTGTCGAAGTCGGTCGGGTCTTTGTCCAAGGTGTAGAGGCCGTCGCCCTCGACGCCGACGCCGCCGACCGCGACGCCGTTCTTGTAGAGCGGCGCGCTGCCCGGATCGGCCGAAAGCCCGAGCGGCAGCGCCGGCCGCTTGATGTCGCCGCAGGGCAGTTGCGAGAACTGCACGCCGAAGAGCGGCCCCGCGGGCTGAAACGCCGTGCCGGGCGGGAAGTGCTCCTGAATGATGAAGCCCGCCGTGCGCGTCGTGAAGGCGTTGCCCTGCGTGCTGAAGACGCTGGCCGTCCCCGCCTTCGACACGGCCGCGAGCTGCGCGGGCACGTCAAGCCCTTCCAAGCCCTCGCCGAAGCGTCCGCCGCCGCCGACGCGCGTCGAGGCGTTCGCGCCCGTCATCTGGAAGACGCCGAGCACGTTTCCTTCGCGGTCTGTCACGGCGACCGTCACCGCGCGGCCCAGAGCGGCGGCCGCCGAGACGGCCTGCGCGATGACGGTCTCGACCTCGGCGGTCGTAAGGTTGCCGGCGGTGACGGAGTTGGCGTTCGGCGTCGCGGCGACGGCGGGCGGCGCGGGCGTCGGCACCGCGCCGGAGTCGTCGGGCGGCCCGCCGCCGACGTGCCCGAGCGCGACGCGCACGCGGTTGCTCGGCGCGCCTCGGTAAGTAATGCGGACGAGCACGTCGCCCGCGTCGTCGGCGAGCGCGTCATTAAGACGGACGACGACCGAGGTCATCCACTCCTGACCGGGCACGGGGCCGACGTGCTCGACCGCGAGCGCGTGGACGCGCCGTGCGGCGTCCTCCGCGTCGGCCGTCACCGCCGACACGTCCTCGCCCGGCGCGAGACGCAGGTTCATGGCGAAGAGCATCACGCGGGTGCGCGCGTCGGCGCCGAAGCTGACGGGCGAGGTCGGCGCGAAAGGCTCGGGCACGCGCGTCAAAGCGTCGAGCGCGACGGCGCGCGTCGAGCCTGCTTGGCTGACGAGCACGGGGCTTAACGCCTGCGCCCAGCCGCGTCGCGCGGGCGCCGCGAGAAACGCGACGGCGGCGAGCGAGAGCGCCGCCGAAAGTAGGCGGCGCGTGTTGGACTGTGACGTGAGAGCCTTCAACATAAAGAGATGATGCCGGCGCGAGACAATCTATCACTCCGCCGCCCCGAGTCAAGACACTTAAGAGAGGCGTTCAGGCGCGGGCGCGCGCCCAGCGCCGAAGCTGCGGGGCGAGTTCGGGGAAGACGAGCGCCCTCTTCGTCCACGCGTAGTCGCGCAGGCCGTTGACGGCCGTCAGCGTCGGGTGGTAGCGCTCGTAAACGTCTTCGGCCTCCAGGTCGCCCCAACTGCCGTCGGCGTTCTGCGACGCGAGCAGGAAGTCCGTGCCCCTGCGTATGAGCGCGTGGCGGTCGGAGAGTCCGAAAGACTTTAAGGAGTCGATCATCTCGCCTACGGGGTCGGGGTCTCCCAGGCCGATCACGTCGTCGAGCGAGTCTTTTAAAAACTCGTACTCGTCGGGGAGCCAGCGCGGCGAGAGCTTGTAGGTGCTGTAGCCGTTGAGCGTGTAGACGACGTGCGTTACGGCGTAGACCGCCCAGATGAAATCTTCGTAGCCGCGCGCGAGCGGCGGGTAGGGGCGCATGACGGGCAGCCACCCGATGACCTGCGCGTAGGTGGCGCCGAGCTTCACGCGGTAGCGCTCGCCCATGTAGCCACGGATGAGCGCCAGCAGCCAGATTTCGTAGCGGCTCAGACGCTTCAGGCGACGCTTGCAGCCGCGACACGTCTTGCGCCCGCGCGGGTTGGCCTCGCCGCACGCGCAGTCGGCCGGCAGGTCTTCGGGCGGCGGCCCCGCCGCCGGGTCGAACCAGAGGAGGTCTTCGGCGCTGACCTGCGCGGCCGCGCGCCGCACCTCGCGCCGGAAGGCCGCGTCGCGAAAGCCCAGGCGGTCGGCCGTCAGCCCGCCGAAGACTGCCTGCGCGACCCATTCGGCGTCGGCGTCCGGCGGCACCGTCGGGTGCTCACGCCGCCAGCGTCGCGCGCACTCGACCGCCATCTTGCGCGCCGAACGCCTGAGCGCGGCGCCGCGCGAAGTGGCGGCGATCCAGTTGAGGCAGAAGGTGTAGTCGAACCCGTAGGCGGCGAAGCTCTCGGGGTCGCGCGCCGTGCGGTAGATGAACTCCAAGCCGCGCGTGACGGCTTCGTCGCGTTCGCCCATGCCGCGCACGCTAACACCGGAGGGCGTCCGCCGGCAACGGATTTGTTGCGGTGAAATTTATTGTCGGGCGGGCGCCCTCCGTGCTAAAAGTCGGCCGAGGCGTTTCATGTTTCTTCCCCCGTCGCGATTCACCCCGGCCGCGTGCGCCGTCGTCCTCCTGCTCTGCGCCGCCGCCGCGCCGGCCGCCGACGCGCAGGAGCGCGGGCGTCTGGCGGGGCGCGTCCTCGACTCGCCCGGCACTTCGCCCAGAGGCGTCGCGGGCGCCGTCGTCGTCGCCGTCAATCAGGTCAGCACACGCCTCTACCGCGCCCGCACGAAAGCCGACGGGACGTACTCGCTCACACTCCCGGCGGGCGCGTACCGCGTCCGTCTCGAAGCGCCGTTTAAGGCGAGCTTTGACAGTAAAGTTAAGTACGGTCCCTTCGCCCTCGCGCGCGGCGACGCGGTCGAGAACGTCGGCGTCGAGCCGGGGCGTGACACCGCGCTCGACATCACGCTCGCGAGTAGAGAGGGCGCGCCCGCGCCTTCCGTCCCGCCGGCCGGCGAGGGTGACGAGAGCCCGACGGGGTACGCGGGCGGCTCGGGCGTCCGTGTCGAGGAGGCGACGCGCCCCGACCGCGTACCCGTCCGCGACCGCTGGCGGATAGACTTCCCCGAGTACGAGCGTTACGGCGGCGTCTCGGCCGGCCGCGACATCCCCTTCCGGCGCGGCGGCGCGCTCAACCCTTACGACCAGTCGATCCTCAAGGGCGACTATCCAATCTTCGGCCAGCACGTCTTTCTGATTCTCTCGGCGACGAGCTTTACGGCCGTCCAGCAGCAGCGGACGCCCGTCCCCTCGAACCCGAGCAGCGCGCGGCCCGGCTCTGCCGAGTTCTTCGGCAAGCCCGAGGTGCTCGCGCTCAATCAAATCTTCCAGCTCTCGTTTGAGATGTTCAGCGGCGACACGACCTTCAGGCCACGACAGTGGGCGATAAAACTCTCGCCCACGTTCAGCGTCCCCAACTACGTCCGCGCGCGCGAGCAGGGCGTGCTCAACATCGACCCGCGGCGCGGGACGACCCGCACCGACTTTCACTTCTCCTTCGAGGAAGCCTTCGCCGAGGTCAAGCTCGAAGACGTGAACGCCAACTACGACGCCATCTCGATTCGCGCGGGGATTCAGCCGTTCGTCTCGGACTTCCGCGGCTTCGTCTACGCCGACAACAACCTCGGCGCGCGCGTCTTCGGCGCCTTCAAAAATAATCGCTACCAGTTCAACCTCGCCTACTTCGCTCAGCTTGAGAAGGACACCAACAGCGGCCTCAACCGCTTCGACCGGCGGCGGCAGAACGTCTACGTCGCCAACCTCTTCCGGCAGGACTTTCTGGCGAAGGGCTACACGGCGCAGGCGAGCTTTCACTTCAACGACGACCGCGCCGGCGTCGAGTACGACCGCAACGGCTTTAAAGTCCGTCCGGCCGTCGTCGGCGACGCGCGGCCGCACTCGGTGAGGGTCGGCTACCTCGGGCTGTCGGGCGACGGGCACGTCGGCCGCGTCAACCTGTCGAACTCCTACTACTTCGCGCTCGGCACCGATTCGCGCAACCCCATTGCGGGGCGCAGGACGCGCGTCAAGGCGCACATGGCGGCGGCCGAGGCTTCGGTCGATTACGACTACCAGCGGTTCCGCGCCTCCTTCTTCTTCGCCTCGGGAGACAAGAACCCGACCGACGGCCGCGCTGGCGGCTTCGACGCGATACTCGACGACCCGAACTTCGTCGGCGGCCAGTTCTCCTTCTGGAACCGCGTCGGCATCCCGCTCGCCGGCACGGCCGTCGGGCTGGTTCAGCCTTTGAGCCTGCTGCCGTCGCTTCGGAGCAGCAAGACGCAGGGGCAGGCGAACCACGTCAACCCCGGCATCGTCATCGGCAACCTCGGCTACGACGTTGAACTAACGCAGCGCGTTAAGGCCATCTTCAATTTCAACTACCTGCGCTTCCACCGCACCGAGCCGCTCGAATATCTACTGTTTCAAAATCGCATCCGACACGACATCGGCCAGGACTTGAGCGTCGGAGTCGCGTACCGGCCGCGGCTCATCAACAACGTGACGCTCAACTTCGGCGCGTCGATGCTCAAGCCCGGCCGCGGCTTCCGAGACATCTACACCGACCGCGCGCGCAACTGCCCGCCCAACGTGGCGGACTTCTGCACGCCCGACGAGACGGTCATCGACCCGTCGAAGCCGCTCTACGCGCTCTTCGGCACGCTGCGATTCTCATTCTGATTCCGAACGCGGGAGACAAACGGACAAGCACATGCGTCGGCTCAGCCCCGTGGAGAGGTTCAAGATCATTCTCGCGCTCGCGGCGCTCGTCGCGTGCGGCCTCGTCGCGTCGGGCGGCGCACGCTCCGACGCGCGCACGGCCGCCCGTCAAACTCCCGCGCAGACGAGTCCGACTCCCGCGCCCACGCCCGCGGCCACTCCCGCACGGGCCGAAGGGCCGAAGGTCGAAGGCTGCCTCAGTTGTCACGCGGGGAGCGAGCCGATGCACAGGACGCGCGACGGTAAGCTCAAGGACGACGGCACGGACGGGCAGAGCCTCAGTTGCACCGCCTGCCACGGCGGCAACCCGTTTCCGAGAGTTGACGAAGCCGCGCGCGGCAAACTCCGGCGCGGCGACGCGGAGTTCGATAAAGTGATGCGCGCCGCGCACGTCGCGCCGCGTTACCCCGAGCGTTGGGCGGGCCGCGACGGGAAGTATTCGAGCGCCAACCCCGAACGCACCAACGCCCTGCTCGCCGCCGAGAGCCGCGAGTTCGTCCGCTTCGTCAACCCCGGCGACTTCCGCGCGGCGGAGTTGACGTGCTCCTCGACGGGCTGCCACACCGCCGAAGTCGCCGCCGCGCGCAACAGCATGATGCGCCACGGCGCGATGCTCTGGGGCGCGGCTCTCTACAACAACGGCGGCTTCCCCCTCAAAGACACGCGCTTCGGCGAGAGCTACGGCGAGGAGCGCGGCGCGCCCGAGCGCATGGTTCAACTCCCGCCGCCGGCGCCCGCGACCCGGACGTGGATGGGCGCGCTCTCGTACCTCGACCCTTTGCCGCGCTGGGAGATTTCGCAGCCGGGCAACATCCTCCGCGTCTTCGAGCGCGGCGGGCGCGGCCGCTCCGAAGTGGGACTGCCCGAGCGAGAGACTGAGCCGGGCAAGCCCGACAAGGGCCTGAGCGCGCGCGGCCTCGGCACGCTCAACCGCACAGACCCGGTCTACTTAGGACTTCAGAAGACGCGGCTCGTAGACCCGACGCTCAACTTCCTCGGCACGAACGACCACCCCGGCGACTACCGCTCGTCGGGCTGCACGGCCTGCCACGTCGTCTACGCCAACGACCGCTCGCCCGTCCATTCGAGTCCCGAGTGGGCGCGCTACGGCAACCGCGGCACGACCGCGAGCGAAGACGAACAGTTGAAGGACAAGAGGGACGAGCCCGGCCACCCGGTCAAACACCAGTTCACCAGCCGCATCCCGACCTCGCAGTGCATGACCTGCCACATGCACCCCGGCAACAACATGGTCGCCACCTACCTCGGCCTGCTCTGGTGGGACAACGAGACCGACGCGCGCGCCGCCGGCATGTACCCGCCGAAGCGGCCCGACATCTCTTCGGAGGAGGAGTACAAAAAGTTAGACCGCAACCCCGAAGGCGCCTCGGCGCGCGGCAACTGGTCTGACCCCGAGTTTCTACAGAAGACCGGCACCCCCGAGTTCAACTCGCGCATGGCGCGCACGCAGTTCGCAGACTTCCACGGCCACGGCTGGCTCTTCCGCGCCGTCTTCAAGCGCGACCGCGAAGGCCACATGCTCGACGCCAACGGCGACCGCGTGGGCGAGGTGACGCCCGACAAGCTCAAGCAGGCGGTCTCGTATCGCGACGACGCCAGCGACAAGACTGTGCCGCCGCCGGCCGGCGTCCCCGTTCATCTCAAAGACATCCACCTGGAGAAGGGGATGCACTGCGTTGACTGCCACTTCCGGCAGGACGCGCACGGCAACGGCGTCCTCTACAACGAAGCCCGCGCGGCGATTGAGATCGACTGCATCGACTGTCACGGCACGGTCAGGGAGCCGGCGAAGCTCACCGCCTCCGGCCGGGCCGCGGGCTTCAACCTCGTCGAGCCGGCCGACGGCCAGAGCGCGGAGGGCGGCAACTACGTCCGCGGGCAGGGGCGCAACTTCCTGCGCGACGCCAAGACCCGGTTCGAGCGCATGAGCGGCGGCCGCCCCGTCCGCGTCCCCGTCTTCGAGCGCATCGCGAGCGACCGCGACCGGCCGGACTCGAACGGCAAACCCGTCCGCCTCCACGCGGGCGACATCGTCCAGAACTCTTCGGTCGAGCTGGGGCGCTGGTGGCGCGTCAAGCAGACCGCCTACACCGTGACGCAGACGAAGGGGCACGAAGCCGACTACAACTGGCGCTCGGCCTACGCCAAGACCGTCCGCGTTGACGAGAACAAACAAGAGGTCTGGGGCGACGTGCCGGCCGACGAGGCCGAGCTTGCGCACTCGAACCAGACGATGAGTTGCTACACCTGCCACTCCGCGTGGATGACGAGCTGCTTCGGCTGTCACCTCTCGATGCGCGCCAACGCCAGGATGCCCAACCGCCACTTCGAGGGCGAGACATCGCGCAACTTCACGACCTACAACTTTCAGGTTTTAAGGGACGACGTGTTCATGCTCGGCCGCGACGGGACGGTCACGGGGCGCCGCGTCGCGCCCGCCGCGTCGCGCTCGGCCGTGCTCGTCAGCTCGCAGAACCAGAACCGCGAGTGGATTTACTCGCAGCAGCAGACCGTCTCGGCCGAAGGCTTCTCGGGCCAGTCCTTCGCCACGCACGTCCCGCACACCGTCCGCACCACGGAGACGAAGACCTGCTCCGACTGTCACGTCTCAAAGCGCGGCGACAACAACGCGTGGATGGCGCAACTGCTGATGCAGGGGACGAACTTCGTCAACTTCATGGGGCGCTACGTCTACGTCGCCGCCGAAGACGCGCTCGAAGTCGTCGCCGTCACCGAGCGCGACGAGCCGCAGGCCGTCTACGGGAGCACGCTGCACGAACTCGCGTACCCCGACGACTTCCGTACGTTCGTCGCGGGCGGGCGAAAACTCAAGACCTTCTACGAGCACAAGGGCAACCCCGAGGCGCTCGGCGTCCAGTTGCGAGGCGAGTACGCCTACGTCGCGGCCGGCGAGGGCGGCCTGCGCGTCTACGACGTGGCGCAGATCGACCACAAGGGTTTTTCCGAGCGCATCACGACCGCGCCGGTCTCGCGCTTCGGGCAGAGGCTCTGGGTGGACACGAAGTACGCGACGGCCGTCGCCTCGCCGACGACTCTCGGCGTAGACCCCGCGCGCTGGCGTCTGACCGCCGACGGCCGCTCGGTCAGCCCCGACGAGGCGAAGAGGATTTGGGACGAGTGGCAGAAACTTCCGCAGAAGGAGCGCGAAGGGAAGCCCGCGCCGCTCGTCAACGAGGAGCAGCCGATTCACCCGCTCTACGCGTACCTCTACGTCGCCGACCGCGAGGAGGGCTTGATACTCGTCAACGCCGCGACGCTCCTCGACGGCGACCCGCTCAACAACTATCTGAAGCGCGCCACGCTCAACGTTGACGGACGGCAGGAAGACCACTTCAACCCCGGCGGCGTGCTCGGCGGCGCGAACAACATCACCATCGCGGGCACGTTCGCTTACGTGACGACGAACAGCGGCCTCGTCATCATCGACATCGACGACCCGACCTCGCCGCGCGTCGTCAAGACCGTCGGCGAGCCCCTGCTCCGACACCCCAAGTCAATCGCCGTCCAGTTCCGCTACGGCTTCGTCGTGGACGACGACGGCCTCAAGGTCATCGACCTGACGCTCCTCCCGCCCGGCCCGTGCAAGACTTCGGCCAACGTCTTCTGCAAGTCGCTCCCCCGCGGCGAGGTCGTCGGCGGCGCCACGGTGCCGCTCGCGCACGCCCGCGACGTTTACGTCGCGCGCACCTACGCCTACGTCGCCGACGGCCCCGAGGGCGTCGCCATCGTTGACGTGACGCGCCCCGAAGCCCCGCGTCTGCACATGAAGTTCGACGCGGGCGGCGAGCTCAACGACGTGCATCAGGTCAAGGTCGCGATGACGAACGCGAGCCTCTTCGCCTACGTCGCCGACGGACGCAACGGCCTGCGCGTCCTGCAACTCACCTCGCCCGAGACGATGCCGACCTACGGCGGCTTTAGCCCCGCGCCCGAGCCGCGCCTCGTCGCGACCTTCCGCACGAAGGGGCCGGCGCTCGCCGTCTCGAAGGGGCTCGACCGCGACCGCGCCGTGGACGAGAGCGGCAACCAGCTCGCCGTCTTCGGCCGCCGCGGCGCGCGCCCCTTCACGCTCCCCGAGATGCAGCGCCTCTACCTGCTCGACGGCCGGCTCCGCACGGTCTTAGACCCCGACGAGCTGAAAGGCCCGCCGCCCCGCACGCGCGACCCGCTTAAATAGTCAGAACCGCCCGCGGTAGCGGGCGGCCCTTTGTCATTCGGCTGTGCCGGGTGGCAAAGGGCCGCCCGCTACCGCGGGCGGTTCTGACCTGTTAGCCGATCAATTCGGAAGCGCCGGCCGTCTCGAAGACGTGGTCGCGCGTGTCCTGCTCGACGCGGAGGAGCGGCCAGATGTCCACCTTCAAATCCTCCGCGTAGTGGAGGAGCGGCGCGCCGGCGGGCGGCGTCATGCCGAGCGCCTCAAGCATCGTCGAGTCGTGCGCGGAGACTTCGGCGGCGCGCAGCGGCCACGGGTCGTGGAAGACGCGGCAGCGGTAGAGCTGCTCCCTGTAGGACGAATAGAGGCAGTAGCGCTCGGTGAGGAAGAATTCGAGCGAGTCATGCTCGGACTGCGGCAGCCTCTCGCCGACCGTCCAGCCGGCGCGGAACGAGGCGGCGGGTGCGTCGCCCGCCGGTCGCTCGGAGGCGAAGTCAATCGAGTTCCCCGACTGCGCGAAGCTCATCTCGGCACTGTGGTAGGGGAGGAAGAAGAACCGCCGGCCGCCCCAGCGCGCGACGGGGCTGTTGATGTCTAAGGAGAGGAACCAGACGCCGGGCACGCCCCTGTGCTGGACGTAGGTGCGGACGTTCAGCTCAAGGAATGTGTTCAATCCCGGCACGGGCGGCCCGAAGTAGGGGCGGACGCCCCACATCTTGAACGGCACGACGCCGACCCACGCCTGACCGTCGAAGGTGTCGATGACGAGTTGCGGCGGGACGAGCGGACGGAGCGCACTGACCGGCACCGGCCAGTGCATGAAGAGGAGTTTGCCCCACCACTGCCGCATCAGCGGCAGACCCGTGGGGCGGCGTCGTATCGAGAGGCGGTCGGGGGTGCGGCTGGTCATGCCGGGTCAAGTCGGTTCGGCGCCGACGGGGCGCGCGCGTCTTAAAAGGGGTGTGTTTGACAACGCGTCCGGCCGAGTCGAATAATGCCCGCGGCCCCGGCCGCCGTCGGGCCGGGCTTAAAGGCCGGATTACGCGACCGCTTTTTTACCATCAATTCACGCCCTTGAACAGCGCCCGTTTGACCCGTACCCGGATGAGACTTCTGACCCCGCTCGCACTCGTGCTTATGCTCCTCTTAACCTGCGCCCCGGCGCAGGTCAGGAAGGAGGCGCCGCGCCCCTCGGGCAAAGTCTCGAAGGTGGAGAAGGCCGCGAAAACGGCGGCGGAAGTCCCGGCCGGGGAGTTGGCGGAAGCGGCGGCGCGCACCGTCGTCTGCATCGACCCCGGCCACCCTTCGGAGGTGGCGTCGGGGCAGAACCTCCAGAACGGCACGAGCGAGGCGCACGTCGATTGGGCGGTCGCCGCGAAGCTGCGCGAGGTTCTGGAGGCGCGCGGCTACGAGGTCGTGATGACTAAGTCTTCCGAAGGCGAGCTGGTCAGGAACAAGGAGCGCGCGCTCGTCGCCAACCGCGCGCGCGCCGCGGTGATGCTCCGGCTCCACTGCGACGCCAGCGCGCAGCGCGGCTTCGCCGTCTACTACCCGGACAGGAAGGGGCGCGCGAAGGACGGAACGGCCGGCCCCGGCCCCGTCGTTATAGAAGAGAGCCGCCGCGCCGCAGAGGCCGTCCACTCGGGGCTGTCCGAAGGTTTGCGCGGCGCGCTCGAAGATAACGGCGTCCGCACCGACTACCAGACGAAGGTCGGGCGCGAGCAGGGCGGGGCGCTCACCGGCTCCATCTTCTCGGAGGTGCCGGTCGTGACCATCGAGATGGTCACGCTCTCCGACCCCGGAGACGCCGAGTTCATCAAGACCGAGGAGGGGCAGCGGCGCATGGCCGAGTCAATCGCCGACGGCGTCGCGCGCTACGTCGCGCCGACGAAGGCGGCGGGGCCGGCGCGCAAAGCCCCTTGAGTTTTCAGTCAACCTTTTGATCAGGACGAACGCAGGAGGAACGTTTCCCCCGATGAAGACCATCCCCATAAAACTCAAACGCACGGCCGCGGCGCTGGCGCTCGTCGTGCTCGCGGCCGCCGCGTGTCCGACGCAGGGCGCCCCCGCCGCCGCCGAGCAGGCCGCGCCCTCGGCGCGGCAGCCCACCGCCTTCGAGAAGCTCGAAGCCTTCGACTTTGCGAAGCAGAGTGTCACGCGCGAGCAGTTGGAAGGGCTCGACCAACGGCACCTGATACTGTTGTCCGTGCTGATTCAGGCCCGCCACGGGCGCATCTTCGCAGACAACGAAGACCGCGAAATCCAGGCTTACCTGAAGGAGAAGCCCTGGTACAAGCCGAACCCGAGCTTCAACGACTCCGCGCTGAACGAGACGGAGCGCGCCAACTTAACAGTCATCGCCGACGTTGCCTTAGAGGCCACCGTCAAAGAGGTCGAGGCCCTCATACGCGGCCTGTCGGAAAAGCCGCAACAGCTCAGTCCCTTCGAGAAGCTCGAAGCCGTGGACTACGCCAAGCAGAGGGTCACCCGAGAGCAGTTGGAGGAGCTCGACCTCTGGGACTTGAGCAGGTTGCGCGGCATCGTCTTCGGGCGCCACGGCCGCGTCTTCAAAGACCGCGACATCCAGTCTTATTTGAAGGACAAGCCGTGGTACAAGCCCGACCCGAACTTCAGCAACGCGTCGCTGAACGCGACCGAGCGCGCCAACCTCGATGTGATCCGCGAGCTTGAGGCCGAGAAGCACGACCAGATCGAGGCGGGCGATCTGCGCTGGTGGCAGGCGCGCCCGATGACCGAGGAGAAGCTCGGCACGCACTCGGCCGCCGAGTGGCGCATCCTCCGCGCCGAGGTCGAGGCCGTGCGCGGCAAGCGCTTCGAGGACGACCCGTGGCTCCAGAACTATTTCGAGGAGCGCTACTGGTACAAGGCCGACCCCTCGTACGACGCGCGTCAGCTCACGCAGACCGAGCGGAAGAATCTGGCCGCCATCGACGCCGCGCAGCGCAAGCAGCGGCGCGCGGCCGTCTCGCCCGGAGACATGGAGCACTTCGAGAAGCGCGCGCTGTCCGAGGAGATGTTGAAGGGCCTGAGCCTCCACGAGCTGCGCCTGCTGCGCAACGAGGTCTACGCGCGGCGCGGGCGCCAGTTCCGCACCGAGTGGCTGGCGCAGTACTTCTGGAGCCAGCCGTGGTACGAGGCGCGCGAGGACAACGCGGAGCCGGAGCTGTCCGAGACCGAGAAGAACAACATCGCGACCATCGTCGCCTTCGAGCGCAAGGTCAAAGAGGGGCTGAGCACGACGCCGGTCACCAACGCGCTCCTCGAAGGCATGTTCCTCGAAGACGCGCGCAAGCTCCGCAACGAGATTTACGCGCGCCACGGCAAGGTCTTCAAGGACAGGTGGCTCCAGGGCTACTTCAAGAGCTTCGACTGGTACAAGCCCAACCCGAAGTACACGGACGCCGCGCTGACGGAGGTCGAGCGCCAGAACGCCGCCGCCATCGCGGCCTACGAGAAGAAGGCGACGAGCGTGCTCGACGCCGTCGAAGGTTGATAAGGCTAAATTAGTCCCGCGTGACGGGACAAGAAAAGCAAGGACGAAGGCGGGAGGATGAAGGATGAAGGGGGGCTTCGACGCCTTTCCTTCATCCTTCATCCTTCGTCCTCCCGCCTTTAAGTTATGAACTGTCCGAACTGCAACGAGCCGCTGCGCGAGGGGGCGCTGTTCTGCACGCGCTGCGGGGCGAAGACCGCCTACGACGCCGGCGCGGAGACGACCGAGCCGGTCGGGGCGGCCGGGCGCGATGCGGCCGCCGCGGCGTCTTCGCCTGCGGGTTCGGCCGGCGACTCGCTCGTGGGGCGCGTGCTCGACGGCAAGTACGAAGTCCTGTCGCCGCTCGGCACGGGCGGGATGGGCGTGGTCTACCGCGCGCGCCGCGTCCACATCGGCGACGAGGTCGCCATCAAGGTTCTACACCAGAGGCTGACGGGCGACGAGAAGCTGGTCGAGCGCTTCCGCCGGGAGGCGCGCGCCGCCGCGCAGCTCCACCACCCGAACGTCGTCACCATCCACGACTACGGCGAGGCGCGCGGCCCCGAGGGCTTCGCCTACATCGTGATGGAGCTGGTGCGCGGCGAATCTTTGCGCGAGCTGCTGAGGCGCGAGGGGCGGCTCGACGCTCGGCGCGCCGTCTCGCTGATGCGCGACGTGTGTGCGGGCGTCGGGGCGGCGCACCGGCGCGGCATCGTCCACCGCGACATCAAGCCCGACAACATCATCGTCACCCCGGCCGACGAGGACAGCCCCAGCGAGAGCGTCAAGGTCGTTGACTTCGGCATCGCCAAGCTGCGCGACATGGCCGCCGAGAACTCGACGCTCACGGAGGCGGGCACGATGGTCGGCACGCTCTTCTACATGTCGCCCGAGCAGTGCAAGGGCGACCCGCTCGACTCGCGCGCCGACGTGTACTCCCTGGGCGCGATGCTCCACGAGATGCTCGCCGGCTCGCCGCCCTTCTCCGCCTCAAACATCACGAGCCTCATCTTCAAGCACATCAGCGAGCCGCCGCCGCCGCTCCCGGCCGACGTGCAGGTGCCGGCGGCGCTGCGCGCGGCGGTCACGCGCGCGCTCGCCAAGAACCCCGACGAGCGGCCGCGCGACGCCTCGGAGTTCGCGCGCGAGATACAGGCCGCGCTAGTGTCCGACCCTGCGGCGTCGGCCGGCGCGACCCATGCGGCCGACGCGTCGCAGCGTCCGACTGAGCCATTCTTCCCCGCGACGGCCAGCCCCGCGCACGTCACGCCGACACACCCCACGCCCCAGACCCCGACCTCCTCTGGGCGGGAGGAGGTGACGGTCGTGCACGGCGCCGCCGGGGCGCACGCGCCGCGCCCGCCCGCGCAATTCGCCCCCGCGCCGCGCGGGCAACAGCCGCCGCCGGGCCCGTACCCGCCGCCCGCGCGACGCTCGCGCAAGGGCTACGCCCTCGGCCTGCTCGCCGTCGTGCTCGTCGGCTTGGCCGGGCTGGGTGTGGTGGCCCTGCTTCTCTACATGAACCAAGGCGGAGGGAAGACGACCGTCAACACGCGCCCGACGCCGACGCCGCGCGCCAACACGAACACGAACGCCAGCCCGACGCCGACGCCGCTGCCGGAGTCCGTGCAGCTCGCCGAGGTGAAGATTATCGGCGGCTCTCTGCTCTCGCCCTCAGACCTGTCGGGGGTGTCGCCCGCTTACCTCGTCCGCCTGCGCAACACGGTCTACGCGCGCCACGGCCGCACCTTCTCGGACAACGACCTGCGCCAGTACTTCCAGTCGCGCGCGTGGTATAAGCCGAGCGCCGACTACGACGACGACCAGCTCACGACGAACGACCGCGCCAACGCCGACCTGCTCAAGGCGTTCGAGGAGAACAACGGCTCGCCGCCGCGCGGCGACCCCGAACGCGTCAGGAAGGATGTCAAAGACGCGCTCGAAGAGTGGGCCGACTCCACGCGCGAGCGCGACCTCGACAAGCACATGAGCCGCTACGCCGACGTGCTGGAGACCTTCTACAAGCGGCAGAACGTCGCCGCCACGCTGGTGCGCTCCGACCGCTCGAAAGCCTTCGTCCGCTACGACAAGATGGAAGTGAGCCTCGACAACGTTCAGGTCACCCCCGACCCGACGGGTCTGCGCGCCACCGCCGCCTTCGACAAGACGTGGGAATTCGACTCGCCCGACAAGAACTCGACGGGCTCCGTCCGCCAGCAGCTCACCCTCATCCGCGCCGGCGGCCGCTGGCTCATCACGGGCGAGAAGGACTTGCAGGTCTACTACACGAACAGCGAGGAGTACTGAGGGCCGCGCGGTCGTCTGGCGAGATGCGACTGGTAGTAACCGAGAAGCCTTCGATGGGGCGGGACGTTGCGGCGGCGCTGGGGGCGACGCGGCGGGGCGAGGGCTTCATCTCGGGCGAGGCGGACATCGTGACGTGGTGCGTCGGCCATCTGGTCGAGCTGGACGACCCGCAGGCGTACGACGCGCGGCTTGAGCGTTGGCGCGTCGAAGACCTGCCGATTCTGCCCGACGAGTTCAAGTACCATCCGTCGGAGCGCACCGCCGAACAGTTCAAAGTCATCCGCGCGCTGCTCGGCCGCGAGGACGTGACGACGGTCGTCAACGCGGCGGACGCGGGGCGCGAGGGCGAGCTGATCTTCGACCTCGTCTACAGGCTCGCGGGGTGCCGCAAGCCGGTCGAGCGCCTGTGGATTTCGTCGCTCACGCGCGACGCCATCCTCGAAGGCTTCCGCAACCTGAAGCCGGCCGAAGAGTACAGGGGCCTGCGCGACTCGGCGCACGCGCGACAGAGGGCCGACTGGCTCGTCGGCATCAACGCCACGCGCGCCCAGACCGTCCGCGCGCGGCGCGCCGGACATCAGGGCGTCTTCTCTTTGGGGCGCGTCCAGACGCCGACGCTCGCGCTCATCGTCGAGCGCGACAAAGAGATCGCGGAGTTCGTCCCCAAAGACTACTTCGAGGTCGTCGCGGACTTCCGCGCGCCCGGCGGCGAGTACCGCGGGCGCTGGTTCGGCAAGGACGGCAGCCGCTTCGACAAGCGCGAAGACGCCGAACGGGTCGTCGCCAAAGTCGCGGGGAAGCCGGGCGAGGTCAAGCAGGTCGAGAAGAAGGCCGCGCGCGAGAAGCCGCCGCTCCTGCACGACCTGACATCGTTGCAGCGCGCCGCCAACGTCCGCTACGGCTTCACGGCCGCGAAGACTCTGGAGCTGGCGCAGTCGCTCTACGAGAAGAAGTTCGTCACCTACCCGCGCACCTCCTCGCGCCACCTCTCGAAAGCCGTCGCCGAAGAGATCGAGGCTCACGTCCGCGCCGCCTCGGTCGGCCCGTACGTCCCCTTCATCGAGAAGATTCTCGCGCGCGGCAAGCCCAAGCTGACGAGCCGCCACGTTGACGACAAGAAGGTCACAGACCACCACGCCGTCATCCCCACCAAGCAGCAGATTAAGCCCGACGCGCTCTCGCCCGACGAGAAGAGGATTTACGACCTCGTCGCGCGCCGCTTCCTCGCCGCCTTCTTCCCCGACGCCGAGCTTGAGCGCACGACCGTCGTCACCGAGGCCGAGGGCGAGCGCTTCATCACGCGCGGCACGGTGGTCTTAAAGGCCGGCTGGCGCGAGGTCGAGCCGCCCGGTCGCGGCGGTAAATCGGAAGAGTCGAAGAAGTCGGGCGAAGAGGACGAAGACGAAGCGGCCGAGCTTCCGCCGCTCAAGGCGAAAGACCCGGCGGAGGTCTTAAACGCCGAGGCGCAGGCGAAGCAGACGAAGGCGCCGCCGCGCTACTCGGAGTCGAGCCTGCTGGGCGCGATGGAGACGGCCGGGAAGAAGGTCGAAGACGAGGAGTTGCGGCTCGCGATGAAAGAGGCGGGGCTGGGGACTCCGGCGACGCGCGCCTCGATCATCGAGACGCTTCTCAAGCGCGAGTACGTCGTGCGCGAGAAGAAGTCTCTGGTGGCGACGGCGAAGGGCGCGGCGCTCATCAAGATGCTCCCCAGCCCGCTCCTGAAGTCGGCCGAGCTGACGGGGCGCTGGGAGCAGAAGCTCTCGCGGATGGCGCGGCGCGAGTACGAGTTGGACTCGTTCATGGTCGAGGTGCGCGGGATGGTGACGGAGCTGGTCGCGCAGATCGCCGGCTCCGAAGTCGAGCGGCCCGCGGAAGGCTCGGCGTCGGCCGCGCAGGCGCGACAGGTGCCGCGACCCGAGGGCGCGATTGACTGCCCGAAGTGTAAAAAGGAGGAGCGCGCCGGCTTCTTAATCGAGCGCGAGGGCGCGGCGGGAAAGTTTCTCGCGTGCTCGACGGGGCGCGAGGCGTGCGGGTATTTGAGCGACGCGCCGAAGAACGCGAAGCAGCGGAAGGCGCTGCTGCAAACCGCCTGTCAGACGTGCGGCGGCGCGATGCGCCTGCGGCTGCCGAAGGAGAAGGGCAAACACGCCTTCCTCTCCTGCGTCCGCTACCCCGACTGCCGCGGCGCGCGCTGGTTCGACGACAAGGGCGCGCTCGAAGAACCGCGCCCCGAGCCGGAGGCCGGCCCGCCCTGCGCGCTCTGCAACACGCCGACGCTCAAACGCGGCCCCACCTCTTCCGGCAGCTACTTCTGGTCCTGCCCGCGCTGGCGCAGCGACGGCTCCGGCTGCAACTCCAAGCCCGTCTGGATCAACGAGCGCTGACCTGCCGGGCGGGCCTCCGCGCCGGTAGCGCGGACTTAATCTGCCCGCGCCCCCAGCGACAAAGTCCGCGCGCGGTCGAGACTGTACTTCGCCAACTCCAGAGGCTCCGCGCTTTCGGCGGAGCGCAGGTAGCTCAGCAGCCTTTCGCGACGCGCGCGCTCGGCCTCGTCGTTGCCGGAGGCCGCGATGAGCGCCCGCAGGTCCTCTTCGGTCTCAGCCGCCGTCCGGTTCTTGAGGCGGAGGAGCGCGAGGCCGGCGAGCTGGAAGCGGTCGAAGGCTTCGAGCAGGAAGGCGCGCAGGGCGGGGCTGTTCCGCAGGTGGAACCTGATCGTCTGCTCGACCCCGCGGACGGGGTACTGCGGGAAGGCCGCGGAATGGATGATCGCGGACGCGAAGGTGTTGAGGAGGAGTTCCGCCACCGCCTTCACCTCGTCGCCGCTCGCGGCGTCCCCGTCGGCCCAGTCCCGGCCGTCGTAAAAGTAGGGGCGCAGGTACGGCTTCTCGACGAAGATGCGCAGGTGGTCCGAGGTCTCGGACATGGCGCGCTGCACGAGCTGAATCTCGGGCTGCTGGCGCGCGTTCTCCAACAGGAGCCGCGCCGTCTCAAGCTGCTCCCGCGTGGCGCGCAGCGTCCGCACGAAGACGGAGAAGTTGAGGAGACCCGTCACCACCAGCAGGAGCGTCCCGCCGAAGGTGAGCAGGGGGATCAGCATTTCGGTGTTCACAAACTTTCACCCCGCCGGCACAAGGCTGATAAAGGCACACGGTGCGCGTCGCGCGGCCCGGGCCGCGCGACGCGCACAGCATACCCGCTGACGCGCGTGCTCGGAAGCGCCTCGCGCCGGTCACGACCGCGACCTTCCCATTCAAGTCGGCCATCATCGCCCCTCACTTTGCGGCGTTGACCGCCGCGTGAAGCGAGCGCCAGGAGCCGCGGAGCAGCTCGTCAATTCTTCTCCAGTCTTCCTCCGCGACGCCGCCCTCGTCGGCCTTCGTGTCGCGTATCTCCATCGCCTCGGCGCGCAGCCGCGCGTGCTCGGCGAGGCGCTCGGCGGGGACGCGGTAGAGTTCGGCCTGTAGTTCGGCGAGCGCGCGGTCGAGGTCGCCGGGGGCGTGGCGGCGGCGCTCGCGGTGGACGATCCACCATTCGAGTTCAAGCCGCGCCGCGCGCGCCGCGTCGAAGTCCGTGTCGGAGACGGCGCGGAGCGAGTCGTAAAAACTGACGAGGTCGGGCAGCGCGCGCTCGTAGTCGGCGCGGCCGCGCCCGTCCTTGAAGACGAAGGCGGCTTTGGCGGCGCGGTAGGCGACCGCGTTCGAGCGCCAGAAGGGGAGCCGGTACTGCGTCCGCAGCGTCTCGGCCAACTGCGCGAAAAGTTTCAGGCGCTCGCGCGAGTAGTAGGAGTGCCACATCGCCGTCTCAAGCCGCGCCACCTCGTCGGCGTCGAACTCGCGCAGCGACGTGCGGCGCGGCACGTAGAGGTCGAAGGCGACCCACGCGACCAGGACGACGAGGAGCGCCGAGCCGTACTTGAGCACGCGCCTGAGCCGGCGCCGTCGGCGTCGCGGCGGCGCGTTCTTAACCTGTGGCGGAGCTGTCGTGGCGGTCGTCATACTCTCATGTCCTTTTCACGCGCCAGAGTTCAAAGCACTCGTCGTCGAAGCCCTTGAGCCGCGCCTCGGAAGGCTCGGCCGCGAGACCCGAGGCCGGGTCTTCGAGGAGCGCGACGACTTCGGGGTCGCGGCGCACGTCTCCGGTGATCACGCAGTCCGCGCCGGTCGAGAGCGGTTCGAGCCGCGCGGCGATGTTGACGTTTGAGCCGAAGTAGTCGAGCCGTCCGTTAAGCGTGACGGCGATGCACGGGCCGGCGTGCAGTCCAGCCTTGAGCGTGAGCGGGCGCACGCCGGCGGGCGGCGACGAGAGCGCCGTCTGAGCGCCCATGATGGCGCGCAGCGCCGGCGCCGGGCGCGGGAAGACGGCCATCACCGCGTCGCCCAGGGTCTTCACGATGGAGCCGCCCGCGGCCGCGATCTCGTCGCGCAGCACGTCGAAGTGGGTCATCACCGCGCCGAAGGCCACGGCATCGCCGATCTCGCGGTAGAGCCGCGTCGAGTCGCGCAGGTCTGTGAAGAGGATGGCCATCTGCCCGACGTTGATGCGGACGCCGGGGCGCAGCGCCTCCGCGGCGAAGAGGTCGCGGAAGAGTTGGAGCGCGGTGACCTCGGCGGCCGTAGCCGCCTGCCCGCCCCACGCCGTGCGCTCGACGACGAAGAGTTGTTCGGCGTCCGTCTCGTTGACGAGAGTGAGGGCGGGGCGCACGGAGACGCGCGACTCCTCGGCGCCGAGGTCGTCAACTTCGGCGCTCAGCGTCAGCGCGTCCGCGCCGCCGTGCGAGACGAGGAAGTGTCCGCCCCCCGGATTCGTCTGGGTGCGGAAGCGGTGGCGGCCTTCTTCGAGGAGCGGGCGGACGGTGCGGCTCTCGCGGGCGGGGACGAGTTGCTGGACGACGACGTGCGGCGTGACCTGCGGCCCGCCGACGCAGAATTCGCGCGCCTCGACGCGCCTGAGCGAAGCGTTCGGGCGGAAGACGACCTCGACCGAGCGGTCGAAGTCCACCTCGAAGTCGATCATGCAGGAGTCGCAGTGCTGGCCGGCGCGCACGTCGCGCAGAGTCTCGGCCGACTGCTTCGCGCCACGGCAGAGCGGGCACAGAAGCTCCCAGCGCAGATCGAGCAGCCCGGCGCGCGTCGCCTTCAGGAAGAGTTCGAGCACTTCGCGGCGCGGCGCGCCCCACGCGTCGGCGAGCGCGTAAGGGCGCAGGCGCGAGAGCGTGAGGTCGTCGCCGCGCTCGACCGTCTCGCACAGGCGCGCGACCGCCTTCGCGTCTTCGCCGCCGTCAGTCAGCCGGCGGCCGAGCGATTCGAGCAGCGCGCGCTCGGACGCGGCGAGCGCGGACTGAGCGCCGCCGCCGCCGTTCGCCGCCGCGCCTTCGAGCGCGAGCGCGTCGTAGCGGCGGAAGACTTCGGCGAACCTGCGCGCGCTGACGCGCCCGACCTGCACGGGGATGACGGCGCGGCCGAGCGCGCCGCGCGGGCGCGCGGTCACGTCGTAGACGAGGCGCGTGCCGCCGCCCTCGCGCTCGGAGAGTTCGGCCGAGACGCGTGCCTCGGCGACCGGCCCCGTCCGGTAGCGGCGCACGACGCCGAAGCGGAAGGGGCGTACCCACTCGAAAGGCTCCTCCTCCCACTCGACGCCGACGCCGAACTTTGAGAGGCGGAGACGGCGCCGCGCGGCGCGCCCCGGCTCTGGCTCGGTCGTCCGGCGCGTAACGTCGGGCAGGCCGGCGTCGAGGTTGAAGCGGTTGGTGTCGGAGACGAGCGGCCAGAGCGCGCGCGGTTCGGCGCGCAGGTCGTACTCCCAACGGTAGTGAAACTCTTTTTCGCTCACGCCGCCTCGTGACTGGAAAGGGAAGTGGTCGGCGAAGATTTCTGTTCGGCGACTCGGCGCCGCTCGGCCGGGGCGCCCTATTCTTTACGCGCCGTCGCGGCGAGTCAACATAATCCCGGCGCCGCGTGTTTGATCTACGACCCCGAGTGCGGCGGCGGATTTTTGCGCGGCGCGCGAGAAAAGTTGATGACAGCGGCGCCGTCATTTGCTACGTTGTGAGACAAGCTTTTCAATCCGTCGGTTGACAGAGGAGAAAAGGGAAATGGCGTCAAAGAAGTCGTCGAAGAAGTCGTCGAAGAAGGGTGGCGCGAAGGGCTCTTCGGGCAAGGGCGGTGCGAAGAAGGGTGGCGGTGGCTCGAAGAAGGGCGGCGCGAAGAAGGGCGGAGCCAAAGGCGGCGGCGCTAAAGGCGGAGCCAAGAAGGGTGGAGCCAAGAAAGGCGGAGCGTCCAAAGGCGGAGCCAAGAAGGGCGGAGCGTCCAAGGGCGGCGGCGCTAAGAAAGGTGGAGCCAAGAAGGGCGGCTCGAAGAAGGGCGGCTCGAAGAAAGGCGGCGGCGGGCCGTCGCTCCTCACCCAGGCCAGAGACGCTGCGGGCGACATCCTCGTCAGCGCGGGCATGGGCGCGCTAGTCGGCGCGATCAAAGGCGGCGTCGAGAAGATCGACGAGAAGGCCGCCAACGCCGAAGGCGAGCTTCAGCCCTCCGGCTCGAAGGGCGGGAAGAAGTAGCCACGGCGAAAGCCGGAGGGCGAAAGGCAAAAGGCAAAGGTGAGGACGGCCCGCGCGGCGCGGCTTCCCGTCTCCCACTTTTGCCTTTTGCCTTTCTCCGAAGGTGCCTACTCCATCCGGCGCTTGAAGAAGATGGCGGTGGGGACGCCGATGACGGGGCCGGGGCGGACGACGGGGAGGACTTCGAGCGGGCCTTCGCCGACCATCTCCCAGCCCTCTTCGCCGAGCCGCGCGACCGCCTTCGCGAACGAGTTGCCGCCGAGGTTCGCCTCGACCGGCTCGGTCTTGACGCCCTCGCCCTTGAAAAAGTTGATCCAGTAAATCTGCCGGCGCGGGTCGCCCGCCTGCGCCTTCACCACCGCGCAATACTCCCACTCCGAAGCCCTCGGCGCGCGCGCCTCGGCCGGGCGCGTCGCCGCCGCCGGCAGGCCGCCGCTCAGTGCGTGGCCAGCGAACCCCGCCGCCAGCGACAGCGCGACCGTCAAAAGGTAGTGCCCTCTCTTCATCTGACCTCCTCCGCGGATGCCGCCAATCAACTGTCGAGATGCGGGACAGACTCTAACCCGAGGCGTCGGAAAGTCAAGAGGGTCGTCGGCGCGTGGTCGTCGAAGGTTGAAGGGGGGACGTGGAGTGCTCGAAGTCGGAGGCGGCGTGCGGGTCGCGTGGAAGGGGGCGCGGGGTGGGGCGGTGTTAGCCGGGGCTTCAGAGTCGCGTCGTGTTCCCCTTGTCGCGCGCGAGCAGCTTGGCCATCAGGTTGCGCAGGCGGTCGAAGTCGATGGGCTTGGTCAGGTAGCCGTTGAAGCCCGCGTCGAAGGCCGCCTGTCGAAAGCCGTCGGTGTCGAAGGCGGTGAGCGCGACGACGGGCACGTCCTGAAACTCCGCCTCCTCGCGGATGCGGCGCGTGGCGGCGAGTCCGTCCTGCTGCGGCATGGCGATGTCCATCAGGATGAGGTCGGGGCGCGCCAGCTTTGCCACGTTGAACGCGTCCGCCCCGTTGGTCGCGGTGACGACGCGGTAGCCCATGTCCTGTAGCGAGAGGCTGATCAGGATGATGTTGTCGCTCATGTCGTCCACGACCAGGACGGTCTGGCCGGTGTCGTTTTTCTGCGGCGCTTCTTGACTCATGCCCTGCATTATCCCCCACCCGCTCGGAAAGACCCAAACCCTTTCGCGCGCATAAAAGCTGAGGCCCGGCTGCGCTCTCCCCTTCGCAGCCGGGCCCCGACTTTTTGGTTGCCGGCGCATCGGCACCGTAACCAGTCTCGTTTAGGAGACGCCGTATAGCTAAACAAGCGGCGTGCCATCGGAGCGGCCGCGAGGGCCGGGAAGTGCGCCGAAGTTTTCGGCCATTTTCGACGCGCGGGGGAAGGGGAGTTTTAACGGCAGGCGCGGCGGGGTGACGAAATGGTTGATGGCTCTAAACCATATCGGCGGTCGGCCGTCGGGCGCGTGCTTGTCAGAGGATGTACGTCCAACTCTCCTCGCCGTTGAGCAGGACGACGATGCGCACGCCGGCCGCCTTGAGCGCGCCGCGCAGACGGCCGTTGCCGAGTATCTGGTTGCCGGCCGCGCGCGTCAGCGTCGCCCCCGTGAGCGAGAGCGTCGCCGTCCGCGAGTCGCCGCTCAAGGCGGCGTGCACCCTGTGACCCCTCGCCGCGAGGTCACGTGTCACGTCGGCGACGGCGTCGGCGCGCGACTGCGCGGGAGCCTGTGCGGGCGGGGCGGCGGGAGCGGGCGCGGCGTTCGCGGGCGAGACGGCCGGGCCGGAAGAGACGGCCGCCTGCTGCTGAGCCGTCGCGGGCGTGGGGCCGCCGGCCGTGGGCGGAGGCGGCTGCCAGCCCGTCGAGACGTTGTCGGCGCGCGCGCCCGTCTGCGCCGCCTGCCCCGGCTGGTTCGAGAGGCTGCCGACCAGCGACGAGCGCGTCTGCGCCGACGTGTTCGACTGCGCCTGCGCGTTCAGCCTCGGGTCGGCCGGCTGCTCGGCGGCGCCCCGGTCGGGCTCGACGAGCGCCTTCGGCCCCGCCGACTCGGCCGCGACCCGCGCCGCCTGTTCTGGCTCGCCGGCGGCCGGCCTCATCTCGGCCTTGTAGAACTCGTAGGAGATGCCGCCGACCATCCAGAGGCAGAGGAAGGTGGCGAGGCCGGCCAGCGCCCAGACGGTCGAGACGTGGAGACGGCCGACCACCGGAATCTCGTAGAAGACGCGGACGGCGCGGCCGCGTACGTGCTGGCGGTCGCGCGCGCGCCTGCGGTCGGAGACATAAATAAAGACGAGCGTCCCGAGAATCCCCAACGGGCCGCACACGGCGCCGAGGAGCAGACCGGGCAGAAAGCTCCGCCCGCGCTCCCCGAGCATCCAGCCCGTGATGAGGCCGGGCACGACCGCCCAGAAGAAGATGATCAGCAGAACCCAGGCCAGCATCGTCTAAGGAGAAACCACGGCTTTTCTTGAAGGAAAACAGACTCTTTGACTCGAAACAGCGTCGCCGCTCAACTTTTACCATAAATTCGGCCTCCGAACACGAAGTTTGGGTCTTAGAGGACGAGCGTTCACGCTCTGAGCCGGAAAATTCCGGCAATTTTCCCAAACGTTCGTGTTCTGAGGGGGAAATGTCGAGCTTTCTTCTCGGAAGTTGAGGCCCGGAGTCGGAAATTCGCGGCTCGGTGGGGGAAGGTCGCGGCTCGGGGGCGACGCCGCCGGCCTTCGGGGCGGGGGACGGGCGGTTAAAACCCCCGGTTTACAGAGGAAAAACAACAAATTCCGTCGGCGGCTGGAAACTAAGTCTAAATTGTGCTATTTCTTCGGTTAACGGCTCCGATCTTCGCGCGGCGCTAACAACCGGCTTGTTGTCTACGGCATCTCAGGGGCGTGTCCGTGGTTTGAACCTCCCTTATACAGCTTTCGCCGGTGCGGCGCGAGTACAACTGGACAACAGCGTCGGACATCTAATGTCACCCGTATCAAAGGGTTAGTCGCGTACGGGGGGTTGGCGGCCGGCGGCGCGCGGTAGAAACATAAACGTACGGGGCCACGTATGAGACGCTTTCCGCGGCATAAGCGTCTGGACGGGGGGCACGATTTGAGCGAGAAGATGAAGAAGCAGGGGCTTGATCTGTTGGAAACGGGCGGCGAAAAGTTCTACGAAGGCTACGGCGAGGTCGTCTCTGGCGACCCGGTCTCGGACCGTGACATCGACGACGTTCTGCAAAAACTCGAAGCGGCGACCATCGGGGCGGTCGAGTCGGACGAGGAGTTGATCTCCGAGGTCGCCTCGCTCGCGACCGACGTGGAAGAGGAGGGGACGCTCGACGAGGTTGACGACCTCGACCTCTCGGCGGGCGAGGACGAGAAGTCGGCCGACCCCGTCCGCGTCTACCTGCGCCAGATGGGCACGGTGCCGCTGCTGACGCGCGAGCAGGAAGTCTCCATCTCGCAGCGCATCGAGCGCGGGCAGATTAAGACGCACAAGGCCATCTCGCGCTCGCCCATCGCGGTCAAGGAACTCATCCGCATCGGCGACGAGTTGCAGAACGGGCGCCTGTCCATCCGCGACATCGTCAACTTCTCCGACCAGGCCGACGTGTCGGAGGCCGAGGACAAGGCCGACGAGTATTTGCAGTGGACGCTCGAAGGCGTCGAAAACATCCGCAAGCATTTCAAGGAAGGCTTGAAGGAGTGGGAGAAGCTCGCCGCCGAGCAGAAGCTGACGCGCGGCAAGTCCTCGAAGAAGCTCCTCCGGCTCAAGCGCAAGGTCGCGCGCACGCGCCTCGAAATCTCGCAGGAGATTAAGAACCTCAACCTGAAGGAGTCGGCGCGGCTGCGCCTGATCGACGCCATCGCCGTCGCGCACAAGGAGGTGCGCTCGGCCGAGCGCGAGATCAAGAAGCTCTCCGACAAGCTTGAGAACAAGCGCATCAAGCCCGACGCCGAGAAGGAGTACAAGCGCCAGCTCTCGGCCGCCAAGCGCCGCCTGAAGAAGATCGAAGAAGACCACAGCATCTCCTTCGTCGAGATCAAGCGCACGTACCAATCCATCGTCGCCGGCGAGTCCGAGACGCAGGAGGCCAAGCGCGAGCTGACCGAGGCGAACCTCCGCCTCGTCGTCTCGATCGCGAAGAAGTACACGAACCGCGGCCTCCAGTTCCTCGACCTGATTCAGGAGGGGAACATCGGCCTGATGAAGGCGGTGGACAAGTTCGAGTGGCGGCGCGGCTACAAGTTCTCGACTTACGCGACGTGGTGGATTCGGCAGGCGGTGACGCGCGCGATTGCGGATCAGGCGCGCACGATCCGCATCCCCGTCCACATGATCGAGACGATCAACAAGCTCATCCGCACCAGCCGCGCGCTTGTGCAGGAGTTGGGGCGCGAGCCGACGACCGAAGAGATCGCGGCGAAGGTGGACATGCCGGTGCCGAAGGTGCGCAGCGTCTTCAAGCTGGCGCAGCAGCCCATCTCTTTGGAGACGCCGATCGGCGAGGAAGAGGATTCGCACCTCGGCGACTTCATCGAGGACAAGTCGAGGGTGAGTCCGGCCGACTCGGTCGTCACGACCAACCTCCGGCAGGTGACCGACGCGGTGCTCGCGACCTTAAGCCCGCGCGAGGAGGTCGTCATCAAGCTCCGCTACGGGCTGGGGCCGGCGGGCGAGGAGCACACGCTCGAAGAGGTCGGCAAGAACTTCGACGTGACGCGCGAGCGCATCCGGCAAATCGAAGCCAAGGCGCTCCGCAAGCTCCGCCACCCGTCGCGCGCGCGTCTGCTCAAGGCGTTCACCGACAGCTTGCAGTAGTCGGCTCAGACTTAAACGAACCCGAGAGGCTTGCTCAGTCTCCCCTCTTCGACCGAAGGGGGAAACGGAGCGAGCCTCTCGACCTTTTGCGGCGAACTTGACGGGCGGGTGATAAACGTACATCCTTCCCCGGTCGTCTCCAAATCAATAAAGGTCAACTCGGCAGGATGGAAGACAGGATCGACTCCATGTCGGCGTTCGAGCGCGTCAAGCTGGCGCGCCACCTCGAACGCCCCTACACGCTCGACTACGTCGAACGTCTCTTCGAGGACTTCGTCGAGGTCAAGGGCGACCGCCGCTACGCCGAAGACCCGGCCATCGTCTGCGGCTTCGCGCGCTACCACGGCGAGCCGGTCGCGCTCGTCGGCCAGCAGAAAGGTCGCGACGCCAAGCAGCGGCGCTTCCGCAACTTCGGCATGACCAAGCCCGAGGGCTACCGCAAGGCCCTGCGGCTGATGCAACTCGCCGAGAAGTTCGGCCGCCCCGTCGTCACCTTCATCGACACGCAGGGCGCCTACCCCGGCATCGACGCCGAGGAGCGCGGGCAGGCCGAGGCCATCGCGCGCAACCTCTTCGAGATGTCGCGCCTCCGCGTCCCCGTCGTCGCCGTCGTCATCGGCGAGGGCGGCTCGGGCGGCGCGCTCGCCATCGGGGTCGCCGACTGCGTGCTGATGCTAGAGAACGCGGTCTACTCGGTCATCACGCCCGAGGGCTGCGCCGCCATCCTCTTCAAAGACTCGGCCGAGGCGCCGCGCGCCGCCGAGTACCTGCGGCTGACCGCGCCCGAGTTGAGCGCCGCCGGCATCGTCGATGTCGTCGTCCCCGAGCCCGAGGGCGGCGCGCAGCTCGACCACGACGGGTCGGCGCGCATGCTCGACTCGGCGCTCGAAGAGGCGCTTCAGCAGGCGGTCGCGCTCGCGCCCGACGAGCGGCTCGCGCGCCGCTACCGCAAGCTGCGCGCGCTCGGGCGCTGGGACACGCTGGCGCCCTGAGGCCGCGCCCGCGCGGCGCGCCTGTTTCCCATTTGCGTAAAATTGGTGGATAATCGGAGAAATTTTAATCAAGGAATGAATAAAAAGTGAGTGTAGCAGAGGTGGATAAACCGCAGGAGTCCGATTTCGAGCTGGCCAAAAAGGCGGCCGGGGGTGACGGGAAGGCGTTCGAGGAGCTGTACCGCCGCCACTACCGGCGCGTCTACGCGCTCACCCTACGCATGATGAGCAACCCCACCGAGGCCGAGGACATGACGCAGGACGTCTTCCTCCAGCTCTACAACAAGATCGGGATGTTCCGCGGCGAGTCGGCCTTCACCACCTGGCTCCACCGCATGACGGTCAACCAGGTCTTGATGCACTTCCGCAAGAAGAGCACGCGCTCGGAACTCCTGACCGACGAGGGCGAGACGCCCGTCCAGATCGTCAAGGGGACGGAGAATCCGGGGACGATGCCCGTCATCGACCGCATCTCCTTGGAGAAGGCTTTGCAGCAGCTCCCGCCCGGCTACCGCACGGTCTTCGTCCTCCACGACGTTGAGGGCTACGAGCACTACGAGATTTCCGGGATGCTCGGCATCGCCGAGGGCACCTCCAAATCTCAATTACACAAGGCGAGGCTCAAGCTGAGGCAATTAATTCGGGAGCAAGCAGCATCTAAGTAATCTCCCGCCCCAAATCGGGAGGCCGGAAAGTACTCCACCCCAAAGGAACGGCCAATGGACTGCGCTAAAAGTATCGAACTGCTCAGCGAATACAGCGCCGGCTCGCTCGGCGACGACGACAGCATTTTTGTCAGGACTCACCTGAGCGCCTGCACCGACTGTGACGGCGTCTTCCAAGACCTCAAGCAGATCGTCCAGACCGCGCTCGCGATGCGCTCCGAGAACGGCATCGCCTACCCGGACGAGGAAGTCCTCTGGCAGCGCCTGAGCGTCGGCCGCATCGTCCACTGAAGCCAAAGTTTCCGACGCACGCGCGGGCGCCCCGGTCTCAACCCCCGGCGCCCGCCGCGAGCATTTCCCGCGCCTCCGCGAGCGCTTTTCTTTCTCCTTTAAACGCGAGCATCCCTTCGGCCTCTTCCGGCGCGAACCAGCGCGCCTCGTTCACCTCGTCGTCGTGCCCCGACACGTCGCCCGCGAGGTAGCGCATCAGGAAGAAGTGCACGAACTTGTGGAAGCGCACGCGCCGCGCGCCGCCCTTCGAGAAGTACCAGTACTCGACCCGCTCAAGCTCCGCGACCGTCTCGCACGCGAGCCCCGTCTCCTCGCGCACCTCGCGCAGCGCCGCCTCGACGGGCGACTCGCCGCGCCCGACCAGACCTTTGGGTAACTGCCAGCGCGCCGGCTCGCCGACCGAGATGAGCGCCACCTCGAAGCCCTCGCCCAGACGCCTGTAGACGACCCCGCCCGCCGAAACCTGCTCCTTCGTCTCGAAAGTGCTCATGCCGGACGAGCGTAAGGCAAAAACACGAAGGCGCAAAGCGCCGGGTGTCGGGCTCCGGTTGGCTTTGCGCCTCCGTGGCTTGAGGGGTGAGGGTTTGAGGTCGAACGCTTCAGGCCGCCTTGCGTCGCGGCGCGCGCGCGGGCGCACGCAGCCCGAGTCGTTCGCGCAGGCCCTCGCATCTGTCCAGCTCGGCCGCCGGGATGCAGTGGGCGCAGACCCACTTGCCGTCCGAGTCGCGCATGTGGAGCGTCTCGGACGCCGCCCGGCAGGCTTCGCACTTGAAAGAAGTCTTGCTGCTCATCGTCTCTAACTCCCGAATGTTCAGGCGACGCGCGCCATCTGGCGCCGCGGGTCGTACTCGTACCGGAGGTACTGCCGCGCGATGAACTTGAGCACGGCCGCGACGTGCTTGCACTCGTAGCCGGGCTCGGCGTTGCCGCGGTAGATGAAGTCGGCGCAGGTGCAGGCCAGCGCGCGCGTGTCGGGGTCGCGGAAGAGGTGGTAGCCGCGCTCGACGCCCGACTCAGACTGCGCGATCCAGCCGTAAGGCTCGGCCTCGAAGACCTTGACGCGGGCGGCGCGCGCCGAGCGCTGCTCGGCCGGCGTGAACTGCTCGACCTTCGCCCCCCGCTTTTTCCCCGTCGTTTTCATGAAAAAGATTCTAACACAAAATCCGCGCGAGTGAAACAGTATTTCACCGATGAAACAAAATAATTTCACCGGCTCCGCCCCCGGCGCGGGGCGAAACCCGCTTGACCATTCTCGGAGTGGTTAACTAGGATGAGGTTATATGAGTAGTGAGCCGAAGGGAGCGGGGGTGGCCGAACCGTCCGCGGGGGCCGAGGGCGCGCGGGTGCGCGCGCGTGCGGCGGGGCGCGACGGCGACGGCGTGGGCGCGCGCGGCGCCGAGACGCGCGCGAAGCAGGCTTCGCCGCACAGCGTCTTGCGCGAGTACTTCGAGTCGCTGGTCGTGACGGCGGTGATGGCGCTCTTCGGCATGACCTTCGTCGTGCAGGCGGTCAAGGTGCCGACGGGGTCGATGCAGAACACGATCAACATCGGCGACCACCTGCTCGTCAACAAGTTTATCTTCGCGCCGGGGCCGATCCTCCCGTTCCTCCCGCAGCGCGAGATCAGGCGCGGCGACATCATCGTCTTCAAGTACCCCGGCAAGTTCCAGGGCGAGGAGCGCTTCCGCGACAACCCCGAGGTGAACGACGCGGCCCCCGACAACACGCCCTACAAGACCAACTACGTCAAGCGCGTCATCGGCCTGCCCGGCGACGTGTTGGAGCTGCGCGGCACGGACGTGCTCATCAACGGCCAGCCGCTCCCCGAGCACAAGGTCGCGGCGATCAACCCGCCGGGCGAGGACGACCCCTCGACGAGCGGCGACGAGCGCGGCGCCCCGCTCAAGGACGAGCTGGAGACCCCGCTCGTCGGCGAGCACGCGCCGCAGCCGGGGCCGGAGAGCGAGTACAACGTCTTCTGGCGTCCAGACCGGCTGCGCGGCACGCGGCGCGGCCCGGCCGACGGCGAGAGGTTCATCGTCCCCGAGGGGCACTACTTCGCGATGGGCGACAACCGCGACAACAGCCTCGACAGCCGCTTCTGGGGCTACGTCCCGCGCCACGCCATCATCGGCCGCGCGATGTTCGTCTACTGGTCTTACGACGAGAGCGCCGCGCGCAGCACCGCGCCCTTCCCCGTCAACGTCCTCTCGGACTTCGTCTACAACACGCGCTGGTCGCGCACCGGCACCTTCGTCAAATAGACCCGCCCGGCGGCGGGGTGAGCCGCGGCCTCAGAGCCACCTGGCCACCCCGCCGTGATGCGAACACGTCCCGCGACGGCTCCGGCTAAAACTGTAAGTACCGTCTCGACACTGCGCCGTCGCCCCGGCGGGCGGCCCGTCGGGGCTGTGTCTCGGCCGGGGCACGCGCTCGCCGCGGCTGTTCGTGTAGTAGTCGTCCGAAGACGACGAGGAGGTCGAAGACGCCTCCCCGGAAGAGTCGTCGTCGGCGTCTGCTTCGTCTGCTCCGTCTCCTTGGTCGGCCTTAGTCTCTTTACGCTTCTCGACCTTCTCGTCCCGCTTACCGGCGGGTGAAGGCGACGGCGTTGGCGAAGGTGACAGCCAAGGCGAAGGTGACGGCGAGCGGGACGGCGAAGGCGCGACCCGCGCGGCGTTCGGGGTCGGACTCGTCGCGGCCGGAGGTCGGGGCGGTGACTCCGACGTGAGTCGCGCGGGCGTGCCGGGAAGTGTGTAGATGGCCGACGCCCACAGCAGCCCGCCGAAGAGGGCCACCGCGCCGAGAAGGAGCTTCCAGCCTTTCCCGGCCGCGGGTGAGAGCGCCGCGCCGCAGTGCGCGCAGAAGCTGTTGGCGGAAGGCGTGGGACGCCCGCAGCGCGGGCAGCTATTCGCGGGAGGCATGGCGGCACCTCTCTGGAAAGTGAGTCGGGAGCGTTTGAGTAGTCGGGCAGCCGAGGCACGGACGCGCGGGCAGCGCGCCGGTGAACGGATGAGCGAGCGCGGAATCTAACACCGCCGGGTCTGACTTACAAGGCGAAAAGGTGCGACGTTGACGGAAGGGGCACGCCGCCGCGCGGGGCGCGGCCGAGAATGGCCGTTGACGAAAGACGGTCGGGGATCGCGCGCGGCGGGCTTGTGGAGAACTCTTTAACAAATCGTGACGCTTTCGCCTTGCCGTGCGTCGAAACTGAGCGCCAGAAGAGTGAAGGGGGGCGGGAGTATGTTTAAGTCGATGACGCTCGGCGGCTTGAGTTGGACGGTGCTGGCGAAGCGCGTCTACGCGGAGGTGATGGACGACGACGTGCTGGGGCGCTCCGCGCAGCTCTCCTACTACTTCCTGCTCGCGCTCTTCCCGGCGCTGCTCTTCCTGACCTCGCTTTTGGGCTACATGGCGGGCGAGGACAGCCAGCTCCGGCAGAGCCTCTTCAACTCGCTGGCCGCGGTGCTGCCGGGCGACGCCTCGCAGCTCATCGCCAAGACCGTGACCGACGTGACGCAGTCGAGCGGCGGCGGCAAGCTCTCGTTCGGCATCCTGGCGGCGTTCTGGGCGGCGTCGAACGGGATGGGCGCCATCAGCGAGTCGCTGAACGCGGCCTACGATTTGAAGGAGTCGCGGCCGTGGTGGAAGGTGCGTCTGACGGCGGTCGGGCTGACGCTGGCGCTGACGCTGCTCATCGTGAGCGCGCTGGTGCTCGTTCTCTACGGGCACGATTTGGCGGACGCGGTGGCGGTCAAGTTGGGGCTGGGGGCGGCGTTCGCGACCGCGTGGAAAATCTTACAGTGGCCGCTGGTGCTCGTCTTCGTGCTGATAGCCTTCGCGCTCATCTACTACTTCGGGCCGGACGCGCACCAGCAGCACTGGGTCTGGATCACGCCGGGCGCGGGCGTCGGCGTCGCGCTCTGGCTGCTCGTCTCGTTCGCCTTCAAGGCGTACCTCAGCTACTTCAACTCCTACAGCGCGACCTACGGCTCGCTCGGCGCGGTCATCATCCTGATGCTGTGGTTCTACTTCACGGGGACGGCCATCCTCGTCGGCGGCGAGATCAACTCCGAGATCGAGAACGAGCTGGCGAAGCAGGGCGCGCCCGGCGCGAAGGAGAAGGGCGAGAAGGCGCCGGGGCAGAAGGAGCGCGTCGGCAAGGACAACGCGGCCGGCGAAGGGCGGCGCGGCGCCGTCGGCCGCTCCGGCGAAGCGAAGAGCGAAGGGAAGCGCGACGCGGCGCGCGCGTCGTCTTCAACCTCGACTTCCCCCGGCGCGGTCACGGCGCGCCCGGCGCACGGCCGCGTCACGCGCGTCGAGAAATACGAAGACGGCTTCAGCCTCGGCAAGGTCGC
The DNA here is from genome assembly GCA_036388915.1 of Pyrinomonadaceae bacterium. Classification (GTDB taxonomy): domain Bacteria; phylum Acidobacteriota; class Blastocatellia; order Pyrinomonadales; family Pyrinomonadaceae; genus QHXN01. Next base: position 41,730 of record DASVQX010000035.1, read on the forward strand.
GGCGGTGGCCGCCTACTGGGCGCTCTCGAAGGTGGGCTTGGGGCGGACGACGGATAAGAGAGACCGTTAGCGGCTCAACTGCGCCATCGCGACGCCGAGCGCGAGCACCTTCTGGATGCCCTTGTAGATCGGCTCGATGTCGCAGTTCTCGGTGAGCGCGTGCGAGTCGCGGCACGGGCCGGCGCCGGTCGAGATGGCGGGGATGCCCGCGAGCAGCGCGACGTTGCCGTTGTTCGACCCCGTCACGGTGATCGACGGGCGGAAGCCCATCGCGTAGTGAACCGCCTCGGCCGTCTTGACCAGCGCCGACTCGCGGTGCCCCGGCATCTGCGCCGCCGGCGTCGAGGAGACGAGCTCAGTCCTCACGGTCATGCGCTCGCGCTCGGCCTCCTCCTTGACGATGGCCGCAATCTTCTTCTCCAAATCAGCAATCACCTCGTTGCTCGTCGAGCGCAAGTCCACCGTGAACCACGCGTCGGCGGCCTTGGCGTTGACGACCTCCGCGCCGCCGAGCATCCCGATGTTGAGGTTGGCGGGCACGTCGCGCGGGAGCTGTAGCCGGTAGATGCGCTCGATGGCGCGGGCGGCGGGGAGCGTCGCCGAGTAGGGCGGCGTCTGCGAGCGCGTGTGGCCGCCGGGGCCGACGAAGTGGTGCCTGTACCAGTTGATGCCGATGCCGCCGTAGGTGAAGCCCTCGTAGCCGCCGTCGAGCGCGATGTAGTGGTCGATGCGCCCCTTGTTCTCTTTGACGAACTCCTCGACGCCGCGGAAGCTCGTCTCCTCCTCGACGGTGAAGAGGAAGACGAGGTCGCCCTTCGTCTTCACCCCCGCCGCGTCGAGCGCGCGCACCGTGGCGAGCAGCGCCTCGACGTTGCGCGTGTCGTCGCCGACGCCGGGCGCGTAGATTTTCCCGTCACGCACCTCGGCCTTGATCTTCAAGCCCTCCTGAAAGACCGTGTCCATGTGCGCGTCGATGACGACGCGGGGGCCGCCGCCCGTGCCGCGCCGCGTGGCGACGACGTTGCCGGCGCCGTCGCGACGCACCTCCAGAGACCTGTAACTTTGCAGCAAACGCTCGATGAAGTCGGCGCGCGCGCCCTCCTTGCCCGACGGCGCGTTGATCTCCGTGATGGCGATCCACTCGCGGAGTATCGCGTCGCGCTCGCGCTCGACGTGCGCGAAGGCGGCGCGGACTTCCGGGCTGGCGAGCAGCGCCCGCGCGCGCTCGTCATGAGGCTGGCCGGCGCCTTCCTGCTCCGGCTTCTGCCGCGCGGCCGCCTGCCGCGCCCCCGCGCCCCTGCCGCCCTGCGCGCGCGCCGGGGCGACGCAGCAGAGCCCGAGACACAGCGCGAGCAGCGACGAGTTGAGTGCCTTTTTCATCGACGTTAGCCCCGGCGGAGTTCTTTGATTTTGGGGGCGAGCATGTGGAAGGGGACGTGGACGGCCGGGCGGCCGGTGCGGCGGAGCAGTTCGACCATGCGGAGCGCGCCGTCGGCGTTGCGCGTGTGGACGATGACGGTGGCGGCGGCGTGCTTCGCGGGCGTCTCGGCGAGCCAGCGCGCGACGGCGTAGCCGCTGCGCTCGTCGTCGAACTCCTCGGCGTAGTAGTGCTCGGGCAGCAGGTCGTGGTCGAGGAAAATCAGGTCGTAGTAGTTCGCCGAGAGCAGTTCGACGGCGCGCGCCGGGTCAACCGCCACGTCGAGCCGGTCGCCCTTGAACTGCTTGGCGAACCAGTCGTGGCGCAGCGTGTCGTCGTCCAGCAGGAAGACGCGCACGGGGCGGCGGCCGCGCGACTCCCCTATCCCGAATCTGTTCAGAAGACCTTGCAGGATACTCATTACTGTGGGGTCAAATATACCACGCACGCGCGCGCGACTTGAAAGGCGGGCCGAGTCGTGGCATTTTGGCTCCCGACCTCGCCCGCTTGTTAACGATGGCAAAATGTCCCTACTGCGCCAGGCCGCTCCGGATGGGCGGCCTCAAGTGTCGAGCCTGCCGCCGCTTCGTGCTGCGGCGCGCGCACGTCATCATCCTTATCATCGTTGCCGCCATCGCCGCCGTCGGCCTGCTCGAACTGGTGTCGCAACTGACGCCGCCTCCGATTAAAACTTACTGACACGCCTGCCGCCGGCAGGTCGCGCCGGCTTAAAGAGAAGATGATGACGAAAACTCTGAGGACGGCGTTCGCCCTCTCGCTCCTGCTCACGGCCTACGCGGCGCCGGCCGCGCGGCAGAAGCCGGAGCAGGGCGGCACGGTCGTCTTCGCGGTCGAGAAGTACGAGTCGAACGTGATGATCGAGCCGGCCTTCATCTACAGGGGCGGCGCCTTCGTCAAGCCGCCCACCGACGTCCCTTCGGACTCCTTCACGCGCGAGTACTTCCGGCCGGGGCGCAAGTACCGACTGCTCTCGGGCGGCGGCGAGGCCGGCGCCGTGACCGTGCGCAAGTACCTTGAGCCGGGCTGCGTCGGCTTAGTCGCCGAGGCCGACGCCGAGACCCCCGCGCGTCTCGGCGGCCGCGTGCAGGCGCTCGCGACCGACTCGGCGACGCTGGGGCGCGTCCGACCGTCGCGCCGCGTGCCGACCGACGCGGAGCGAGCGGGGGCGCTGGAACTCGCACGCGCGGCCTACGCGAAGAACGGCGCGCCGTCAACGCTCGTCTCGGGGATGCAGGTCGTCAACCTCACCGCCACAGACCTCGACCGCGACGGCAAGGCGGAGCTGGTGGGCAGCTTTCTCGTCGAGAAGAGACAGGGCGACGCCGCGCAGGACGCCTACACGCTCTTTCTCATCATCGAGCCGCAGGGCGATACGTTTAAGACGGCGTGGGAGTGGTTTCACCACGGCTTCGAGGGCGAGTACGCCGACCGCCACTTCGTCGATCAGGTAGACTTGGACGGCGACGGCGTGGGCGAAGTCGTCGTCGAAGGCACCTACTACGAGAGCAACGATTACGTCGTCTACAAGCGGCAGCAGGGTCGCTGGCGGCCGGTCTATCAGGGCGGCGGCGGGGGCTGTTGAGGGGCGCGGCGCGGGGGCGTGAGGCGCGAACAGATTTCCACACTGTGGAAATTCTCGAACGCCAAAGACCGTCTTGCAATCCCGACGCGCGATGCTATAATCCGCTCGCCCTCGGCCTTCGAGCGCAAAATTTTTTTGCCCGGAAGAGCGAGCACGCGAGCGCGAAGACTTAGCCCCCCAGGCGGTCTGAAAAGTTAGAGAGAGAATTCCGGCTCCCCGAATGCCCTCGGACAACCGCAAAAAGAACTTCCCACTCTTCCCCGTCCCCAGCAGGGAGGCGGAGGCGGAAGACTCTCACCCCCAACAGGAGAAGCCGGCACGACGCCGGAAGGTCGAGACGGCGGCGGTCTGCCAGCGTTGCTTCGGCACCGGCTACGAGGTCATCCCCGGCCGCGGCGCGCGCCGCTGCGAGTGCCGCACGCAGGACACGCGCTCGAAGCTCTTAGAGCAGGCGCGCATACCCAGGCGCTACCGCGAGCCGGCGCCGCCGCGCCGCGAAGCCTGCACGCTCCAGAACTACTACCCCGCGCCCAACAACGGCTCGCAACTCAAGGCGTTCAACTACGCCTTCCGACTGGTTCGCGAGTACCCGAGCGTGGAGCGCGGACTCCTCCTGATGGGCCCCGTCGGCGTCGGCAAGACGCACCTCGCCGTCGCCATCCTGCAAGGGCTGATGGAGAAGGGCGTGCCGTGTCTCTTCTACGAGTTCGGCGCGCTGCTCAAAGAGATTCAGGACTCCTACAACAAGGTCTCGAACACCTCGGAGCTGAGCGTGCTGGCGCCGGTCTATCAGGCCGAGGTGCTCGTCCTGGACGAACTGGGCGCGTCGAAGCCGACCGACTGGGTGCGCGACACGATGATGAACATCATCGGCAAGCGCTACAACGACAAGCGCCTCACCATCTTCACCACCAACTACATGGACGCCCGCCGCAACCCTGCCGAAGAGACCCTCGAAGACCGCGTCGGCGTCCGCCTCCGCTCCCGCCTCTACGAGATGTGCCGCACCGTCGAACTCGACGGCGACGACTACCGCAGACAACTCGACACGCCCAAAGCCTAGCCTCTCCCGCGTCCACCCACGCCCTTGCCTTATTCCTCAAGTTGTACACCACCCATGTTATGCAGCGAGACAGTCGCATTCCACAGCGACGGTTAGTACATCTAATACATGTTAGAACCGCCCGTGAGCGCCGCCGCGAACCTTAGAACGTTAACGACGTCGCTTACGGGGGGGCTAACAAGCGCAGGCATGCGACCCGCGACATGAACGCTTTCATGTAAATCAATCTTGTGGCTATACGCGTGGTGTGCAGCGTTATGTGTAAGAGTTGCGTCAAAACGGTCCCCTCTTTAATATGATCATCTATCACTTGAGCTAACCATATTGGTTGATTGGAGGCAGAATGAAGTACCTGCAAACAATGATGAAGCGTCCACATCCCGCCGGCGGGACTATGGAAGTTCCACTAATTATCAACCCTGATTACCTTCAGTATGCATACTACGTACCTCTTGTGACAGTGAGAGATCATGATAATGACCGAGACATCCCCATAGGGAATTATCTCGAACTAATATTCATTGATGGACAGAAAATCAAGCTTGAGGGTGAACCAGCCGATACGGTGTGGGGGGAATTGCAGAGGCAAGTGCCTGAATGGATGAGACGCTCATAGGCAGTTTAAAGCTCTAATGGCAAAAAGTACGTGCATGTAGCGGCAACTACTTAGACCTAACAACGGCATACAACCCGACCGCCGGCACGACGGTACTCATATACCTTAATCGTATGGGGCGGCGGGCGATGCTGGTAGTTAGAGGATGTGGAGGGGCGGGAGTCTTGGGGGACTCCCGCCTTTTTTGCGGGTGGTGGGGAGGGAAGGCCGTGCGCTTTTGGGCGGCGGGTTAGAAGCTGTGCGAGACCTGGCTGGTCTTCTTCGTCACCTGCATCTGCGTGTAGAGGTTGGTGAGCAGGAGCCTCCCGAAAATCTCGTCCGTCCTGGTGTCTTCGTAGAGGACGCCTTCGCCGACGGCGACCTCGAAGGCCGCGTTCTCGTTGGCGTTGGGCGTCGCGTCCGGGCAGAAGAAGACGTTGGAGTAGGTGAAGAGGAGGATGTCCGTGCGGTCGAAGAAGCCGTCGTCCGCGCCCCAGAGCTGGCACTTGAGCTTGAACAGCTTGATCTGGTTACAGGTCTTCATCTGACAGAGTTCGAGCCGGGTGAAGTTCACCTTGCACTTCACCACGGCGCGCGCCAGCTTCTTCTCGTGATCGTCGCCATGGGGTCGTCGTTCCTTTCGGCTGTGCGCGCGAAGGGTTCTCGCACGCGGGGGTAGAGAGATGAGTCGTGGCTGACCCGCGGGGGACGCCGGCCGAAGCTGTTGGGGTTGCGTACCAGCCGGCGTGCTCGACCTCTTATGCCGTCCGTGGGGTAAACGTTTCGCGGGGCGTGTGAGTGCGGGAGGGAAGTCTTTCGGGCTGACTTGCCCGGCTCGACAAAAGAGGGGGCCGCGCCTGTTCAGCGCGGCCCCCTCTTAAACTCTACGACGGCGTCGGAGTTCGTGCGGGCGCGGCTCACTTCCGCCGCTTCATCTCTTGGAGGTACTTCTCGAATGACTCTTTCAGGCTCGGGTTGATGCGGATGGCGGTGTTGATGTCCTGCTCGGCGGACTTGAGGTCGCCCTGTTGCAGGCGCAGCAGGCCGCGGTTGGCGAGCGCGATGGCGTCGGCGGCGTTGAGCCGAATGGCCAAGTCGAAGTCGGCGAGCGCGCCGGCCGCGTCCTTCTTCGCCGCGCGCAGGACGCCGCGCTGCGTGTAGGCGTCGCTGGCCTGCGGGTTCAGCGCGATGGCGCGCTCGAAGTCGGCGAGCGCGGCGGCCGCGTCGCCGAGCGCCTGATGCGTGATGCCGCGGTTGAAGCGCGCCTCGGCGTCGTCGGGCGCAAACTCGACCGCCTTGTCGAAGTCGGCGAGCGCCGCGCGGTGCTCGCCGCGTGTGCGGCGCACGACGCCCCGGTTGTTGTACCCCTGCGCGAACTGCGGCGAGAGTTCGAGCGCGCGGTCGAAGTCTGAGAGCGCGGCCGCGGCCTCGCCCTTCTGCTGGCGTAGCGTCCCGCGGTTGTAGAAGGCCATGAAGGACTGCGGCGCGAGCTCGACCGCCTTGTTGTAGTCGGCCAGCGCCCCCTCGAAGTCGCCCTTCGCCTGCTTCGCGTTGCCGCGGTTGTTGTAGACCATGGCGACCTTCGGGTTGAGGCGGATGGCGGCGTCGAAGTCGGCGACGGCCGGGTCGTAGTTGCCCGCGTTGAGGTGCGCGACGCCGCGGTTGTAGTAGCCCATGAAGTCGCCGGGGTTGATCTCGATGACTCGGGCGTAGTCGGCGAAGGCGGCCGCCGCGTCGCCCTTCTGGAGCAGGACGTTGGCGCGGTTGTTGTAGGCGTCGTGCATCTTCGGGTCGCGCCTGATGGCCTCGGCGTAGTCGGCCAGCGCGCCGTCGAGGTCGCCGGCGGCCTGCCGCTGCAAGCCTCGGTTGTAGAAGTCGTCGGCCGTGCGCGGCGCCTGCGCGAAGGCCGCCTGCGTGAAGAGCAGAAAGACGGCGAGGACAATAAGACGGGGCGGCTTCAAAATCATCTCCTCCGGGTCGTGAGTCGGTCGGGGTTCGGGGCCGGATGATAGATGAGCGCGCGGGGCAAACCGTTGCCGGCCGGACGGCAAAACCTTGACAACCTGCGGCACGCTCATTAGTCTTAAGTCACCTCGCGCAAAAGAGTATCACTTCGCCTCGCGGCCTCAGCGTGTGGCCACCCGCCTTCACCTGACGCCACCGAAGTTAAGCCGGCGCATCTTCACAGACACGTCAAAACCGTAGTCGGAAGCCCGGCCTTTGGGGATAGGTTTTAAGGAGGCTCCCGATGGCTGAAAATCAGCAGGCAGAATCGAGCCGCCCCGCGCCGTCGAGGACGGCCGAGGTGCTGTCCCGCCTCGCGGCGCTGGTCAGGAGACCCGCCGTCGGGTTGCCGCTGTTCGCCTTGCTGGCGGTGGGCGCGCTGGGGCTGGGTTACTACTGGCACCGTTATAAGAACGCTTCGCTGACCGTGGTGAACCTGCGCCCGTGCAAGACAGTCTTCGCCGTCCACCGGACGACGACCGAGGGGCAGTCGCTCATCGAAGGGTGGTGGGAGCTGGAGGCCGGCCAGAAGCTATCTCTGGATCGACAGTTCGTCGGCGTCGAGCCGGAATTCTCCGTCTACGCCGAGTCGCGCTGCCCGGAACTTGTCCGCTGGGTGTACGAGCTGCCCGAGACCCATCCGGGGACGGTCTACTTTGAAGGCGGCCCCGGCGACACGGTGAGCTACTTCTACGTCCAGCCCGAGGCGCAGGCGGAGGCGCAGGCCGCCGCGCAGCCTGTCGCTCAGCCCGCGGGTCAGCCCGACGCGAAGGACGACCCGCGACGCGTCGCCGTGTTGGAAGTCTCGGCGCGGGACTGGGTCGAGGCCGTCCCGCAGGGGGGCACGGAGCTGGTCGGCTTCGTCAAGGTGCCGTCGGGCGGCTCGTCCGAGTTCATGCACCTCATCACCGAGAGCGCGTTCGCCGGCATCTACGACGAGCGCGGGCTCCCGGAATCGGGCGGCGACGAGGCGAAGATAGAGGTCTTCGCCGCCCGCGCCGCGCTGCTCGCCACGTCGCTCGAACGTCAGCGGCGGTTCGACCAGACGTGGCCCGACCCGGTGAAGAGCTTCCCCTATTACCTCGGCCTCGAAGTCGAAGACCATAACGGGATGGACGTGCCCGGCGTGCTGATTAAGGAGGTCGTCTTCGAGAAGTCCATCTACGGGGACGACACGCCCTTTCAGGCCGGCGACATCCTTCAGGAGTTCGGCGGGCAGACGATATTTTCCGGGCTCGACCTGCACATGCTGCTCTACGAGCACGCCGTCTCGCTCGAAAAGGGCATCGAGGTGCCCGTCGAGTTCAAGCTGCTCCGCGGCGAGCAGGTGCTGGCGGGCAAGACGCTCTACTTCTTCAACCCGGCTTACTGGGGCAGGCAGGACAAGCTGAAGGCCGCCGGCGTGGGCGCCCTCAACACGGTGGCCTTCGGCGGCGGGGCGGCGGCCGAGGCGTTGGGCTGGAAGGCCGCCCGCGGAATCGGGAAACTGTTCAAGTGGGCCACGGGCGATAAGACGCCGGACGCGCCGGCGCCGGAATACAAGCAGGAGCGCTGGGAAATCGCGCAGAGGAACGCGCGCCTCCAGCAGCTTGAGCCGGGCGCGTACGAGGTCGGCTCTCTCGCCGGGCTGGTCGCGCCGTCGGCGCCGCGCCTGCTCTTCCAGAAGGCGCTGACGCGGAGCATCGCGCGCCGCGGCATCCCGAAACTCGCGGCGGTCATCGCCGCCAGCGCCACCCTCGAAGTGGCCGAGGGCGTGATGTGGACGGTCGGCGACGCCTCGCCGCTGCGCACGTCCGAGCAGATAGTCGAGGACGTAAAACGGCTCGCGCCCTACGCCGCGGGCATCGGCGTGGTCTCGGGGGCGCTCACGCACCGGGCCGGCAGGAGGTGACTGGGATGAGGTTAACAAAGACGAAGCGGGTGCTCGCGGCCGTGCTCGCGGCGGTCTTCGTGTCGGTGTGCCTGCCGGGGCGCCCCGCGCTCTCGCAGAACGTGCGCGGCCGGCTGATAAATGAGTTCGAGGGCGCGGTGGCGGGGCGCATGGTGAGGCGAGCCAACACCGCCACCGCCCAGAGCGTCGCCGTCAGCCTTGAGCGTTCGACCGCGCGGGCGCTGTCGAGAAGAATCAGCGAGGCCGCCGCCGCGCGCGGCACGCTGGCGAAGAACCTGCCGCGCGTCGCGGACGGACTCTCGCTGCGCGGGACGCGCGCGGGCAAGATTTCCGTCGCCTCAGGCTCGCTCACGCGGCGCAAGCCCATCTCGCTCGTGAAGACTCCGGCGGCGACCGCCGCCTCGGGGCGCTCGGGCGCGAAGACCGCCGCCGGCCTCCGCGACGCGGGCGCGCAGGAGGCCGGCAACGCGGAACTACTCAAAAGACAGTACGGCCAGAACCTCTCGCCGGAGGCGCGCAAGATCACGGGGGGCGCGATTTATCAGGCCGAGCAGAATGCCGCGGCCGCCACGACGCGCTCGCAGAAGGCGCTGGCGCTGGAGCGGCAACAGTTTTACAAGCGGCAGCAGGAGCTGGGCAGGCTCACCGCCGCCAACGCCGCGAAGAAGGCCGCGACGACCGCGGCGGGCGGCGGCGCGCGCGGCCGCGCCATCCGGCAGAGGATTGGAGTGGGTCAGGAGCGTCTACAGTACATCAACGACAAGCACGTTGACGGCGGGAAGTTCTCCGCGAACAAGAGCGTATTCAACAAAGGGGAAGACATCGAGCAACTCGTCCGGCAGGCGGAGACGGTGCCCCCGGCCGTTCAGGCGCACGGCACCTCGCAAAGGATCGTCAACGCCGGGCGGAACATCGGCATCGACCGCGCGACGGGCAAACAGACGCCGATGTACACGGTCATCACCAAGGCGGGCGCCAACCTGCATAACGCCTTCCCCGGCCTGCCGGAGAGAATCGGCATGCCCGACTACTGAGCGGGGACGCCGCCGGGATGGGCTTGAAGGGCCGCGCGGACGGGCGCGGCCCTTTCGTCTTCCACGGGCGGGGCGGGTTCGTGCAGGGTCGGCGTGGCGTGTATAATGCGCGGAAATCCGCGTACAGGAAGAAAGTTTCGCCGGGGGGCGAGCCCTAAAGCCAGATGCCCAGACGCACAGACATCCACAAGATTTTAATCATCGGCTCCGGCCCCATCGTCATCGGGCAGGCGTGCGAGTTCGACTACTCGGGGACGCAGGCGTGCAAGGCGCTGCGCGCCGAGGGCTTCGAGGTCGTGCTCGTCAACTCGAACCCGGCGACCATCATGACCGACCCCGAGACGGCCGACCGCACCTACATCGAGCCGCTCACGGTCGAGTCGGTCGCGGCCATCATCCGGCGCGAGCGCCCCGACGCGCTGCTCCCCACCGTCGGCGGACAGACGGCGCTCAACCTCGCGATGGCGCTCGAAGAGGCGGGCGTGCTCGCGGAGTGCGGCGTCGAGATGATCGGCGCCAAGCGCGAGGCCATCCGCGTCGCCGAAGACCGCGAGCTGTTCAAGCACGCGATGGAAGAAGAGGGCCTGCCGATGCCGCGCGGCGGCTTCGCGCACTCTTGGGCCGAGGCCGAGAAGATTGTCGAAGAGACGGGCTACCCGGCCATCATCCGCCCGTCGTTCACGCTCGGCGGCACCGGCGGCGGCACCGCTTACAACCCCGAGGAGTTCGAGGAAATAGTCCGCGGCGGACTCGCCGCCTCGCCCGTCAGCCAGGTGCTCATCGAAGAGTCCATCCTCGGCTGGAAGGAGTTCGAGCTGGAGGTGATGCGCGACATCAATGATAACGTCGTCATCATCTGCTCCATCGAGAACTTCGACCCGATGGGCGTCCACACCGGCGACTCCATCACGGTCGCGCCGGCGCAGACCCTGACCGATGTCGAGTACCAGCGCCTGCGCGACATGTCCATCCGCATCATCCGCAAGGTCGGGGTGGAGACCGGCGGCTCGAACATACAGTTCGGCGTCAACCCCGAGAACGGCGACGTGCGCGTCATCGAGATGAACCCGCGCGTCTCGCGCTCGTCGGCGCTGGCGTCGAAGGCGACGGGCTTCCCCATCGCCAAGATCGCGGCCAAGCTGGCGGTCGGCTACACGCTCGACGAAATCAGCAACGACATCACGCAGAAGACGCCCGCCTCGTTCGAGCCGACGATTGATTACGTCGTCGCCAAAATTCCGAAGTGGAACTTCGAGAAGTTCCGCGACACCGAGGACGTGCTGGGGACGCAGATGAAGTCGGTCGGCGAGGTGATGGCCATCGGCCGTACCTTCAAGGAGGCGCTCTTCAAGGGGCTGCGCTCGCTCGAAGCCGTCAAGCCGTTAAGGCTGAGAGACGTGCCCGCCGACGAGTTGCAGCGCAAGCTCGCGCGCCCGAACTCGCAGCGCTTCTCCTACGTCACCTACGCGCTCCGGCAGGGCGTGCCGATTCAGGAAATCCACCGCCTGTCGCGCATCGACCCGTGGTTCCTCGAACAGCTCCGGCAGGTGATGGAGATTCAACGGGAGGTCGAGGGGCGCACGCTCGAAGAGATTCCCGAGGACGTGCTGCGCGAGTTCAAGGAGGTCGGACTCTCCGACCGGCGCCTCGCGTACCTCACGGGCCGCACCGAGCTTGAGGTGCGCGCCCACCGCAAGGCGACCGGCCTCGCGCCCGTCTACAAACGCGTGGACACCTGCGGCGCGGAGTTCGAGTCCTACACGCCCTACCTCTATTCGACCTACGAGGAGGAGGACGAGTCGGCGCCGACGGACAGGCGCAAGATTATGATCCTCGGCTCGGGGCCGAACCGCATCGGGCAGGGCATCGAGTTCGACTACTGCTGCTGCCACGCCTCCTTCGCACTGCGCGAGGCCGGGTTCGAGACCATCATGGTCAACTGCAACCCCGAGACGGTCTCGACCGACTACGACACCTCCGACCGCCTCTACTTCGAGCCGCTCACGTTCGAGGACGTGATGAACATCGTGGACGTTGAGAAGCCCGAAGGCATCATCGTCCAGTTCGGCGGTCAGACGCCTCTGAACCTCGCGACGCGGCTGCACGAGGCGGGCGCGCCCATCATCGGCACCTCGCCCGACTCCATCGACCTCGCCGAAGACCGCAAGCGCTTCGGCGCGCTCTTGCAGCAGCTCGGCATCCCGCAGCCCGAGCACGGCACGGCCACCTCGTTCGAGGAGGCGAAGACCAACGCCGAGCGCATCGGCTACCCCGTCATGGTGCGCCCCTCGTTCGTCCTCGGCGGCCGCGCGATGGCGATCGTCTACGACGAGCAGAGCCTCGACGAGTACATGCGGACGGCCGTTGACGCCTCGCCCGAGAAGCCCGTGCTCATCGACAAGTTTTTAGAGCGCGCCGCCGAGTTCGACGTGGACGCGCTCGCCGACGAGACGGCCTGCGTCGTCGCCGGCATCCAGGAGCACATCGAGGAGGCCGGCATCCACTCCGGCGACTCTTCGTCCGTGCTCCCGCCCTTCAAGATCGCCGGGGAGCACCTCGACACGATGCGCCACTACACGCGCACGCTGGCGTCAGCCTTGAAGGTGCGCGGCCTCATCAACATCCAGTTCGCGATTAAGGACGACCGCGTCTACGTCCTTGAAGTGAACCCGCGCGCGTCGCGCACCGTGCCCTTCGTCTCGAAGGCGACGGGGGTGCCGCTGGCGCGCGTCGCCTCGCTCGTCATGGCGGGCAAGCCGCTCGCCGACTTCAAACTTCCCGAAGACCTGACGGGGCGGCTCGACCGCTTCTACATCAAGTCGCCGGTCTTCCCCTTCAAGAAGTTCCCCGGCGTTGACCCCGTGCTGAGTCCCGAGATGCACTCGACGGGCGAGGTGATGGGCGTCGGCCGCACCTTCGGCGAGGCTTACTCGAAGGCGATGACGGGCGCGGGGGTTGAGCTCCCGGCCGAGGGGACGGCCTTCATCAGCGTCAACGACTCGGACAAGGGGCAGTCGGTCGTCGTCGCGCGCCGCCTCGCGCGGCTCGGCTTCAAACTGGTGGCGACGGTGGGGACGGCCGCGCGCCTGCGCGAGGTGGGCTTGGAGGCCGAGGCGGTCTTCAAGGTCAACGAGGGGCGGCCGAACATCGCCGACAAGATACGGCTCGGCGAGATAGACCTCGTCATCAACACGCCCCTGGGGCGCGTCTCGCACTACGACGAGCGCGCCATCCGCCGCGCGGCGCTCCAGTTCAACGTCCCGTGCGTGACGACCATGACCGGCGCGCAGGCGGTCGTCGAGGCCATCGCCTCCGACGCGCGGACGGAGGTCTCGGTCGTCTCGCTACAGGAGTTGCACGCCCTCGCCACCCACGCGGGTTGAAGGCCGCCCACGATGGGTTACACTCGCGCGGTCAAAAAAAGCCGACCTGCGGAGGGACGATGCCGACGGAGATACGTGCGGCCGTGGTGACGGTGAGCGACAGGAGCGCGCGGGGCGAGCGCGGGGACGAGTCGGGGCCGGTGCTGGCGGAGTTGTTGCGGGAGGCCGGGGCTTCGGTCGTCGCGCGCGAGGTCGTGTCGGACGAGTTGGGGCCGCTGGCCGAACGCCTACGCGAGTTGGCCGACCGCGAGGACGTGAACCTCGTCGTGACGACCGGCGGGACGGGTTTGGGCCCGAGGGACAACACGCCCGAGGCGACGCGCGCCGTCATTGAGAGGGAAGTGCCGGGAATCGCGGAGGCGATGCGCGCGGAGACTTTGAGCCGGACGCCGACGGCGATGCTCTCGCGCGGGTTGTGCGGCGTGCGCTCGGGCGCGCTGGTCGTCAACCTGCCCGGCTCGCCGAAGGCCGTGCGCGAGTGCTTCGCCGTCATCCGCCCCGTGCTCGCACACGCCGTCGCCACGCTCGCCGGACGCGGGGACGACCTGCACAAGTGAAACGCCTCCCCTCAATCTCGACACTCTCCTTCACGCTCTGCGCGCTGCTGCTCGCCGCCTGCGTCCGCCCCGCGCCGACGACGCCGACGCCGCCCGGCGCGGCCGCGCAGACGGGGCCGGACGTGCTCAGCCCGCAGGATCGCGCGGGGATTTTCCGGCAGGTGTGGGAGACGGTCAACGAGCACTACTACGACCCGAACTTCCGCGGCGTGGACTGGCGCGCGGTCGGCGAGCGCTACCGCCCGCAGGCCGAGTCGGCGCGGAGCGACGTCGAGTTCTACGGCGTCTTCGAGTTGATGCTCGGCGAGCTGCGCGACGGTCACACGATCTTCATCCCGCCGCGGACGCCCGGCGCGAAGGAGGGGGAAAGCGGCTTCGGCGGGAGTCTCGGCCTCAAGCTCGGCGAGGTCGAGGGCCGCGTCGCCGTCGTCGAGGTCGAACCCGGCTCGGCCGCCGAGCGCGTGGGCGTCAGACCCGGTCAAATCCTCCGCGAGGTGAACGGCAAGACGGTCGAGGAGCACTTCGCCTTCCTGCGCTCGCTCGTCGCCGGCTCGTCCACCGAGCGCCTGTTCAAGTCGAAGCTGCACGGGGCGCTGTTGCGCGGCGGCTTCCTCCCGATGCCGCGCCGGCTCGGCCTGACCGATTATGACGGCCGCGAGTTCACGGTCGAGCTGTCGCCCGAGGCCGCGCCCGAGCCGCCCAACGTCACCGCGCGCCGCCTCGAAGGCGGAGCCGGCTACATCAAATTCCGACACTGGCTGACGCCCGCGCACGACGACTTCGGGAAGGCTCTGGCGACGCTGCGCGACGCGCCCGCGCTCGTCATCGACATCCGCGGCAACGGCGGCGGCGAGACCAGCGTCATGCTCGACATCGCGGGCAACTTCTTCGAGCGCCCGGCCTACTACGGCGGCTTCCGCAACCGCGCGGGCGAGTTGCAGAAGTACCACACGCGGCGCAACCCGGAAGCCTACCGCGCCCCGCTCGTCGTCCTCGTTGACGAGGAGTCGGCGAGCGCGTCCGAGACCTTCGCGGCCTTCATGCAGGAGGCCGGGCGCGCGCGCGTCGTGGGGCGGCCGACCGCCGGCTCGACACTTAATCAGGGCGGCCGCCGGAAGTTCAAGGGCGGCGGCGAGCTGCGCTACAGCACGCGCACGTACCTGACGCCGTCGGGGCGCGAGTTGGAGGGCGCCGGCGTCACGCCCGACGTGTCGGTCGCGCTCACGCTCGAAGATTTGCGCGCGGGGCGCGACGCGGCGCTCGAAGCTGTGCTGGGGCTGCTGCGCTCAGAAAGGTTTTGACAACGCGGGACGCGCGGCCTAGAATCCGCACAGTTCTTCACTTCGCCGCACGCAAGAGCGCACCAACCGAAGGCGAGACAAAGGATGCTGAGCGCGTTACTCCTGCAAGCGAACGTCCCGGCCGCGACCGCCGGGCCGGGCAGCACTCTGACGGCTTACTGGCCGGTGATGATCTTCTTCGCCGTGGCGGCCGTCTTCCCCGTGCTGCCCGTCGTGCTCGGCCGCTTCGTGCGGCCGAACCTTTACGGCAAGGCGAAGATGCGCCCCTACGAGTGCGGCATCGACCCCGTCACGGAGGCGCACGACCGCTTCACCGTGCGCTACTACATCGTGGCGATGCTCTTTCTCATCTTCGACGTGGAGACGATCTTCCTGCTCCCGTGGGCGATCATCTTCATGGGCGACGAGTTCTCGTTCACCAAGTTCGCGCTCCTCGAAATGTTCGTCTTCATCGGCATCCTCGTCGTCGGCTACTACTACGCCTGGCGCAAGGGCGCGCTGGAGTGGGCTTAACATGGCTGAGCACCAAGAAGGCATCGTCCTGACGACGGTTGACTCGATCTTCAACTCGCTGCGGCGCAACGTGGCCGCGCCGGTGATGGGGGCGAAGCCCGTGCGGGGCCTCGTCAACTGGGGGCGCAAGTCCGCGCTGTGGCCGATGACGTTCGGCCTCGCCTGCTGCGCCATCGAGATGATCGCCGCCGGCTCGTCGCGCTTCGACATCGACCGCTTCGGCGCGGGCGTCTTCCGCCCCAGCCCGCGGCAGAGCGACCTCATCATCGTCGCCGGCACCGTGACTCTGAAGATGGGACCCGTGGTGCGGCGCGTCTTCGACCAGATGCCCGAGCCGAAGTGGGCCATCGCGATGGGCGCGTGCGCCTCGACGGGCGGGCCCTTCGACTCCTACTCGACGATGCAGGGCGTTGACCGCGTCATCCCCGTCGATGTCTACATACCGGGCTGCCCGCCGCGCCCCGAGGCGCTGCTCTACGGGCTGATGTGCCTGCAAGAGATCATCATGCGCGAGGCGCCCTCCGCCTACATCTTCGAGTCCGACGGCTCAGTCCACCGCCGCCGCTACCTCCCCGAAGACGACTCGGAGACGCTCGCCGACATCGCCCCCCTCGACGCCGAGGCCGCCGAAGTCGCCGCCCAGGTCAAGGGCTGAAGTAAGGCGGAAGGCAAACTCCGAAAGGCGAAAGCGAAAGACGGCGGGCCGCGCTAAAGGCCCGCCGTCTTTCGCTTTCGCCTTTCGCCTTAAACGAGGCCGGCGAGGTGGCGCGTGTCGTTGGCGGCGGTGAGGCGGACGAGTCCGCCGTGGTCGATGGAGAAGCGCGTGACGCCGCAGTTGGAGGAGGAGAGCCAGACGGGTTTGAGGCGCGGGGCGTCGAGGGCGCCCATCAGATGCAGCGCGAGGATGCAGATGGTGCCGGTGTGGGAGAAGAGCGCGACGGTGCCGCCGCGGTGCGCTTCGACGGCGCGGTCGAGTTCGGCGGCGGCGCGGTCGAGCAGTTGGCGGTAGCTCTCGCCGCCCGCGAGGACGTGCTCGAAGTCGCGGCGCAGCAGCGCGGCGTATTCTGCGGGGTGCGCCTCGGCCGCCTCCTCGAAGGTCAGGCCCTCCATGTGGCCGACGCTGCGCTCGCGCAGGGCGGCAGTCTGGTTGACCTCAAGCCCGGTGGCGAGCGCCAGCGGCTCTGCGGTCTGGACTGCGCGCAGCAGGTCGCTCGAATAGACGGCCGTCACGCGCTCGGCCGCCAGAGCGCGCGCCGTGGCCTCGGCCTGCCTGTGACCCAGCTCGCTCAGCGGCGTCGGCGAGTGGCCGCCGAAGCGCCGCTCGGCGTTGCCCTGCGACTGGCCGTGGCGGACGAGAAGGACGCGCGTCGTTTCCATCGGCATGTGAAAGCGTCGAGGGCCGGGCGGAAGATGAGACACCTCTTCCGCCCGGCCCTCACGGCTCAAGTCCCCTTCGTTTAGCTAAGCCGCGACCGTCTCGGCCTTGAGCTTCTCGGCCTGGTAGTGCGCGACGAGCGCGTTGATGAACTCGTCGAGCGCGCCCTCCATGACGAGGTCGAGCTGGTGGATGGTCAGCCCGATGCGGTGGTCGCTGACGCGGTTCTCTTTGAAGTTGTAGGTGCGAATCTTCTCGGAGCGGTCGCCCGAGCCGACCATCGAGCGCCGCTCGCTGGCCTGCGCCTCGTGCTGCTTCTGCTCTTCGAGCTCCTGAAGGCGCGCGCGCAGGACGCGCATCGCCTTCTCGCGGTTCTTGATCTGCGACTTCTCGTCCTGCATCGAGACGACGACGCCCGTCGGCGTGTGCGTGATGCGCACCGCCGAGTAGGTGGTGTTGACCGACTGGCCGCCCGGCCCCGATGAGCAGAAGGTGTCGATGCGGAGGTCGTTCTGGTTGATCTTCACGTCAACCTCTTCGGCCTCGGGCAGCACCGCGATGGTGATGGCCGAGGTGTGGATGCGCCCCGAAGTTTCGGTCTGCGGCACGCGCTGGACGCGGTGGACGCCCGACTCGTGCTTGAGCTTGGAGTAGACCTTGTCGCCGGAGATTGAGGCGACGGCCTCCTTAATCCCGCCGATGCCGGACTCGGACTGGTCGAGAATCTCCATCTTCCAGCCCTGCCGCTCGGCGTAGCGGCCGTACATCCGCAGCATCTCGGCGGCGAAGAGCGTCGCCTCGTCGCCGCCCGTGCCGGCGCGGATTTCGAGGATGACGTTCTTCTCGTCGTTCGGGTCGCGCGGGAGCAGGAGGACGCGCAGGTCTTCCTCGACCTTCTCAAGTCGCCCTTCGAGTGCGGTCATCTCGGTGCGCGCCATCTCGCGCATCTCCTCGTCGTCCGAGAGGTCCAGGAGTTCCTTCGCGCCCGACAGCTCCGACTTGAGCTGCTTCCACTCGCGGTACTTCGTGACCATCTCGCCCATGCCGCGGTGCTGCTTGTTGAGCTTCGCGTAGTTGGCCTGGTCGTTGTAGACCTCGGGGCGCGAAAGCTCCTCGGTCAGCGCCTCGTAGCGGGCTTCGATCTGTTCGAGTTTCTCTAGCATGGCTACACTTTACGAGAGCGGCGCGGGCGCGGCCCCGGCCGGCTGCGGCTCAAACTTGAGCGACTCCTTGAGCGCGACGATGGCGACTTCGAGCTGCTTGTCGTCCGGCTCCTTGGTCGTGATGTTCTGGAGCCAGACGCCTGGGAGCGTGATGAGCTTGAAGAAGGCGCCGCCCTCTTTCTTCGCCGAGAGCCGGATGATCTCGTAGCTCAGGCCGGCGACGATGGGGATGAACGCGACGCGCACCGCGATGTTGTAGGCGAACGAGCTGAAGGCGACGACCGAGAAGAGCACGATCGAGACGAGCATCACGACCATCAGGAAGCTCGTCCCGCAGCGCGGGTGCTGGCGCGGCTGGACGCGCGCGTTCTCGACCGAGAGCGGGAGACCCGACTCCCAGTTGAAGACCGTCTTGTGCTCCGCGCCGTGATACTCGAAGACGCGCCGGATGTCCTTTGATAAAGAGAAGCTCGAAATCATCAGGATGAAGATCGCCATCCTGATGACGCCGTCGATGAGGTTGAACGAGACGTCAGGCTTGACCGGCTTCAGGTAGCCGCGCACGCCGTCGTAGGCGCGCGCGTACCAGGGCGCGTCGTCGGCAGGTCGGATTTCCGCGGACGGCGCGGCGTCAGTCACGGGCCGCTTGATGTCTCCGGCCGCCTGCTGCTCCTGCTGCGAAGCGGCGGGCACGCTGCGGTCGGCCCAGCCCATGCCGACGAAGAGCGCGTTGGTCAGGACGAGCGGCGCGACGACGAAGAGCAGCACGTTGAAGACGAGCGCGAAGGCGATGGAGCCGAAGGCCGCGGCCGAGCCGCGCTTCAACTCGTCCTCGGGGCGCTTCTTCGTCGGGACGGGGAAGAGGCCGGGGACGCCGCCGGTGATGCCGGCGAAGTCGCCCTCGCCCTCGACGACCGCCGGGGTCAGCGCGACTGCCTTCGCCGTCTCCTCTTCTTCGACGAAGGCTTCGGCGGCCGAGTAGTTGAGCGCCTTGATGCCGAGCGCCATCGACTGCACCAGCACGGCCGCCCCCCGCAGGACGGGGAAGCGCAGCGCCGGGTACTTGTCGCTCCACTTCGGCAGAGGCGCGCCCGTGTGCGTGATGGTGCCGTCGGGGCGGCGCACCGCGATGGCGTAGGCCGAAGGCGTCCGCATCATCACGCCCTCGATGACGGCCTGGCCGCCGACAATCAGGTCTTTTTCGCTGGCGCTCACAGGAAATCCTTTCGGGGAGTCAGGAGTCAAAAGTGAAACGCCGACCTCCGTGTGCGTTTGCGGCTTCGGCTTTGCTCCCGGCTGGGAGAAAGACTTCGAGCCGCGGGCGCGGAAGGTCGGCGTCCGGGTGCTGGGTAGCTAATACTGGCGGCGTCTGTTGGGTGTCATACGCGCTGCCGTCGGGGACATCTCAGGCGCCCGCGCCTTCGGTCGCGGCCGGCGCCTCGGTCGTCTTCTTGCCGTAGCGCTTGTTGAAGCGGTCAACGCGGCCGGCCGTGTCGATCAGCTTCTGCTTGCCCGTGAAGAACGGGTGGCACTCCGAGCAGATTTCGATGTGGAGGTCGTCCTTCTTCGTCGAGCGCGTCTGGAACTCGTTGCCGCAGGCGCAGTGGACCTTTATCTCGTGGTAGTCGGGGTGAATTCCTTGCTTCATTTCAACATCCTCTCTGATAGAGAGCGCCGGGCGCCCTCGGACAAAGTCTCATCTTACCGGCGGGCGTCACGCATCGTCAAGCCGCGCAAAGACTTGGATGCGCGACGGTTGCCCCCGATTGCCCGCGCCCCGCGGGCGCCACGGGCGCGGACTTTAGTTTGTTGACACGCGTACAAACCGCGTGTTAAAAACGGCGCTGAACACACCTTTGAAGCTTTTCCGTAAGAGTACCTTGAAAGTTATACAAGCCGCACTTATCAGTGTGTAGGGACGTGAGCAGTTCTCTGGCCAACGTCCTGACACGGGAAGTCGAACCTTAGGACGCGATGACGGACGAACCCAAAAACCCTCCGGAATCAAACCCAACCTCACCGTCCGAAAGCGACGAAACGCGCCGCGCGGAAGACAGTTCCCCGACGGCGAACGCGACAACGAACGCCGACAAGGCGCCCGGCTCGCCGCGCGCCGCGGCCGAAGACGCGGGCACGCTCCCGCCGCCGCCCGACGCCGACTCGCCGCGCCCCACGCCCGAGAGTCAGGCCGCGCTGACCGGCAAAGCGCCTTCGGGCAGTTCGACCTCCGGGACGACCGTCCCCGCCTCCTCCGGCGAATCGGCACAGACACAGACTCCCAAGCCCAAGCCCGCGGCCCCGCCCGCCGACGAGACACCCGAAGAGAAGAAGGCGCGCCTCGCGCGCGTCATCGCCGAGGCGAAGGCCCGGAAGGAGGCCGCCGCCGCCGCTCAGGCCGAAGGCGGCGCGGGCGTCGAAGCGCAGCCGCCCGGCGGCAAGTCGCCGGAGGCCGGCGACCCCTTGAAGAGTCCTTCGCAGGCCGACCTCGAACGCGCGGCCAAAATCGCCGAGGCGAAGGCGCGCGCCGCCGCCCTTAAAGAAGCCGCCGCCGCCAAGACGCCCGCCGCCGCGCCCGGAGCCGAGAAGCCCGCCGCCGCCGGAGCCGCCAAACCCGCCGCGCCGGCCGCCGCCGGGGCCGGCGTCCCGAAGCCCCCGGTCAAGAAGAAGGACGAGGGGCCGAAGCCCGTCGAGTCGCCCGACCACCCGCTCTTTAAGCGCCTGCGCGAACGCTTCGGCGAGTCGGTCGAGGGCGCCTTCACCTTCTTGGGCCAACTTTCGATTCACGTCAACGCCGACTCGATCGTCGAAGTCTGCAAGGCGCTCCGCGACGACGCGGAGACGCCCTTCGACTACCTCTCCGACCTCACCTGCGTCCACTGGCCCGAGGGCGAAGATGAGCCGTTCGAGGTCGTCTACAACCTCTACTCCATCTCGAAGAACGCGCGCGTGCGCGTGAAGGCGTTTGCGGGCGAGGAGGGAATCGAGAGCGTGACCTCGGTGTGGCCGACGGCCAACTGGATGGAGCGCGAGGCGTTCGACCTCTTCGGCGTCACCTTCAGGAATCACCCAGACTTGCGCCGCCTGCTGCTCCCGACCGACTGGGACGGGCACCCTTTGCGGAAAGACTACCCGCTGGAGTTCATGGAGAACCGCTGGACGGCGCAACACCTGCCGGAGTTTACAGAGGTGCAGCGCGAGCAGTTGGCGCAGCGCCGCGCCTACGGACTCGAAATCCTCCAGACGCCCGACGAGCGGCGCTTCCGCGAAATCTTCCGCGACGGGCGCGACCCGCTGCCGAAGGAGCACAAGTAAGCGATGCACCCCAAAGACCTCGCCGCCAAGTACGAAGTGAAGGTCTTCGACAGCCCCTCGGCCGCCGAGGCCGCCGGCTTCCAGTTGGGTCAGAGGATGAGCCCGCGCAACGTCTGGAACCGCGACTCCGCGGCCTCCGCCATCCTCTTCGACCTGATCGGCAAAAGAAAAAGAGGCGAACTCTCGGAGGTCGCGCTCGTGCTGGAGACGGCCAGCGTCGCGGGAGCGTTCAAAGGAAAGGATGAAGGATGAAGGCGGACGGATGAAGTAAGGACGGATACTCTAACGGCGACGTTTTCATCCTTCCGCCTTCCGCCCTCATCCTTTAGTTCTTATGCACCAAGTAGAAGTCGCGACAACGCAGGAGACCTTACTCGACAACCCCGAGATGGTCTTGAACATGGGGCCGCAGCACCCTTCGACCCACGGCGTGCTGCGCGTCATCCTGCGCCTCGACGGCGAGACCGTCATCGACCTCGACTGCGACATCGGCTTCCTCCACCGCGGGATGGAGAAGATCGCGGAGAACCGCCTCTACCCGATGATCGCGCCCTACTGGGACAGGCTCGACTACATCGCGGCGGTCTCGAACGGGCTGGTCTGGGTCGAGACCGTCGAGCAGATGATGGGCCTCGAAATCCCGCCCCGCGCCCACTACATCCGCACGATTCTGACCGAGCTGAACCGCATCTCGTCGCACCTGCTCTGGCTCGCCACGCACGCGCTCGACATCGGCGCCTTCACCGTCCTCCTGCACGCGCTGCGCGAGCGCGAGGAGATTCTGAAGATTTTCGAGCAGCAGTTCGGCGCGCGCCTCACCTGCCACGCGTGGCGCATCGGCGGGATGCCGAACGACGCCTACGAGGGTTTTTCGGAGGACGTGCAGCAGTTCGTCGATAACTTCCCGAAGCGCTTGGACGAGTACGAGACGCTGCTCTCGGAGAACCGCATCTGGCTCGGGCGCACGGTCGGCATCGGCGTCATCTCGGCCGCGGACGCCATCGCCATCGGGCTTTCCGGCCCCTCCCTGCGCGGCTCGGGCGTCGCGTGGGACATCCGCAAAAGCCGTCCGTACGCGGCCTACGCCGACCTTGACTTCGACATCCCCGTCGGCGAGAACGGCGACACCTACGACCGCTACCTCGTCCGGCTCGAAGAGATGCGACAGTCGCGCCGCATCGTCCAGCAGGCTTTGAAGCAGATGCCCGGCGGCCCCGTCAACGCCAAGGTTCCGAAGGTCATCAAGCCGCCCGTCGGCGACTACTACCACTCGATTGAGGGGCCGAAGGGCGAGATCGGTTGTTACCTGGTGAGCGACGGCACGAGCCGCCCGTACCGCGTCCGCGTCCGCCCGCCGTGCCTCATCAACTTGCAGGCGCTGCGGCAGATGTGCATCGGCCACCTCGTCGCCGACGTGGTCGCCATCATCGGCACGCTCGACATCGTGCTCGGCGAGATCGACAGGTAGCTCACGGCGCAAAGATGAACGTCATCAGGCTCCCGTTACAGGCGATGACGCGCGAGGCTTTCGCGCCGTACGGGATTCTGCTCGACCGGCGCGGCTCCATCGACGTTGACATCGGGATGGGCGTGCCGAGCATCACGGGCGCGACGGCCGACCCCCGGCCCCTCCAGTTCGAGTTCATGGCGCGCCACCGCCACACGATGCAGGTCTTCTCGCCGCTCGCCGGCTCGCAGGCCGTCATCTGCGTCGCGCCGCCCAACGGACTCGACGCGCCCGACGTGGACAAGGTCGTCGCCTTCCGCGTCGAGGGGCGCCTGCCCTACGCGTACTTCCGCGGCACCTGGCACACGCCGCCCTTCGCGCTCGGCGACTGGTACTCCTACCTCGTCGTTGACCGCAAGGGCACGCTCGACGAGGACTGGGAGCTCGTAGACCTGAAGACGGCGCGCGGCTGCACGTTCGAGATAGACGTTTAGACTCCGGCCGCCCCGCTGCACCGGGCGAGGGGAGACCCGCACGAAGATGACGGACACACGCACGGGAACGACGTGGGCGGCGAGGGCTTTGGGCGCGGCGGCGCTGGCGCTCGTCGTCTGCCCGGGCGCGGCGCACGCGCGTCAGGGTTCTTCCCAGTGCAACGAGCCGATGAGCGCGCCCGTCTCCTTCGTCCCGCTCCCCGGCCGCCCGTTCAGCACCATCCCGACGCCCGACGGCTGCTGGCTCTTCGTCTCGGTCACGAGCTCCAACCCGCGCTCGGCCAACGGCGTCGCCGTGCTCAGCCGGCGCGGCGGGCGCGTCAACGTGGACAGGGTCGTCCCCGTCGAGGCCGAGCCGACGGGGATGACCATCACGCACGACGGCAAGCTGCTGATAGTCGCCGACGGCGACTACGTCGTCTTCATGGACGTGGCGAGGATGACGGGCGGCGGCGGCGGCGACCCCATCCTCGGCTACATCAAGGACGGCGAGTTTCCCGGCAGCGTCTACGTCAACACGACCGCCGACGACCGGCTCCTCTTCGTCAGCGACGAGCAGGAGCAGTCCGTCACCGTGATTAACCTGCAAAGGGCGCGCGCCGAAGGCTTCAAGCAGACGGCCATCGTCGGCCGCATCCCGACCGGCGCCGCGCCCATCGCGCTCACCTTCTCGCCCGACGGGCGCTGGCTCTACACGACCAGCCAGCGCGCGCCGGAGAGCTTTAAATGGCCGATTGAGTGCAAGCCGGAGGGCGCCGACCCCGCGACCGCGCAGCCGCGCTACCCGCAGGGCGCCATCATCGTCGTGGACGTGGGCCGTGCCGCCACCGACCCGGCCAACTCCGGGGTGGCGCGCGTGCAGGCCGGGTGCAGCCCCGTCCGCCTCGACATCTCGCCCGACGGCTCGCGCGCCTACGTCACCGCGCGCAACAGCAACGCCCTGCTCGCCTTCGACACGGCGAAGTTCCACACCGACGCGGCCGCCGCGCGCGTCGGCACCGTCCCCGTCGGCGCGGCGCCGGTGGGCGTCGCCGTCGTGGACGGCGGGCGGCGCGTGGTCGTCTCGAACTCGAACCGCTTCGCGCGCGACCAGACGGTGCGGCAGACTTTGACCGTCATCGACGCGGCGCGCGTCGGCGAGGGCGCGGCGGCAGTCCTCGGGAGTGTCCCGGCGGGTCTCTTCCCGCGCCAGTTCGGGCAGTCGCCCGACGGCCGGACGCTCTTCGTCGCCAACTACATCTCAAGCGAACTGGAAGTGATCGACATCAAGCGCATGCCGGTTGAGCCCGCGCCCGCCGCCGGGGGGGCGCCGACGAAAAATCAATGATGAGCACGCCCGCGCTCTTCGCGCCGCCCAACATCGTCAACGACCTTCTGCTGCGGTTCTTCGCCCCGGAGACGGTCAACTACGTCGTCTGGCCGTTCATACAGATCGGCGCGGTCATCACGCTCGTCGCCGTCTGGGCGCTCTACGCGAGTTACCTGGAGCGGAAGATTTCCGCCTTCATGCAGGCGCGTTTGGGGCCGATGCGCGTCGGCAAGTGGGGGCTGTTGCAGCCCATCGCCGACGCCGTCAAGCTGCTGACCAAGGAAGACCTCGTCCCCGAGAAGGCCGACCCGTACATCTTCCGCTACGCGCCCTACATCGCGGTCGCGGCGACCTTCATCACGTTCTCGGTCATCCCGTTCGCGCCGGATTGGGGCGTCATCACGGACGTGAACATCGGGCTGCTCTTAATCCTCTCCATCTCCTCGGTCGGGGTGCTGGCGCTCATCCTCGCCGGCTGGTCGTCGAACTCGAAGTACGCGCTCTTGGGCGGCCTGCGCTCGTCGGCGCAGATGGTCTCGTACGAGGTCTCGATGGGGCTTTCGCTCGTCGGCGCGCTGATGTTCGCGCGCACGCTCTCGATGTCCGGCATCACGCACGCGCAGGCGGGCGACTCGGTCTGGTTCATCCTCTACCAGCCGCTCGCCTTCGTCATCTTCCTCATCAGCGGCATCGCCGAGAACAACCGCGCGCCGTTCGACCTGCCCGAGGCCGAGTCGGAGTTGGTCGCGGGCTTCCACACCGAGTACTCGGGGATGCGCTGGTCGCTCTTCTTCATGGCCGAGTACGCGGCGATGGTGGTGGTGGCGGCCGTGGCGACGACGCTCTTCCTCGGCGGCTGGTACTTCCCCGGCGTGCTCCGCGTCGCGGGCGGCTACAACAACCTCTACTACTTCCTGAGCCTCGTCGTCTTCGTCGTCAAGATGGCGGTGCTGCTCTACCTCTACTTCTGGCTGCGCTGGACGTTCCCGCGCTACCGCTACGACCAGTTGATGGACTTGGGCTGGAAGTGGATGATCCCGGCCTCGCTCCTCAACATCGTCTGGACGGCCCTGACGGTCTTCGCCGTGCAGGCGCTCGACGGCCGGCTCGACACGGTCGAGTCGCTCAGCCGCGGGGTCAACCTGACGACCGCGGGCAAGCTGGTGGCCGTCGCCTTCGGGCTGGCGGGGCTTTTCATCGCCGCGCTCTTCCTCGGCTACCTCAACCGCCACTCGCGCGACTTCAACCTCAAGAAGCAGCGGCGGCAGATCAGGCTCGTGGACGTGCCGAAGGGCGCTCCGGCCGTGGCGCCCGCGGCGGCGGCGGCGGTGGCGGCGGACAACGCATAAATCAACAAAGGGTTTCGGGGGAGTTCGTATGCCTTTAGTGAAAGTTCCGCGTCCGACTCTGGGGGAGTGGCTGAGCCGCTTCTTCCTGGCCGACATGTTCAAGGGGATGTGGCTGACGCTGAAGTACAACGTCGGCGCGCTGACGGACAAAAACTCGGTGAGCGGCTTCGGCATCTACACCGAGCAGTACCCGAAGGTGCGCCCGCAGGTGGCGCCGCGCTTCCACGGCGCGCCGCGGCTGAACATGGACCCCGAGACGCACGAATCCCTGTGCATCGCCTGCAACCTCTGCGCGCTGGCGTGCCCGGAGGACTGCATCGACGTGATCGCGATGGACATCGAGATGACGGTCGGCGGCAAGCCGCGCAAGAAGAAGGTTCTGGACGAGTTCATCTTCGACACCTCGCGCTGCATGTTCTGCGCGCTCTGTCAGGAGGCGTGCCCCACGGCCTGCCTTGAGCTGACGCAGGAGTTCGAGCTGGCGACCTACTCGCGCGCCGGCTTCGTCTGGAACCGCGAGATGCTTGAGCAGGGGCGCGAGTCGCGGAAGTTTGAAGCCTGAAAGCTGAAAACCATGGTCTTGCAGGGCTGGGAAAGCGTCTTCTTCTGGGTCTTCGCGCTGGCGGCGCTGGTGGCGGGGCTGCTGACCGTGATGGCGCGCAACGCCGTCCACTCCGCGCTGTTCCTCATCTCGGCGCTCGTCTCGGTGGCGGCGCTCTTCGTGCTGCTCGGCGCGGAGTTCATCGCGGGCGTGCAGATACTCGTCTACGTCGGCGGCGTGATGGTTCTGTTCCTCTTCGTCATCATGCTCGTCAACGTCGGGGCGGAGGAGCGCGAGCAGGAGGAGCTGTTCAACCGGCCCGCGCAGGTGACGGCCGCCGTCTGCTTCGCCGCGCTGCTCGTCTTCGGCCTCTTCTACGCCATCAACCAGTCGGCCGGGGGCTTCGCGCCGTCCGCGAGGGAGGCGTCGCCGGCCGCGACCGCCGCCGCCCGGGGCGAGCGCCTGCGCCCCGCCGAGACGCGCGTCTCGGCCATCTCCGAGGACACGCAGCGCGTCGGCGCGAGCCTCTACCGCTACGGCGCGCTCCCGTTCGAGATCGCGAGCGTGCTGCTCTTGGTCGCCATCGTCGGCTCGGTGCTTCTGGCGCGCACGTCGAAGCAGGAGCTGGCGGCCGACGACATCGACCCGCTGGTCGTCTCGGAGTTGAGCGCGGCGGGCGAGCTGACCCCGGCCGAGATCGAGTCGGCCGCGCGCGCGCACTCCGCCGAAGTCTGACAGAACTCCCGCGCCGCCCACGCGCGCGCGGTGGCCCTTTCGGTTCCGACTTATGAACAGCCTTTTCACACCGGCGCTCCTGCTGCTCCAGGGCTCGATACTCGACAACATGGGCGACAGCGTCCAGCGCCCGGACCTCTCGAAGTTCCTCATCATCGCGGCGCTGCTGTTCGCCGTCGGCGTGGCCGGGGTGCTCACGCGGCGCAACATCATCGTCATCTTCATGTCCATCGAGCTGATCCTGAACGCCGCGAACCTGAACTTCGTCGCCTTCTCGCGCTACCTACAGGAGACCGGGCACGTCAACGCCGTCGCCGGCCAGGTCTTCACGGTCTTCATCATCGTCGTCGCCGCCGCCGAGGCGGCGATCGGCCTCGGCCTCGTCATCGCGCTCTACCGCAACCGCGAGACGATCTTCGTGGACAAGATTGACCTGCTGAAATGGTGAAGGGGAGTAGACGGTAGTCAGTAGCCGGCAGGGCTTCGCCTCGCGCTCGCCGACTCTGACGCCCGAACGATTCGCATTAAGAAAGTTCTTCTACCGTCTACCGTCTACTGACTACTAACTTATGTACCGATACATCTGGCTCGTCCCACTCCTGCCGCTGCTCGGCGCCGCCGTCAACGGGCTGTTCGGGCGCCGCTTCCGCTTCTCCGAGCGGCTGGTCGCCTCGGTAGGCGTCGGCTCGGTGGCGCTGGCGTTCCTCGTCAGCCTCGCGGCGGTCGTCTCCTACGGCTCGCAGGTCTGGCCGCGCCCCTACGTGACGAGCGAGGACGGCGCGTTCTCCTACACGTGGATTCCGGGCGGCGGGGTCGAGCTGACCGAGGGTCTGTCGGAGCGCGCGCAGGCGGCGGGGACGCAGGGGCGCGCTCCGGCGGCGGCGCACGGGCAGGGCGCCGTGCTCGACGTGGAGTGGAGCTACCAGCTCGACGCGCTCTCCTCCATCTTCATGCTCATCATCACGGGCGTCGGCCTCTGCATCTTCGTCTTCGCGACGGGGTACATGCACGGCGACCGCGGCTTCTACCGCTTCTTCGCCTACCTCGGCCTCTTCATGTTCTCGATGCTCGTCCTCGTGATGGGGTCGAACTTCATGATGATGTTCGTCGGGTGGGAGGGCGTGGGACTGTGCTCGTACCTGCTCATCGGGTATTACTTCGACAGGAAGGAGGCGGGCGACGCCTCGCGCAAGGCGTTCATCACCAACCGCATCGGCGACTTCGGCTTCGCGCTCGCCGTCTTCGGCGTCATCGCCACCTTCGGCACCACGCAGTACACCGCCGTCTTTGAGCAGGCGCGCGCGTTCCCCGTCGAGACGATGGCGGGGCCCGTGACGTGGGGCATCATGTCGTGGCTCGCGCTCGGACTCTTCGTCGGCGCGTGCGGCAAGTCGGCTCAGATACCGCTCTACGTCTGGCTGCCGGACGCGATGGCCGGCCCGACGCCCGTCTCCGCGCTCATCCACGCCGCGACGATGGTCACGGCCGGGCTTTACATGGTCACGCGCTGCAACGTCATCTTCCAGCACTCGCAGGCGATGATGACGGTCGTGGCGGTCGTCGGCGCGCTGACCGCGCTGTTCGCGGCGACCATCGGCATCACACAGAACGACATCAAGAAAGTCCTCGCCTACTCGACCGTCTCGCAACTCGGCTTCATGTTCCTCGCGTGCGGCGTCGGCGCCTTCGTCGTCGGCATCTTCCACGTCATGACGCACGCCTTCTTCAAGGCGCTGATGTTCCTCGGCGCCGGCTCGGTCATCCACGCGATGCACCACGAGCAGGACATGCGCCGGATGGGCGGGCTGCGCAAGTACATGCCGAAGACGTACTGGACGTTCTTCGCGGGCTGGCTCGCCATCTGCGGCATCATCCCGTTCTCGGGCTTCTGGTCGAAGGACGAGATTCTGTGGAACGCGGCCTCGACCGAGTACGTCTCGGGCGGCTGGCTGCTCTGGCTCATCGCGACCATCGCCGCGACCTGCACGGCCTTCTACATGACGCGGCTGATGGCGCTGACCTTCTGGGGCAAGGAACGTTTCCTCGAAGTCCGCGCGGGCGGGCAGGCCGACGAGGCGCACGCGCAAGCTTACGCCGACGGCGCCGCGGCGCCGCACACGGCCGAGACGCCCTCGGTCGGCGACCGCCCGCACCACGGCCCCGAGGAGCGCGTCGGCGCGGCTCACGCCCTGGAGTCGGCCGCCGTCGGTGAGCCGGAGGGCGTTGACGCGCACGGCCACGACCTGCACGACCGCCACGACCCCGACGATGCGGCCGGCCACGGCCACCACCCGCACGGCTCCGTCCTGCCGCACGAGTCGCCGCGCTCGATGTGGGTGCCGCTCGCGGTGCTGGCCGTGCTGGCGACGGTCGGCGGCCTCGTCGGCATCAGCCCCGCCTTCGCGGGCGGCGCGCACGTCGGCGGCCGACTCAACATCGTCAACTGGCTCGACCCCGTCATCTGGAACCCTTCGACCGGCCAGTTCGGCAAGCACACTCCGGCGCAGACCTCGGCGCTCGCGTCGCACGACAAGCAGGCGGCCGGGCACGAGGCCGCGGGGCAGGAAGGAAGTCATTCCGCGCCGCTCCCGACGCGCACCGACGACGAGCACGGCACGGCCGGCGCGGCTCACGCCCCCGCGGGCGGCGGGCACGCCGCGCCCGCGCTCCCCTACGGCGGCGAGACGCGCTTCAACCTCGCGCACGCCGTCCAGAACATGCTCGGCGGGAGCCACGCGGCGGCCGAGTGGTTCTTCATCGGCGTCTCGCTTCTCGTCGCGGGCCTCGGCATCCTGCTCGGCTTCCTCTTCTACGTGTGGCGGCCGCACCTGCCCGGCGTGTGGGCGCAAAGGCTCGCGCCGCTCTACCGCGCGAGCTCTAACAAGTACTGGGTGGACGAACTCTACGGCGCGCTCGTCACGCGGCGCACGATGGACCTGGCGCGCGGCGTCTACTCGGCCGACTCGCGCGGGATAGACGGCGCGGTCAACGGCGCGGCGTGGCTCACGCGACAGCTCAGCCGGTTCACGGGCAACGCCGACCGGCTCGTCGTTGACGGCGCGGTCAACGGCGTGGCGGGCTTCATCAAGCTTCTGATGTCGCCGCTACTGCGCGCCGCGCAGACCGGCCTGACGGCCAACTACGCGCTCGTGATGATCCTCGGCCTCGTGGCGGCCGTCGGCATCTACTTCGGGCCGGACATCCTCGCCGGCCTCAGGAGCGCGTTCGGCAGTATCTTCGCGTTATAAGTTCGCGGCGGGCCTAATGCCGCCTCCGGGGTGCAAAGTGAACATTCCCTACTTACTCTCGATCATCACGTGGCTGCCGGCGGTCGGCGCGATCATCATCCTCGCCCTGTTCAGGCAGGGGCGCGAGGGCGCCATCAAGCGTTTCGCGACCGCGTGGTTCGGGCTCGACTTCGTGGTCTCACTCGCGCTGCTCGGGTACGACCGCGGCGCGGGCGGCTTCCAGTTCCTCGAAGACTGCGAGTGGATACCCGTCATCGGCGCGCGCTACCAGATGACCGCCGACGGCGTGGCCGTGCTGCTGATACTGCTGACGACGCTTTTGGGCTGGATCGCGTCGCTCTCGTCGTGGGAGTACATCCAGAAGCGCCAGAAGGAGTATTACGTCCTGCTGCTGCTGTTGCAGACCTCGGTGCTCGGCGTCTTCTGCGCGGGCGACCTCTTCCTCTTCTTCCTCTTCTTCGAGGTCTCGCTGGTGCCGATGTACTTCCTCATCGGCATCTGGGGCGGCGAGCGCCGACTCTACGCCGCCATCAAGTTCTTCCTCTACACGCTGGTCGGCTCGGTGGGACTGCTCCTCGGGCTGATCAAGATGTACCTCCTGACGCAGGACGCGTCGCTCCTCGGCGCGGTCGCGCCGGCGACGAAGGCGCTCGTGGCGGGGAACGACGCGGCGCTGGCGCTCCTGAACTCCAGCCTCTCCGTGGCGAAGGACGCGGGGACGGGCACCTTCAACATCATGGCCATGCAGGCGCTCGGCTCCGCCATCCCGATGGGCGCGATGCAGGTGCTTCTGTTCTTCGCCTTCGCCATCGGGTTCGCCATCAAGGTGCCGATGTGGCCCTTCCACACCTGGCTCCCCGACGCGCACGTCGAGGCGCCGACCGCCGGCTCCGTCATCCTCGCCGGCATCCTCTTGAAGCTCGGCACGTACGGCTTCTACCGCTTCAACCTGCCGTTCTTCCCGAAGGCTTCCATCGACCAGGCGTACTTCGGCTCCTTCGGCGTGCGGAACGTGATGATCGTGCTCGCCATCATCAGCGTCATCTACGGCGCGCTGGCCGCGATGTACTTCGTCGTCAAGCGCGACGGCGACGTGAAGAAACTCGTCGCCTACTCGTCGGTCTCCTCGATGGGCATCGTCATGCTCGGGCTCTTCTCGCTGAACCCGAACGGGCTGAACGGCGCGGTGCTCCACATGATCAACCACGGCATCTACTCGGCCGCGCTCTTCCTGCTCGTCGGCGTCATCTACGAGCGGCGGCACACGCGCGCCGTCGATCAGTTCGGCGGGCTTTCGCACGTCATGCCCGGCTACGCCGCGATCTTCCTCGCGATGGCGATGACGGCGATAGGCTTGCCGCTGCTGTGCGTCTTCATCTCGGAGTTTTTGGCGATGCGGGGCGCGTTCGAGGCGAACCCGTGGTGGGCGGGCTGGGCGGCTTTGGGCATCATCCTCAACGCGGGCTACATGCTCTGGCTCTACCAGCGGATGTTCTTCGGCAACATCGACAACCCGAAGAACGAGACGCTCCGCGACCTGAGCGGGCGCGAGTGGGCCTACCTGACGCCGCTGCTCATCATGTCGCTCTGGATCGGCGTCTACCCGAAGCCCTTCATCGACTTCATCCAGAAGCCGGTCGCGGCCGTCGTCCGACACGTCCGCCCCGACTACCCGGTCGCCCCGGCCGCGCAGCCGCGCACGCCGCAGACGGCGGAGAAGAGATAAGCCGCCAGCAACATTATGTTTCTCCTTCAAGCTTCGACGACAGCGCTGTTCGACCCGGCCGACCTGAAGTTGATCGCGCCCGAGATTATCCTGAGCCTTTGCGCCTGCGTGGCGCTGGTGATGGAGGTCGTGCTCCCAAAGCGTCTGAGCCGCTGGACGGGCTACTTCGCGCTCGGCGCGGCGGCGCTCGCTGCCGGCTCGGTCGTCGCGCTCGGGTGGCCGATGCTCGCGGGCGACGGCTCGGCGCTCTACGGCTTCTACGGCACGGTGAAGGTGGACGGCTTCGCGGTCGTCTTCAAGCTCATCTTCCTGCTGGCGGCGGCGCTCACGGCGGCGGTCTCGCTGCGCTACCTCGACGTGGAGGGCGAGCAGCGCGGCGAGTACTACGCGCTCGTCCTGTTCGCGACCGTCGGCATGATGTTCCTCGCCTCGGGCTACGACCTCATCGTGCTCTACATCAGCCTTGAGCTGATGGCGCTCACCTTCTACGTGCTGGTCGGCTACACCAAGCGCGAG
Organism: Pyrinomonadaceae bacterium; assembly: GCA_036388915.1. GTDB lineage: Bacteria > Acidobacteriota > Blastocatellia > Pyrinomonadales > Pyrinomonadaceae > QHXN01. The sequence continues at coordinate 74,306 of DASVQX010000035.1, forward strand.
CGGCGCTCGAACGAGGCCGGGATGAAGTACTTCCTGCTCGGCGCGTTCTCCTCGGGCATCCTGCTCTACGGCATGTCGCTGCTGTACGGCGTGGCGAAGTCCACGCAAATCGGCGAGATTAGCCGGGCGGTGGCGACGGCCGCCGTCTCCGCCGGCGAGTTGGGCGGCATCTCGCTGCGGCCGATGGTCATCCTCGCGATGATCGCGCTCGGCGCCGGCCTCTTCTTCAAGATCGCGGCCGTGCCGTTCCACATGTGGGCGCCCGACGCCTACGAGGGCGCGCCGACGCCCGTCACGGCCTTCCTCTCGACGGGGTCGAAGGCGGCGAGCTTCGCGCTGCTCGCGCGCATCTTCGTCGAGGCCCTCGGCGCGATGAGGGTTGACTGGGCGCCGCTGCTGGGCTTAGTGGCGGCCGTGACCATCATGGTCGGCAACTGGGCGGCGGTGACGCAGACGAACGCCAAGCGGCTCCTCGCCTACTCTTCGATCTCGAACGCCGGGTATCTTTTGCTCGGCATCATCGCGGCCAACGAGTACGGCTACACGGGGCTCGCGATCTACCTCGTCGTCTACACGTTTATGAACATCGGCGCGTTCGGCGTCATCATCGCGCTCCGGCGGCGCGGCATCGTCGGCGACGAGGTGGACGACCTGACGGGGTTGGGGCAGAAGGCGCCGGGGATGGCGCTGATGATGGCGATCTTCATGCTCTCCCTGGGCGGCCTGCCCGTCACGGGCGGCTTCATCGGCAAGCTCTACCTCTTCTGGGGCATCCTCCAGCGCGGCGACGCCGAAGGGAAGAACTGGTACTACTGGCTGCTCGGCTGGGCGGCGCTCAACACGGTCGTCAGCTTCTACTACTACGTGCGCTTCATCCGCGCGATGTACATCGGCGACCGCGAGGCGGACGCGCGCCCGCTCTCGCTCTCGCGGCCGCTCCAGACCGCGCTCGTCGCCTGCGCCGTCTTCGTCATCCTCATCGGCGTCTACCCGCAGCCCTTCATCAAGGTCGCCGGCGCGGTCACGTCGGCCGCGTCGCTGGCGCTCAAGTGAGACGGCCGCTTTAATTTTCGGACGGGAACAAGGAGGCAGGCGGTGGCGGGAGAGCTGGACGGCAGGGCCGCGCTCGTGACGGGCGCGACTTCAGGGATAGGGCACGCGACGGCGCTCAGGTTCGCGCGCGAGGGCGCGCGCGTCGCGCTCGTCGGCCGCGACGCCGCGACCCTGAAGGAGACGGCCGCGCGGGTCGCCGCGCTCGGCGCCGAGGCCGTCGAGATTCAGGCCGACGTGATGGTCGAGGCGCACGCGCGCCGCGCCGTCGAGACGGCGGTCGAACATCTCGGCGGCTTGGACGTGCTCGTCAACGCGGCCGGCATAATCTCCAACGGCACCGTCGAGACGACGCCGCTCTCGGAGTGGGACGCGATGATGAACGTCAACCTCCGCTCGGTCTTCCACCTCATGCAGCTCGCCGCGCCGCACCTCGAACGCCGCCCCGGCAACGTCGTCAACGTCTCAAGCGTGACGGGGCTGCGCGCCTTCCCGGGCGTGCTCGCCTACTGCGTCTCGAAGGCGGGCGTTGACCAGTTGACGCGCTGCGCCGCGCTCGAACTCGCCCCGAAGGGCGTCCGCGTCAACGCGGTCAACCCCGGCGTCGTCGTCACCGAGATTCACAAGCGCGGCGGGATGGCCGAGGAAAAGTACGAAGGCTTCCTCGAACACTCGAAGACGACGCACCCGCTCGGCCGCGTCGGCAGCGCGGAAGAAGTCGCCGAGCTGATACTCTTCCTCGCCTCCGACCGCGCCGCCTGGATCACCGGCGCCACCTACTCCATCGACGGCGGCCGCGCCCAGACCTGCGCGCGCTGACGCCGCACATGCTCGCCTTCTACATCCTGGCCGCGTTGGTTGTCTTGCAGAGCGCGCTCTCGCTGCGCGGCGGCGTGCGCTACTTCAAGTTCTTCCGGCGCGAGCTGGAAGCGGCGCGCGCGTTCTACATGCCCTTCGCCTCGGTCTTCGTCCCGTGCCGCGGGCTCGACCGGGGCTTGCGCCTCAACCTCCTGCCGCTCTTCCGCCAGCACTACCCGGCCTACGAAATCATCTTCGTCTCGGACAGCGAGGACGACGCGGGGCTCGCGGTCGCGCGCGAGACGGCGCGCGAGTTCGAGGGCGAGACGGTCGCGCGCGTCCGCTTCCTCGTCGCCGGGCGCGCGACCGACAGCGGGCAGAAGGTTCACAACCTGCGCGCGGCCGTGGCGGAGGCTGACCCTTCGAGCGAGGTCTTCGCCTTCCTCGACACCGACGCGCGGCCGCGCGCCGACTGGCTGCGCTCGCTCGTCGCGCCGCTCGGCGACGGGCTGACGGGCGCGTCCACGGGCTACCGCTGGTTCCTGCCGGCGCGCGGCGGGCTCGCCTCGCAGTTGCGCTCGGTGTGGAACGCGTCCATCGCTTCGGCGCTCGGCCACGACACGCGCCGCAACTTCTGCTGGGGCGGCTCGATGGCCGTCCGGCGCGAGACGTTCGGGCGGCTCGGGATGCGCGAGCGCTGGCGCGGGACGGTCTCGGACGACTACGCGCTGACGAGCGCCTTGCAGGCGGAGGCGCTGCCCATTCGCTTCGTGCCCGCGTGCCTGAACGCCTCGGTCGAGGACTGCACCTTCGGCGAGCTGTTAGAGTTCACGACGCGGCAACTCAAGATCACGCGTGTCTACGCGCCGCGCCTGTGGGCGTTCGTGCTCGTCTCGAACCTGCTGTTCGTCTCGGCCTTCTTCGGCGGGCTTGCGCTCACCGTCGCGCGCGCGGCGCTCGGGCTGTCGTTCGTGTGGCCGCTCGCGCTCGTCTCGGCCGTCTTCCTGCTCGGCCTCTGGAAGTCCTTCTTCCGCCTGCGCGCCGTGGCGCTCGTACTCGAAGACGAACACGACCGGCTGCGCGCGGGCGTGTGGGCGCACCTGCTTTTGTGGCCTTTGACGGCCGCCGTCTTCCTCTACAACGCGCTGGCCGCCGCGCGCTCGCGCCGCATCCGCTGGCGCGGCATCGTGTACGAATTGAAATCGCCGACGGAAACTGAGATTATCGAGCCGCCCCCGGCCGGGGAAAAGCTTAATGCCTAACAAGGTCACACAGTTCGTCCAACTCCTCCGCTCGACCGCGCGCGAGCGCCGGCTCGGCACGGTCATCTTCTTCGTCACGTCGCGCTGCAACGCGAAGTGCGAGACGTGCTTCTACCACGAGGAGTTGAACCGGCCGGGCGACATGACCTTCGAGCAGATCGAGCGCGTCTCGCTGACGATGCCGCCGGTCACAGACCTCTGGCTCTCGGGCGGCGAGCCGACGCTCCGCCACGACGCGGGCGAGATCGTCCGCCTCTTCGTCGAGAACAACGGCGTCCGCCGCTGTATCATCCCCACCAACGGCTTGCTCAAGGCGCGCACCTGCGAGCTGGCTGACGAAGTGCTCTCGATTCACCCGGAGCTCGACCTCTACCTCAACGTCGCGCTCGACGGCTACGGCGAGACGCACGACCGCGTCCGCGGCGTGCCCGGCAACTGGGGGCGCACGCTCGACTGCATACGCGCTCTCTACCCCTTGAAGGAACGTTACGGCGACCGCTTCCGCCTCAACGTCAACACCGTGGTCTGCGCCGAGAACTACACCGAGGTCGGACGCCTCGCCGACTATATGTGGGAGAACTTCCGCCTCGACGGCCACTACTTCAACGTCGTCCGCGGCGAGACGAAGGCGGGCGAGGGAATCAAACAAATCCCGGCCGAGGCGCTGCCCGAGATGTACACGAAGGTCGCCGCGCTCACCGAGCGCTACGGCGGGCGCATGTTCGCCGGGGACGACGCGGCGACACGCTTCGTCAAGTCGGTCGCCTACGTCGGCGCCATCGCGACGCACTACCGCACGCAGCACGCCAACTTCGCGGGGCCGTCGGCGTGGCCCTTCCCGTGCACGGCGGGCGAGACGACCGCCGTCATCGACTACAACGGCGACGTGCGCGCCTGCGAGCTGCGCGAGAAGTTCGCGAGCCTCCCCGACTTCGAGTACGACTTCGGGAAGCTCTGGGAGGCGGAGGGGCGGCGGCAGGAACTCGCCGGGATAGACGGCGGAAGCAGTTGCTGGTGCACGCACGTCTGCTTCATCCACGACTCGATGCGCCACTCGCGCCGCGCGCAGCTCTGGGAGGTGCCGTCCAACTACCTGACGCGCGGGCGGTGGTAGGGAGAAAGAGCGCGAACGTCGGGGGGCGCCCGAGCGTTTATGTTGTCGAAGGCGCACACAACCATCCCGAAGGGGTCGCGGAGGTCTTAAGGTATGAAGTTCTTCAAGCTCCTGCTCATGCTCGTCGCGCTCGTCTTTGTCGTCTGGGGCGCGTTCTGGGTCTTCGGCATCGTGGCCGGCCTGCTCTACGCGCTCGTCAAGTGGGCCGTCATCCTCGGCTTCATCGCGCTCGCGGGCGTGGGCGCCTACAAGCTGCTCGCGGGTTCGGAGCGGGACGCGCCGCCCGAGCTTTCGCCGGCCGAGGCCGAGATGATGAAGGCCGAGCGGATGCTGGCCGAGCTGAGGCGCAAGCAGTTGTCCAAGTAAGCGGAGGCGGCGGGTGGCCGAGGGCGAGCCGAAAAAAGACGACGAACAGGAGCGCGCGGCGGCGCGCGGCAGCGGCATCGCCTACGCGGCGGGGCTGTCGATCTTCTTCTCGGTGCTGTCGCTGATGGGGGTCGGGTGGCTACTCGACCGCTACTTCGGCACCGGCTGGATGATGGTCACCGGCATCGTCCTCGGCGCGGTCGTCGGCTTCTACCAGTTCGTCCGCATCATGTCGCGATTCAACAGGTGAGTTCCCCGGCCGCGCTCGACAGGCGCGCGCGGCGGCGTGTAAAATTCTCCGTTCCGTGATGAGCGAAGGCGCAGACAGTGCGCGCCCCGTAGGGACGGGGGACGCCGGCGAAGAGCCTCGCGCGGTCGAGCGGCGCGTCTTCCGGGGTACGCTCATAGCGGCTGCGTTGGCCGTCGCGGTGAGCACCTTCCTCGCCCCCTGGCGCGTGACGGCGGGGCTGGCACTCGGCGGCGCGCTCGCGCTCTTCAACCAGCACTGGCTCCGCACCTCGGTCGAGGCCGTCTTCGAGGGCGCGGGCGCCAACCGCCCGCCGAAGATGCGAGCCGCGCGCTACGTCCTGCGCTACTTCGTCGTCGCGGCGGTCGTCTTCGTCGCGTTCAAGGTCGGGCTGGTCTCGCTCGCCGCCACGCTCGCGGGGATGTGCGCGGTCGTCGCGGGGCTGTTAGCGGAAGGTTTCAGGCTGTTATATTTCGCCGTCGTACGCCGGGAGGAAACTTAGTCGATGTTCTTTCAGCACACCGAGCACGCGGCGCCCGCCGCCGCCGAGCACGCCGCTTCGGGGGCCGGGCACCACGTCCCTCTCATCGTCGAGCAGCTCAACCACTACGTCGGCGAGCCGGTCCACCACTTCCAGGTTCAGTACACCAAGCCGCTCTGGGACAAGTTCTTCGGCCTCTTCGGGTCGGACGCCGAGAAGATGTTCGGCGCCTACACGCCCGAGAACGCGGTGCCGTGGTACACGGTGATGTTCGTGCTGGCGGCGCTCTTCGCGCTGCTCATCGTCTTCCTCCTGAAGCCGCGCAGGCTGTCGGTGGACGAGCCGGGCTACCGCCAGTTGACGCTTGAGCGGGGCGTGCTGGCGATACGCGACCTGCTGGCGGACAACGTCGGGGCGCACGGGATGAAGTACCTGCCGGTCATCGGCACGTTCGGCATTCTCATCCTCGTCTCGAACCTGATGGGGCTGGTGCCGGGGCTGATGTCGCCGACGGCCTCGACCTCCGTCACCTTCGCGCTCGGCATCTCGTCTTTCGTCTACTACAACGCCATCGGCATTAAAGAGAACGGCCTCTTCGGCCACCTGCGCCACTTCGCGGGCCCCGTCATCTGGCTCGCGCCGCTGATGTTCCCCATCGAGCTCATCAGCAACCTCGTCCGCCCGATGTCGCTCGGCGTCCGACTGTTCGGCAACCTCTTCGGCGACGAGCAGATTCTCGGAACCATCTCGGGGCTGGTGGCGTGGATCGTCCCCGTCTTCATCATGCCGCTGAGCGTCTTCGTGGCGTTCATGCAGACCTTCATCTTCGTGCTGCTGTCGATCCTCTACATCAGCGAGGTCTCGCACCACCACGACGAGCACGAGGGGCACGGGCAGGAGCATGAGCACGGCGGGCACGGCCACCCGCAGGAGTTGACGGCCGATGCGGGCGGCGTGATGACGCTCCCGTCGCACACGTAAAAGTTTTAGCGGTTTCGTACTTTTAGCGGATTCATACTTCGGCTTAACAAAGCACAGGCGGCCGCCGGGCGGCGAGCGCGAACGGGCGCGCGCACGTCGGGGCGCGAGGTTTAAGGTAGAGGCTCCGGGGAGTTCGAGCCGGGGCGGGATACAAGGTCGTCGGGCGCGTAGTGTTAGTGACTCCGCGAGTTTCGGGAGTCAGAGTCGTGCCGAGGTCGCTGGAGCGCCGTTGTAAGAGGGGCGGCGGATACCGGGTCGAGGCGAAATCATAAGGGCGCGCCGCGAAGACCGTTACCGCCCGGCCGTTGGGACTCCGAAGTCCCGGGCCGGAAGTCACGGGAGAAAACCGATGAACAAACTGAGAATGGCCTTCTTCGCCGTGGTCGGCGTGTTGATGTCGGCGGCGCCGGCGCTCGCGCAGGCCGGGCAGGTCGCGGCCGACAACGAGAACTCGGTCGCCAAGTACTCGAAGATCGCGGCGGGCTTCGGCTTCGCCATCGCGGCGGCGCTGGCGGCCATCGGCCAGTCGCGCGTCGCGGCGGCGGCGGCCGAGGGCGTGGCGCGCAATCCGGGCGCCGGCGCACGCATCCAGACGCTGATGATCCTCGGCCTCGTCTTCATCGAGACGCTGGTGCTCTTCACG
>DASVQX010000036.1:0-76294 GCA_036388915.1 Pyrinomonadaceae bacterium
CGCAGCCCGACCCGCCCACTGCCGTTCGCGGTTCCGTTTACTGTTAGGCGGCGTTGCGGCCGAACATGACGTAGTCGCCGTGCGACGTGCCCATGAAGAAGAGCATCGGCAGGCTCAGCCACGCGTTGGCGCGCGAGGCGAGGAAGGCGCGGCGCGCGAGCGCGGCGTCGGGCGGCGTGCCCGCGGCCGTGGCGGCGATGATGCGCTTCTGCGCGGGCCAGATGATGCCCCACACGTTGAGGAGCATGATGACGCCTAAGGCGCCGCCGATGCCGATGGAGAGCGTCTTGTTGCTGGCCCAGTGGTCGCGCCGGCCCGTCAACTGCGAGTCGAGGAACCAGAGGAGCGCCACCGCCATCGCGATGACGAGGCCCGCGGTCGCCGCCGCCAGAATCTTCCCGTCCTTGTTCAGGTTCTGCAGCAGCACGAAGTTGAAGACGGCCCACGTCGCCGCCCCGATGAGCAGCCACACGAGGAGGATGAGCCACGTGTTGGCGCCCGCGCCGTCGTTGTTGGCGTTGATCACGTCGCTGCGCAGGATGTACATCGCGTAGTAGGCGAGCCCGGCCAGCACCGTCACGACCGCGCCCCAGCGGAAGTACCAGAGCGCCTTCGGCATCAGGTTGGGGACGACGACCTTCTTGGTCGGCCCGTCGAGCGCCTTCATGAAGTTGACGTTGACGAGGTTGAAGAAGTAGAGCATCCCGATCCAGGTGATGCCGCCGACGAAGTGCGCCCAGCGCATGATGATGCGGGTCAGCTCCGTCCCCGAAGGCGCGTGGAAGATGTCCTGGAACATCGCGAGGCTCACGGGAAGATGCAGGCTTAAGTCGAACATCTCTCTCCTCCGAATTTTTCTCTGGGTGCTTTTCGGATTGCGGGCGCGAGATTAGCACAAAAAGGCCCCGCGCGGCGCAACAATCTTAAATCACTCGGGGACGCGGGCTTGCTCCGGCGCGGGTTCGGCCGCCTCCGGGTTGAGCGTGAGCTGGCGGTAGGCTTCGCGCAGCCGGAGCGCCGGGCTGCCGACGAGGACGGTGTAGCGGCGGAAGTCGAAGGCGGTGACGAGCGCGACGCCGAGCGCGGCCGAGGTGAGGAAGAGTTCGTCGGCGTCCGCCATGTCGTGCAAGGTGTGCGCGCCCTCCGAGAGCGGGACGGCCAGCCCCGCGGCCAGCTCGATGACGCGCGCGCGGGTCGTCCCGGCGACCGCGCCGGTGGCGAGCGCTGGCGTAAAGACCGTCCCGTGCTTGACCCAGAAGAGGTTGGCCGTCGTCGCGCAGGCGACCTCGCCGCGCTCGTTGCAGACCACCGCCTCGTCGAAGTCGCGCGCGCGCGCCTCCTCCCACGCCACGATCTGTTCGAGCCGGTTGACGGTCTTGACGCCGACGAGCGGCGAGCAGGTGTTGACGCGGTAGGGCGAGACGGTGAGCGCCAGCGTCTCGGGCGGTGCCCACGCGTCGGCCGTCATCATCAGCAGGTCGGAGGCGCGCCCCTCGTGGCCGAGCTTCCAGCGGCCGCGCACGCTGCGCGCCAGCAGGTGGACGCGCGCGCGTCCTTCTACGACGCCGTTGGCCTCGACGAGGTGTGTGAGCAGCAGCGCCGCCTCGTTGTCGCCGAAGTCGCACTCGACGCCCGCCCTCTCGGCGTGCGCGAGCAGACGCGCCCAGTGCGCGTCCCAGAGGAAGGGGCGGCCCGCGTGGACGGCGACCGTCGTGAAGACGCCGCGGCCGTAGAGCGCGGCGGCCGTCACGGCGCGGAGCCGCGCCTGCCGGGTCTCCAGAAGCCTCCGGTTGAGGATGACGTGTTGGTGCATCTCGGGAGTGATGCGCGCGTCGAGCCGACGAGGGTTGGCGGCGCGGGCGGCGGCAGCATACACGAACGCCGCGAGCTTTGGCCAACTTTTTACCGCGCGCCGCGTGTTGTATCCTCGGCGCGCGGAAGTATGACGAAGACCGACAACGCCCCCGCCAAAAAATCGAAGCCGCCGCTGCGCGTCCGCGTCGCGGTCATCCTGTTGAGCGTCGTCTTCGCGCTCGTCGTCGCGGAGGTCTTCCTGCGCGCGACCGGCTACTCTTACCAGACCTTCTACAGGCCGGACGACGTGCTCGGCTACACTTTGGAGCCGGGCGCCGAAGGGTGGCACAAGAAGGAGGGGCGCTCCTACGTCCGCGTCAACTCGGAGGGCCTGCGCGACCGCGAGCACCAGAAGCGGAAGCCGCCGAACACGCTCCGCGTGGCCGTGCTCGGCGACTCGTACGCGGAGGCTTTGCAGGTCGAGCAGGTAGACGGCTTCACGTCCGTCCTCGAACGTCGTCTGCCCGAGTGCCCGGCGCTGGCGGGGCGCGCGGTCGAGGTCATCAACTTCGGCGTCTCGGGCTACAGCACGGCGCAGGAGCTTCTGACGCTCCGGCAGAAGGTCTGGGCTTACGAACCGGACGTGGTGCTGCTGATGGTCACGACCAACAACGACGTGACCGACAACGTCCGCGCCTTCAAGGAGGCCGACGACATCCCCTACGTCGTCTTGCGCGGCGACGAGCTGGTGCTCGACAACTCGTTCCGCGAAAGCACGAAGTTCCGCTTCCGCACCTCGGTGCTCGCGCGCGCGGGGCGCTGGCTCTACTCGAACCTGCGCTTCGTCCACGCCGTCCAGCAGGCGCGCCACGTCTTCAAGGCGAGGCTCGCCGAACGCCGCGACCGGCAGCGCGCCGAGGCCGCGCGCGAGCGCCGCGAGGCGGCCGCGCACACGGGCGCCGGCGCCGAAGGCCAACCCGCGCCCGAGCAGGCCGAGCAGCCGCCCATCGCGCGCTCCGACCTCGCCAACATGGTCTACGTCGAGCCGCAGGACGAGGGCTGGCGCGAGGCTTGGCGTCTGATGGAGCGTCTGCTGGTGGAGATGCGGCGCGAGGTCGAGGCGCGCGGCGCGAGGTTCGTCGTCGTCACGGGGAGCAACCCCATACAGGTCTACCCCGACCCTGCGGCGCGTGCGGCCTTCCTCGCGCGCCTCGGGCCCGGCGCCGACCTGCTCTACCCCGACCGGCGGTTAGCGGAGTTCGGCAGCCGCGAAGGGATGACGGTCTTCGGCCTCGCCCCCGAGCTACAGGCCCGCGCCGACCGCGAGCGGGTCTTCCTGCACGGCTGGCCCGGCGACCTCGGCAACGGCCACTGGAACGAGAACGGCCACCGCCTCGCCGGCGAACTGCTCGCACAAAAGCTGTGCGACTGGCTCGCGCAAGGAGGCGGCGCCAACGCTGAAGGAGGCACAACGCGATGAGATACGGGAAGCTTTCGACACTGGCACTCTCGTCCACGCTCTCGGCCGCGCTCGCCGTCGTGCTCGCGACGGGCGCGTCGGCGAGACAGACGCCCGCGTCGGTCGTCTACAAGCTCGACGCGGCGCAAAGCAAGTTCGTCGTGCGCGCGTTCGCGGGCGGCGCGCTCTGGTTCAAGGGGCACGACCACCTGGTCGCGGCGCGCGATTTCACGGGCGAGGCGCGCCTGACGCCGGGCGCCGTCAGCCCCGCCTCGCTCACGCTCACGGTGCGCGCCGCCTCGCTCGCCGAGACGCGCGACGTGTTCACCGAGCAGCAGAAGAAGATCATCGACGGCGAGCTGCGCGACATCGTGCTCGAACCAGACAAGTACCCCGAGATCACCTTCCGCAGCACCGACGTGACGGTCGAGCCGGCGGGCGGCGACCTCTTCCGACTCAAGCTAGGCGGCGACCTCACGCTGCGCGGCGTGACGCGCCGCGTCTCGATCCCCGTCGAGGTCACTTTGCGCGGCGACACGCTGCGCGCGCGCGGCGAGTTCGGCGTCAGCCGGAGCGACTTCAAAGTCCCCGCCACCTCCGCCTTCCACGGCACCGTCCGCGTCCGCGACCGCCTCAAAGTCTCCTTCGACATCCTCGCCCGCCGCGACTGACGCGCCGCTTACTCACTCGGCGGCGGTCGCTATCACTTCGACTTGCAGGCGGGCGCCGAGCGAGCCGCGCCAGACGGCTTCGAGTTCGGAGACTTCCAGCGAGACGCGGTCGCGGCCGGCGGCCTTGACGTGGAGGCGCGGGCCGCCCACGCGGCCGATGACCTTGAGCGGCGCGCCGGCCTGCGCGGCGATGCGTTCGAGACGCGTGCGCTGCGCCTCCTCGAAGCTGACGATGACGCGCGAAGGCGTCTCGCCGAAGAGCGCGTCCGCCGCCGCAAGCTCCCCGCCCAGCTCGACCGACACGCCAAGCCCCGCGCGCCCGAGCGACGAGAAGCAGCTCTCGGCGAGCGCCACCGCCAGCCCGCCGTCCGAACAGTCGTGCGCCGACTGGAGCAACCCCTCCTCGGCGGCGAGCAGCACCGCGCGCTGCACGGCGCGCTCGCGCGCGAGGTCGAGGCGCGGCACGCGCGCGCCCGAGTCGATCATCTGCTCGACGCTCTGACCCAGGACGGCCGCCGCGTACTCGCTCGCCGCGAGGCCGTCCGGTTCGGTCGTGCCGACGAGCGCGACCAGATGTCCGGCGCGCTTGAACCCTTGCGTGACGACGCGCCGCACGTCCTCGATGAGTCCGACCATGCCGATGACCGGCGTCGGGTGGATGCCGCGCCCCTCGGTCTCGTTGTAGAAGGAGACGTTGCCCGAGACGACCGGCGTCCCCAGCGCCTCGCACGCCTCGGCCATGCCGTCGATTGTCTCGGAGAAAGACCACATCACCTCGGGGCGCTCAGGGCTTGCGAAGTTCAGACAGTTGGTGATGGCCAAGGGGCGCGCGCCGACGCAAGTAACGTTGCGCGCGGACTCGGCGACGACGAGGCGCGCGCCCTCGCGCGGGTCGATGGCGCAGTAGCGGCCGTTGCCGTCGAGCGACATCGCCAGCGCGCGCCGCGTCTCCTTGATGCGCACGACGGCCGCGTCCGCGCCGGGCAGCACCGCCGTGTTCGTCCTGACCATGTGGTCGTACTGACGGTAGACCCACTCTTTCGACGCGAGGTTGGGCGAGGCGAGCAGGCGGCGCAGCGCCTCTTCGTGGTCGTCGTCCTCGGCCGTATCGTTTGAGACGACCGTGCTCGGCGCTTCGAGCACCTCGTCCAGTTCGTCGGCGTTGACGACGGGCGCGTTGACCGGGACGCCCGCGTCGTCGCCGCCGCTCGCCCCCGGCACCTGGCTCTCGGCGCGCGCGCCGCGCTCGGGCGCGCGCATCGGGCGCTCGTAGCGCGGCGCCTCGTCGGTCAGATACTTGGAAGGGATGTCGGCGAGCCGCTCGCCTTCGTGGACGACGACGACGCTGCCGGTGTCCGTGACGCGGCCGATGACGACGGCGTCCAGGTCCCACTTGCGGAAGATGTCGATGACCTGCCGCTCGCGGCCGCTGTGCGCGACGATGAGCATCCGCTCCTGCGACTCGGAGAGCATGATCTCGTAGGCGGTCATCCCCTGCTCGCGCTGCGGGACGAGCGAGAGGTCTAGCTCGACGCCGTTGCCGGCGCGCGCCGCCATCTCGCACGACGAGGAGGTGAGGCCGGCCGCGCCCATGTCCTGAATCCCCGCCACCGCGCCCGCGCGCATCGCTTCGAGGCAGGCTTCCAAAAGAAGTTTCTCAAGGAAGGGGTCGCCGACCTGCACGGTCGGGCGTTTCTCAAGCGCCTCTTCGTCGAACTCGGCCGACGCCATCGTCGCGCCGTGGATGCCGTCGCGTCCGGTCTTCGCGCCGACGTAGAGCACGGGGTTCCCTATCCCTGCGGCCTTCCCGAAAAATATCTGGTCGTGGCGGACGAGTCCCAACGCGAAGGCGTTGACGAGCGGGTTGAAGCCGTAGGCGTCGTCGAAGACGACCTCGCCGCCGACCGTCGGGACGCCGAAGGCGTTGCCGTAGTGCGCGATGCCGGCGACCACGCCGGCGAGCAGCGCGCGGTTGCGTCGGCCGTGCTGCGGGTGCGAGAGCGTGCCGAAGCGGATGGAGTTCATCGCGGCGACGGGGCGCGCGCCCATCGTGAAGATGTCGCGGAGGATGCCGCCGACGCCGGTCGCGGCGCCCTGAAACGGCTCGATGAAGGAGGGGTGGTTGTGCGACTCGACCTTGAAGGCGGCGCACCAGCCGTCGCCCACGTCCACGACGCCGGCGTTCTCGCCGGGCGGGACGATGACGCGCTCGCCCTCCGTCGGCAGCCTCCGCAGGTGCGTGCGCGAGGACTTGTACGAGCAGTGCTCCGACCACATCACCGAGAAGACGCCCAGCTCGACGAAGGTCGGCTCGCGCCCGAGCAGCTCCTTGATGCGTGCGAATTCTTCGGGGGCGAGGTTGTGTGCGGCGACGACTTCCGGGGTGATGATTTCAGAGTTCATGGCGAGAAAAACGGCGAGCCCCTATCCGTGTGTTCGGCTGTCTGCAAGGACAGCACAGGATAAGGGCTGCGCGCCGTTTTCTCCAAACTGTCCGAACTACTTCCGCGCGCCCGCCTCTTGCGGCCTGTCCTTCAGCGCCTCGTCTAACGCGGCGCGCAGCTCCGCCGGTTTGACGCGCCCCTTGTGCTTGAAGACGAGCGCGCCCGCGCGGTCGTAGAGGAAGGTGGCGGGCAGCTCGCCGCTCCACTCGGGGTCTACGAAGTTGATGGCGACGCTCTCGTCCTCGGCGTGGAGGATGTAGGAGGCGAACCCCTCGGCGCGCACCTCGGAGAGGAACTGCGGCACCGCGGTCTCGATGTCCGAGGGGTCGTCGAGCGAGACGATGACGAAGTCGAGGCGCTCGGCGCCGTACTGCGCGCGAATCTTGACGAGGTCGGGGAACTCCTCGCGGCAGGGCGTGCACCACGTCGCCCAGAAGTTGATGAGCAGGGGCCGCGCGCGCCCCGCGCCGGCGCCGAGCAGAGACTTCAACTCGGCCTCGTTAATCTCGGAGACCTTCGGCCTCGCCGCGGCGGCGGGCGACTCCGCGCCGCCGGGCTTGGCGGCTTCGGGCTTGGCGGCCTCGGGCTTGGCGGGCGCCGCCTTCTTCTGCGCGGGGCGCGGGGGCGCGAGCGCGAGGGGGGCGAGGAGCGCCCCGGCCAGCAGTAACGCTTTTAACATCTGGTGCCGCGCCTCTCTCTAGCCGCGCTTGATGGAGCAGCCGAAGGCTTTGACCTCCGATTTCTCGACGGGCTTGCCGGCGAGCGTCGCCTCGACGGCGTCGCGCAACTCCGAAGAGGTGATCGAGTCGCCGTTGCGCGAGTTGTCGATGCGGCCGTGGTAGACGAGCTTGCCCGAGGCGTCGAGCAGGTAAGCCTCGGGCGTGACCTGCGCGTCGTAGCGGTCGGCGATCTGGTTGCCGGCGTCCTTGAGCAGCGTGAAGGCCAGCCCCTTCTCGGCCGCGTGAGACTTGACCTCGGCGGCCGGCTCCGACGCGTTCGAGTTGATGCCGATGACGTTCACGCCGCGCGCGCGGTAGTCGTCCGCGAGCTTCTGCATCCGCGCGTTGTAGGCGTTCGAGACGGGGCAGCGCGTGGCGACGAAGATGATGACGGTGCCCGACTTGCCCTTGAGCGAGGCGAGCGTGTGCTGCTTGCCGCCGGCGTCGGGCAGCGTGAAGTCGGGGGCGACGGCGCCGACCGCCAGCGCCGCCGGCTTCGCGTCGGCGGCGCCCGCGCGCGGGGCGACGAAGGCCGGCGCGGCGCCGAGCGAAGAGAGCGCGAGGAGTGCGACCGCAAAGAGCTTCTTCATATTCTTGCCTCAACTCCGTCTGACGTTGGGAATCCGGGGAGTGCCGACAGCTTAGCCAAAGCCGTCTGAAAGTTCAAAGCGCCGGGGGCGGCGGGTGCGCCCCCGGCGCTAACTTTCGCGGCCGAGCTACGGCCGGGCCGCGGCGTCGGAGGGCCGCCTCACAGCGACTTGAGGAAGTGGATGAGCTGCGTTTTCTGCACCGTCGTCAACGCCTGGTAGGCGTTCCTCGACGAAGTGGCCTGCCCGGCGTGGCGGAGAATCGCCTCGTTCAAGGCGAAGGACTGCGAGCCGTTGTTCGTGGGCGCGGACGACGAGCCGCCGTCGTGCATGAGGCGGTCGCGGGTGCGGACGCCCCAGAGCGGCGCCGTCCGAATCATGTTGCGCGTGGTCTCGCCGCCCGCCTGCGCGATGCCGTCGCCGGTGCCGATGTCGTGCAGGAGGAAGTCGCCGAAGGGGTGGAAGACCTTGTTGGCGAGCGCCGTCCCGACGACGAACGTGCCGCCGTTGAAGGAGGTGGCGGCGTTGGCCGTGGTCGTGATGCTGCGCGTGTGGCAGACCGCGCAGCTAATCGAGTCGAAGAGCGCCGAGCCGGGGTCGGCCGAGTCCGTCGGCACGAGGTTGCGGTCGCGCGGCGGCGCCTTGGTCGCGCGCATGAAGCGGGTGAAGGCGCTGATGTCGTCCTCGGGGTCTTCGCCGCAGAGTTGGTTCGGGTCGTCGTCGCAGGGCGTGTCGTCGGGCACGACGTCGAAGGCCGCCACCGTCCGGGCGAGCGAAGAGTTCTCCATGAGGTTGAAGCGGTTGGTGATGCCCATCTCGTTCAGGTAGGCGTCGGACGAGAACGAGAGCAGGCTCGCGAGCTGATCCTTGTGGCCGAAGCGCCCGACGCGCGTCTCGTTCGGCGCCTCGAACGAGGGGACGAGGATGGCCGTGCCGCGCATCCCGACGGGCTGGGCGGCCTGGATGGCGAGGAGCGTCGCGTCGTCGGTCGCCTCGACGAAGCCGTCGCCGAGGAGGTTGAGGGACGAGCGGAAGGTGCGCACCGTCTCGCCCGCGGTGTCGGGCGACCACTGCGGGTTGGAGTACGAGGAGAAGCCCTGCTTGACGAGCATGACGGGGCCCGTGCCGTCGGGCGCCATGACGAAGATGCGGAAGGAGCCGCCGTTGCGCGTGCTGTGGAAGGCGATCAACTGGCCGTCGGGCGACCACGCGGGCGCCCCGTCGTTGGCCGAGAGCGTCGTCAGACGCGTCTGCGACGCGCCCGCCGAGGTCATCTTGTAAATCTCGTTGTTGCCGTCGCGGGTGCTCTCGAAGGCGATCATCGTGCCGTCGGGCGACCACGACGGGTTGCCGTTGAAGTTGAAGCCGGTGGTGTTGGTCAGGTTGGTCTGCCCCGTGCCGTCGGCGTTCATCACCCACACGTCGGTCTGCGCGCTGTTGCGGAGGCGCTGGAAGGCGATCTTCGAGCTGTCGGGCGACCAGGCGGGGAAGTCGTTGCCGCCGATGCCGTCGTTGGTCAGGTTGCGCTGGTTGGTGCCGTCCGGGTCCATGGCCCAGATTTGGAAGCCGGCCGAGCGGTTGCTCATGAAGGCTATCGTCGAGCCGTCGGGCGACCAGACGGCGTGCAACGCGCCCGCGGGGTCGTTGGTCAGTTGCGCCTCGTTCTGGCCGTCCACGTCCGCCACGAAAATCTGCTTGACGTTGCTGACGGGGCGGGAGTAGAGAATTTTTCTCGCGTCGGGCGAGAACGCGCCGAAGTTGACGCCCGTCGGCACGCGCGCGACCTGCCCGTACTGCCCGCCGTCGAAGCCGAGGACGAAGAGTTTCTGGTTGTCCTTGCTACAGAGGATGCGCGAGCCTTCGGGCACGCGCTCCTGTATCTCGGCGTTGACGGCGCGCGAGTGGACGAGCGAGCCGCCGGGCGCGTCAACGAACGTCCCGTCGGGCGCGCTGTGCCCGGCGCGCAGCTCGAAGATTTGGCTGACGCCGCCGGTCACGGGGTTCTGGTGGCACTCGCGGCACGACTGCGCGTTGTAGACGGGGCCGAGGCCGTCGGCGATTACGTCCGTGATTTCAAAGATGAACTTGTCGGCCTCGAAGTTACCGGGCACGGGGTCGGTGTTGGGCGGGACGGGGGTGCCCTGCGGCTCGAAGCCGTTGGTCTGGTTGTCGAAGGCGGCGGGGGCCTCGGTCGGGCCGGACTGGCTGCGGGCGATGCGGGTCTGCGCGAGCGTCGCGGCGAGCGCCGCCACGAAGAGCGCGATGACGGACAGCTTGAGAGCTTTCATTATCTTCTCCTCAGCTCGAATCCACTTCCGGGGAAGTGGGAGGGTGATCGTCTGCGAGGCGTCGGGGCGGAGCGTGAGCGGAACTTCGAGGGCCCTCGGCAAACTCCTTGGTGGGCGAAGGCGGAAAAGGAATCCCCGCGGACGAGCGCGGCGTCCGGCGGCACGGTCGAAGAGGCCGTCGGAAGTCAGTCGCGCGGCGGGTGTTCGGATGTGTCGTGAAAGCGGGCCGGGGAGACGGCCGCCAAGTCGTGTCGTTCCCGGCCGAAGTAGGCCGCGGAGTTAATGGTCAGAGAAGCCCGGCGAGGGGCGAGCCTCCGCGGCGGTGACGAGTAAGTAAAGAGCGGGACGGGCGGAGCGTGGTCGTCCTCTCGGAGTTGAAGAAAGTGAGATGGCGGGGCGTGTCTTACGCCGTTCAAGTCAGGTGCTTCTGGGGTCGGCCGCAAATCTACTAGCATTGGCCGACCGCGTCAAGAAAATTTATTGGGCCGCGCAAAGTCGCGACCCCGGCGCGCGGAAGACCCGGACGCGACGCCGCCCCGCCCCGGAAGAAATTCTTCCGGGGCGGGGCGGCGCGTGCATCGGTCGTGCGAGCGGGTGGCGGCCCGCTTTAGCGCCCGATGACTTCGGGGGCGGCCACGTCGGCGCGCGCGCCGCCGACGGCCATGCTCGCGATGTCGCCGGCGAAGCGGCCGACGATCAGCGCGCCGAGCGTCGTCGCGACGACGAGCGCCGGCCCCGTGTCGGCCGCCGGGAACATGCGCTCGACCATCCAGCCGCCGAGGACGCCCCCGATGACGGCGACTAACTTAAGAATCGGCCACGGGTCGCCGGGCCCCGGCCGCGGTCCTCTCCACCATCCGGGGTACGGAGTTCCACACCAACCGGCCAGAGCCCAGAGTGCGTACATCATCAGCTCTTACCTCCTTAGTCTGGGGTGGGAATTCGGGTCTGCCGCGGGGCGCGTCGGCGCGTGATGTCCGGCGCCCCGGACTCTTCTGCTAAGCGACGTGAGGCTAACGACAGGGGCGGCCCCGCGTTAGCAGGAAACCCGCGTGGAATGGGCGCACGATACTCCCGCCGGGCGTCCGTGTCAACGCGGATTCCGCGCGGCCGGGGTCAGGGTCTCAGGTTGTGTGTGGCGTGGGCGCGTGTCGCGCCGTCTCGAAAGCGCCGCGGGCTTTCTAGCGCGCGGCGGCGAGCATGGCGGAGAGCGAGCGGAAGATGGGGCTTCCGTCCGAGGAGCCGAGCAGGTCTTCGCAGGCGCGCTCGGGGTGCGGCATCATGCCGAGGACGTTCCGCCCCGGCGAACAGATGCCGGCGATGTGGTCGCGCGAGCCGTTGAGGTTCGACGATTCGCCCAAGCCCCCCTCGGGGTCGCAGTAGCGGAAGACGATGCGGTCTTCGCGGACGAGTTCCTCGTAGGTCTCGTCGTCGCAGACGTAGTTGCCCTCGGCGTGCGCGACGGGGAGGCTCAGCACCGTGCCGGCGCGCAGCTCGTGCGTGAAGGGAGTCTCGGTCGTCTCGACGCGGACGTTGACGTGCCGGCAGATGAAGTGCAGCTCGCGGTTGCGGATGAGCGCGCCGGGCAGCAGCCCCGACTCGCACAGGATTTGGAAGCCGTTGCAGATGCCGAGGACGACGCCCCCGCGCGCGGCGAACTCCTTGACCGAGGCCATCACGGGCGAGAACGAGGCGAGCGCGCCCACGCGCAGGTAGTCGCCGTAGGAGAAGCCGCCGGGGATGATGACCGCGTCGTAGGTGGAGAGGTCGGTCTCGCGGTGCCAGATGAAGTCCACCGGCTGCCCGACGTGCTTCGAGATGACGTGGTAAGCGTCGTGGTCGCAGTTCGAGCCGGGGAAGACGATGACGCCGAATTTCAAGCCTCCACCTCCACGCGGAAATCTTCGATGACCGGGTTCGAGAGCACGTCTCTCGCCATGCGCTCGGCCGTCTCGCGGGCGCGCGCCTCATCCAAGCCTGAGTCGAGCGCGATCTCGAAGTACTTGCCCTGGCGCACGTCGGCGACGCCGTCGTAGCCGAGCAGCGAGACCGAGTGTTGGATGGCCTTGCCCTGCGGGTCGAGCACGCCCGACTTGAGTGTGACGTAGACTTTTGCTTTCACGTTCTCTCCACGAAGTCCGAAGTCGCGAGTCCAAAGTCCAAAGTTAATTGATGCCGCGCCCCACTTCAAGCCCGCGCGCGCCGTCGGCGACGACCCGCGACTTCGGACTTTTGACTTTGAGCCTTACAACTCCATCGACATCTCGTGCTGGCGCATCACCTCCGCGAAGCCGTGGCGGAGCAGCGGCGCGGCGAAGGGGCTTCGCTCCGGCTCGTTGACGACCCTGAGCGCGCCGGGCACGCGTCCGAGCGCGGCACACAACTCCTCGGCCCCGGCACGGTCGGCGGCCGCGAGGTCTGTCACGTACGTGTTGCCGTCGAGCGCCCGGCCCGTGAGCGCGTAGGCGCGCGGCCGCGCGCGCCGCCCCGTGTAGAAACCCCTCAGGTCTGCCGCCAGCAGGCTCGCCAGCTCGCGCTGCCACGCGGGCGGCTCCGCGTGAAGGCGCCCGTAGTGCGCGAGCAACTCCGCGGCCGGCGCCTCCCTCGGCGCGCGCGCGCGCCGGAGAGTCTTGGGGGCGGCGCCGCCCGCGTCACCCGCCGCGCGCTCAAGGACGAGCAGGTCGCGCGTGACGCTCATCCCGGCCCACTCGTAGAGCCGGCGCGCCGCGACGTTGGGCGCCAGCACTTCGAGCGTGAGCCGCCTGAGTCCCGCCGCCCGCGCCCGCGCGACGAGGGCCGACATCAGCTCGCGCCCGTGGCCCCGCCCGCGCAAACGGGGCACGACGCCCAGCCCCGCGCACCAGCCCCTCGGGCCGCGAACCGCGAGCGCCGCGACGCCGGCGACCTCGCCTGTGCGGTCGTAGGCGAGCAGGGAGTTTGCGATGTCGTGCTGCTCGAACCTCACGCGCCGCGCGAGCGACACGGCGTCGAGCGCGACCGCGAGGAAGTAGCCCCGGAAGGATTCCGTGAAGGCGGCGGCGTACGCTTCGAGCGAAACGGACGCGGCGGAAACGATTCTGAGCGGGCTGCCCATCCCTTAAGTCTCGCCGAAGACCCGCGCGAAGACGGCGCCGACGTTCCGCATGTAGGCGGCGGGCGAGAAGACGCGCTCGACCTCCTCGCGCGAAAGGCGTGACATCACCTCGGCGTCGGCGAGCAGGTGCTCGCGGAACTCGCCGCCCTCGTCCCAAGTCTTCATCGCGTTGCGCTGCGCCCACTCGTACGCCTGCTCGCGCGAGACGCCCGCGCGCGTTAAGGCCAGCAGGAGTTGGCCGCTGTAGACCAGCCCGCGCGTCGCCGCAAGGTTCGCGAGCATCCGCTCGGGGTAGACGACGAGCGTGTCGATGAGCGAGGCGGCCTTCGCCAGCATGTAGTCGAGCGCGGCGGAGGCGTCGGGCAGGACGACGCGCTCGGCCGACGAGTGCGAGATGTCGCGCTCGTGCCAGAGCGCGACGTTCTCCAGGCCGACGACCGCGTAGCCGCGCAGCAGCCGCGCCATCCCGCACAGGCGCTCCGACAAAATCGGGTTGCGCTTGTGCGGCATCGCCGACGAGCCTTTCTGCCCCTTCTTAAAACGCTCCTCGGCCTCGCGCACCTCCGTCCGCTGCCAGTGCCGAATCTGAAGCGCGAACTTCTCGACGGAGGCCGCGACTATCCCCAGCGTCGTCAAATATTCGGCGTACACGTCGCGCTGGATGACCTGCGTCGAGACGGGCGCCGCCTTCAACCCTAAACGCTCACACACACGTTCTTCGACCTCCGGGTCGAGGTGCGCGAACGCCCCGACCGCGCCGCTGATCTTGCCGACCGCGACGGCCTCGCGCGCCCGCCCGAGACGCGCGCGGTTGCGCCGCGTCTCGTCGTACCAGAGCGCGAAGACGAGGCCGAACGAGGTCGGCTCGGCGTGGACGCCGTGCGTGCGGCCGACCTGCGGCGTGTCCTTGAACTCGAAGGCGCGGCGCTTGAGGATTTCGAGGAGCGCGTCAACTTTTTTAAGTAGCAGGTCGCAGGAGTCGCGCAGCAGGAGCGCGTTGGCGGTGTCCACCACGTCCGAGGAGGTCAGCCCGTAGTGGACGAAGCGCGCTGGCTCGCCGATGGATTCGGCGAGCGCGGTGGTGAAGGCGATCACGTCGTGGTCGGTCGTCTTCTCGATCTCGCGGATGCGCTCGACGGTGAAGGCGGCGCGCGCCTTTATCTGCTCGACCGCCTCAAGGGGAATCGTCCCCATCTCGGCGTGCACCTCGCAGACGGCGACCTCCACGTCGAGCCACTTCTGAAACTTGTTCCGCTCCGACCAGAGCGCGCCCATCTCGGGCAGCGTGTAGCGTTCTATCATCTTAGTAAATCGGAGGTGACGGTGTAGCCGGCGAGCAGCCACTCGCCGCCGCGCTCAAGCAGCGTGAAGCGCTCCATGGCGTTGCCGCGCTCGAAGCGCGTCTGGTAGACGAGCTCCAGCGTGTGACCCGAGAGCGGCGCGGGGGCGCTCTGCTGCTCGCGCCCGGTGTGGAGCGCGCGGCTCTCGACGCGCCCCAAGCGTTCGCGCACGCGCGAGAGCGTCCGCGCGCTCTCCTCGGCCGAGACGTTGGCGCGCCACTCCGGCGCGGCCTCCTCGTAGACCTTCGTGTCGCGCCCGGCGGCCACGTCCTCGGTCACGCGCTCGACGGTCGCACGCGCCCCGGCCGGCACGTCCTTGCGCTCGTCCACGGCGCAGGAGGAAAAAAGGAGTAGACAGTAGACAGCAGTCAGTAGCCGGTGGAAGAACCTTTGTCGCACGAACCCTGCGGTCATCATCTTCAACGTGTCCAAAGCGGAAGCCTTACTGACTACTGTCTACTTCTTCCCTCACAGCTCGATCCAGGGCGTCGGTTCCTTGTGGTGCGAGAGCGTGATGCGGGTCGCGGGCTGGAAGAGTCCGCCGCGCTCGCGCAGCGCCGACTCGGCGGTGAACTTGGCGAGGTCGGGGTTGTTGGCGCGCTGCGAGAGGTGCGCGAGCACGACGTGCTCGGCGCAGCCGTCGAAGCCGTCGCGCAGCCACACGGCCACGTCCTCGTTCGAGAGGTGGCCGGTGCGCGACAGTATCCGCTGCTTGAGCTCCCACGGGTAGACCTCGCACGCCTTGAGCATGTCGCGGCTGTGGTTCGACTCGATGACGATGGCGGCGCAGCCGCGCAGGTGTTCGGAGACGAGCGTGGTCACGCAGCCGAAGTCCATCAGGGTCGCGGCGCGGACGCCGTCGCGCGTGGCGACGAAGCCGAAGTTGTCGGCGGCGTCGTGCGGGACGGTGAAGGGGTGGAAGTCGATTTCGCCGATGCGGAAGTCCTCGCTCGAAGAGATTTCGACCGCCCGGTCGCGCAGCGCCTCGGCCCTCCGCTTCGGCTCGTCGTTCGTGCGCGCCTTCTCGCGGATGTAGGCGTCGCGCGTCGCGCCCGAGATGTAGACCGGGCAGCCCACGGACTTCAGGAGCACGCGCAGGCCGCCCGCGTGGTCTGAGTGTTCGTGCGTGATGACGACGCCGTCCAGGCGCGCCGCGTCCACGCCGACCAGGGCGAGCCGCCGCACGGTCTCTTTCGCGCTCAAGCCCGCGTCAACGAGCACGCTCGTCCGCCCCGCGCAGATGAGCACGGCGTTGCCGGTCGAGCCGCTCCCCAGAACAGTCAATCGCATCGGTCTTGAATCGTAGTTGCTTTAACCCGAAAGTGCAAAAGTCGTCACCTGTCGAGCGCGAGCTTCGACACGCGGTGGCCGCCCGCGACGTACAGATTGTTCCGGGCGTCGAAGGTCAGCGCCTCGACCGCGTGCGGGACTTTCAGCGTGCGCACGAAGCGGCCGTCCGACTCGTAGACGTGAACCTTGTCGAACGACTCGCAGACGTAGACGCGGCCGGCGGCGTCCGCCGCGACGGCCGACGGCGGGCCGTACTGCCCCGGCTCGCTCCCCTGACCGCCGAAGCGCGCGAGGTATTTGCCGTCGCCCGAGAACTTGAAGACGGCGATGTCTTCGTCGTCGTAGTAGTGCTCGCCCGCGACGCCGCCGATGCAGTAGAGCGCGTAGGTCTCGCCGCCGGGCGCGGCCGCGACGCGCAGCGCCTCGACTTCGAGCCGCTTGTCTAAAAGGGAACTCACGAAGCGGTGCGTGCGCCGCGCGGCGCGGCCGTCGCCGCCGATGAGGACGAGCTCGTCGTCCTCGCCCTTCTGCGAGACGACGAGCAGGCCGCCGCCGCCGGGGACGAGCGCCGCGTCGTGGATGTGGTCGGAGCCGTGCGCGGCGCCCAAGACCTCGCCCGTCTCGCCCGCCAGCCTGAGGATGACGCCGGCCAGCACCGCGTAGACCTCGCCGCGCTCGTTGACGATTATCTTCTCCGGGCCGCCGCGCAGCTTGCGGTACCACTTCGTTTCGGTCGGAATGTTCCAAGTGTTGAGGAAACGCCCCGCGCCGTCGAACCTCTGCACGCGCCGCGTCTCGTCCGAGGCGTAGACGCGCCCCTCGCCGTCCACGTCCAACGCCATCCCGCCCTTGAAAAGCGCCGGCCCCGTGCCCTCGCCGCCGAAGGTGTAGACGACCTCGTAGCCGTCGGGCTTCGGCTTAGGCGTCGGCGTCTGCGTGAGCCGGCGCATGTTGGCGACGTTCGCGCCGCCGCCCGCGTTCGAGTTCGACGTGCGATTCCCGATGGCGATGAGCAGGCCGACGCCGCCCGCGACGAGGAGGAGCGCGGCGGCCGCCAGCGCGATCTTCTTCGGCGTCGCCTCGCTTTCGCCGAAGGAGAACGGCGGATGTTCTTCGCGCGGGGGCTGGAGCAATGAATCTATGAGCAGGGGCGGGGGGGGCGGCGGAGGAGGCGCCGGGCGCAGCTCGGCGGGGACGACGACCAGCGAGTTGCAGTAGTGACACTTGACCAGCGGCGAGTCGATGCGCTCGAATTCGAGTGAGGCGCCGCACTGTGGGCAGTTGAAGACTTTCATGGGGGAAGCTGTCGGCTGCCGGCTGTCGGCTCTTAGCCCGCGGCGCGCGCCGCGCCCTTCCGGCTCGAAGCTACAAGCCGATGGCCGTCGGCTTTCAGACTGCGAGACGCGAGCGGTCTACTTTGAAGCCGTTGAGGTCGCCGAGCGCGGCGAGGGCCAGCGCCTCGGACTTGAAGTTCTCCGAGGCGACGCGGAGCATGTCTTCGGGCGTGACGGCCTCGATGCGCGCGATGACCTGTTCGGGGCTGATGCGGCGGCCGTGGACGATCTCCTGCCGCGCGAGCGTGCCCGCGCGCGCGCTCGTCGATTCGAGCCCGAGCAGGATGGACGAGACGGCCTGATCCTTGACGAGCCGCAGCTCCTCCTCGCCCACCGCCTCGCGCAGCGCGCGCCGCATCTCCTGAAGCGAGATGTCTAAGACTTCGTCCAACTGCTCGGGCGAGGTGCCGGCGTAAATCTGGAAGACGCCCGCGTCGGTGTAGTGGCTGCCGACGGCGCCGACCGAGTAGGCGAGTCCCCGCTCCTCGCGCACCCTCTGCCAGAGGCGCGAGCTGGTGCCGCCGCCGATGACCGAGCTTAGGAGACTCGCGGCGTAACGGTCTTCGTGGCGCGCGGAGGGGAAGGGCGCGGCGATGATGAGGTGCGCCTGCTCAAGCTCCTTCTTGCGCTGGACGAGAATCGGCGCGGCCGGTCGCGGCGCGTCGCCGTCGGGGTTCTCGCCGTCGGACGTTCCGACGACGCCCGCGTCGAAGGCGCGCGCGGCAAGCTCGACGAGTTGTTCGTGATTGACGTTGCCGGCGGCGGCGATGACGAGGTTGCGCGGCGCGTAGGCGCGCGCGTGAAACTCGGCGGTGCGCTCGTGGCCGAAGGTCGAGACCGTCTCGGCCGTGCCCTCGATGGGCCGGCCCAAGGGGTGACCGGGGAAGTAGGCGGCGCTGAAGATTTCGGCGAGGAACTCGTCGGGAGTGTCCTCGACCATCTTCATCTCCTCAATGATGACCTTCTGCTCGCGCCGCAGCTCCTCCTCGTCGAAGCGCGGGCGGGCGAGCATGTCGGCGAGCAGGTCGAACGCCTGCGGCAACGCCGTGTCCACGACCTTCATCGCGAACCCGGTCATCTCGTGCGTCGTGTAGGCGTCGAAGTGGCCGCCGAGGCGGTCGGACTCGACCGCGATGTCGAGCGCCGTGCGGCGGCGCGTCCCCTTGAAGACGGCGTGCTCGATGAAGTGGCAGACGCCGTTCCAGTCGGCGGGCTCGTGGCGCGAGCCGCGCCGCACCCAGATGCCGACCGTCACCGAGCGGAGGTAAGGCATCGGCTCCGTGAGGATGGTCAGCCCGTTAGGAAGTCTGGTCAGGTGGACTTGTTCGGTCATTACTTCGGAAAGCTTTTAAGGAAACCCCTCGGCCGGAAACTGCCTGACTCGTCGAACGGGCATCGTAGCACGCGCGCAGGGGGCGGGCAAACCAACCCACCCGCAGCCGGCATCTCAGTGCCCGAACGACCCCGCTTAAGCTATAGACCTGCTTGACACCCCCTCGAAGTTGGCGGAAAATGCAGGCTCCGCCAGAAGCGGGTTGGACACGAACAGAAGGGTTTACGCCTGAAACAGTGTCGCTCGTCGTGACGTCGGGACTGGAGCCGCACGCCCAGACAGCTCCCACCCTCGCCCGGACGCCGCCCTGGACACAGTAAAAGTTAAGGGTTCGCTTCCGCCGGCCGCGTCCGAAAAGCGTCGGAGGTTCGGAGTGGCTGCCGGGGTCGGTCCCGGAGGTTTTGCTGCGATGAGAAAATTCAACTGGCGCATCTTCCCGGTCATGTTCGCGGCGTTCGCGCTCGCGTCCGTGTCGGCCGAAGGTGCCACGGCGGCGTCGGGTGGGGCAGGACGCGCCAGCAGTCTGGGCACGATCAGCGGCGCCGTCCTCGACGCGCGCGGCAACCCCGTCTCGGGCGCGCTCGTCCGCGTCCTGCGCGACGGCTTCAACGAGGTCGTCAAGGAGACGAAGAGCGCCGCCGACGGCACCTTCGCCGCGCGCGTGACGCCGGGTCGCTACCTGATCCGCGCGCTGGCCGACGGCTTCACGCCGGCCACCTTCTCGGCGGTGCAGGTCTCGCCCTCGACCGAGCTCGTCTACCGCTTCAACCTCCAGCCCGCCGGTCAGGGCAACACCACGCCCGAGCGTCGGGCCGACCGCAACGACCCCAAGTTCCGCATCCGCGCCGCGCACGCGCGCCGCTCCGTCTTCAACGCGGGCGACGCCGAGGACGAGACCGTCCGGCAGGTGCTCGAAGAGCTTGAGGCCGAGGAGCGCGCCGCAGACCCCTGGGACGACGAGGCGGCCGCCTCTGACGCGTCCGAGGAGGAGCGCACGAACCGGACGCGGACTCAAGGATACGTCGAGACCTTCTTCGCCTCGTCGGGCGTCCCCGGCGGGGGCGCCTACTCGGGCGTCAACTTCGCCGTCGCGACGCCGGTCAACCGGCAGGTGCAACTGATATTCGCCGGACAGGCCGGCGAGTTCGAGCGTCTGGAAGCGACCGCGCGCGTCCGCGTCGGCGCGCGCCACCGCCTGAGCGCCACGCTCGGCGGCGCGCGTCTGCCGACGCTGCCCGCCTTGCCGGCCGAGGAGTCCGCCGGCGAGAGGCTGGGCTTCGTCCGCGCGCGCGCCGACAAGCTCGAACAGGTCTCGGTGCGCGCCGTGGACGAGTGGGTCGTGCGCGAGGGTGTCGTCGTGGTCGTCGGGCTTGACTACTCGCGCTTCATGGGCGCGGGCGGCGACTCTTCCGTCACGCCGCGCTTCGGCGTCGCCTTCGACGCCAACGCGCGCACGCGCTTCCGCGCCTCGTTCGCGCCCGGCTCAGACCCCGAGACGCGCGCCGACGGCGTCGAGTTCGAGGACGCTCAGGTCGTCTTCAAGGAGAACGCGGGGCAGGCCGTCGCCGTCATCGACGGGCGGGCCGTGCTCGAACGCAGCCACCGGCTTGAGTTCGGCGTCGAGCGCATCCTCGACGAGAACTCGTCCGTCGAGGCCACGGCCTTCTTCGACACCTTTAGCGGGCGCGGCGTCGGACTTCTGAGCGCGCCGCTCGAAGGGCTGACGGGCGCGGGCGGCGCCGCGCTCTTGGACATCGCGAACCAGCAGGGCGGCGCGCGCGGCCTCCGCGTCGTCTACACGCGGCGCGTCAGCAGCCGCCTCAAGGCTTCGGCCGGCTACGCCTTCGGGCGCGGCCAGCAGCTCTCGCCCGAGGGCTTGACCAGCCCCGAACAGCTCTTCCAGAACACCTTCTTCCAGACCGCCGCCGCGCAGCTCGACGCGAGCCTGCTCGACGGCGTCAACGTCCGCACCGTCCTCCGGTTCTCGCCGCGCGCGGCCGTCTTCGCCATCGACCCGTTCGCCGGCCGGCTCGCCGTCTACGACCCCTCCTTGAGCATCCTCGTCACGAAGGAGCTGCCGAACTTCGGGCTGCCCGTCCGGGCGCAGGCGACCGTTGACGCGCGCAACCTCCTCGACATCACGACGGGCGCCGACGACGGCGAGACGCAGCTCTCGCTCGGCGCGCTGCGCCGTAGTTTACGCGGCGGCATTTCGGTCAGGTTCTAGCGACGGCGTGCGGCCCGGCGCCGCACGCCCCCGCGAGTTTCAGTCCCGCGCCCGCGCGAAAAGCGTTCGGAGGCGCGGGGCTTTTGTATATCAACGGTTTATCCGAATTTTCGGAGGGGATACGAAATTCTGAATCGGCGCCGATGACCCCGCCGGCGAGCCGATTCGCAGCCTGCGCGAGCGCCGCGCGGATAAGAGCGCGCAGGGACAGGGATTTGAGTCGCGCCCGGCGGGCGCCCACGGCCGGCGTCGCGGCCGGCCGAAGCTGGAATACTGCTTGCTTCAAAACTTTTGATTTACCAGGGCCGAAACCCGCGCGGGGCTGGGCCGCGCCCCGGCCGGACGCGCTCCTCAAGCTCGAACCAAAAACGACGCGTGTGAGACGATGAAGAATTCCGTGCTGACGACGAAGGGCTGGGCGCTGCTGATCGTGGCGGCGGTGCTCGTCGCGGCCGGCACGATCAACTTCGCGCAGCGTCTCACGCACACCGGGCCGCCCACCGACGGCATCGACTGGGTCAAGACCCCGCAAGGCATCACGGCCGCCTCGGTCAAGGCCGACTCGCCCGCCGGGCGCAAGGGCGTCTTCGGGGTGATGCCGGGCGACCGTCTGGTCGGCGTCGTCGTCGGCGACCGCGAGCAGCGCGACGAGGTGACGACGACCTTCGACGTGCAGGTGCTTCTGGAAGAGGCGGGCGTCGGCGGCCGCATCGGCTACCTCGTCGAGCGGCCGTCGAACCCGGCGGACACGCGCTTCTACTGGGTCTACCTCGACGAGTTGACGCCGCAGCGGACGCTGACGGCGCGCGACCTCTACATCAACTTCCTCGGCGTCATCTCGCTGCTCGTCGGCCTCTTCGTCTTCTTCAAGCAGGGCGGGCGCGCGCCCTTCGCGCTCCACTTCGCGACGCTCTGCCTCATCGCCTTCGTCTTCCAGTTCTACAAGCCCTACGGCGGCCTCGAAGACCTCGACCTCGCCGTGGACTTCCTCGACACCGCGGCGCTCGCGCTCTTCGCGCCCGTGTTCCTGCACTTCTGCGCGGTCTACCCCGTCCGCTACAGACTCTCGGAGCGGCGCCCGCGCCTCGTCTACCTGCTCTACGCGCCGGCGGCGTTCCTGGTCGCGTGGGCGGCCTTCTTCGACTTCGCGGCGGCGCTGCACAACCGCTGGCCGGCCTCTTCGCCCTACGCGGCGCTCTTCTCGGCCTACACGGCGCTGCCCGAGGACTTCCCCGTGCTGCTGGCGCGCGCGGGGACGGCCTTCCTGACGGCGTCGCTCCTGGTGGGCTCGTTCATCCTCGTCCGCCGCTTCGTGCGGAACGAGTCGGCCATCGTCCGGCAGCAGTTGAAGTGGGTCGTCTGGGGCTCGGCGCTGGCGGTGACGCCGTTCACGCTGCTCTACGCCGCCGGGTATCTGTTCGGCGTCGGCGACGGGTTCCTGAGCGAGACGACGCGGAAGTGGCTGACCGACGCGGCCGTCCTGCCGCTCGTGCTCATCCCGCTCACGTTCGGCAACTCGGTGGTGCGCTACCGCCTGATGGACGTGGACATGGTCGTGCGCCGCACGGCCGTCTACGCTCTGACGACGCTGACCATCGCGCTGCTCATCGGGTCGGTCGTCTACGTCGCGGGGCTTTACGCCTTCGGCGGCGAGGTCATCCCGCCGGGCGCCGTCACGATGCGCATCATCATCTCGGTCGCGGCGATGGCGGTGATCGTGATGACGGCCGCGCCGCTCAAGAACTTCCTTCAGGAGCGCACCGACCGCTTCTTCTACGGCGAGCGCTACGACATGCGCGCCGGCCTGCTCGACTTCGGGCGGACGCTCTCGGCCACCACCTCGCTCGACCCGCTCCTCGACGCTCTGGTCAGCCGGCTCCAGCAGGTCTTGGGCGTCGAGCGCGTCGCCATCTTCATCGAGGACGCGCGCGCGGCCGGGGGCTACGCCGTGGCGCGCGCGGCGGGCCTCTCGGGCGAGGTGCTGGTGCCGCCCGACTTCCGCGAGATGATCCGGCTGCGCTCGGCCGAGGACGGCGTCGTGCGCGCCGACGGCCTCGACATGCCGCCCGAGACCAACGGCTTCGTGCGCCGCTCGCTCCACTACTACGTGCCGTGCGTCGTGCGCGGGCGGATGGTGGCGGTCATCGGCCTCGGGCGCTCGACGGGCGGGGCGCTGCTCTCGTCGGAAGACCTCGAAATCCTGCGCACCGTCTCGGGCTACGTCGCCGTCGCCATCGAGAACAGCCTGCTCTATCAGGAGCAGAAGGAGCGCGCCGAGGAGCTGGCGCTGCTCAAGGAGTTCAACGAGTCAATCGTCGAGTCGATCAACGTCGGGATACTCACGGCCGACGCGTCGGGGCGCGTGACGGCCTGCAACTCGGCGCTCGAAGAGATGCTCGGACTCAGGCGCGACGAGGCGACGGGCCGCACGGTCGAAGACCTCTTCGCCGAGGACTTCGCCGAGACGCTCCACCAGGCGCTCGGCGAGCGGCGGTGGGACCTCTCGGAGCTGCGCAACATCTACAAGCTGCACACGGCGACGCGGCGCGGCCGCACCCTCATCCTCAACATCGCGCTCGCGCCTTTGAAGCGCGCCGACGCGGCCGTCCACGGCGGCGTGCTCGTCGTCCTCGAAGACGTGACGGGGCGCGTCCGCCTCGAAGAGCAGTTGCAGCAGCGCGAGAAGCTCTCCTCCATCGGCCTGCTCGCGGCGGGCGTCGCGCACGAAATCAACACGCCCCTGACGGGCGTCTCGTCCTACACGCAGATGCTTCTCGGGATGCTCGCCGACACCGACCCGAAGCACGCGCTCTTGCAGAAGATTCGGCGGCAGACCGACCGCGCCACCGGCATCGTCAACAACCTGCTCAACTTCTCGCGCACGGGCGGCGTCACCGAGTTCGCCGACGTGAATCTCGCGCGCGTCCTCGACGACACGCTGCAACTGTTGGAGCCCCAGCTGCGGCAGAACAGCGTCGAGGTCGTGCGCGAGTACGCCGAAGACCTGCCGCGAGTCTACGCCAACGCCGGCAAGCTCCAGCAGGTCTTCACCAACCTTCTGCTGAACGCGCGCGACGCCATCCCCGACGGCGGGCGCATCACGCTGCGCGCCGCGCCCGCCGAGCGCGACGCCGTGGGCGTCGAGATCGCGGACACCGGCATCGGCATCGCCGCCGAGAACGTCGCGCGCATCTACGACCCGTTCTTCACGACCAAGGGCGTCGGGCGCGGGACGGGCCTCGGGCTCGCCGTCTCCTACGGCATCGTGCAGGAGCACGCCGGCCACATCGCGGTCGAGAGCGCGCCCGGCCGCGGCACGACCTTCCGCATCACGCTGCCGACCTCGGCCGCGCGCTCGCGCCTTCAGGCCGCGAGCGACTAGAGCCTGCGGCCCGAACCGCCCGCCGCCGCCGCTAGAACACCGGCTTATCGATCTTAATCTTCTCCCTCAGCCTCTCGGCCGCGCCCGGCTCCGGGGACTTCCGAAACTTCTCCATAACCTCCGCCCCCATCTGCTCGTCTTCCGTCGATTGCGTGGGCAGCTTGTACGCAAGGTAGGCGTTCATGCCGCCCTTGAGAATCGACACGTTCTTGAAGCCGGCCTTGACGAGCGCGGCCGCGGCCCGCTCCTCGGCCTCCCCGTCGGCGCCCTTGCCGCAGACGACCAGCGGATACTCCTTCGGGGTCTCTTCGAGTTCGGGGGGGACAACGCCCTTCTCCATGAAGACGGCGTGCGCGAGGTGTCCCTCGTCGTAGGCCGCGCGGCTGCGGATGTCTACCGGGGTCAGCGGCACCTGGGTCGCTATGTACAGGATGTTCGACGCCTCGACGCGCGGGGTCGAAGGCCCGCCGCAGGAGGTGAGCGCCGCGAGGGAGAGGGCGGCCGTCGCGGCCAGAGCCGTAAAGCGTGATCTGTTCATGTGTGTGGACTTCTTTCCGGGGGTCGTTCGGTGCGGGCGGGCGCGGCGGCTGTGGGGCGCGCCGCGCGGCGGGACTCTTCTTTTCTAGCACGGCGGCGCCGTGACTGTCAGCAACATTCTCGCCGCGCCTTTGACTTCGGCGCGGGGCGCGTATAACCTTCCGCGCACGTGCGGCATCCCGCCGCGTGGCGTTCTCCCCGGACGCCGCCACAGCCGAGCCACAGCCGACCCGCGGCCGCAGGAGATAATAAATTGCCTCGTCATATGCGACCCGGAACCCGCCTCGCGGCCGCCGTCTGCATGTCGGCCGCGCTCCTCTGCGCGCTCGCGTGGCTGCTCCCGACCGCCGGGACGCCGGCGGCCTCCGCGCAGGGCGGGGCGACGCCGACGCCGACGCCCTTCGCCTCCTTCGTCCGCCAGGTCGAGGTGAACGTCAGGAACCTCGCCTACAGCCCCGCGACGCAGACCATCTTCGCGAGCGTCTACTCGTTCGCCGGGGCGAACGGCAACAGCGTCTTGCAGATCGACCCGGCGACCGGCGCGGTCGGCTCCCCCGTTTTCGTCGGCAGCGACCCGAGTCGGATGGCCTTCAGCGACGACGGGCTGACGATGTACGTCGTGCTTGAGGGCGCGAACGCCGTGCGGCGCTTCGACGTGGCGGCGGGGACGCCGGGCGCGCAGTACAGCATCACGAGGGCCGACTCCTGCGCCAACGGCAGCGCGAGCTACGTCGCCGTCATGCCCGGCCGGCCGCAGACCGTCGCCGTCACGCGCTCGTGCGGCGGGACGGTCGTCCTCGACGACGGCGTGCCGCGCCCGCAGGAGGCGGCGGCCACCCTCTCCGGCCAGCCGCACTTCGGCGTCTCCCCTTCGAGGCTCTACACGACCGTCCGCGACTTCGCCGTCAGGAAGTACGCGCTCACCGCCGCGGGGCTCACGGAGGACGGCGGCCCCGCACTTCTCACGAAGGGCGGGGAGACGCAGTTCGACCGGACGCGGGGGCTGATCTTCTCCGCGAGGGGCGACGTGATAAACCCGGAGACGGGGCAGACCCTCGCGCAGCTCCCCGGAACCGGCCAGATGGCGATAGACCCGGCGGCCGGGCGCGTCTACTTCCTCGGCCCAGACCCTTCGGGCGCCGCCGGCGACTACCGGATCACCGGCTACGATATGACGACCTTCCAGCCGGTCGGCTACACGACTGTCACGGGCGCCCCCGTCGCCCCCACCGAGTTCATCCGCTGGGGCTCGAACGGCTTCGCCTTCTTCTCGTTCACGGCGCAGGGGGGGACCAGACGCGTCTTCCTCGTCCAGACCCAACTGGTTGACCCCGCGGCCGCGCTGCCGACGCCGACGCCGACCCCGGCGGCGACGCCCACGCCGACGCCGACGCCCGAGCCGGCGACCCTCGTCCGCAAGGTCAACGTGCGCGCCAACGACCTCGTCTACAACGCGGCGACGCAGTCGCTTTACGTGAGCGTGCCCTCGGCGGCGGGCGCCGGCGGCGACAGCGTCACGCCCATCGACCCCGAGACGCTCGCGCTCGGCACGCCCGTCGCCGTCGGCAGCGAGCCGGAGCTGCTCGCGCTCGCCGACGACGGCCGCACGCTCTACGTCCACCTCGCGGGCCCGAACGCGGTCCGCCGCGTTGACCTCCAGACGCAGACCGCGGGGCTTCAGTTCGCGCTCGCGAACGGGCCGGGCGACATGGACGTGATGCCGGGTCACCCCGAGACGCTGGCCGTCTCGGGCGGCGTAGACCCCGACCCCGTCACCGGAATCATCCGTGAGGGCAAAGAGGACAAAGAGGTTCAAGAGGCCCGACAGAGCGCGGCCGTCGCGCGCGGAGTCACCGTCTACGACGACGGCGTGGCGCGCCCCGAGGACGGCACCGACGGCCCGTTCTACAAGGGCGTCAACCCCGTCGAGTTCGCCTCCGCCTCGGTGCTCTACGGTTTCAACACTCTGGCGAAAAAGTACGAGCTGGTGAAGTTCGACGTGGACGCCGACGGCGTGACGACGGCCGAGGTGACCCCCAACCTGACGCGCGAGGTTCCCGGCCACGAGATGCTTTACGCGGGCGGGCGTCTCTACTTATCGGGGGGCGAGGTCTTAGACCCGGTGGCGAAGAAGCTCCTCGGCACTTTCTCGGGGGTGAACGGCAGTGTGATCGCCGTGGACACGGCGCTCGGCCGCGCCTTCTTCGCCACCACCAACGGCAGGGAGCTGATAGCTTTCGACCTCAACACCTTCCTGCCGGTGGGCCGCGTTAACCTCCCGATAACAGGCTTCCCGCGGCGGCTCGTGCGCTGGGGCACGAACGGGCTGGCGTTACGCGTCAGCCGCAGTAGCTTCGACACCACCGAAGGCGACATCTACGTCATCCAGTCGGCGCTCGTCTCGTCGTCCCAGCCGATAGCTACGAGCTTGCAGTTCACCTCGGCGGCGGTGACCCGGCCGGAGGCCGCCGGCACGGCGCTCTTCTTCGTCACGCGCACCGGCGACCTCTCGCAGACGACCACGGTCGATTACACGACCGCCGACGGCACGGCGACCTCCGACGAGGACTACACAGAGACGACGGGGAAGCTCACCTTCGCGCCCGGCGAGACGAGCAAGTCCATCACCGTCCCCATCACACAGGACAACATCTTCGAGGGCGACGAGGCGTTCACCCTCACGCTCGGCACGCCCTCGGGCGGCGCCGTCGTGACGGGGCCCTCTTCGGCCACGATCAACATCACCGACGACGACCCGTGGCCCACCGTCAACATCGCCGACGCGCGCGTCGCCGAGGGGCACGCGGGGACGAAGGAGGCGGAGTTCCTCGTCACGCTCAAGAGCCGTTCGATCCACACCGTCACGGTCAACTACGCGACCGCCGACGGCACGGCGACGGCCGGCTCGGACTACGAGGCCGCGTCCGGGACGCTCACGTTCCCGCCGCTCGCCACCTCGGCCGTCGTCAAGGTCAAAATCTTCGGAGACACACAGGTCGAGCCTGACGAGACGTTCGCCGTCACGCTCTCCGCACCCGCCAACGCGGTGTTCGTCGATAAGTTCGTGGGCACGGGGACGATAGCGAACGACGAGGGGCCGACCGTCGTCCGGCTCGCCTCGGCCGCCTACGCGGTGGACGAAAGGGCGGGGCAGGTCGTCCTCACCGTCACGCGCTCGGGCGACCTGTCGGCGCCGGCCTCGGTCGCCTACGCCACCTCGGACGGCACGGCCAACGAAATCTCCGACTACACGCTGACGCTCGGCACGCTCGACTTCGCGCCGGGCGAGTTCGAGAAGGCGCTCCCCGTGCTCGTCACGAACGACGTATTCAACGAGACGCGGGAGACGTTCGTCGTCACGCTCTCGGCGCCGTCGGGGGCCACGCTCGACGCGCCCTCCGCGGCGACCGTCGAGATCGGCGACGACGAGGTGTTCGACACGTCAAACCCGGTCGTCCTGCCCGGCTTCAGCGCGGACTTCTTCGTCCGCCAGCACTACCACGACTTCCTCAACCGCGAGCCGGACGCCGCGGGGCTCGCCTTCTGGAAGAGCGAGTTCGCGCAGTGCGGCGGCACGGACGCACAGTGTAATGAGGTCAAGCGCGTCAACGTCTCGGCGGCGTTCTTCCTGTCGATTGAGTTTCAGGAGACCGGCTACTTCGTCTACCTCTTGCACCAGGCGGCCTTCGACGAGCGCGAGGGGCTGCGGCTGCGCACCTTCCTCGCCGACTCGCAGGAGATCGGCCGCGGCGTGCAGGTCGGCGTCGGCGACTGGCGCGCGCAGATCGACGCGAACAAGCGCGCCTTCGTCGAACGCTTCGCCGCGCGCCCGGCCTTCGCGGCCTCGTACGGCGGGAAGACCAACGCGCAGTACGTGGACGCGCTTAACGCGAACACCTACGACCCGCGCGCGCCGTCGGCGGGCGGCGCGCTCTCGGCGGCCGCGCGCGACGCGCTCGTCGCCGACCTCGACCAGTCGCGCAAGACGCGCGCCGAGGCGTTGCGCGCCGTGGCCGAGCACGCCGAGTTCTCACGCCGCCAGACCAACTACGCCTTCGTGCTGATGGAATATTTCGGCTACCTGAGGAGGAATCCCAACGACCCGCCCGACTCGGGCTTCGACGGCTACTACTTCTGGCTGGGCAAGCTCGACGAGTTCGGCGGCGACTACGTCCGCGCCGAGATGGTCAAGGCGTTCATCAACTCGGCCGAGTACCGGCGGCGCTTCGGGCCTTGAGGCGACGCCCGAGTCAGCGCCGCTTGAGCAGCGCCTCGGCCTCTTCGAGCCGTTTGCGGGCGGCGCTCCAAGTCGCGCTGAGCGCCTCGTTCGTCATCTTGCCGGCCTCGACGGACGGCTTCGACCGGCTTGCCTGCTCCCAAATCTCGACGGCCAGCTCGTAAGACTTGAGCGTGTCGCTCACGGCCTCCCGCAGGTCGCCCTCGGGGATGAGCGGCAGTTGGTCTTCCACGACCGCCTTCACTTCGAGAAAGCGGTTGCCGTAGTCACGGCTGTTGGCGCCGGTGCGGGTGCCGACCGAGAGTGACTTGAGCGCCTCGATGGCGCGCGCGGCGGGCTGCTCCGCCTCGGCGCGCGTGAAGTCGATGCTGGCCACGTCGTCGAGGCTGACGCTCAGCCGGTCGCCTTCGACCTCCACGCAGAGCGCCCTCCTGTCGGCGCCGAGAAAGGTGCCGGACATCGTCCCGCCCTTCTTCAGGTTCACCGTCACGCGCCGGCCGGGGTCGGGCGGCGGCGCGCTCTGGGCAGAGGCGACGGACGCCGCGCAGAGGAGGAGTAAGGTTAGAAGAAAAGCTCTCACGGCAGCCTCCCACGTCAACTTGAAAAGGGGCGTGCCCCGTCGGCGGAAGTCGGCGGAAGCGTGACTTGACGCCCGGCTTCGTCAGCACCACCCACGAGACGCACGCCAACACGACCACCATCGCCACCCACGCGTACGAGCGGCGCACGTCGATGCCTTCGAGGCGGTTCGAGAACATTATCAGAAAGTGCAGGGCCATGGTCATCGCCAGCACGGCGAGCCAAGCCTTGCGCCCCCAGTCCATGCGCAGCAGCATCCCCGCGCCGGCCACGGTCGAGCCGCCGCCGACGAAGAAGTCGAAGACGATAACGGTGGCCTGATAGTGGGCCCAGAAAAAGTCGCGGCTGGTCGTGCCCGAGGCTAAATTGGTCAGCCATGACACGCCCTCGGCGAGGTAGAACGTGCCGAACATGACGGCCACGAACCCGAACAGTCTGGGTAACACGTTTCTTCCCTCACGCCGGCCCGCGCCGCGCCGGCCCCGTCGTCACGTAGCCGCGGGCGGGTTCTTACCGTAATCGTCAAAAAAGTGGCAATCTAACGCCCGGCATCACCCGCGCCCCTATCCAAGCTGCATGAGAGGCACCGTGATGGGCGTCGAGTGTACGCCGTTGTTATGCCGCTTGCGACGAGAGACACCGCAGCGACTACATTCAGTCTTCGCTCTTGTACCACTGATACAACTTATGCAGGTAGTAAATCGCAAAGGGAATGGTGATCGATTTAATGACAGTACTGACCACCTGATTCTTGTGCAGTAGCGGCTTAATAAACTGCTCGTCGATAATAATCAAGGTGACAGCCAGTGCTATCGCTATAAGCCATTTGATAAGCTGATCGTTACTTTTCATCTCCGGCTCAGCCTGCTCAGGTCGTCTTGGATGAGGGGCAGTATTTAGCATGGGCTGATTGATGACGGGTAAAGGAATATTGCGCTGCATTAACTCTTTCGACGCTAACTCAATCGCTACCTGCCGATACTCCGCGCGATGAGTGGTGACAATGCCCCACAGTTCTTCATCAGACAGACTCGACACTCTATGCCCAAAATTTTCTGTGTCCAAGTGCATGACGTTACCTCTTAATCTTGCAGCTTCTAAACTATGGCTCCACCTCGAACATCCATGATGGTGGGCGGCATAACGCGCGAATTAACCGGCGAGCAATCAACTGGAAAGATAAGAGGCTTGCTGATTGCGAGTCCGGTTGAATGACTTGTCAGGCGGCAGTTTCATGGCGTCGGCTCCTCAAACACCTGAAGTGAGCCGCCGTAAAGGTGATTGCCGTAATACTCCTTCTCACGCTCCTGTGGGTGCCGCTTGAAATCAATGAATGGCTCCCGGCAATGTGGGCACAGCAACGGGTTCATGTAACGGAAGGAGCCGCCGCACTCGTTGCACTCGGGGAGGCGGCGTTCAAAACGTGCTACGGACTTCATATCCGCTTTACCTAATACCGGGGGCGCGTCCTCGATGTAGCTGCTTGCGACCAGCGTGTGCGGGCCACCGGAGCAGTAGAGGTATGTCAAAGTGGAGAAGCCGGCGTGGAACGACTGCAACCGAAAGCTCTTCCGGCAGTAATCGCACAGGCATAGCACCGAGACGTTTCCCGGCGTGATCCTTCCCGAGAAATGCAGTCCTCTAAAGAACAGCCCCTTGCCCACGGTCTCGCTCGTATCGCCTGTGAACTCGGGGAGCATGAACGGCTGGAAGCGGACGCCTAGAGTAGCGCCACTCTGATACGCTGTTTGCGGGTTCTCGTCTTCGCTCCCGGTGAGGATGCAGTCTGATTGAACGGCAAAGGTCGGCCCGACGCGGACGGACATGTGCAGAAACCTGCCGCCCTCCGCGAAGACTGACGAGAGATCGAAGGAGCGGGCGTTGGCGGCACTGTCAACGAAATGAAGGAGGTGCTGCCGGCCCTTCAACTCCGCGACGGGCTGCCTTTCCGTAGGCGGCTCCGAGGATTTGAACGAACACAACTCCTGCGTGTCCAGTAACACACGCAGGACAGTCTCATCGCGGCTGCCCGCCGGGCGTTCATCCTTTCGACGAAACGGCCACATCAAAACCTCCCTGACGCCCAGCGCCGCGCATCACGCGCCCGCCCACAAGATTGCATTCGATAACATCCGCCGTGTCGCGGGTCGCGTGCATGCGCTTGTTAGGCGGCGACTGCCTCGCCGCCGTCCTTTCTTTGTTGAGTAGCTTTCGTGTACCAATAAGCCCAACCGATCAAGACGAGCTGGAGCGGCAACCTTGCCCATAATGCCGTCACACTATACTCCGGGTATAACTCATGGTTGACTGCCATATGAAGGTTAGCCGGGAACACTGCGATCAACAATGCGACCAAGCCCCAAGCAGCCATCCGCGTCAACTTCGGGATCAGGAGCAAAACGCCCAGAATGATTTCAATGAGGCCGCTCAGATAAACGAGCGTCAGGGGCAGAGGTAGATATGGCGGCATAATGTGCAGATAGAATGAGGTGTTGAAGAAATGATTGAAGCCAGCCACCACGAAGGATACCGCGAAGAAGAATTTGAGGATCAGCTTGAGTTTCTGCATAAGCCCTAGCTTAGGATAAGTTTCTTCCGCAGCCTAACGCCAGGCATCAGCGGGCGCGCAGCCCCTCCGCCGAAGCATGACAACGTTCGTGTCCGCGCTCCGCTGCATGCCGTTGTTAGGCGGTCTCCTTACTCGGAGCCGGCTCTCTCCCCGTAACTTTCTTCCGCCGCACGCCTGGTGTCAGGAGCAAGCAGGCCATTGGCAACAGTATAAATAGCAAGAAGCCCCAATCCCTCCGTAATCCTCTGGGATAACCGGGTACCGACTCGACCGGATTGTCGGGCAGGTAAGTGATGACGATTTGATCGCCGACATTTACTTGCTCGAAGGCCGGGACTCCCCCCCTGCCCGCCAAACCTTGTCCCGTGTGACTCTGCCCGTCAACGGTATAAGCGTAGCGGATAGTCTGATGATTCTTCGGCTCTTTGCCCACCACTTCGGCCGTGGTCCGCGCCCGGCGTACCTTTAGGCCGTTAAGGTGATTCCATTCGGGGCAGGTCTGAGTAAAGAATACGGCGTAGCCGCCGATGAAAATCGGCGCCCTGAGTATCCGAAAGTGTGCTTCTCTTCTCTACTTCTATGAACCTGCCCAAGCGAACTCTCCATGTAACCGCCTAACGCTAGGTATCACCCGCGCCCCTGCGCAACGTGCGTGAAAGACTTCGTGGAGGGGCGCCGGGTGCATGCCGTTGTTAGACCGCCCGCGCGATTCTACCACCCAACCAGCATTTCGCTTTTTGATGTGCAACCGATGCTGTACTCTGGATACGGTAACAGTCAGACAGTGACCAATGACGGCGGAAAAACCTCGATGTCCATACTGCGGTAAGGGTGATGAAGTTCGTACCTTTGCAGAGCTGTATGCCTTCGAGCTGCATTCTTCCCCCAAAGGTTTGAGCTTAAATCCGTTCAATCTGTTTACCACCTCTGCCGACGACGGCAACAACAATAGCGACCCCACAGTTGATTTGCTGGGTGGATGCCTGGTAGGTATCCTGGGCTTTGTAACCATCCCGCTGCGGGGTTGGTATGCGGCGAAGACCGCGCCTCGGAGAGAGCGCCGTGAGCAGGAGCGGAAGGCCGAGCGGCTGAAATGGCGCGAGACGTTAGCCGCCTGGCCGCCGATTTATGCCTGCAAACGTGACCGGGTCGCGTTCCTACCCGGCGAAGGTCGCGGCGCGCCTGCCCTCTCGGTTTATCGCATGCTACGAGATCAGCGCGACGGTGCCGCGGTGACGGAATTCCTCAAAGGATTGTGAGACGAAGGCGGCAAGACAGTGAGGGCTTCGCCGCCTCTAATATTGCTTGAACGTAGCATATAAAAGAAGCTCGTTTGTCCGACAAGCCTGATGGC
The DNA here is from genome assembly GCA_036388915.1 of Pyrinomonadaceae bacterium. GTDB lineage: Bacteria > Acidobacteriota > Blastocatellia > Pyrinomonadales > Pyrinomonadaceae > QHXN01. Next base: position 33,239 of record DASVQX010000036.1, read on the forward strand.
GGTCTAACCTCCGGCATCACCCGCCCGCCCGCAAGATTGATTTACATGAAAGCCGTCGTGTCGCGGGTCGGGTGCATGCCGCTGTTAGGTGTCGCTCGCGGCCATTGCCTCGTCGAGACGTTCGGCGAGCGCCAGAAACCCTTCGCCCCATCCGCTACTCAGACTGACCTCCTGGAGCGGGCCGGTCGGGGCAAAGAGAACCTCCATCGATAGCCTCTCCGGGAGGACGCCGCGCCGCAACGAGGAGAGGAGGCCGTCCACCTCCCCGACCGCATCCTCGTGGCCGGACCAGGACGACCACGCGAAATCATTGCCCGGGTCGGCGAGTAATTCGCGAGCCTCCTCGAAGACGGAGATGAGCTTCCTTAAACTCGGCATGTCCGGCCATACATTTCGAGACACCTAAAGCCCGGCGTCAACCGCCGCCCCAAGCAATTGAGTTTGATGAAATACTGCGTGTCGGCGGTCGGGTGCATGCCGTTGTTAGGCGCGGCACGGCTTACCACCTTGTCCTCTCCGCTCCAACTGGCTGTCGGCTCTTGCCTCTCTGTTTTCTCCGGCGGAGCGAATTTCAGGTCGAGCCCGGAACCATGTTGTTGCCTCAGCGGTAGAGTAGGTATGGTTTGCGGCTCTCACGGAACTCCGCGGCTTGGCGGTCCCACTCCTCCAGGAGTGACTGGAGCCGGCCGCCCTCGATGGCAAGCCTCACCTTGTCCGACCCCGTGAGCCGATCGATCGTCGCCGTCCAGGCGAACTCGCGCGGGTGCCGACTGCGGATCTCGTCGATGAGCAGGAGCGACGTGCGGACCGGCCGGTACGCCCGCCGGTCGGTGACGGCGAAGCGGATCGCCGGGATCGTCTGCCCCTTGTGCTTGGCGGCCGTCGGCGCCACCGCCATCGTAATGGCCTCGAACCGGACGCCCGGGAGCCGCCTCTCGTTCATCACCCGGGCTACCTCCCGCGCGTCGAGCCAGGGGGCGCCGATCTGCTCGAAAGGCCGGTCGGTGCCGCGGCCCTCGGTCAGGTTAGTGCCCTCGAAGTAGACCGACCCGGGGTAGCTCATCAGCGCGGACAGGGAGCGGAGGTTGGGGGAGGGGTTCACCCACGGGAGCCCGGTCTGGTCGAACCACTGCGAGCGCCGCCAGTTAGCCACCCGCGCGACGATGAGGTCACAGCCGATGCCGTACTTCCGGTTGAAGAGGGTGGCGAGTTCGCCGACCGTCATCCCGTGGCGCGCCGGGATGGGGTACATCCCGACGAACGATTTGAACCTGGGGTCGAGCAGGGCGCCTTCGACGATCTCCCCGCCGATGGGGTTGGGACGATCCAGGACGACGAACGGGATCCCCTTCCTTTTCGCCGCCTGCATCGACAGGGCCATCGTGGAGACGTAGGTCCAGGTGCGTCCGCCCACCTCCTGGAGGTCGTAGACCAGTACGTCGATGTCCTTCAGCATCTCGGGCGTGGGCCCACGATCCTCGGACAGGTAGAGGGAATAGACGGGGACGCCCGTCTTGGGGTCGGTCTCGTCCACGACCCTCTCGCCCGCCTCCGCCGTCCCCCTGATGCCGTGCTCGGGGGCCAACAGGGCGACCAGCTTCAGGTCCCGGTGCTTCGCGATCAGATCGATGTCGGAGGCCGCGGACCGGTCGATCCCGGTGTGGTTGGTGATCAGGGCGACCCGCTTGCCCCGGAGCGCCCGCGGCACGTCGGAGAGAAAAGTCTCGATGCCGGGGCGGACCGTCGGCGCGGAGGCGCGCGGTCTTACGCCGGCCGGCACCGACGCACCCGCACGCGGTGCGGTGCCCTGCGCCGGTGTCATCGCGCACGCGGCGAGCAGCAACAGCACAGGAGCAAGAACCTTCATCGCCATGACTACACTCTCTCTCCCCGGTCTCACGCCGCCTCGGGCGCGCGCCGTAATTCCGACTGAATGGTATCAGTAATCAGTTCGGTCTTTCACGACCCGTCTATTACCTCGTAAGCGCCTAACGCCCGGCGTCACCCGCCGCCCCGTACCTTTGATTTACATGACAGGCACCGTGTCGGCGGTCGGGTGCATGCCGTTGTTGGGCGTATCTACAATCATTCAACGTTGCTTACGGTCAAATGGCTCGACGTTTTCAATGCTGATGGAATGACATTGAAATTTAGCCGATACCCCAAAGATACCGTCGAACGAGACTTTAAAGGTTACCTTTTCGGGTTGCTGTTCGGAGACGCCAACACTCACCGGCGAGTCCGCTGCAAGCGATTGTTCGGCGTCTAGGTGCTATCAGGCGTATCCTCCCAATCGGCGAGTTTACGATCGCTAATCCATTCCAATGCTCGCCGTCTCTCCATGATAACGTCCAGGTTGAATGGTTCGGTGGGGTAGTTATTCAGTTGGCCGTCTCGTGCATACCAATGCGCACGATAGTAGAGGTCAAGCATGCTGTATATTTCTTCAAACGGCCGCAACAAAAAGCGCCGTCTGAAACTGGAGCCGTCCTCGTTCACCTGAAGATTGGGAAGCAGGGAGGCGAGATTGCCGCCGACGTGCTGATCGATCGCGAGGTCTTCGGTCAGTCGGCCGGCCCATACCATCGCCCACAAGGCTTCGATATACCAATATAAGTTTGTCGTCTCCTGCTCCGTAAGGGATTCGTTCGTGAGAAGAGATCGCTCCTGCCGTGAGAGCGAGGAATCCAATTGATTGGCTTTGATCCATGATGCGATTACATCTATTGGGGCGCCCAAGTAGATTTGTAGCATAGCATGCAATACGAGCGCGCGTTCAGCCACTTCAGAGGATGCGCGGGGCTCTGTGCGGTCCAGGTAAGGCAGCCAATCGCATATACGACCTCCAAGCGCCAAGATAATTCGCTCGGACTCGGCTTTGACTTCAACTGGTTCCAACTATCCCTCCCCGCGACTATAATTCGCTGATCCGTGATGGGGCGTTAGTAGACGCCGAACGCCCGGCATCACCCGCCCGCCCGCAAGATTGAGGTTGAGAGCCACGCTGTTGCGGGTCGGGTGCATGCCGTTGTTAGATGTGTCTTTGATGGAGAGAACTTTTTCCATATCTTTGATCGCACGCTTGGCTAATTTGTACTTCGGGTCGAGCCTGAGAGCCTTCTCGAAACAAACCAACGCCGCCTTATACTTGGCCTGCCCACACAACGTCACCCCGAGGTTGTAATAAGCTTCATCAACTGGGCCATCTTTACATTCGAGGGCTTTCCTAAAACTCCTTTCGGCTGCCGTGAGTTTCCCTGCGTGGAGCAAGGCGGAACCCAGATAGATGTGGTTTCCGGCCTCTCCGGGGGCCGCACCCACCGCCTTCCGATACCACTCCGCAGCTTTGCGATAATCCCCCCGGCTCTTATAGATGTGCCCCATATAGCTGTATGGGAGGTCGAGGTGTTCCGGCCTCATGTATTTGACGGCGCGTAAAAGAGCGACCCTGGCTTCCTTGTACCTGCCGAAAGCAAGTAAGGCGTCCCCCAAATCAAGCCACACTAGACCGTCTTCAGGGAACTCGCACAAGTAAACTTGCGCCAATTCGATGACGCAGGCATACAGGCTTCTATCGACTGCAGCCTGAATTTCACGGTGCCTTTGCTTCCTGGTTTTAGCCTTCATACCTGCGAATAGAGGAAACATCTAACTACTATTGTACCGAATGATGCGGTCTAACTCCGCAATAGGGCTGTAAAAGCCGAACCATTCGGTCGAACTACGTAATAGGGTCGGAAAAGCCGAATGGTGCCCCGCCCGCGCCGCGTATCTTGCCCCCGCCCCGCCCCGGCCGGCAAGGAAAACTTCGCGCAGGTCCCGGCCCGGTAAAAGCGAACAGGCGCGTCGGCCTTTGGGGCCTCGCGCCTGTCCTGTATGGCTCACTGTCCTCACCCCAGCAAACCACGGGGCGGAAGGATTCACCGACCGCCCTGAGTGGGCAGAGCTTATATCCGGCCGGCGGGGCGGCGTCAACGGTTATTCAGAGGGGCGTGACACCGATTCATTGGACTTAGGCGCGCCTGCCGAAATTGCGGCGCCTCAGTTACTGTGCCAACGAGAGACCGCCGCCCGAGGCGACCAGCGCCGTGTAGGCGCCGGCGCCTATCTGGGCCACCACTCCGGTCAAACTGTTGATAGCTACCACCTGGTTCCCGAAGGACGCGTAGAGCCCGCCCGCGTCGTCGAACCCCAGGCCGCCCGTGACGGACGCGTTCGGCAACTGCCCCGGCGCGGTCAGCGTGAGCATTGAAGGGTTGTTGGCCGGATTCTGTTTGTCCAGCTTGAAGAGCCGCCTGTTCGCCGTGTCGAGCGCGTAGAGTTCCCCCACGCGGTTGAACGCAAGGCCGGCGTATTGCGGCGGCTGCCCCACCATGACGGGCATCGGGCCTACGACCGTGATGGCGCCCGTCACGAGGTCTATCGTGACCAGCTTCCACAGGCCGTCCACGTCCAGGCAGGTCGCGTACAGCATGTTGCCGGACTTGTCGTAGGCGATGTCGCCTTCCCCGCCGCACTTGCCGGCCGGCGAGAGCGTCGCCACCGAGTTGAGCGTGGCGTTCTGCCCCGTGATGGTGAAGAGGCGCGAGCGGTTCGCGGGCTGCTCGGGCGCGGAGGCCGAAGTCAGGCCGTAGAGCTTGCCTCCTACGACGGTCATGCCGATGAACTTGTACATCGATTGGCTTGAAAGCATGGGCGTCTGCGAGCTGATCGGCACCCCGTTCAGGGAGTTGACGTTGACGACCGTACCGTTGACGGTGGCGACGATTCTGACCGGCACCGTGGGTACCGGCGCGGCAAGATCACGTAGGTAGGGCGGAATTTTACTGGTCTGCACCGCGGGGCCGCTTTTGATGATCTTACCCCTCACCTGCGCGGCCGCCGGAGGCCCTGAGAGGAGGAGGAGGCTGAGTGTTAGGGTCGTTAATACGAGTGTCCGCTTCATGGGGCGTACGTCCTTTCGTGGGTGTGTTGGTGGCGGGCGCCGGCGCGGCGTGATGCCGCGCGGCTTTCCCTACTTACACCTGTGTGTGACGCCCGCCCGAGAAACGTAACGCACCCGCACGAATTTAATTGCTCCGTCTCACTGTCGGAGATGCGCCCGCCTTAACAATCTACCTCGCAACCATTTTTGGCGAGACACTGGCAATACACAAAGTCACGCCTGGCCGCACACTGCGCAGGAGTAGACCCCTGCGCGATGCAACTTTGGTACGTATTGTCGGCGGTGGCGGCGCAAGACGAATAGGCGAATTGGCCACAGGCGACATGGGGTTGCGCGGCGCGAGGTGAGACAAGCAGAAGAAGCACGCCCCCTAAGACCGCGAGGCGGAAGTACAGTTTGACTTTCATTTTTTCCTCCGACGTGAGAGAACGGGATTGGTTTAAGCCGGACGGCAGGGATAGCACCGCCGGCTTAGAGGCAAGCGAGAGTTCTGTCCGAAAAGCAGGAGGGGCAAGGCCGAAGCCCCGCCCCGCCCCTCTCATTGCCGAATCCTTTCCTTCGTATCCCCTATCAACAGGCGGTTGACATACAACCCGCACCCGTACAGCAAATCTCGACGCAAACCCCATCCCACGTAATCTCCCGCTGGCAATACGGACCCCTGTGCGTCTTGGCGGCGGGGGCGGACGCCCCCGCCACGAGGACGGCGACGAGCATGAACAGGGTGGAGAGGCGGCGGGCGAGTCGGTGTTTCAGCATGATGTTCTCCTTCGTTGTCGGTGACTTAAACCTTTGAGGCCGAGGGGGCCGTGACGCAAGGGGGAATTTCATCTCGCGGCGCGGAGTGTAGCCACAGGGGTGGCCGAAAGTCTTGAAAAGCAGGTTTGAAACGACATTAAATTTTCTTGAAAGGATTTATGAAAGGATTTATTAAATGGCGAATAACGAAAACAAAGCGCGGCGTTTCAGTTTCGGGGGCTTCGCCTAAAGATAGCCCCCGCCAAAAATAGAGGGGCGAGCCCCGGAGAGGCTCGCCCCCTTATACGCACTCCGTCGGCGGCTACGAGCCGAGGTCTTCACTCACACTGGTCAATGCCGCTGGCGGTGCGGCATTGCATGTAGGTGTCCCAGTCCGGCTCTTCGCTACCGCCCCCGTACTGGAGGTTACAGTTATCGCGCGCTGCTCTGGCCTGCGCGCAGAAGTCCAACTGCGGCATAGGCTCTTGAATCCCGTTGAGGCAATCCATCCACGAGCTCCCGGAGTTATATCTGCACTGGCTCTCGGTGGGGTCATACGGGTAGAAGATGTTGCTGCGGCAGTCCCCCAGCGTGCCGAAGTAGCTGTTGTCGCAGGCGTAGAAGTCGTCGAAGTAGCTCGCGCGGGCCGGGGCGGCGGAGCAGGCGAGGATGACGAAAATCGCGGTGAGGCGGACGGCCACCCCGAGAGAGAGTTTCTGCATGAGACGTCTCCTTTGAAGACTGGACGTAGGAGTTCTAGAGGATGAGGGGCGCTTCGTCGGCAGAGGGTGTCGGAAAGATATGCGCGTCGGAGGGGAATGTCAATGATTTTCCGTCCGCGGGGCGGGCCGCGCCCGACAGACCCCGCCTAAGTTCTCCTCCCGAAATATCTCTTGCTTTTATCCGCGCCGGTGCTAATCTCGCAGCCGCTTTCGAGTAACACTCCGGGCGGCAGGACGGGTCTCACCTTTTTATGAGCAAGCGCAGACAGGTTCGTTGGGCGTGCGTGTGCGCCGCTGCGGCGGGGCTGGCGCTCGCGCTCCTTTCGCAGGGCGGGGGCGCGGCGGCTTCGGGCGGTGGGGGCGCGCGGCGCGGCGTCGGCGGCGCGGCGCAAGGCGAGCGCGTTGACATACGCCTGCGCTCTCTGACGACGCGCGCGACGGGTCAGTTGACCGTCGAGGCGAGCGAAGCCGGCGGGCGGGCGCGCCTGACGGCGATGAACCTGCCCGACCCGCAGACGGTCGCCGCCGGGGCGCGCGTCTACGTCGTCTGGGCCGCGGGCGGCGGGCGCATCGTCCGCCTCGGCGAGCTGCGCCGCGACGAGCGCGGCAACGGCGGCCTCGCCTTCGACCGCCCCGAGGGGCTGGAACGCTACGGCGTCATCGTCACCGCCGAGTCTTCGCCCGAGGTCGAGCGCCCCGGCGACCCTGTGCTCACGACGCGCGCCGACGAGGCCGCCGCGCTCTACCCGGCGAAGAACGTTGACGCGCCGGGCGCGAACACGTCGGACACGGCGGCGTCGAACACGGCGCCTAACGCGACGACGCCCGCGAGCGTCCCCGCGCCGCCGGTGCCGCCGGCTTCGAGCGGCACGCGCGCCCGTCGGACGGCCGGGGCGGGCGACTTCTACGCCGAGGTCGAGGACGCGCTCGTCTCGCAGGGCGGCGGGCGCGTCATCGAACTGGAAGGCGACTCGGCGGCGCCGGGCGCGCGCGGCGCGGCGCGCGCCACCCTGAGCACCAGCCGCGCCTACGTGCGCGCGAACTTCCGCGGCGTGCCGCTCCCCTCCACGGTGGGCGCCAGCGTCTACATCCTCTGGGGCGTCATCCCCGACGGCCGCATCGTCTACATGGGGAGCCTGCCGGGGACGGAAGACCTCAACCGCGCCGAAGTCTACGTCCGCGTCGCCGGGTTCGACTCGGACGACTACACGCTCTTCGTCACCGCCGAGCGCGCGCGCCCCGCCGCCACGCCCGAAGGCCGCCGCCTGCTCAAGCCCAAAGACTCCGCCTTCATCAAGTGAGCGCCCCCGGGCGTTCGCCGCCGCCCCGCCGCGCGTTATAAGATAAGTGACGGGTGACAAGTGACGGGTGATGAGTAGAAGACAACTTCTTCCCACTCATCACTCATCACTTTTTACACATCACTTTCGTCTGAGGTTCGGATGGCGAGAAAAGGTTCCGTCCTCGTCGTTGACGACGAGGAGATCATGCGCGACGTGCTGGAGACGCTGCTCGCGGCCGAAGGGTACCGCGTCGATCTGGCGAAGACAGGCGAGGAGGGCTTGGAGTGTTACGGCCGGCGCGCCTACGACGTGGTGCTCTTAGACGTGTCGATGCCCGGCATGGGCGGCCTGCGCGCGCTCGAAGAGATCCTGAAGGCCGACCCCGAGGCCGTCTGCATCATCATCACCGCCTACGCCACCTTCGACACCGCCATCGGCGCGTGGGAGCACGGCGCCTTTAGCTGCATCCGCAAGCCCTTCCAGAACGAGCAGATCATCGAGACGGTCGCCTCCGGCATCAAGCGCCGCCGCAAGGAGGAGGAGCGCCAGACGCTGCGGCGCGCGATGAGCCGCAGCGTCGAGCGCGGCTCCATCATCGGCCGCTCCGAGAAGATGCAGGCCATCTTCCGGCTCGTCGATCAGGTCGCGCCCGCGCGCTCGACCGTCCTCATCACCGGCGAGTCGGGGACGGGCAAGGAACTCATCGCGCGCGCCATCCACATGCAGAGCCCGCGCGCCGCCCGAACCTTCGTCACGGTCAACTCGTCGAACATCCCCTCGGAGCTTCTGGAGTCGGAGCTGTTCGGCCACACGCGCGGGGCGTTCACCGGCGCGGTCGCCGCCAAGAAGGGACTGTTTGAAGTCGCCGACGGCGGCTCGATCTTCCTCGACGAGATCGGCGACATCCCGCCCGAGACGCAGGCGCGCCTCCTGCGCGTGCTACAGGAGCGCGAGTTCACGCCGCTCGGCGACACGACGCCGCGCAAGGTTGACGTGCGCATCGTCGCCGCCACCAACATCGACCTCAAGGAGGCCGTCCGGCAGGGCACCTTCCGCGAAGACCTCTACTACCGCCTCGCCGTCGTCCCCATCGAGCTGCCGCCCTTGCGCGAGCGGCGCGAGGACGTGCTCGCGCTCGCGCAGCACTTCATACGCAAGTACAACGAGGAGAACACGCGCGACGTGTCCGACCAGTTGGCGCCCGAGGTGCTGGCGCTCCTTGAGCAGTACAGTTGGCCGGGGAACGTCCGCGAGTTGGAGAACGTCATCGAGCGCGCCGTCGTCATCGCGCCCGGCCCCGAGGTCACGCGCGAGTGTCTGCCGACGGAGATCGCCGACCCCTCGAAGGCCGTCGGCTCGGCCCCGCTCTCGTCGGGCACGGGCAGCCTCGACGTGAGCCGCGGCGTCAACTTCTACGACGAGGTGCGCCGCTTCGAGATCGACATCATCCGCCGCGCGCTCGACCAGACCGGCGGCCACCAGTCGCGCGCCGCCCGCCTCCTCGGCATGAACGCCACCACGCTCAACTCCAAAATCAAGACCTACAACATCCAGCTCCGCTCCTGAGCGGCCATCGCTTCAGAGGCGGAGGTCGAAGTTCGTCGGGCCGAAGCGCTGCTGGTATTCGACCGAGACGAGGAAGGCCCTCACCATCTCGGCGCGGCGGACGCGGCGGACGGCCGTCTGCTCGTCGCGCACGTCCTCGCCCGGCAGGCTGAACTCGTCGAGCTTCGAGAGCCAGAAGTTGTAGCCGTCTAAGTTAAGCCCCGGCTCGGGCGCGTCGTTCGGGTTCCGACGCAGGTAGCCGAAGTACTGCATCAGCACGAAGGCCGAGTTGTACTGGCGGTTGTAGACGCTGCGGCTGTCGGCCAGACTCCTCAGCGCCGCCGCGCGCCCCTCGGCGTCGCCCGCGCCGTAGGCCGCCACCGCCGCCTCGCGCTCGGCCGCCGAAGGCGTCACGCCCGCGTTCGCGAACAGCGCGTCAACAAACGCGCCCGCCCCCATCCCCGCCGGGTAGAGCGCCGCGAACTCCGGCCGCCCGACCCACGCCAGCGCGAACGCGCGCTTGTTCGACTCCAACTGCTCCGGCCAACCCGCCTGACCGACGACGACCCCGCGCCCGACCTCCTGCGTGTCGCGCAGGAACTCCGCGAGGCGCGGCAGCCCGCCCGGCCGCGCAGGCCCCGCGGGGAAAGACGCGGCGTAGAAGCGGTGGACGAGATAGCCCGTCGCCTGAAACTCAATCGAGAGGAAGAACGCCTGCGAGATTTCGACGCGGCGGTCTTCGAGACAGGCGGCGCGCGCCTGCGCGTCCGCGCGCGACGCGCAGGCGGCGATCTGTCCCGACCAGAAGGCGAGTCCCGCGGCGTCCGGCTCGCGGTTGAGGAAGTCGTGGTAGTGCTGGCGGACGAAGTACTCGGCGCCCTGCAAAGGGTTCGACGCGGGCGCCGCCGCGTCGTTGTCGCCGATGCTGACGGTCGTCGCCTCGAAGCCGCGCAGCAGCGCGCCGTCGGGGTTGCTGAGCCTGACGGTGAAAGTCTCAAGCCCCTCGACCAGCCCGTCGTCGTTGAGCAGCACCTCGACGGTCTTGCTCGCCTCCTTCGGCGCGAAGCGGAGCGTGCCCGAGGCGGCCGTGAAGTCCGAGCGGTCGGAGGCCGTGCCCGGCTCGGTCTGGTAATCGACCGCGGCCGGCGTCGAGTTGTCGCCGGTGCGGAAGACCTGAATCAGCGCGCGGTGGTCGCCCTCGGCGGCGGCCGTGACCGGCTCGGCGAGCCGCACGACGCGGGGCGTCGCGACGAAGTCGGTCGCCTTCAGCTCCGAAGGGTTGTTGAAGGTGACGCTGGCGGGCGTGAAGGTGTAGTTGGCCTTGCGCGGCGTGAGCGTCACGGAGGCGCAGGGCGGGATGCCGCCGAGCGCGTACGTGTTCGTCCCCGCCCCGACGGCCGCCGACGCGTTGAACGACCCGGTGGCTTCGACGACGACGCCCTCCGCCTCGTTCGCGGGGAAGACCGAGCCGGCGACGCTAAAGGTCGGCGTCGCGGGCGTCGGCGCGGGCGCGGGCTGGGCGGCGGCCGTCCCGCCGATGAGCGCGGCGTTCTCAAGCAGGAAGACCTTCGTCCCCGTGTTGAAGGCGAGGCCGTGCTCGCCCCAGCGCACGAGCCGCGAGATGCCCTCGAACGGGCTGACGCCGGGGATGAGCAGCTCGCCGACGACGAGGTAGGTCTTCAGGTCGTAGACGCGCAGGACGCTCCCCGAAAGGTAGTAGTAGCGCCCGGCCTTCGGCTCGGCCACCCCGAGCGAGCCGGCGTTGGAGAACGTGCCCAAGATGACGCCGGTCGTCGGGTCGAAGGCGCGCCCGGCCGAGCCGTAGCCGACGCCGTTGGCAATTTTAAAGTCGTGGAAGCCCGCGCTCGGCCCTAAGAATATCTTCGCGGTCGAGACGCCGCACGGCGCGACGACCATCGTGCGGAAGCCGTAGTCGGTCGAGGAGCCGTCCTGCCCGTAGAGCACCGAGGGCGAGGAGGAGAACTCGATGTAGTCGCCGCCGACGCGGTCGGGCGTCGTCACGGGGCGCTGGACGCCGTTGTCGTAGATGGCGACGCCGCCGTGGCTTGGGCTGGCGGGACGTCTGCGCGAGACGGCGACGGTGTCGGGACGGCCCGGCATCACGCTCAGGTCGCCCGCGCTGTAGTCCCAGCCGAAGTTCGGGTCGTTGCCGAGCGCGAACTGGAGTCCCGCCGTGCGCGTCTGCGTGTCCACGCGGCGGACGGCCTTCGCGCCGTCGAGTCCGACGTAGAGCGCCGTGCCGTCGTCCGAGATGGCCAACTTGTTCGGGTCGCCGCCGACGCCGATGGGCGCGCCGGCCGTGCCCGCGACGGGGTCGATGGGCGTGACGCTGTCGCCGCCCGCGCCCGCGCTCGCGGGGACGCTGGCGAAGATGGTCTGCGTCGCCGGATCGACGACGAGGTCGCGCGTCGTGAGCGTCACCTGTCGCAGCTCGCCCGGCGCGGGCGTGGGCAGCGGGCTCACCTCGGGGAAGGGCGTGGGCGCGGGCGTCGGCGTCGGGGTCGGCGCGGGGTCGGAGGGCGCGACGAGCGACGAGCGCAGGATGAAGAGCTGACTCCCGGAGGTGCGGAAGGCGAGTCCGTCCGCGCCCCAGCGCACGAGGCGCCCGATGTCGCCGGCGAGTCCCGAGAGGGAGAGCGTCCCGAGGGGGACGAAGGTGCGCGTGTCGAAGACCTTAATCCTGAACTGGTCGGCGGTCGATAAACCGAACCCGGCGCAGAGGTAGTAGACGCGCTCGGCCGCCGGGTCAACCGCGACCGAGCTGCGGTTGCACCTGTCGCCGTTCGGAGTCGAGGTGTCGCCCACGCGCAGCGACGCGACGAGCGCGCCGGTCTCGGCGTCGAAGACGCGCGCGAACGAGGACGACGCCCCGACGTAGACGCGCCCCCGGTCGTGGACGATGTAGCCGCTCTCAAGCAGGTTGCTGTACGTCTGTTCGAGCGTGACGCCCGAGGCGTCCACCGCGTAGCGGCGCAGGTCGGCGCCGTTCGACGACGAGCGCGTGCCGTAGATGCGCGCGGGCGTTTCGCCGAACTCGATGGCGGAGTCGGCGCCGCCCGCGCCCATCTTCGCGCGGCGCACGTCGCCGTCGTAGACCGCAAGCCCGAGCGACGAGACGGCGAGCGAGCCGGGCGAGCCGGGCACCGGCGCGATGTCAACGGCGGAGTCGGCGCCGCCCGCGTCCGTGAACTGGTTGACGAGCGTAAGCAGCGGGCCGGCCGTGTGCGTGGCGATGTCGAAGCGTCGAACGCCGCTCGCGCCCTTGAGCGCGACGTAGAGGTGCTGGCCGTCGGCCGTCCGCTCAAGCTGCCCCGGCTCGCTCCCGACGAAGGTCGATTGCAGGACGGCGCCGGCCGCCGGGTCGATGGAGGTGACGCTGTTGCCCGAGGCGACGCCCGACGACGGGAGGACGAACGAGGGGGTGCTGGCGTAGAGGAGCTGCGACGCGGGCGAGTAGGCGATGTCGTTGGTCGTAAGTCTCAGTTGGCGGACGAACGCCTGCGGCGTCGGCGTCGGGGTGGGCGTCGGCGTCGCGGCCGGCGTCGGCGTGGGCGCGGGCACGGCCACGTCCGAAGGGACGAGCGTCGTCTGGATGAGGAAGAGCTGGCCGCCATCGGTCGAGAGCGCGAGGCCGTTGGCGCCCCAGCGGACGAGCGCGGTCGCGGCGCCGGCCGCGCCCTGCACGTCTACGGAGCCGACGGGCTGGAACGTCTTGATGTCGAAGGCGCGGACGGTGAGCGTCGAGGGCTGGTTGGAGGTCGCGACGTAGTAGGCGCGGCCCGCCTTCGCGTCGATGGTGTAGCCGCCCGAGAGTCCGTCCGGCGGGAACGAGCCGACGACCGTGCCGGCCTCCGGGTCGATGACTCGGCCGCTCGCGGTGTAGAGCAGCCCGCCCGCGAACTTCATCGAATCGACGTTGGCCGGGGACGTGATCTGAAAGCTGGCGTCGTGCGTGACGCCCGCGGGGCCGACGTTGAGCTTCGAGACGCGGCGCGGGAGCGCGGCGTAGCTGTAGAGCCGCGCGGCGCTGGCGCCGAAGGCGACCGAGGCGTCGTTCTCGGAAAGCCCGAAGGCGTTGGCGCGCGGGACGCCTGCGTCGAAGACGGCGACGTTGCCGCTGAAGCCGCCCGCCCTCACCAGCCGGAAGACGGCGAACGTGTCGGGGCTGCCCGGCGCGAGCGAGAGGCTCAGCCCGAAGTATGGGCCGTCGAAGAAGCCGTTGCCGAGCGTGTACTGCGGCCCGGGCGTCTGCGTCTTGAGGTCGAAGCGGCGCACCGCCCCCGCGCCTTCGAGCACGACGTAGGCGAACTGCCCGTCGTCGGTGACGGCCAGCTCGCCCGGACTGCTGCCGACGAAGACCGGCGCGCCGACTGTCCCCGCCGCCGGGTCGATGCGGACGAGGCTGTTGCCGCCCGCCCCGGCGTCGGCCGGGACGCTCGCGTAGACGGCCTGCGTCAGAGGGTCTACGGCGAGGTCTTTGGCGAGCAGCGGGAGCTTGCGTATGAAGTGCGTCTCGGCCGAAGCGGCGACGGTCGCGGCGCCGACGGCGGAGGCCGACGACGACAGACGCGGCCTTCCTCTCTCCGCGACGGGCGAAGAGCTTGTGACGGGGACGAGACCGCCCGCGAGTGTGGCGAGCAGGGTCAGGGCGAGGGCGGCGAGGCCGAAGGCTCTCGCGGAGGGGCGGGGGCGGGGCATCTTTTAAATCCTCGGAGCGGGCCGGTTCCGGGGCCGCGGGGAGACGGCCGACAGTCGCGCGCAAACTGTCGCGCGCGAACTTCTGAAGTGGAAAATTATCGCGCCGGCCGGGTGAAAACCCACGCGCCCCGTTCGGGGACGCCGGGCGCTCGGCGTCGGGTTGGCGCGGGCGAGTTTAAGGCCGGCGAACTCTTCGACGCAAACGCCGGCCGATGGTTTACACTCCGCGCATGGACACGCACGGTGAAGCCGCCGGACGGCCCGGAGACGCCGGCCGGGTCGTGGCGGTCGAACGCATCACCGAGGCCGAGGCGCGCTTCGAGCGCTGGCGGCGCGCGGCCGGCTTCTTCGTCGCGCCCGCCGTCTTCGTCTTGCTGCTCACGCTTCCGCTTCCCGGCCTCAAGCCGGAGGCGCACAGGCTCGCGGCCGTGATGGCGGCGGTCGTCGTGCTGTGGATTACGGAGGCGCTGCCGCTCCCGGCGACGGCTCTGCTCGGCGCGGCGGCGTGCGTCGTCTTGAGGGTGGCGCCGGCCAAGGACGTGTTCGCGCCGTTCGCCGACCCGCTGATGTTCCTCTTCATCGGCTCGTTCATCATCGCGCGCGCCATCTTCCTCCACCGGCTCGACCGCCGGCTCGCGTTCGGCGTGCTGTCGATCAAGTGGGTGGGCGCGAGGCCCGCGCGCATCCTCTTCGCCTTCGGCGCGGTGACGGCCTTCATCTCGGCTTGGATTTCCAACACGGCGACGACCGCGATGATGTTCGCCATCGGGATGGCCATCCTCGCCTTCCTCTTCGAGCAGGAGAAGGAGGGCGGGCAGAAGGTCAGCCGCCGCTACGCGACCGCGCTGATGCTGATGACCTCGTTCGCGGCGTCCATCGGCGGACTCGCGACGCCCATCGGGACGCCGCCCAACGTCATCGGCCTCGGCTTCATCCGCCAGCTCACCGGCGTCGAGTTCCCCTTCTTCAAGTGGGCGGTCATCGGCACGCCGGTCGTCGTCGTCCTCTTCCTGTGGCTCTTCTTCTACCTCAACTGGCTCTCGCCCGCCGGGGTGCGCGAGATAGAGGGGAGCCGCGAGATGCTCACGCGCGAGCGCGAGCGGCTGGGCGCGTGGACGCGCGCGCAGAAGTCAACGCTCGCGGCGTTCCTCGCGACCGTCGCGCTGTGGGTCGTCCCCGGCCTCATCGCGCTCGTCGCCGGAGACCAGAGCGCGCTCTACAAGAGCGTCAACGCCAGCGTCCCCGAGGCGGTGGCGGCCGTCGTCGGCGCCTCGCTCCTCTTCCTGCTGCCGGGCGACGGCGGCGCGCGCGCCATCACCTGGGACGAGGCGGTCAAGATCGACTGGGGCGTCGTGCTGCTCTACGGCGGCGGGTTCGCGCTCGGCGTGCTCTCGTTCCAGACGGGGTTGGCCGAGGCGGTCGGGCGCGGCCTGACGGGCTTGCTTCCGGTGAACGGCGGGACGGGCTTGCTGTTCGCGTCCGTTCTGGTGGCGGTCGTCACTTCGGAGGCGACCTCGAACACGGCCTCGGCCAACATGGTCGTCCCCGTCGTCATCGCCATTGCGAAGGCGCAGGGCGCAGACCCGCTTGAGCCGGCCTTGGGCGCGACGATGGGCGCGAGCCTCGGCTTCATGCTCCCGGTCTCGACGCCCTGCAACGCCATCGTCTACGGCTCGGGCTACGTCCCGCTGGCGCGCATGATCCGCTACGGCGTGCTGCTCGACGTGGTCGGCGTCTTCGTCATCGTCGCGCTCGTCAAACTCCTCGTCCCCTTCCTGCGCTAACGATCACCAGCCGGTGGCGAAGAGGTTCTGCGCGGCGCGGAGGCCGCAGTTCTGATATTTGTCGTAGGCTTTGGCGGCGCGCTGCCTGACCTGCTCGCCGCCCTCGCGCGCGAGCCAGCCGTCGAGCGCGGCCTTGAGGACGTACGCCTCGGGCGCCATCAGGTTCGTCGTCCAGAGCAAGGGGTTAGCGCCCGACTCTTTGAGCGCGGGCGCGAAGTAGCGCTTGCTGATGCAGGCGAGGATGACCGCGTCGCGCCGCACGTCGTCGCCGCGCCTGGGCAGGGCGGGGAGTCGGAAGTCCATCAGCCCGTCGTGCCCGACGTAGGCGACGAGGTGCGCCGCCGCGCCGCGCCCCAGCCCGTAAGTCTTCCCTTCGGCCTCGAAGGTCGGGTTGAGGTTCCCCGAGGCGACGTTGAGGAAGTCGGCGGTCGCCTGCGCGATCTCCGCGCCGCGGTAGGCGTCGGCGACGAGGTAGGCGTCCTCCGTCCTGTGTTTGTAGACGACGCGTTCGAGGACTCTGGGCGCCGGCGTTTGGACGGCGCCGAGCGCGCGCCACTCGCGGCTCGCGTTGAAGTGGGTCTTGACGCCGAAGCGCGCGCCCCAGTAGAGGTTGCGCGCCGGGTCTTCGCCGTTGCCGAGCGCGGCCGGGACGGGGACGATGCCCTGATTCACGTTGTCGCACAGGGCGACGACGACGTAGGCGACGCGGCCCGCGTACGGCTCCGTCCGCACCTCGGCCGCCTCCGCCTCCGGCGCGGAGACGCGCGCCACGCCGCCCCTCTGGGCCGTGCGCGCCGCGCCGCCGCACGCCGCGAGCGCGACGAGCAGGCCGCAGGCCGTCAGCGGCAGTTTGAGTCCGACCCTCTTCGCCTTCGTGCGGCTCAAGTGTGACCTCCGCTCGGACGGGTGTTAGGATGCCCGTCAAAATCCCTTGCAGTTGGGCGGCCGGCGTCGGCGCCCCGGCGGTGCGATGATTGTTTGACGTGCGCGCGCCGCGTCTTGTTCCGAAAGCTTATGGAATCAATCGTCTTTCTCGAACGCGACACGCTGCGTGCGGAGCTGCGCCGACCCGCGTTCGAGCACACGTGGCGCGACTACGGCACGACGCGCCCCGAAGAGGTCGAAGAACGACTCGCGGGCGCGACCGTCGCGGTCGTCAACAAGGCGCCGCTCGGTGCGGACGTGCTGGCGCGACTGCCCGCGCTCAAGCTGATCGCCGTCGCCGCGACGGGCACGGACAACATCGACCTTGAGTTCTGCCGCGGGCGCGGCGTCGAGGTCAGAAACGTGAGCGGCTACGCGCGCGAGACGCTGCCCGAGCACGTCCTGATGCTCACGCTCGCGCTCAGCCGCGGCCTCGTCGGCTACCGCGAGGACGTGCGCGCCGGCCGCTGGCAGAGGGCGGGGCAGTTCTGCCTCCACACGCGCGAGATACGCGACCTGCACGGCGCGACGTTCGGGCTCGTCGGCCACGGCACGCTCGGGCGCGGCGTCGAGCGGCTCGCGCTGGCCTTCGGGATGGAGGTCTTAATCTCGGAGCGCAAGGGCGCGACGGAAATGAGGGAGGGGCGGACCCCGTTCGAGGAGGTGTTGCGGAGGAGCGACGTGGTGAGCCTTCACGTCCCGCTCAACGATGAGACGCGCGGGACGGTCGGCCGCGAGGAGCTGTCGTGGATGAAGCCGTCGGCGATTCTGATTAACTGCGCGCGCGGCGGGGTGGTGGACGAGGCGGCGCTGGCCGCGGCGCTGCGGGAAGGGCGAATCGCGGGCGCGGGCGTTGACGTGCTCTCGGCCGAGCCGCCGGGCGACGACAACCCCCTGCTCGACCCCGCGGTGCCCAACCTCATCGTCACGCCCCACGTCGCCTGGGCCGGCCGCCGCGCCCAGCAGACGCTCGCCGACCGACTCATCGACAACATCGAGGACTTCGTCAGGCGTAAACCGTGAACCGTGACGAGAGAAAGCAGCGGCTTCTTCTCGTCACGGTTTACGGCTCACGATTCAGGGCGCTTCACTCGCCGTGCTCGGCCGTGTAGAGGCGGAGAATCTCCTGCCCCTGCCGGGAGCGCGGGTCGATGGTGCGGAGGTGTTTGCGCCCCTGCATCTCCCAGATGGCCGTGACCTGCCCGTCCTTCTCGACGGCGTGGTAGGTGATCTCCTCGGGCGGGGCCTCGGGTTGGGCTTCGGCCTGCGGCGCCTCGGCCTGCGACGCCTCGGCCTGCGGCGCGGCCGCCTCGCCCGCCGGCTCTTCCTGCGCGGGCGCGACCGCGTTCTCGTTCTCTGCCATGTTCGTTCCTCTCGGTGCTCTCGTCAGAATTTTGTGATTCGTTTGTGCCGAAGGATTGTAATCAGGCAGAGGTTAAAAGGCAAAAGTTCACGCCGCCTCGCGCCGCGCGAGACGGACGGCGGGGGCGGGTGTCGCTTCGCGTTTGCCTTCGAGGTCGCGCCGCCACAGCTCGCGCTGCGTGCGGTAGGCGAGCACGCAGAGCGCGACGAAGCCGCAGGCGGCGACGTAGGGCAGCACCTTCGTCATCCGGCGCGTGCCGTAGAAGACGACGAGCGAGTTGATGAGGACGAGCGCGAGGCGGAACTCGGTCGGCCCGAGCTTGCCGTGGCTGATGTGGAAGCGACCCGTCGCGGCGAAGGCCAGAAACGAGTTGACCATGAAGCCGCCGAAGACCGCGAGCACCATGAAGAGGCTCAGGTGCGCGCCCGCCGGGAGCACGAAGGCGTAGGCGCCGACGACCGCGCACAGGAAGGCGTAGTCGAGCAGGTGGTCGGCGTAGAAGCCCCACCTGACGAGCCCCGTGCCGCGGTGCTTCCCGACCTTCCCGTCGAAGAAGTCGGTCACCCACTGGAGCGCGATCATCGCGGACGAGCCCCACAGCCAGCGCAGGTCTCCCGCCGCCAGCCAGCCGAACAGCAACAGTCCCGCGCACCACGCGAGCGTCATGAGCGTGAGGTGCTGCGTGCCCAGCCACCCGGGGATGAGCGGCACGACCCGCCCGGCCAGACGGCGTTCGAGGGGGGACAAGAGCGACGTGCTCGACTTCGTCGCGAGGGCTAAAGGTTCTCTCTGCATCTCTAAAAACTCCGTCCCGAAGATTCGGGAGAGCGTTCGTACAAATGCAAGCCCCGGGCCGCGCGCGCGGAGGTCGAAAAGACGGCCGCCGGGCAGTCCTCCTGTTTAGGGACGCAGGAAAAGGATTTCAGTTGGCGTCTCAAGCCGGGGGCGCGGGCAGGGATGTGCGCGCCCCCGGCTTTTCATTGCGGTTTGAGGGCGAGCGCGACTTCGACGGCGCGGCGCGGGGCGATGACGCCCCAGCCCTGGCGGTCCATCTCGACCTGCGGCAGGCGCTCGGCCGTGTCGATGAGGATGCGCTTGACCTGCTGCGGCGAGAGGTGCGGGTTGGCTTCGAGCATACAGGCGACGGTCGAAGAGACGATGGGCGCGGCGAACGAGGTGCCGTCAACAAACTTGTAGTGCTCGGAGATCACGTCGGCCTCGTGGAGCTTGACCGAGACGAGCTGCCGGATGAGGTACTTCGGCAGCGAGCGCGCGTCGTAGATGTCGCGGTCAACGTTCTTGTGCTCGTCGATGAGCGGGAGCAGTTCGTCGTCCGTGGCGCGGTCGAGCTTGGCGTACAGCTCGGCCTCGGCGGCGGTCGGCGTGTGCGGCAGGATGGGCGCGGGCACCCAGATGCCGGGCGCGATGACCTCGGGCTTCTGCAACCCGTCGGCGGTCGGGCCGTAGGACGAGCGGTAGAGGCTGTGGCGCGCGCGGTCGAGCGAGTTCTGGTCGTTGAGGCCCCCGACCGCAATCGCCGACGGCGAAGAGGCGGGCGGCACCACCGGGTGTCCCGGCTCCCAGCCGGCGTTGCCGACGGCGCAGACGACCGTCAGCCCCTCGCGCACGGCGCGCTCGACCGTCTGGCAGAGCGTGTTGTCGAGGTAGGAGACATCCTTGTCGCCGCCGGCCGAGATGTTGACGACGCGGATGCCGTACTTCTCCCGATTCTCGATGACCCAGCGCAGGCCGCGCTCGATGTTCTTCTCGGGGATGTGGCCGGACTTGCTGACCTTGACTAAGACGACGTTGCAGTCGGGCGAGATCGAGCGGAAGAAGCCGCCCGAGAGCGCGCCGTTGCCGGCGGCGACGACCGAGGTCATCATGCCGTGCCAGCTCGCCGGGTCGATGGATTCGAGCGTGCCCGTCCCGCGCGGGACGACGTTGTGGTAGGCGAGGATGCGGCTGTGCGGCGTCGTCAAATCCGGGTGCGGGTAGAAGCCCGAGTCGAGGAAGGCGATGGTCACGTTCCGCCCGGTGAAGTGCTCGTGCACGCCGAGCCGGAGCCACGTCGGGAGGACGTTGCGCCCCTGCTCGTAGACGGCGGCGTACTTTTCGAGCTGCGCGTGCGCGCGGCCGAACAGCTCGACGCAGCGCCCGCAGACTTCGCGGACGCCGTCGGGCGCGTTGGCGGAAATCAGGCGGCGCAGCTCCTCGGGCAGCGCGTCGAAAGGCGCCAGCCCCTCGCCGGCCTCGCGCCAGCAGACCGGACACGCGTGCCGCCCGGCGGGCATCTCCGGCGCCTGCGCGGACTCCTCGATAATCTCAGACACTTTGCATTTACCCCTTGTCTTTTTGCGCCTATCATGCAGCCGTCGGCGCCGCGGCGCAAGCCGCCCCGTGCCGCTCGCCGTCCCGTGCGAAATGTTATAAATTACCCCCAAGCGAAAATCTTAAAAGTTAGGCCGAGGGGCTGGGGGGACTGATGGCGAGAGAACAGACCGGCGTGCCCGACATCTTCCGCCGCGCGATGGCGATGGCGCGCGAGAACGAGGGGCTGTCGCTGCGCGACCTGCGGCGCAAACTCTACGACGAGTTCAAGGATTCGCCGATGCCGCCCATGGAGAACCTGACCATCCCCGAGCAGGACTGGCGCGCGCCCGAGGAGGACTGGACGGCCGGACTCTCCATCGTCCGGCGCGGCATCCAGCAGGAGGACTGGCGCGAGATCGTCAACGGCATCTCCATGAGCCTCGACCAGACGCTGCGCTACGAGCGCGAGCGCGGCACGATGGGGCGCGCCGACGACTGGCACGACCGCACCGTCGGCATCGAGGGCGCGCTCCAGAAGGGCGTCTCCAAGTGGATGCCCGAGGAGTTGATGCGCCTCGCGGAGAACGCCGGGAAGAAGTAGTCAACCATTTTATGAGTTTTCTCGACACGCTTTTTAAAGACCCCTTCAGGCAGGAGGGCGAGCCGCGGCGGGCGGAGGAGTTCGAGGGCGGTGATGTCATTGTCAGCCCCGACACGCGCAAAGGGAACCGCGTCCCGCCCGGTCAGACGCGCACGCGGAAGTGGCCCGTGCTCGACGCGCACGGCACGCCGCGCGTCGAGTTGGAGACGTGGGAGTTCGAGGTCGGCGGGCTGGTCGAGCGGCCTTTGAAGTGGTCGCTCGACGAGTTCCTGCGACTGCCCGCCGTCAAGGTCTACGCCGACTTCCACTGCGTGACGCGCTGGTCGCGTCTCGACAACCTGTGGGGCGGCGTCTCGACGCGGACGATAGCCGAGATGGCGGGCGTGAGTCCCGAAGCAAAGTTCGTCGTCGCCGAGGGCCACGACCACGGGTGGACGACCAACCTGCCCGTCGAATACTTCCTCGCCGAGGACGCGCTCTTCGCGTGGACGAACGACGGCCAGCCCATCCCGCCCGAGCACGGCGGCCCCGTCCGCCTCATCGTGCCGCAGCTCTACGCGTGGAAGTCGGCCAAGTGGGTCAAGGGCGTCCGCTTCCTCGCCGAAGACCAAGCGGGCTTCTGGGAGGAGGGCGGCTACCACATGCGCGGCAACCCCTGGAACGGGCAGGACGGCGAGCGCTTCCGCTGGCAGGGCGACGAGTGAGACTTATCCACTCCTTTTTAATTCACTCTCCCGAACAACGAACGTGAGCGAAGCCGGTACAGTTAAGGACGAGCGACGGCCCGCGGAGGGCGCGGCGCGCGAGTCGCGCCCGGCCGCGCCGAAGGACGCGGCGGTCGTCGTGCTCGTGCGCGGCGACGACCGAGACCCCGAAGTCTTCTGGGCGCGGCGCGGGCCTCGGATGGCTTTTCAGCCGGGCTTCTACGCCTTCCCCGGCGGGCAGCGCGACGAGGCGGACGCCGAAGTCGAAGTCGGGCACGCGGACGACCGCGAGACCGCGACCATGATCGCCTGCGCGGCGCGCGAGCTGTTCGAGGAGTTGGGCGTGCTCGTCGCGCGCGGCGCCGAGCATTTGACGAAGGGGCAGCTTGAGTCAGTCCGCGACGACCTGACCTCGGGGCGCATGACGTTCGCCGGGCTGCTCGCGCACTACGGCCTGCGCCTGGACGCGCGCGACTTCCGGTACGCCGGCCGCTGGGTGACGCCGCCCTTCAGCCCGCGACGCTTCGACACGCTCTTCTTCGTCGTCCGCTGCCCGCGCAAGCAGGAGCCGCGCCTGCTCACCCCCGAGTTCGACGAGGGCGGCTGGGAGCGTGCGTCGGCGGCCTACGCGCGCTGGCGCGGCTTCGAGCTGATGGCGGCGCCGCCCGTGATTCATGCGGTGCGCACGCTCGCCGGCGGGTTGGGAGAAGATTTGACCGAGCGTTTCCTCTCGGTGCCGCAGGCGCGGCGCGAGGCCGTGCGGCGGATAGAGTTTCTGCCCGGCTTCGTCTGCGTGCCGCTGCGCACCCCGACCAAGCCGCCCGCGACGACGACCAACTGCTACGTCGTGGGCGCGCGCGACTTCGTCGTCTTCGACCCCGGCTCGCCCTACGAGGACGAGCAACAGTCGCTCGCCGAGTTCGTCAAAGAGCTGCTGGCCGACGGGCGTTCGTTTCGCGAGATCATCCTGACGCACCACCACCCCGACCACGTCGGCGGCGTCGAGCGCCTGCGCGAACAGTTCGGCGCGACTGTGGCGGCGCACCGCCTGACCGCCGAAGAGTTGGGGGACGGCGTCCGCGTTGACCGCTTTATCGAAGACGGCGAAGTCATCGAACTCGAAGGCGAGCCGTCAATCTCCCTCAAGGCGATGCACACGCCCGGCCACACGCGCGGGCACCTCTCCTTCTACGACGAGCGCGCGGGCGCGCTCCTGACGGGCGACAACGTCGTCGGGCTAGGCTCCGTGCTCATCGACCCCGAGGAGGGGAGCGTGCGCGACTACCTCGCCTCGCTCGAACGCTGCCGCGCGTTGCCGCGGCTCGTCGCGCTCTTCGGCGGACACGGGCCGGCGGTCGGCAGCCCCGCCGCCAAGCTCGACGAGTACGTCGAGCACCGCCTCAAGCGCGAGCGCGAAATCCTCGCGGCGGTCGTCGCGGGCGCCGCGACGCCGCCCGAGATCGTCGCGCGCGCCTACACGGACGTGCCCGCGAAGATGCACGCGCTGGCCGAACGCGCCGTCACGGCGCACCTCCTGAAACTCGAAGAGGACGGGCTCGTCCGCCGCGACGGCGGCGGGCGCTTCACGGCAAACTGAATGACACGCAGAGAGACACAGACGAAGCGGACGGCCGCGACCGCGGCGGCGGCGAGCGGCGAGTCGCCCGAAGTGAGCGACGAAGCCGCCTCGCCCGCCGACGTAGACCGCGCGTGGCTCGCGGCCATCGTCGAGTCGTCCGAGGACGCCATCCTCTCGAAGACGCTCGAAGGCGTCATCACGAGCTTCAACGCGGCGGCCGAGCGGCTCTACGGCTACGCGGCCGAGGAAGTGATCGGCCGTCACATCTCGGTCATCGTCCCCGAAGACCTGCACCCGGAACTCGACGACATCGACGTCAGCCTGCGCCGTGGCGAGAAGATCAGCCACCTCGAAACCGTGCGGCTGCGCAAGGACGGCACGCGCGTCGAGGTCGCCGTCAGCGTCTCGCCCGTCCGCGACTCGGCGGGGCGCACCGTCGGCGCCGCCAACATCGCGCGCGACATCACGGAGCGGCGGCGCTCCGAGGCGGAGCTGGCGCGCCGCGTCCAGCAGGCGGCGCTCGGCGCCGAGGTGGGCGCCGCGCTCGCCGAAGGCGGCGCCCCGCTCCCGCACGTCCTTCAGCGGTGCGCCGAGGCGGTCGTCCGACACCTCAACGCCGCCTTCGCGCGCGTCTGGACGATAGAGCGCGGCTCGGACGTGTTGGAGCTTCAGGCGAGCGCGGGGATGTACACGCACCTCGACGGCGCGCACGGGCGCGTCCCCGTCGGCAAGTTCAAGATCGGGCTGATCGCGGCCGAGCGCCGGCCGCACCTGACGAACTCTGTGGTCGGCGACCCGCGCGTCGGCGACCAGGAGTGGGCGCGACGCGAGGGCATGGTCGCCTTCGCGGGCTACCCGCTGCTGGTGGAGGACAGGCTGATCGGCGTGCTGGCGATGTTCGCGCGCGGCGCGCTCACCGACGACACGCTCGAAGCGCTGTCGTCGGTGTCGAACGTCATCGCGCAGGGCATCGAGCGCCGCCGCGCCGAGGAGAGGCTCGCCGAACTTTTGCGCGAGCGCGAGCAGACCATCGAGGAGGTCTCGACGCCGATCGTGCCCGTGCTCGAAGGCGTGCTGGTGCTCCCGCTCATCGGCTCGCTCGACTCGCGGCGGACGGCGCGCGCCACGCGCGCGGCTTTGCAGGAGGTGACGCGGCAGGGCGCGCGCGTCTGCATCCTCGACATCACGGGCGCGCGCCTCGTCGATTCGCACGCGGTGGCGAACCTGACGAATCTAGTGCAGGCGCTCAAGCTCGTCGGCGCCGAGGCGTGCGTCACCGGCGTCGGCGCGCAGGTCGCGCAGACGCTCGTCGGCCTCGGCCTCGACATGCGGGGCCTGCGCACCTACCGCACGCTGGCGCAGGCGCTCGCCGCGCTGCTCGACGCCAGACAGGGAAGAAGTTAATTCAAGGGGACAAGGTTTTAAATTAATGGCACTACCTAAGACACTCGGCGAACTCAAACAACAGGGCTACCGCACGCGCCCCGTCAAGGACGAGATGCGCGCCAACCTCCTCGACAAGCTCAGGCGCGGCGAGCGCGTCTTCCCCGGCATCGTCGGCTACGACGAGACGGTCATCCCGCAGATAGTCAACGCGGTGCTCGCGCGTCACAACGTCATCCTGCTCGGCCTTCGCGGGCAGGCCAAGAGCCGCATCATCCGCCAGCTCGTCAATCTCTTAGACGAGCGCGTCCCCGTCATCGCCGGCTCGGAGGTGAACGACGACCCGTTCAAGCCCATCTCGGCCTACGGCCGCCATGCGGTCGAGCGCGACGGCGAGCAGACGCCCGTCAGTTGGGTCGAGCGCGACGCGCGCTTCGTCGAAAAACTCGCCACGCCCGACGTGACGGTCGCCGACATCATCGGCGACGTTGACCCCATCAAGGCCGCGCGCGGCGGGCACCTGCTGAGCGACGAGCTGACGATTCACTACGGCCTTCTGCCGCGCGCGAACCGGGGGCTCTTCGCCATCAACGAACTGCCCGACCTCGCGGGCAAGATTCAGGTCGGCCTCTTCAACATCATGCAGGAGGGCGACGTGCAGATTAAGGGCTACCCCGTGCGGCTGCCCTTGGACGTGATGCTCGTCTTCTCGGCCAACCCCGAGGACTACACCGCGCGCGGCAAGATCATCACGCCATTGAAAGACCGCATCGGCTCGGAGGTCACGACGCACTACCCGTCGGACTTGCAGCTCGGCGTCGAGATCACGCGGCAGGAGGCGTGGGTCGAGCGCGAGGGCGTCGGAGGCCGTCTGCGCTTCCCGGACTTCCTGCGCGAGATGGTCGAGCAGATCGCCTTCGAGGCGCGCGACGACCAGCGCATCGACAAGCGCTCGGGCGTCTCGCAGAGGATGCCGATTACCGTGACCGAGTCGGTCGTCTCGAACGCCGAGCGGCGCGCAATCCTGACGGGCGAGGACGAGGTCGTCCCGCGCGTCTCGGACGTGTACGCGGCCGTGCCGTCGATGACGGGGAAGATGGAGCTGGAGTACGAGGGCGAGCAGGTCGGGGCGGCGAAGATCGCGCGCGACCTCATCAAGCGCGCGGCGGGCGAAATCTTCGAGGGCTACTTCGTCGGCTTCGACTTCTCGAACGCGGTGCGCTGGTTCGACTCGGGCAACAACCTCAAGCTCTCCGACAACGCGCCCGCCGACGAGTGCGTCCGCCTGCTCGAAGCCGTCCCCGAACTGATCGACAACGCGCTCGTCCCCTTCGACTTCGGCCGCGACGACGCGGGGCTGCTCGTCTCCGCCTGCGAATTCGTCCTCGAAGGTCTCTACGCCCAGAACAAGATCAGCCGCAACGAAGAGGGCGGCTACACCGCCGCCACCAAGGCGCGCAAAGACCGCCGCGGCATGATCTACGACGACCTCACCGAGTCCGGGCGCTACAGTTGAGCTATAGTTCAACCGAGTCCGGCGTCCGCGAGGACTTTATAAAAGCTCCCGACAACGGAGGTGACGTGTCATGAGCGAAACCAAATCTGAGGAAGAGCGCGAGCAGGCTCACGCGCGCGTGCGGGAGCTTGCAAAGCAGCAAGGGGTTAAGCCGATAAGCAACCTCGAAGACTTGAAGGGCGATTTTTGGCCGGAAGAAGAGAGCGTGGATGATTTCCTGGCGTGGGTTCGTGAACTCCGCCAGAGTGATAAACCTCGGAGTATCCCCGAGTGAGCACGGCCGTCGCGGACGACATCGTCGTGGTTGATACGAACGTAATCTCGCTCTTCTTTAAGGGCGATACGCGGGCGGCCCTGTATCAAACGCACCTCGACGGACGGTTACAGGTGATCGCCGCGCAGACGCGCGCGGAGCTGGAGCTCTGGGCTTTAATCAACAACTGGGGACGGCGGCGCAGGACTGCCCTTCGCGATTATCTGAAAAATTACGTTCTTGCGGAGGTGGGCGAAGCCATTTCCCTGCGCTGGGCTGAGGTGCAAGACGGTGCGCGGAAGCAGGGGCATCCCATATCTGTCTCAGACGCGTGGATAGCCGCCACCGCGCTGACCCACGTACTGCCGTTGGTGACACACAATCCTGCCGACTTCAAAGACGTGCCCGGATTGGGCGTCATCACAGAGGCGTAGACGGTTTATGAAGTTCATACGCTATTCAAGGTTCAAGGGGTTCGACGTGTCGGGGTTGAGCCTCGGCGATTTGATGGGTCTGTTGCAGGACTCGCTGCTGTCGTCGGGGTACGACGACGACTACTACTGGACGCGGCAGCGGCAGGACCCCGACCGTTCGCTCGACGGGCTGAGGCAGGCGCTGCTTGAGGCGCTCCTGGAGATGGGCGAGCTGTCGGCGCGCGACGCGGAGGAGATGCTCGCCGAGAACGCGGGGCAGTTCAAGGGGTCGCAGTTGGAGGAGCTGCTCAACCGGCTCATCGAGCGGCTGGTCGAAGAAGGCTATTTGAAGCTGCAAGAGGAGCAGGCCGCCGACGAGCGGCGTCGCGAGCGGGGGCACGGGCCGGGCGAGGTGGGCGAAGCCCTGCCGCGCAACGTCAAGTTCGAGGTGACGGAGAAGGGGCTCGACTTCCTCGGTTATAAAACTCTGCGGAGCCTGCTCGGGAGCCTCGGCAAGTCTTCGGTCGGCCGGCACGACACGCCGCACCTCTCGACCGGCGTCGAGGCTTCGCAGTCGCCGAAGCCGTACGAGTTCGGCGACACGATCAACCTCGACGTGAACACGACGCTCTTGTCGGCCATCAAGCGCGAGGGGCTGACCGTCCCGCTCAACCTCGAATACGCCGACCTCCACGTCCACCAGCAGGACTACCAGTCGTCGTGCGCCACGGTCGTCATGCTCGACTGCTCGCACTCGATGATCCTCTACGGCGAAGACCGCTTCACGCCGGCCAAGAAGGTCGCCCTCGCGCTCGCGCACCTGATACGCACGCAGTATCCGGGCGACTCGCTGAAGGTCGTGCTCTTCCACGACGACGCGGAGGAGTTGCCGCTCGCGCGCCTCGCCACGACGCAGGTGGGGCCGTATCACACGAACACGGCCGAGGGGCTGAAGCTGGCGCGCCGGCTCTTGCAGGCGCAGCGCAAGGAGATGAAGCAGATCGTGATGGTGACCGACGGCAAGCCGACCGCCTGCTTCCTCGACGCCGAGACCGACCGCGCGCTGCCGGCGGGGGGCGGGCGCGGCCGGCGCGGCCTCTCGGCGTTCGGCGAGCTGTCGGCGGGGCGCAGGCTCTACAAGAACTCGATGGGCGGCGACCCGGTCGTGATGGACGCGACCTTCCGCGAGGTGCAGGCGTGCCGCAAGGCCGGCATCCAGGTCAACACCTTCATGCTCGCCTCTGACCACTACCTCGTCGAGTTCGTCAAGCAGATGTCGGCGATGACCTCGGGCAAGGCGTACTTCGCCACGCCCGGCAACCTCACGCAGTTCGTCCTCATCGACTTCCTCCGCCGCAAGAAGAGTCGCGTGAAGTAGAAAAATTTTAACCGCCGGAGACGAGGAGGCGCGGCTCAAAGCAATTAGCTTTGAGCCGCGTCTCCTCGTCTCCGGCGGTTAGTTCTTGCGCGGCGTCGCGCGCCTGCGTTTGAACTTGGGCTTGGCCGTCGTCTTCAGAGGCGCGGCGGTCGTGGCCTGCGCGGGTTGGACTTTGACGGCGTCGGGCTGGGCGGGCTCGGCCTTCAGGGGCGCCTTCGAGTCGTCAACCGTCGGGTTGGGCGAGGCAATGACGTGTTGCGGCTGCGGCGCGGCGTTGTTGTTCTGCCCGGGTATGTTGTTGGCCGGCGCCGCGGCGACCGGCTCGGTCTCGCCGCCCGAGGCGACCCAGGCCGCGTAGCCGCCGAGCAGCGCGCGCGCCTGAAAACCTTTTTCGCGGAGTGTCTGCGCCGCACGGGCGCTGGTGTGCTCCTCCGGTCAAGAGCAGTAGGTGACGATCTCGCGGTCGCGCGGCAGCTCCGCGAGCCGCGCCTCGACCTCGCCGAGCGGGACGTGCGTCGAGCCTTTGACCTTCCGGTCGATCTGGTAGCGCACGTCGAGCACGAAGACCTTGCCCGCCGCCAGAAGCGTCTTCAACTCTTCGACCGTGACGCGGTCGGGCGGCGTCTGCGGCCGCGCCGGCCCCGCCTCCTGCGCCGCCGCGCCCGCGCCCGAGAGCGCGACGCCCAACATCATTGCGAGGAAAAATCTGCGCCTCATTACCTGCTCCGTTCCGACGAGAGTTCTATCCGGGGATGACTCGGGGATTATAACACCGGCCGCGTGCGTCTCAGCCCCCGGCGCGTCGCGCGAGCGCGTCGCGTGCGGCGAGGGCCGCGCGGGCGGCCTCCTCGGGCGTCGGGGCGAGCGCGGTGAGGTGACCCATCTTGCGCCCCTTGCGCGCCTCGGTCTTGCCGTAGAGGTGGAGCTTCACGTCCGGCGACGCGAGCGCCGCCGCCCAGTCCGGCTCGCCCGCCTGCCAGAGGTCGCCGAGCAGGTTCGCCATCGCCGCCGGCCGGAGCAGTTCGGTCGAGCCGAGCGGAAGCCCGCAGACCGCGCGGAGCTGCTGCTCGAACTGGCTCGTCAAGGAGGCGTCGAAGGTGAAGTGCCCCGAGTTGTGCGGGCGCGGCGCCAGCTCGTTGACGAGGAGGCCGCCCGCCTTCGTCAGAAAGAACTCGACGCACGTCACGCCGACCACGTCCAACTCTTCGAGCACGGCGCGCGCGATCTGCACGGCCTCGCGCGCGACACTTCCTTCGACGCGCGCGGGCGCGACCGAGAGGTCGAGGATGTGACGGCTGTGCGTGTTCTCGACGACGCCGTAGTGCGCGAACTCGCCCGCGTGGCCGCGCGCGGCGACGACCGAGACCTCGCGCTCGAAATCGACGAAGGCTTCGACGACGCCCTCGCGGCCGCCGAGCGCCTCGAACGCCGACGCCGAGTCTTCCGCAGAGTCGATGCGCGTCTGCCCCTTGCCGTCGTAGCCGAAGCCGGCGGTCTTGAGCACGGCGGGCAGCCCCACCTCCGCGAGCGCGGCGCGCAGGTCTTCGTGCCGGCGGACGTGGCGGAAGGGCGCGACGGGGAAGCCCTTTTGTGAGAGGAAGGTCTTCTCGCGCAGGCGGTGCTGCGTCGTGTAGAGCACGGCGCCGGAGGGTCGGACGGGGGCGAGTTGTGCGGCGGCCTCGACCGCCTCGGCCGGCACGTTCTCGAACTCGAAGGTGACGACCGACACGCCGCGCGCGAACTCGCGCACCGCGTCGAGGTCGTCGTAAGCGCGTTCGTATTCGCGGTCGGCGACCTGCCCCGTCGGCGTGTCCGAGTCGGGCGAGAAGGTGTGGACGCGGTAGCCCATGCGGCGCGCGGCGATGGCGAACATGCGGCCGAGCTGGCCGCTCCCCAAAACGCCTACGGTCGCGCCGGGCTGAATCGTCTTCATGTGGGGAGGGCGGCCTCGCGCACGCGCGCGGTCTGCTCGTCGCGGAAGCGCCGCAGGCGCTCGCGCAAGTCGGGGCGCGTGTTGGCGAGGATGGCGACGGCGAGCAGCGCGGCGTTGGTCGCGCCGGCCCGCCCGATGGCGAGCGTGCCGACGGGGACGCCCGCCGGCATCTGCACGATGGAGAGGAGCGAGTCGAGACCCTTGAGCGCCTTGCTCTTGACGGGGACGCCGAGGACGGGGACGAGCGTCTGCGCCGCGAGCATGCCGGGCAGGTGCGCCGCGCCGCCCGCGCCCGCGACGATGACTTCCAAGCCCCGCGCCTCGGCCCCGGCGGCGAACTCGGCCAGCCAGAGCGGCGTGCGGTGCGCCGAGACGACCGCGCACTCGTGCTGCACGCCGAACTCCTTCAGCACTTCGGCCGCGTGCCGCATCGTCTCCCAGTCGGACGTGCTGCCCATGACGACCGCGACTAGCGGCGGCCCCGACGCGCCGGCGACCTCGGACACGACTCCTTCCGACTCCGCGCCCGCGTCACCCTTTTCGGCTTTCAACCTGATGGCCAACGGTACCGCCCGCCTCTCTCAGTAGATGTTGAAGTTGTATTCGAGGACGACGTACTGCGAGACGGCGCGGCCGTCCATTTGCGCCGGCTCGAACCTGACGCGCAGCGCCGCGTCCAAAGCGTTGCGCGTCAGGCCGTGCGGCAGCGCCTTGACGACGGTGACTGACTTGACCTCGCCGCTCGACGCGAGGATGGCGCGCAGGCGGACGACGCCCGCGACGTTGAACCGGCGCGCCTCCTCGGTGAAGCCCGGCTCGGGCTTGAAGGTGATGACCGCCTTACGCGCCACCCCCACTTGTCTGGAGGGCTTGCCGGAATCGGCGGGCGCGTCGCCGCCGCCCGTGTTCCCCCGCGCCGGCTCGCGCGGGTCGGCCTTGAAGAGATGCGGGTCAGTTGGTATCGACGGGAAGTTGGGCCCGGAGGAGTCTCTCGACTCGCGCGGCGCGTCCCCGACCGTGAAGGAGTTCGCGAAGAGCTTCAGGCGCGGGTCGCGCGCGTTCTCGCCGAGGCCGGCCACGACGTAGACGCGCGCGCCGTCGGCGGTGACGTAGACGGGTCCGCGCTCCTTCTCAAGCTGGACGAGGTACTCGCGCGCCGGCCGCCCGCTCACGTTGAACTCACGCACGAACGACATCCCGATTCCCAGCTCGGCCGCGCGCGTCCGGCCGTCAGGCTGCCGCCTCAGTCTTTCCAAGTCCGGCGTGACGAGAAGTTCCCACGCCAGCTCGGCGACGCCGTCGAGGTAGAGCGAAGCGGCGCCGACGCCGTCGGCCGAAGTGTCGGCGGCGCTCAGCCGTCGCCAAGCGCCCGCCGTCTCCTTCAAAGACCAGACGACGAAGGTCGTCCGCTCGTCGGCCGCGGCCGCGTAGCGCCGCCCCTCTGCGTAGAGCCCGCCCCCTCCCGCACGCTGCTCGACGGAGACGGGCTGCTTCGACATCAGCGCGCCGAACGCCTCGCCCGCCGGGTGGACTGTGACCCAAGTGTCGGCCGCCTCGTCATTCACGGTCCCGACTTGCGCGGCCGCCGCCACGGCGCAGAGCATGACGGCGAGCGCCGCGGGCGTCAGACGCTTGGGGGCTTTCGACATCGGCTTCACTCCGAAACTTCCGCGCCCGGCCGGGGCGTGACTTCAGCGTGACTGCGGGCGCGCGGGTTGTTAAAGGTAGCGCTCTCTGAGCACGCCGACGTGGTGCGCCTCGTGGCCGGCGATGATGTAGGCGAGCGCGCGCACCGTGACCTCGTTGTCGCTCGCGGTGCCGCGCCGCGCCCAAGCCTCGGGCGAGAGGTGGCGGAGCAGGTGGAGGGTCGAGGCGCGCACGGCCGCGAACTCGTCGAGGAGGTCAGAGAGCGTGCGCGCGTCGAAGTCGGCGCCGTCCATCCACACCTCCTGCTCCATGCCGGGCAGCGCCGCGCTGTCGCCGCGCGCAATGGAGAGCGCGCGGTATGAGAAGAGGCGCTCGCCGTCGCTCATGTGGCCGACGACCTGCTTGACGCTCCACTTGTCGGGCCCGTACCTGTGCGCGGCCTGCTCCTCGTCGAGCCCGCGCAGCAGCGCCAGCGTCTCGGCCGCCTGCCGCTCAAGCGTCTCGATCAGGTCGGCGCCCGCGGGCACCTTCGAGACGTACCTCTCGTAGTAGGACGCGTACTCGTCAGCTTCCGGCTTGGCGGGTGCGGGTGCGGACATCTCGTTACTCCTTTCTGGAATCAGCGGGCAGCCACCAACTGCCCGCTGCCATCTGCCTACTACTCCTGAGCGTGCGAGTAGCCGGGCTGGCCGTCGAAGTTGTAGAGGTTCTCGGTCTTGATGAAGTCCAGCCCGGACTCCGCGAAGCGCGAGAGCAGCGCGGCTACCTCGGCGTGCGAGACGGGGGCGACGCCCGACTCGGACGCGAAGCGGCAGCGCCAGTGGTCGGAGCAGAACGTCTCGGTCGCGCCGCCGGGGAAGACCTTGACGCCGCGGTTCGCAATCGAAGTGAGCTTCAGGCCGCCGCCCGAGAGCTTCCCGACCGCCGCGCCGAGGTCGTTCGCCGAACCCGCAGACCAGTCGAGGTAAACGTCCACGCCGGTCAACTCCTTGCTCGCCGCGGCCGTCTCGCGCGCCATGCGCCCCGCGAAAGAGCCCCCGCCGCCGCCCTCGCCCGCCTTGTAGGTGACGGCCTTCAAAGTCTCCGGCTTCTGCCCGATGCGCGCGACGACCGCCTCGGCGAACTCGCGCGTCCCGACCTTCTCCTTGCTCACGCCCTCTTTAAAAATGTCGTAGGTGTGGACGCCGTCCTCCATCGTCCGCAGCCAGGCGTTGTGCGCCAGTTCCGCCACGTCGGTCTGCCCGATGTGGACGAGCATCATCACCGCGCCTAAGAACAGCCCCGAAGGGTTGGCTAAGTTCTGACCCGCGCGCCGGGGCGCCGAGCCGTGGATGGCCTCGAACATCGCGATGTGCTCGCCGATGTTGGCCGAGCCGGCGAGTCCCACCGAGCCGGCGATCTGCGCCGCCACGTCCGAGAGCACGTCGCCGTAGAGGTTGGGGAGGACTAACACGTCGAAGTTCTCGGGCGCGTCGGCGAGCTTGGCCGAGCCGATGTCAACGATCCAGTGTTCGTTCTCGATGTCGGGGTACTCGGGCGCGATCTCTTCGAAGATTTTGTGGAAGAGGCCGTCCGTGATCTTCATGATGTTGTCTTTGGTGAAGCACGTGACCTTCTTCCGGTTGTTGCGCCGCGCGTACTCGAAGGCGTAGCGGACGATCTTCTCAGTGCCGGGGCGCGAGATGAGCTTCAGGCACTGCGTGACCTGACCCGTCTGCCTGTACTCGATGCCGCCGTACACGTCCTCCTCGTTCTCGCGGACGATGACCACGTCCATGACGGGGTGCTTCGTCTCCACGAACGGGTGATACGACACGCACGGCCGCACGTTCGCGTAGAGGCCGAACGTCTTCCGCACCGTCACGTTCAGACTCTTGTACCCCCCGCCCTGCGGCGTCGTAATCGGGGCTTTAAGAAAAACCTTCGTGCGCCGCAAACTTTCAAACGCCTCGGGCGCCACGCCCGCCGGGTTCCCCGCGAGGTAGACCTTCTCGCCGATCTCGATCTCCTCGATGTCCAGACGCGCGCCCGCGCCTGCCAGAATCTTGAGCGTCGCGTCCATAATCTCCGGCCCGATGCCGTCGCCGCGCGCGACCGTGATTGCAGTGTTCGCCATGATGCCAGATGTGCCTTTCCGTTTTCGCCTGAGGTTCCCAACAACAACACGCCGCGCGTCGGGAACGCGCCGGCCTCAACCCACAAAAAATCTTCCCTTAAGTGACCCCGACATATACCATCCCCCCCGCGCCCCCGGCAACCGCCCGCCCCTCGCCCCGCTTACAAGTTATAAGTCCACAAAGGGAGTTACGGCGCGCGCGTGGTGGCGAGCGCCCGCCTGATAGTGTTGAGCAACCCGGCCAATTCTTCCGACTTTTTAACGATAATTATGGGCGTGTGCTCGCGGTGCCGGAGCGCACGGGTGTAGGTTTCCAACTCCGCGCCCGAAGGGTCGTCGTCGAAAAGCAGTAGCGTGTATTTGATGTAGCTCTCGATGAGCGTGCGGGCGGTAGGGACGGGCGAGCGCACCACGAAGCAGTCGAGGGTCTTGAGGGCGTCCCTCAGTAGCCCCGCCAAGGCGTGGTCGGCCCCGGCGTAGAGTATGCGGCGTGAGGTCATGAGCCGTGTAACGTGGCGCGCTCTCTGCTATCATGCGCGCGGTCTGTTTGAAAATAAGGCAACGGGTCGGATGCGCCGCGAAAGCTCACCCTCAAGTTCGGAGAGATGAGCATCGCCGTTGAGCATGAGAGGTCTCTACTCACGGCGAATCAATTACGCGGCGGTACCCTAGTTGAAAATACAACTAGGGGCAAGGATTTTAGCGTCCCGTCAGGAGGTCACTTCTGATGGGGCGTTCCGCGCGTCCGAGACCGGAAAGGCTACCGGAAAAACTTCTACAAATCCGGCTGGCTTTAGGTCTGTCTCAGAACGAAATACTTGCGAGCCTGGGCTTAAGGGAGAAGCTTTCGCGCGCCGCCGTCTCAGGCTATGAAGCGGGAACGATAGAGCCGCCGCTGCCGACTCTCCTTGCTTACGCGCGGCTGGTAGGGATTTCAACGGACGTGTTGATTGATGATGAGTTGGATTTGCCGGCCAAGCTGCCCGCAAAACCGAAGCACAAAAGTTAAGGCGGTAGCGGGTGGGGGTTCGCCATACGGACGTGCCGTTCGCAAACGCCCACCCGTTACCGCGGGTGGTTCTGACTTATCTGCTTTAAGTCGCCGCGGGGGCGGCGCGGACGGTGACGCGGCGGCCGTTGACCGTGCCGTCGAAGAGCGTGTGCGCGGCCGACTCGCGGCGCAGGCGTTTCCAGAGCGAGCCGCGCTCGTAGGCGTCGAGGTCTTGCGGGATGAGGTCGAAGACGGCGCGCGAGGCGACGACGACCAGCTTGCGCTTGGGGCGCGAGACGGCGACGGTGAGGCGGCGCGGCTCAAGCAGGAAGTCGCTCTCGCTCTCGGCGAACTCGCGGTCGGAGACTGTGGCCGAGACGATGACGAGGTCGCGCTCGCCGCCCTGAAAGCGCTCGACCGTGTCGATGGAGTCGGCCAACTCCGGCAGCATCGAGGCGAGCAGGGCCTTCTGCGCGCGGTGCGGGACGACGACGCCGATCCCTTGGCGCGCGTCGAGCTTCATCCCTTCGGCGGCCGCACGCGCCAGCGCCGCGACCAGCGCGGCCTCGAACTCGTTCGACTGCTGCGAGCCTTCCTCGTCGTGCTCGACGACGACGAGCGCGTGGTCGGGCGCGAGCGCGGCGCGCACCCACTCGTCTTCCACATCCGCACAACGGGGCAGACGCGCGCGGTTCGTCGAGCGGAAGTCTATCCCGTCGGCGGCGTAGACGTTCCGGCGCAGGAAGTCCGCGACCTCCTCGGGGATGCGGAAACTTCGGTCGAGCGCGGCCGCCGCGAAGCCGAGCGCCTGTAGGTACTCGAAGACCGAGAGGAAGACGCGCGCGCGTTTGAGGTCGCGCCGGCTCTCGGCGTCCCACGCGTGCGCGAGAATCGGGGGCATCTGCCGGTGGTCGCCGACCGCGACGAACTGCCCGTCCTCGCGCAGGAAGGCGGCGGCCGTCAGCGCCTCGGCCAGTCCCATCTGCGAAGCCTCATCCACGACGACCAGATCGAAGTGCTCGCCCGACCAATCGACCGCGCGCCCCTTCGACGCTCCCATCTTCACCAGCCGGTAGAGGCCGCCGGGCGTGCCGCCGACGACTAAGAGCGGCTCGTTCAAAAGCATCTCCCATTGGGCGAGCGCCGTCAGCTCTTCGCCGCCGTCGGGCAGAACCCTCCCGCACCCGTCGGGCACCGCGTCGCCCGCGTCGTTGCAGACCTTGACGACCTTGAGCCGCGCGAGCGGCGCGAGCAGCGGGGACGCTTCGACTTTAAGCAGTTGCGCGGCGCGCTTCGCCACGGATTCGAGCGCGACCGAGACGGCGGCGTGCGTCTTGGCGAGCACCGCCACGCGGAAGGGGCGCGCCGGCGTGGCCTGCGCGAGCATGCGCGAGAGGATGGCGAAGCCGAGCGTGTGGCTCTTGCCCGTGCCGGGCGGGCCTTGGACGACGAGGACGCGGTCGGAGAGGTGTTCGCCGACGACGCGCGCCTGCGCTTCGGTGAGGCCGTGCGGCGCCTGCGCGAGCGCGGCGAGTCGCGCGACCTCGCGCGCGTCGCGCAGGCGTCTGGGGCGGACGGCGCGCGGCCGCCGGCCCTCTTCGGGGTCGCTCAGCCAACGGTAGAGGTGGTTGTGGCGCGCGTGGCGGCAGGCGTCGAGGAACTTGTCCGAGTTGAGGTCGTCGCACATCTCGTCGGCGGTGTAGAGCACGCCCGGCTCCGGCGCGAAGAGCGCGTGCCTGTAACGGAACGGCGAGTTCTTAAAACTCATCGGGAGCAGGCGCAAGACCGCGCCGCGCTCCGACAACTCTTCGACCAGCGCGAGCCGCCCGCGCACCAGACGCCACGCGGGAAGCGCGCGCCCCTCGGCGTCGGCCGACGGG
Organism: Pyrinomonadaceae bacterium; assembly: GCA_036388915.1. Taxonomy (GTDB): domain Bacteria; phylum Acidobacteriota; class Blastocatellia; order Pyrinomonadales; family Pyrinomonadaceae; genus QHXN01. The sequence continues at coordinate 69,969 of DASVQX010000036.1, forward strand.
TTGAGGACGACCCAGTCGCCGACGCGCAGGCGCAACAGTCCCAACTCGCGCGCGTTGACGGCCGCGCCCGTCGAGGCGTCCGCGAAACCGAACCACGCGCGCTCGACGCGCTCGTCGTCCTTCTCGTAACGCTCGCAGATGAGGGCGGCCGTGCGTCCCGTCTCGGCGCGCTCGCGCGCAGGGAGCGCGAGGTGAAGCATCTTCTCCTGAAACGAGGCGTGGTGTTCGAGCAGGAGGAAGTCTTCGAGCGAGCGGCTGAGCGGCACCTCTGACGGATCGACTTCCACCTCGCCGAGCCGCGAGAGGTCGAGCGGCTCCTTGTGTACCTGCTTGTTCTTGCGCGCGAAGCGCTCCTCGACGTGCTGCATCGCCCGCGTCCGCGCACGCGCGAAGTCGCTGATCTGTTCGAGCGTGACGCCCGCGAAGCCGCGCACCTGCGCGCGCGCGTTCGGCGTCTCCCTCAGAAGCCCCCACGCCGCGTACGCGTATTCGAGCGGAATCTCCGCGCCGAAGCGCGCCGCCGACTCGACGCGGACGAAGGGCGGCGGCGCCGCGTCTTCGTCCGCCGCATCCGTCGCGTGCGCCTCCGACTTCTCGAAGTCCGCGCGCAGCTCCCCCGTCGCGGCGTCGCGCAGGAAGGTGCGGCGGTTGTCGAAGGCGCGCGCGCGGAACGTGCGGCGGAAGTCCGTGCGCTCGTCTCGCCACTCGAAGCCGAGCGCGGAGGCGACCTCGTAGAGGTTCTGGCAGACGGGCGCGAGGTTGAGGCGCGCGCGCACCTCTTCAGACAGGAGCGAGACCATCGGCTGCGTCAGCGCCGGGCTTGAGGTCAGTAGGTCGTAGAAGGCCGGGACGGCGCAGAGCGCGTCGAAGTGTCGCGCGAGCGCGTCGAGCAGCGCGCGCTCGCCGCGCGGCGCGAAGGTGTAGAAGTGGAGCGGGGCGGCGTCCGTACCGGCCGCGCGCGCTATCGAAGGCAGAAGCCTCTGCACCAGCCGGACGAGCAGCGCGCGCTCCGCGTCCGTGTCGGGCGGCGCTTCCGTCAGCTCGACGATCTCTTCGGCGCCGCGCGGACCCGTGACGCGCGCGGCGAGGAGGTAGAGGCGGTCTTCGATGTAGTCGCGCTGCGCGTCCACGAAGACGCGCACGAGGCCGGGGTGCTCGGCCGGGTCGGGGAGCGAGCCGAAGTCGGAGCCGAGAAGGTAAGGCAGCGCCTCGGTCGAGCGGTCGAGCCGCCGCACGGCCGCGCGCGCGCGCTGGACGAGCAGCGGCAGACGGCCGCCGAGCGGCCAGCGCGATGACGCGCGCCGCAGAAGCTCCTCGCGCCCTTCCGACGGCTTCAACTCACGCCCCGCGTACTCCATCAGCGAGGCGAGCGCGTCGGCCGACGCGACGCCCTCGGCCTGCAAGGCGCGCTTCTCCGAAATCGAGATGAGCGGGACGAGCGAGAGGTCGCGGCGCTCGGCCGTGTCGGCGAAGCAGAGCGCGTTGTAGGGGCAGCCGTCGCAAGCCGCGCGCAGGTGGTAGCGCGCGCCCTCACGCCCGGCCGCGACCGCGCGCGCCACGTCCGAGTCGGGAGCGGCCACCAGACGCTCGACCTCCTCGGCGTAGAGCGCGAGGTCGAACGTCTCCCACGCGCCGTCTTCGGGGAGCGTCGTGTCGCGCGCGACGACCGCGCCGCGCACCTCGGCGCCGCCGAGACCCGTGGCTTCAAGCGTCGAGCCGAGCAGCCGCGCGTAGAAGGCGACCTGAAGGCGGAAGCCGACCGTCTCGCGTGCGCTGGCCTTGAAGTCCACGACCGTCGCCGTCGCGTGGCCTTCGACGCCGCGCGCCACCTCGATCAAGTCCGCGCGCCCCTCACACTCCCAGCCGCCGACCCGTCCCCGCAGCGTCGGCTGGTAGTAGCTGACGCGCCCCTCGCGTTGGCGCGCGACCGCGTCGGCGAAGCCGTCGGCGCCGGCGTGCGTCATGTCGCGCACCTCGACCCGCGCGGCCAGTTCCTCGACCATCTCGCGCTCGAACCGCTGCCCCTCGCCCGACAGGAGCGGCGACAGCGGCTCGAACTCTAATCGGTAGCGCGCCAGCCGCGCCTTCGCCTCCGAAGGGAAGAGCGTGAAGCGCATGTGGCGCTCGCAACGGCCGCGTGCGACGTACTGCGCGAGGCGCTGCGCGGTCAGCGGCCGCTCGGTCTGGAACGACGGCGCGGCTTCGTGGGGCTGTGTGGGCATTTCGAGGGCGTGAGAGTGGGTTTAGATTTCAGGTTGGAAATTCGGGATTTGAAACTTCAACTCTTCTTCTTCCTCGCCGCGACGACGGTGAGCGTGGCGACTTCGGTGCGCGTCTCGGCGGCGCGGACGGCGTCGCGCGCGGGGGCCGCCGTCGGGTCGTCCGACGAGAGGAACTCTTCGAGCCGGTTCTTGACGGCCGAGAAGGTCACCTTGCGCTCGAAGAGCGCGGCGAAGCCTTCCGCGCCGAGAAGCCGTTCGACCTCGGAGAGCTTCTCGGGGTCGTAGGTGGCCTTCGAGGCGTAGCCGCAGCGCACGCCCGCCTCGCCCGCGCGCAGCACCACCGCGTTCGAGACGCGCGGCCGCGCCGTCGCCGCGCGCTTCAACTGCTCTTTGATCTCCGAGGCGCGCGTGTCGAGCCGCTTCAACTCTTCGTGGAGCGCGACGTACTCGGCGACGAGCGTTTCCACTTCCTCGTCCGAGAGCGCCTCCGCGCCGTCGGGCGAGGCCGCGCGGCCGAAGCACTCGAAGCAGTTGAGCGCGCCGCCGTCGGGGCGCGAGAGCGCCTCGTCGCGCGGGACAAGCCCGCCGCACCCCTCGCAGGGCGCGTAGAACGACTCGGCGCACGCGCGGCACAGCGCCGCGCCCGTCCGGTCGAGCAGCCGCGCGCCCGGCACGTCGAGCGCGCCGAGGCACTCGACGCACAGCGCGCCGCGCGGCTCGACGGCCTCCCGGTTGAGACTGTTTTCGGTCTGCATCAGTGTCGCCTCACTTGTGCGGGAAGGTCTGGTCACGCGGCGTCGATGCGCGCGGCGAGGACGAAGTCGCTCTCGCTCAGGCCGTCGATGGCGTGCGTGTAGATTTTGAGCCGCGCGTAGCCCCAGCCGAACTCGATGTCGGGGTGGTGACCCTCGGCCTCGGCCACGCCCCCGGCGCGGTTGACGAAGTCGAGCGCGTCGGCGAAGTTTTTAAACTCGTACGCCTTCGAGAGGTGGTGCTCTTCGACGACCTCCCAGCCTTCGAGCTGCGCGGCGAGCGGCTCGATCTCCGCGCCCGCGAGGCGCGGCACGCCGCCGTGGCACGGGACGCAGTGCTTATTCAGAAGACACTCCAACTTGAAACCTCCTCCCGCCGCGTCGCAAAGGGGGCGCCGCGGCGGCTTGGCAAAAGGCGCGTCGAGTGGGTAAGCTTACAGCCTAAAGTTCCACACACGCAATCATCTCTTGAGCCGAGGAGGCGCCGAAACCAAGTGGCCGCCATCTACCCTTTCCGCGCCCTGCGCCCGCCCGCCGAACGCGTGGCCGAGGTCGCCGCCGTCCCCTACGACGTGGTCAACACCGAGGAGGCGCGCGCGCTCGCCGGGGGGAACCCTTTGAGCTTCCTCCACGTCTCGCGCCCCGAGATCGACCTGCCCGAGGGGACGCACATCTACTCGGACGAGGTCTACGAGAAGGCGCGCGAGAACTTCGAGGCGATGCGGACGGCGGGCACGCTCGTCGAGGAGCCGGAGCCGTCGCTCTACGTCTACCGTCTGGTGATGGGCGAACACACGCAAGTGGGAGTCGCCGCCGCCTTCTCGGTGGACGAGTACGACCGCGACCTCATCCGCAAGCACGAGCGCACGCGCCCCGACAAGGAGAACGACCGCACGCGCCACATCCTCACCCTGCGAGCGCAGACCGGCCCCGTCTTCCTCACCTACCGCGCCGACCGCCGCATCGACGCCTTAGTCGAGGCCGAGACCAAGCGCGAGCCGCTCTACGACTTCGAGGCGCCGGACGGCGTGCGCCACACGGTCTGGCGCGCCGACGCGCCGGAGCAGCTCGCGCGCTGCTTCGCCGAGGTCCCCGCGCTCTACATCGCCGACGGGCACCACCGCGCCGCCTCCGCCTCGCGCGCGCGCGCCGAGCTGCAAAGTCAGAACCCCGGCCACACGGGCCAGGAGGAGTACAACCGCTTCCTCGCCGTCGTCTTCCCCGACGAGCAGATGAAGATTCTCCCCTACCACCGCGTCGTCAAAGATTTGAACGGGCGCGGCGCGGACGAGTTTCTCGACAAGGTGCGCGGCCGCTTCAACTTGACCGAGGACGCGAAGCGCGAGGGGCCGGGCCAGCCCGGCCACTGGCACATGTACCTCGGCGGCAAGTGGTACGGGCTGACGCTGCGCGACGACATGGCGCGCACGCTCTCGGACGACCCGACCACCGCGCTCGACGTGAGCCTACTTCAAAACAACCTGCTCGACCCTGTGCTCGGCGTCACAGACCCGCGCACCGACAAGCGCATAGACTTCGTCGGCGGCATCCGCGGCACGCAGGAACTGGAAAGACTCGTGGACTCGGGCCGCGCCGAGGTGGCCTTCGCGCTCCACGCGACCTCCATCGAAGACCTGCTCCGCGTCTCGGACGCCGGCGGCGTCATGCCGCCCAAGTCCACCTGGTTCGAGCCCAAGCTGCGCGACGCGATCCTGATTCACACGATCTGATGGAAATCGAGACCGAGCGGTTGCGGATGCGGAAGTTCGCGCTTGAGGACGCGGACGAGCACCTGCGCATCATCACCGACCCGGAGTTCATGCGGCCTATGGGGCCGCAGTTCCAGCCGACGCGCGACAAGGTTGTGGTCGGCATCGGTCGCATGATGGAGCACTGGTACCAGTTCGGCTACGGCTTGTGGGTGATCGAACTCAAGGGCGCCGAGCGCCACTTCGGCTACTGCGGGCTGCGCCACCTGATGCCGACCGACGAGGTCGAGCTGTTCTACGGCTGCGACCGCGCCTACTGGGGGCGCGGGCTCGTGACGGAGGCGGCGCGCGCCGCGCTCCGCTACGGCTTCGGGCGGATGGGGTTCGCGCGCGTGATGGCCGTCACCGACAAGGACAATCTCAGGTCGCGCCGCGTGATGGAGAAGTGCGGGATGCGCTACGAGCGCGACGCGGTCTACTTCGAGCTGCCGGTCGTCTACTACGCGATTAACCGCGACGACTACGAGCCGGACGGCGCGCCCTACGCCGAGAGGGAGTAAATCATGCGTGTGCTCATCGCCGACAAGTTCGAGCAGTCGGGGCGCGACGGCCTCGAAGCCGCCGGCTGCCAGTTCTCCTACCAGCCGGACGTGAAGGACGACTCGCTCGTCGAGGCCATACGCGGCTACGACCCCGAGGTGCTCGTCGTCCGCTCGACCAAAGTCGCCGAGCCGATGCTCGACGCCGGCGCCTTGAAGCTCATCGTGCGCGCGGGCGCGGGCTACAACACGATTGACGTGGCGGCCGCGTCGCGCCGCGGCGTCTACGTCTCGAACTGTCCGGGCAAGAACGCGGTGGCGGTGGCCGAGCTGGCGATGGCGCTCGTCCTCGCCTTAGACCGCCGCGTCGCCGACAACGTCATCCAGCTCCGCGAGGGGAAGTGGAACAAGAAGGAGTTCTCCAAGGCGCGCGGACTTTTGGGGCGGACGATGGGGCTGGTCGGCACGGGGCAGATCGGCCGCGAGGTGGCGACGCGCGCGCGCGGCTTCGGCATGAACGTCATAGCGTGGAGCCGGAGCCTGACCGACGAGTCGGCGGCCGAGCTTGGCGTCGAGCGGCGCGAGAGCCTGTTAGACGTTGCGCGCGACTCCGACGTGGTGAGCGTCCACGTCGCCTTAAAGCCCGAGACGCGCGGCCTCATCGGCGCGGACTTCTTCGGCGCGATGAGAGACGGCGCCTACTTCGTCAACACCTCGCGCGGCGAGGTCGTCGATCAGGAGGCGCTGCGCCGTGCGATGCGCGAGAAGGACATCCGCGCCGGTCTCGACGTGTTCGCGCAGGAGCCGACGAGTGCGGCGGGTGAGTTCACCGACGACATCGCGCGCGAGCCGAACCTCTACGGCACGCACCACATCGGGGCTTCGACCGACCAGGCGCAGGAGGCCATCGCCGCCGAGACCGTCCGCGTCATCCGCACCTTCAAGGAGACGGGGCGCGTCCCCAACGTCGTCAACCTCGCGCGCCGCACGCCCTCGACGCACACGCTCGTCGTGCGCCACCGCGACCGCCCCGGCGTGCTCGCCTCCGTCCTCGACCGCATCCGCGCCGAGTCGATCAACGTGCAGGAGATGGAGAACGTCATC
>DASVQX010000037.1:0-12195 GCA_036388915.1 Pyrinomonadaceae bacterium
TATCGGAGACTGACCCGCCCACTACCGTCCGCGGTCCTGTTTTCTGTTTTAGAAGCTGAACCTGACCGACGCCTGAACGCGGCGGTTGCCCGCGGCCTGGTTGCCCCCGCCCCCGCCGAAGCCGCCGACCGAGAAGAGCGACCGCCCGAAGTCGGGCGAGCGGAGGTTGCCGACCGGTTGGCCGAAGTTCGTGTGGTTGAGCAGGTTGATGAAGTTGAGCGAGAAGTTCAGCGTGTAGCGCTTCCCTTCGCCGCCGCCGCCGCCGGGCGCGCCCATCATAATCATCATGGGGCCGCCGCCCATGCCCGGCATCGGGCCGCCGCCCCCGCCGCCGCCGCGCGGGCCGCCTCCGCCGGGGCCGCCGGCGGTCGTGCGGTCGCCGCCGCCGCGGCCCGCGCCGCCCTGCTGACCACGCTGCTGCCGCTGCTGCTCCTGCTGCTGCCGGCTGCGCTCGGCCGCCGCCCTCGAAGCCGGGGTGTCGCCGAAGGCGAACGCGCGGCCGATTCTCAGGTTGACCGCGACGAAGCCGGGGCCCTCGCCGAAGTTGCGCGGGATGACGGTCTGCCCCGCCTTGGGGTTCACGTCGAAGTCGCCCCACTGACTCTGGACGAGGTCGCAGTCGATGCCGAGCCGCTGGTTGCCCGAGCAGGGGCGGGTCGCGGCGGTGGCGAAGGCCGGGCGGTCGTTGATGATGCCGTCGCGGTTGTTGTCGGTGCCCGTGATGATGTTGAAGGGCCGGCCCGTGTTGGCGATGACCATCGGGTTGAGCGAGAGCTTCAGCTTCGGGATGCCCAGGCTCGCGAAGAGGATGAAGCGGTGGCGCGTGTCGAAGGACGTGCGGCCGTACTCGCCCGACAGGTCGTACTGGTTGACGGGGAAGCCGCCGAAGTCCGTGTCGGACTGCGCCTTGCCGAGCGTGTAGTTGGCGGTCAGGGAGACGCCGGGCATGAACTGCTTGCTCACGCTGATGTTGAGCTGCCTCATGCTCTGCGTGCCCGAGGTCTCGAACTGGAAGATGTTGCCGACGCCGGGCTGCGGGCGGACGCCGTCCAACGGCGCGTTGACGTTGCGCTGGCGCAGGACGTGGCGCGTGTCGTAGGTCGAGAAGAAGACGTTGAGCGTCGAGGTCTTCGTCAACTGGCGCGTCACGATGAGGCCCGTGATGTAGGAGTAGGGCGCGGTCGCGTCCGCAGCCATCCGGCGCGTCGTCTGCGAGACGCTGAAGGCGCTCAGCTCGGCGGCCGTCGGCGGCTGGTCGTCGTTAAACCGGGAGAGGATGGTGCGCGCCAGTTGCGCGCGCTGCAACTCGGCCTCCTGCTGCTCGGCGCTGATGGGCAGATTCTTGATCTCGGCGTCGGTCAGCGGCTCGGTGACGATGAACTGCTGCTGGTTGATCCCGTTGTAGCGCAAGGACTGGAGCGCGAAGTTCTCGCCGATGCGGTCGTAGAAGAGGCCGAAGCCGAGGCGGATGACGGTCTTCGCCTGCCGCTGCGCGCCGCCGTCGGGCGACCACGCGAGGTAGACGCGCGGGGCGAAGTTGAGGTTGCTCTTGATGTTCGTCTGCCGCTCGTAGCGCAGCCCGTAGCCGACCGTCAGGTTCGGCCGCAGCTTCCAGTCGTCCTGGAAGAAGCCGCCGAAGTCCACCTGGCTGATCTCGGCCAGCGGCTCGCCGCCCGAGACGGAGAACTGCGTCGCGGTGTCCTGGCCGGCGAGCGCCGCGCGGTACTCGTCGAGCGAGCTGAAGGTGAAAGTCCCGTTGAAGTTGTTCTCGGAGAAGTCCGAGAGGCGGATGCCGCGCAGCCGCGCGCCGAACTTGAGCGAGTGCGCGCCGCGCGCCTGCGTCGTCGTGTTCGTCACCTCCCAGCGCGTGCTCTCGTTGAACGAGTCGCCGACCGTCGCGCCGCCGCGCGAGAAGGCGTCGAAGACGTTGATGGCGAGGCCGTCGGTCAGCGCGTCCTGCTCGGAGCGGTTGCGTATGAACTGGAAGCGCGTCTCGTTGACGGTCGTCTTGTTGACGACGGCCGTCTCGGTCAACTGGATGTTGTGCGAGCTGAACGTCTGGTCGAAGGCGCGCTCGGGCAGCGAGTACTGCGAGACGCCCTGGTTGAGGTCTTCGTTGCGGAAAAAGTTGTAGCGCGCGACCAGCGTGTGGTTGTCGTTGAGGGAGTAATCGACGCGCGGGCTGATGCTCCAGTTGCGCCGTGGGGTGAGCACCGCCAGGTTGAAGGGGACGCGCACGCCCAGCGGCGTCTCGGGGTCGAGCACGAAGCCGTTGACGAGGTCGTTGTCGTCGGTCTCGCCGCGGTTGAAGTCGATGAAGAAGGAGGACTTCTTCGGGACGATGGTGCCCGAGAGGTTGCCGTTGAACTGGCGGAACTGGAAGGGCGGCCGCTTCTCCTGCTTGAGGAACGGGTTGCGCGAGTTCATGCTCTCGTCGTTGAAGGTCATCCCGAAGCTGCCGCGCAGCTTCTCGGTGCCGGGCTTGGTCAGGATCGTGATGCCGCCGAAGCCGGGGCGGTCGTTCTCGGCCGAGAGCGGGTTGTCGTTGATGCGCACCTCGCGGATCGAGTCGCGCGAAGGGATGCGCCCGCCCTCGAAGCCGTCGATGGTGATCTGCCCGCCGTTGGGGCCGGCCGCGGGGCCGGCGAGCGCCGCCAGCGCCGCCGCCAGCTCGTCCGGGTCTTCGGGCAGCGATTCGAGGTCTTTGCCCTTGAGCACGATGGCGCCCGCGCTCGCGGTGTCAACGGAGAGCGGCCCCTCGGAGGCGACCGTCACCTCCTCCTTCTCCAACGAGACGCCGAGCGTGATCGCGGGCAGCTCGTTGCGCCCCGACTTGATGTCAACGTCGGCGCTCTCGTAGGGGGAGAAGCCCGTGGCGTAGACGCGTACGGAGTGGCGCCCCGGCATGAGGCCGGCGACGCTGAAGGCGCCGTCGCTGCCGGTGACGGCGTCTTTCGACTTGCCGCCCGAGTCGGTGACGGTGACGGTCGCGCCGACGATGACGCCGCCGAACTCGTCCGAGACCTGCCCGCGCAGCGTGCCCGCCGTCTGCTGCGCCGAGACAGCGCCCGCGCACAACAACACGGCGGCGAGCAACAAACCGAGCCCGCGCCCGACTGCCTTGAGAGATGCTTTCATTGGTCGATACCTGTTTTTGAAGGATGAAGGATGAGGGACGAAGGATGAAGGGACGGTCGTCTTAACCTCCGCCTTCATCCCTCATCCCTCATCCCTTCTTTTACGGCTGTCCGATGCCGAAGCCGAAGTTCATGCCGCCGGCGCCCGCCGCGGCCGCGCTGCCCATGCCGCCGCCGGGGCCGCCCGCGCCGGCGCCGCCGGGCCGGCGCGACATCATCGCGATGAGCGGCTCGACGTTCGAGACGAGTTGGATGGCGGTGACGCGGGTCGGGTCGGCGCCCACGGTGCTTGAGACGACGATCATCTGGCCGGGCTTCAAATCGGCGAGCGCCACCGCGGGCAGGCGCTCAAGCATCTGCTGCGGGTCGAACATGCGGCGCGCGGGGCCGCCCTGACCGGGGGCACCCGCCGCCGCGCCGCCCGCCGGGGGAGCGCCGCCGCCGGGGCCGCCCTGTACGACGACGCGCTGGCCGCCGCCCGCGGGGGACTGTCCGCCCGCGCCCGGCGCGCCGCCGGGGCCGCCCGCGCCTCCCATCATCATCGCCGCCAAATCGGCCGGGAACTGCTTGAGCACGGAGTCGGGGCGGACGACGACGGTCAGGGGCTTCTTGTCCGAAGCCTGCTCGATGGTGATCTCGTTCTTCGCGGCGTCCACGGCCTTGACCGTGCCGAGCGTGGTGCGGAACGAGCCGGTCACGACCTCCTCGGCCGTGACCTTCGCGCCGTCCGCGGTGCGCTCGCCCTTGGCGCGGAGCTGGTCGCCGGCCTTCACCTCGTCGAAGGCCGAGGGCTTGGCGTCGGCGAACTTGATGGAGTCCGGGGCGTAGCGCCGGAGCTTGACGGCGGGGCCGCCCGCCGCGACGACGACGGGCTTGGGGCCCTCAGGCGTCCGCGTGTTGATGGTGATCTCTTTGGTCTCGGCGTTGACGGCCGAGACGATGCCGACGACGCCGCGCGCCTGCCACTCGGCGCGCTCGGCGTCCTGCTTGGCGGTGACCTCGGCCTTGGAGTTGATGATGACGGCGCGCGGCGCGGCGAGCGTCTTGCCGTCGTCGGAGACGCGGCCCAGCGCGAGGATGCGGTCGCCCGAGGCGATCTGCGCCAGCGTGTAGGGGGTCGCCTTGTCGAGCTTGGTCTCGCCCGGAGGGTTCTTCAAAATCTTGGTCGCGTCGCTGACCGCGACGATGACGACCGCGCCGGCGTCGGTCTTGACGAAAATCTGCTTGGCGGCGGCGTCAACGGCGACCACGTCGCCGAGCACGTTGTTGACCGGGGTCTGCGCGCCGGCGACGAGCGCGGCGGCCGAGAGGGCCAGCGCGAGCGCCGGCAGGAGGGGCAGGAGTTTTCTCATCGGTTGGTTCCTCACGAGTCTAAATGACGCGGGACTCGCGGCGCACGTTACAAAAAAAGCTTTCGGAGTTTAAAGGGGGCTTGGGAACCCGCCGTGGTGACAGTGATTTTACGCAACGGCCGCGCGGATAGTTCCCTGACTTCGGCCAAAAAACCCGCGCGGGCGCGGGCGCAACCTCTCTATTCACGTCGGCGGCGTTTAAAGTTCCAGGGTTTCGGCGAACCGGGTCTGGTGCGGACGGGCGTTAGACGCGCGCGCGGGCGGGGCGGTTGGTCAAATGTTTCAGAATAAGTCCAATTTCTCGGACGGCGGCTGCCCCAGAGAATGAAGGCGGAAGGGTGAAGGATGAAAAGGAGGCTTAACGGCCGTCCCTTCATCCTTCACCCTTCCGCCTTCGTCCTTATTACTTCTTGAGCGCGGCCTCGATGGCGGCCTTGAGCGACTCGTAGGTGCCGTCCTTGGCGCGCCGGCCGTTGACGAAGAAGGTCGGCGTCCCCGTCACGCCGAAGCGCTGGCCTTCGATGAGGTCGCGCTCGACCTTGTCGGAGAACTTGCCGGTCTCAAGCGCCGCGTCGAACTTCGCGCGGTCGAGCCCGATGACCTGCGCGTACTGCCTGAGCTGCTCGGGCTTCAGGGCCGACTGGTTGCGGAAGAGGATGGCGGTGAAGTCCCAGTATTTGCCCTGCTCGCGCGCCGCCTCCGCGGCCTCGGCCGCCGCGCGCGCCTCGGGGTGCATCTCCAGCGGGAAGTCGCGCACGACGAGACGGACGCGGTCGCCGTACTCGGAGAGCAGCCGCTCGATGACGGGCTGCGCCGCCGCGCAGGTCGGGCACTGGTAGTCTGTGAACTCGACGACCGTCACCACGGCGTTCGGGTTGCCCTTCGTCGGCTGGTCGTCGGTCGTGACGGGGAAGACGGGCACCGGCGGCGGCGTGATGAAGGTCTGCACGCTCGCGCCGTTGCGCAGGCGCTCGACGAAGGCGCCTTCCAGCCGCTGCTGCTCCTGCCCTTCGAGGTACTGGATGATCTCGTACTTGACGGTCGCGAAGTCGCCGTTGATGCGCGCCTTGTTCTTGTTGAAGAAGTCGAGCGCCTGCGCCTCGGTGACCGAAGGCACCTTGGCGGTGATCTCGGCGTCGAGCACGGCGCGCGCCGTCACGCTACGCTTCTGCGCCTCGGCGTTGAGCAGGATGTCGTTGATCTTGGTGTCGATGTCGCCCTTGCGGAGGAGGTAGACCTGCTCCTGCACGGTGGCGATGAGCGGCATGAGGCTGTCCTCGATGTCGCCCGAGGTGATGTTCTTGCCGTTGACGGTGGCGAGGACGCGCGCGCGGTCTGCCGGCGTGGCGGGCGCGGGCACCGACTCGACGTTCTTCTTGACCTGCGCGGCGGCGCGCAGCGCGGCGGTGAACTGGTTGTAGCGCTCCTGCTCGCGTTGCTGGGTCAGGTACTCGACGAGATTCTGCTTCACCTCGGGGAAGGTGACGGAGCGGCCGGCCTGCGCGTCGATGCGCGGCTTGTTCTGGTTGAAGAAGGCTTGAGCCTCGGCGTCGGTCGGCGTCTTAAACTTGCCCGCGATCTCGGCTTCGAACAACTTGCGCGGCGTTATGTTGCGCTTTTTCGCCTCGGTCTCGATGAGGATTCTGTCGATCTGATTATCGAGTTCGCCCTTGCGCGCCTCGACGATCTGCTGCTGAAGCTGGGCCACGCGCTGCTGCGCCTGCGAGCTGAGGTCGGCGCGCGTGATCTTGATGCCGTTGACCGTGCCGAGCACCTCGGGCAGCGGGCCGGCCTCGCACTTGCACGCGTCAAAGCCCAAGGGCGCCGGCGCGGCGGCGGTGGCGGCGGCCGCGGGCTGCGTGGTCGCGGGTCTCGGCGCGGGCGTCTGCGCGGGGCGCGCGGCAGGCGTCTGCGCGGGCCTCGGCGTGGCGGGCTTCGACTGCGCGGGGGCGGCCGTCGTGCCGCGCCGCGTCTGGGCGGCGGCCGCGCAGGCGAGGGCCGCGGCCAGGAGGAATGCGTAAAGGACTCTGCTCATAGTTTTCCTATCTAACCTCGATTGTCGAAACTCGGCTCGTCGCCTACCTCGAATTGTGTGTGCGGGATTGTCTGACTGTCGCGGGGCTACCCTGGGGTCGGCACTTCCCTCGCGGCTTCGGCCGGCCCCACACCGCGGGGCCGCGCTCACGCGCTAACCAATGTCCGAAACCGCGCGCCAAGTTTAACATCGCCCCGCACGATTCGCCACCCGCGCCGCCGCGGCCGGTTCGGTACTTCCGACACTCGCTTGCTATCATCGCGCGAATGCCGGGGCAGGGTGACGAGAGCTTCCGCCTGATGTTGGTGGCGGGCGAGGAGTCGGGCGACGCGCACGCGGCCTCGCTCGTCCGCGCGCTCGGCGAGAGCGCGCCCGGAGCGCGGTTCGAGCTGTTCGGCTCGACCGGCGCGAGGATGCGCGAGGCGGGCGTCGAGCCGGTCGTGCGCGAGGACGACCTCGCCATCACCGGGCTGGCCGAGATCGCGCTCGCGCTGCCGCGCTTCTGGTCGGCCTACCGCGCGCTCAGGCGCGCCGCCGTCGAGCGACGCCCCGACGCCGTCGTGCTCGTGGACTGGCCCGACTTCAACCTCCCGCTCGCGCGCTCGCTGCGCCGCCGCGGCCTCCGAGTCATCTACTACATCAGCCCGCAGCTCTGGGCTTGGCGCTCGCACCGCGTCCGGCAGGTGCGGCGCGACGTAGACCTCATGCTCGCCATCCTCCCCTTCGAGCGCGACTGGTACGCCGCGCGCGGCGTCTCGCACGTCGAGTTCGTCGGCCACCCGTTCGCGGGCGCATCGGCGCCGCCCGAGACGCGCGAGGAGTTCTGCGCGCGCCACCGTTTAGACCCCGCGCGCCCCGTCGTCTCGCTTCTGCCGGGCAGCCGCCGCAAAGAGTTCGAGCGCATCCTGCCCGTCATGCTCGACGCCGCCGCGCTCGTCACCAAGCAATCACCCGAAGCGCAGTTCGTCGTCGCGCTCTCCTCGCGCCGCTCGCCCGCGGAGGTCGAGGCCGTGACCAGACACCGCCGCGCCGGTTCGGGGATGCCGTACGTCCTGCGCGTCGCGCACGACGAGGCGCGCGGCGCGCTCGCGGCCTCGGACGCCGCCGCCGTGTGCAGCGGCACGGCGACCTTAGAGGCGGCGCTCGTCGGCACGCCGCTCGTCGTCGTCTACAAGGTGTCGGCGCTCAACTGGCACACGCTCGGCCGCCTCATCGAGGTCGAGCACTACGGCCTCGTCAACCTCATCGCGGGCGAGCGCGTCGCGCCCGAGTTGATGCAGTACGACTTCGACGGCGCGTCGCTCGCGCGCGAACTGCTCGCGCTGCTCGAACCGGAAAGGAACGCCGCCGTGCGCGCGAAGCTGCGCGAGGCGACCGCGCGGCTCGGCGAGGGCGGCGCCTCGCTGCGCGCGGCCGGCGCGGTGCTGCGCGCCCTGAGAAGTTGGAAGGAAAAGGAAGAGGAAGAGAACGCCGCGGCTGGCTAAGCCTCGCGGTCGAGTCGGTCGGTCAACTCTTTCAACTGACGCTTCAGCTCCTGTATCTCCTCGCGCATCCGCGGGAGCCGGCCCCAGAGCGCGTTCAGGCGCTTGTACTCTTCGAGCGGCTGGACGGGCGTGCCCCACCAGACGCCGGGGCGCACGATCTTGCCGGGCAGCACGCCGGCCTGCGAGCCGATGACCGCGCCCGACATCACGCGCGCGTGGTCGCCGAAGCCGACCTGACCGCCGATGACCGCGTCCGACTCGATGACGGTGCTGCCCGAGATGCCAGTCTGCGCGGCGATGACGACGCGCTCGCCGATGCGGACGTTGTGCCCGACCTGCACGAGGTTGTCGAGCTTCGTCCCGCGCCCGACGCGCGTCTCGCCCAGCGCCCCCCGGTCGATGCACGAGTTGGCGCCCACCTCCACGTCGTCTTCGATCACCACGGTGCCTACCTGCGGGAACTTGTGATAGACGCCTTCGGGGTCGCGCACGTACCCGAACCCGTCGGCGCCGACCACGACGCCCGCGTGCAGCACGACGCGGTCGCCTAAAGTCACGCCCTCGTAGAGCACCACGTTCGGCCGCAGCACGCAGTCGCGCCCCACGCTGACGCCGCGCCCGACGACGCAGTTCGGGTGCACCTGCGTCCCCGCACCTAGCTCCGCGCCCTCGCCCACCGACGCCCCCGCGCCGACGTTGACGCCCTCGCCCAGCCGCGCGCCCTCCGCCACGGCGGCCGTCGGGTGGACGTGCGCCGGGAGCCTCTGCGACGACATTAGAGCGGCGGCGGCGAGCGCGAACGCGAGCTTGGGCCGCGCCGCCTCGATGACGCTCTTCAAGCCTTCGAGCTTCGACGCGGCGCCCTCCGGCACGACCACGCACGCGGCGCGACACTCGCGCGCCGCGTCGAAAAACTTCTCGTCCTCGACGAACGCCACGTCGCCCTCGCCCGCCGCCTCCAAAGACGCCACGCCCCGCACGCGCGCGCCCGTGTCGCCCGACGCGCGCCCCCCGACCAGCGCCGCCAACTCCGCGACGGTCATGCCTTCCGCCTGTCTGCTCATAAAAGGAAAGGTTCAGCGCGAGACTTTGAAGAGCAGCTCGCGCTCGGTCGAGACGGTCGTCTCGCGCTCCTCGCGCGTGAAGCCGCGGCGCGTGGCGCGGATGAAGCCCGCGAGGTGCGCGACGTGCTCGTCGCCCGAGTCCTCCAGCGCCGCGAGCGCCTGCGCGAGCGGGAGGCGCGCGCGGAACAGAATCTGGTAGGCGCGCTTCAGGGCCGCGCGCGACTCCGGGCTGAAGCCGCCGCGCCGCAGGCCGATGGCGTTCAGTCCCCGCACGCGCGGCGGGTTGCCGTCGGTCGTGAAGAACGGCAGCACGTCCTGCACGATCTTCGACTTCCCTCCCACCATCGCGTAGCGCCCGAAGCGCACGAACTGGTGCGCGCCGACGTTCGACGAGAAGAAGACGTGATCCTCGACGTGGATGTGCCCGGCGAGCGCCGCGCCGTTGGCGAGCGTGTTGTCGTCGCCCAACGTGCAGTTGTGCGCGACGTGGACGCCGACCATCAGGAAGTTGCGGCTCCCCAACACCGTCGCCTCGCCCTCGCCGCTCGCGCGGTGAACCGTCACGTACTCGCGTATCAGGTTGTCGTCGCCGACGAGGAGCCGGCTCGGCTCGCCCTTGAACTTCACGTCCTGCGGCTCGCCGCCCAACGTCGCGTGCTCGTAGACGCGGTTGCGCTCGCCGAGCGTGGTGAAGCGCTTGACGACGGCGTGCGCGCCGATCTCGCAGCCCTCGCCGATTTGGACGCCCTCCTCGACGACGGCGTAAGGGCCGACGCGCACGCCGCGCGCGAGTTCGGCGCGCGGGCTGACGACTGCTGTGGGGTGTATTTCCATAAGAATTAAAAGCGCGGGGTTGAAGTAAAGACTTGCGAGCGATGGTACGGGGACACGGCGGCAAAAGGCAAGAGGCGGCGGGCAGAAGGCCGCTAACGTCTTGTGTTTGCACGCAGATGCCTTTATTATGTCACGGACTTTCGGGACAGCCGGCCGTCGTGTGTTATGCGCCCCGGCCGCGCCCGCAGCACTCATAAACGTTTATCCGCGCGCCTCCCGCCGGCGCGCCGTCCTCGATTAAGGAGAGAACGAACCTTGTTTAGCGATAATTTCCGCCGCGGCGAGTCGGAGAAGAGCCGCTTCAGCGGCGTGAAGAGATCGAAGCTGATTTCGAGCCTGTCGGGCGTGGCGTGGAAGGCTTTCCAGTCGGTCAACACGCGGCTGCCCGAGGGCGAGGCCGTGCGGCCGAAGTGGGCGCCGGGGCCGCTGCTGAAGTCCTACGAGCGCACCGCGCCGCCGCTCGGCTTCCCGCGCGAGACCGACAGCTTGTGCCCGCGCTGCGTCAAGGAGGTGCGCGAGGGCGTCATCTCGGGCGCGACGCCGCTCGAAACCCTCATGCACACGCACCCCGGCGAGATCAAGGCGCAGATTTTCGAGGAGGGCGGGCAGGTCTTTATGACCAAGACCTGCCCCAAGCACGGCGAGTTCCGCGACGTGCTCGCGACCGACGCGAACTTCCTTGAGCGCATCGAGTCGCTCTTCTTCGGCCGCGACTTCCGCTCGGCCGAGGACGCGCACGTCCACAAGCACGGCACCTCCGACATCAAGTTCGGCCGCGGCGCCGTCCTGACGGTTGACCTGACGAACCGCTGCAACATGATGTGCGACCCGTGCTTCATGGACGCCAACCAGGTCGGCTACGTCCACGAGCCCACGTACGAAGACACCAAGGCGATTTTAGACCGCGCCATCTCCTTCAAGCCGCGCCGCCAGATCATCATCCTCTTCTCGGGCGGCGAGCCGACGCTTTCGCCCTACTTCCTCGACGCCGTCGCCTACGCCAAGAAGGTCGGCTTCTACCGGATTCTCGCCGCCACCAACGGCATCCGCTACGCCGAGGACATCGAGTTCTGCAAGGCGGCGAAGGAGGCCGGGCAGCACGGCGTCTACTTGCAGTTCGACGGCGTCTCCGAGGAGAAGAACAAGCACCGCGGCGTCGGCAACCTCTTCGAGGTCAAGCTGCGCGCCATCGAGAACCTCGCGTCGGTCGGCATCAAGGTGACGCTGGTCACGACCATCGTCAACACGGTCAACAACGACGCCATCGGCCAGATCGTCGAGTTCGCCGCCAAGAACATCGACAAGGTGCAGACCATCGCCTTCCAGCCCGTCTCGTTCACCGGGCGCGACGAGGACGTGCCAGACGCGATCCGCGAGCGGCAGCGCTACACGCTGGCCGGCATGGCCGACGACCTCGACAAGCAGCTCGGCGGCCGCATGAAGCCGCTGCGCGACTGGTTCCCGCTCTCGTCGTATTCGGCCTTCACCTCCGTCATGGACATGCTGCAAGGCGCGGACGCGCCGTGGGGCTGGTCTTCGTGTAACTGCCACCCGAACTGCGGCATCTTCACGCTGGCGGTCGTCAACCGCCACACCGGCGAGTTCCGCTCGCTCTTCGAGTTCTTCGACTACGAGCAGTTCATGAAGGACGTGTCGGTCATCACCGACACGGCGCGCGGCAAGAAGCTGACGATGGCGCAGCTCGGGATGGCCATCATGCGCAACTTCAAGCCGGAGCGCGCGCCCGAGGGCTTCCCCGTCTCGCAGATCATCAACCTCTTTAAGCCCTCCTCGACCAGCTCGAACAGCGACCGCAACGACCGCATGAAGCAGCAGGCGGACGACGCGGCCGACGTGTGGCGGGTGCTGTGCGTCGAGGGCATGTGGTTCCAGGATTTATTTAACTACGACTTCCGCCGCACCGAGATGTGCGTCATCCCCTACGGCACGCAGGAGGGCGAGATCTCCTTCTGCGCCTACAACACGGGCGTCGGCTGGCGGCAGATCATCGAGAACATGCACAAGACCGCCGGGCTCGCCGAGTGGTACAAGGAGCACGGCCGCCACCCCGTCTACGCCAAGGGCAAGCACGTCCCCGGCATCCAGAAGTCCCGGTCTTTAAGCCTGCCCGTCGTCCAGGCCATCCTCGCCGAGGACGAAGACCCGCAGGCGCGCAAGGCCGCCACGCCCTACCTCGTCGAAGAGGAGGAGACGGCGGCCGTCTGACCGTATGACACCTTGAGAAGTGGCACAGGCGCGCGCCCCACGCGCACCCGCCCGGATTAAAAA
>DASVQX010000038.1:0-6473 GCA_036388915.1 Pyrinomonadaceae bacterium
CATCCTGCCCGCCTTGAGCGCGTCAGCGCGAAGAAGGAGAGACTTTAACTCTCAAGGTTGAGGGGAAGTGAAAAGTCGGAAGCGTGCCGGCGGCACGCTTCGGCGGGCAGGATGCCCGCGCTCCCGGCTTAGTTCCTGAAAGCATCTATGAGACGACAGTTCTCGCGGGACTTAATCGAGGCCGGCTGGCACAGCCGGGACTATCTGCCGCATTTCGAGGGCGGAGAGCGGCCGCAGTTTATAACCTTCCGTTTGAAAGACTCATTGCCGCAGGAGGTCTTGGAGGGGTGGCGGCTGGAATCGGAGCGCGGCGGAGGAGAGGCGGCACTCCGGCGCCGGGTAGAGGCGTACCTCGATACGGGCCACGGACAGGCGCTTCTGAAAGACGCGGCCGTCGCGTCGCTCGTCGAGAGTGCCCTGCTTCACTTCGACGGAGAGCGTTACAGACTGACGGCCTGGGTCGTCATGCCGAATCACGTACACATCCTCATAACGCCGCGCCCTCCCCACACGCTCTCCTCGATCATGCACTCCGTCAAATCCTATACGGCACGTGAAGCGAATAAACTCCTGCGTCGGACGGGACAATTCTGGCAAGAAGAGTACTTCGACCGCTACATCCGCGACGCCGCCCACTACGCCCAGACAATCGCCTACATCGAAGCCAATCCGGTAAAAGCGGGACTCTGTTACCTCCCTCAAGACTGGCCCCATGGCAGCGCGAGTAAACGCAAGCCGGGAGCGCAGGCATCCTGCCCGCCTTGAGCGCGTCAGCGCGAAGAAGGAGAGACTTTAACTCTCAAGGTTGAGGGGAAGTGAAAAGTCGGAAGCGTGCCGGCGGCACGCTTCGGCGGGCAGGATGCCCGCGCTCCCGGCTTTAAGGGCCGTGTTCGACCCGCAAACCCCGTGTCGGAGTCTGCTGAGTCCGTGCGGGCGCGCGCCGTATACGTGTTGGTGCGTGCGGCGGCCGTGCGGGCGCGGAAAAGTCCGTGTCGGCGCGTGCCGATGTCATATTGACGTGTGCCGGGGCCGTGCGAGCGCGGAAAAGTCCGTGCGGGCGCGGGCCGGCGTCGTGTCGGCGCGTGCGCGGGATGTGCGCGCGAATTTTTGTTGCGGCGGGGGCGGAACGGCGTATAATTCGCGCCCTCACAAGGCGGCGCGGACTTGCCCCGGCGGTAAACCTCATCCCTTCAGCTCGCCGGAAGGATTCTCACTCGCGTTCCTTCCCTTCACACAAAGGAGACAACCACATGAACGAGAGACAGCGCCGCCGCTTCGAGCGCGGCTCGCGCGTGGAAGCGTTTATGACCTCGAACGTCGCCGACTTCCCGGCCGGCGGCAAGGGCGCCGTGGCGGCCGCGCAACTCTCGGCGGAGATGGCCGCGCTCGCCGCGCTCGACGTGGCGAAGGCCACCACCGCCAGCACGCGGCGCCAGTCCTCCGAAGGCCGCCGCGAACTGCGCGAATCCCTGCGCGCACAGGTCGCGGCCGTCTGCGACACGGCCGAGGCCGTCGGCGCCGAACACCCGGAGGCGCGCGGCCGCTTCCCGCGCACGCGCGCCGACAACAGCGACCAGACGCTCGTCGCCGTCGCGCGCTCGTTCGCCGAGGCCGCCGCCTCGCTCAAGGCGCTGTTCGTCGAGTACGAGTTGCCCGCCGACTTCGTCGAACGCCTGCGGGCCGACGCCGACGCGCTCGAAGCGCAGATGTCCCGCCAGACCGAGGGGCGCGGCGCGAGCGTCTCGACCAACGCCTCCATCGAGACCGCGCTCGGGCGCGTGGAAGAGTTGACCGAGCGGCTGGATGTCCTCGTCCGCAACAAGTACCGCCGGACGCCCGCCAAGCTCGCCGCGTGGGAGAGCGCGCGCCGCCTCGAACACGCCCCGCGCGCCCGGCGTGACGGCGAGGCGCCGCCCGCCCCCGGCGCGCCGCAGCCATGACACCGGCTCGCGGGACGGAATAAGGGACTAAACAATGGGGGCGCGGGCACACCGGCCCGCGCCCCCGACTTTGAGGGGCGGGGTTTAGTCGTTGAGGAGCGAGGTGCGGAAGAGGGGTTGGCCGGCGAGCGAGGTCTTGAGGCCGTAGAGGATGAGCGCGACGCCGAGCACGGCGGCGAAGGCCGAGGCGCCCGCGTACCAGGCCGTCAGCTCGCCGGTGATGGGGTAGAAGTTGAAGAAGAGCAGGAAGAACTCCATGAAGACCAGCGCCAGCATCCCGAAGCGCAGCAGCACGAAGAGCGTGACGAACGAGACCAGCGCCCCGACGACGAGGTCGAGCGCGAGGTTGCCGCTCCCGAAGAACAGCGGCGCCAGCGCCAGCCCGAGCAGCGCGACCGCCACGCGCTCGCGCCGCGTGACGAGCGTCAGCAGCAGCAGCAGCAACATGATCGTCGCCGAGTAGAGGAGCGAGTTGAGCACCTGCGAGACCAGCAGGATGGGGACGTACTGGACGCCGAACAGCCCGCGCAGGTTGACCGGCTGCGGCATGACGGGCGGCAGCCCCAGCCAGCGCGGCGCGAGTATCTGCGCGTAGCCCACCACCATCAGCGCGCACCCGAAGAAGGCCCCCAGCAGCACGTCGCGCCCCACGAGCGGGTCGCGCCAGTCGCCCGCCAGCAGACGGTTCCACCCGATGATTCGCCCCGGCCAGCGCCGCCTCACGTACGGCTCCAGCGCCACGTAGACGAGCCACAGCATCCCGCCCAGCAGGAGGCACCCGGCGAGCGCCGTGATGAAACCCTCGAACTCGTCGCCCAGCACGGGGACGTGGTGCGTGCGCGTGACCCACGACGCCATCATCGTCAGAAAGCCGAAGCCCGCCAGCCGCAGAGCGCCCTTGCGGTCGCCGCGCCCCACGCGCAGGTTGTGGCGCGCGAGCAGCCCCGCCCCGCACAGGATGACGAAGAAGAGCGTGACGACGACCGCCTGTAAGATTCTCACGCCCGCCGGCATCGCCTGCTGCGTCTGCCGCGTCGGCTGGTTCCAGTCGTTGATAAGCTGATAGTAGACGGGGCGGCCGCGGAAGGCCGCCGCCTCGACGCGGACGACTGTCTCGGGCTGGCCCGGATAACTCCCCTCCCACGCCGCGCGCTCGTCGAAAGGATGCGGCGGAACCCAGACCGACTCCACCTGCCGGAACGTGGCCGGGTCGAGCCCCGCCTCGGCGAACAGCCGCGACCAGTCGAAGCGCGCGGGGGCGGCCGGCTCCTCGGGCCGGACGGTCTGCGGCGGGACGCCCTCGAAGGCGAGCAGGCGGCCGCGCGTGTCGAGCGAGAGGTTCGCCATCCCCGACACCGTCCGCGGCGGATCGGCGGGCGTCACCTCCTCGCGGTTGAACGGCGTGAGGTAGCGCGGGCTCTGCCTGTACCAGAAGACCAGCCC
This sequence comes from Pyrinomonadaceae bacterium, assembly GCA_036388915.1. Taxonomy (GTDB): domain Bacteria; phylum Acidobacteriota; class Blastocatellia; order Pyrinomonadales; family Pyrinomonadaceae; genus QHXN01. Next base: position 3,384 of record DASVQX010000038.1, read on the forward strand.
CGCCGGGTGCCCGGTCTTCAGGCGCCCCCAGCGCCCGGCCGTCAGGTCGTGCTCCTCGACGTAATGCAGGTACTCCGCGTTGACGTTGAAGCCCGAGACGCTGTCGGTCGCCGACTCGTAGCCGAACTTCTTCGCGACCTCCTGCGCGCGGTCGCGGAGCGCGTCGGTCGTCTTCTCCAGCGGCACCTGCGTGTGCAGGAAGACGCGCCCCGACAGCGCGAAGCAGACGGCGAAGAGTGCGAGCGCGCCCGCGGCGAAGGCCAGCGCCACCGGCGGGCGCAAGGCCCCGTGCTTCGGCGCGGCCGCGACCATCTCCGGGGAAGGCGTCTCGCCGGCGGCGAGCGCCGCCGCCAGAGGGTCTCCGCCGGGCAGCGCCGTGGCGACGTGGTGCGCGGTGGCGGGGCGGTCGTTCGGGTCGGGCGCGAGACATCGCTCGATGACGCGCTCGACCAGAGGGTCTACGTCGCGCACGATGGCCGAGGGGCTTTCGGGCATCGACACCGAACGTCGCAGCCGCAGGATGTCGGCGAGCGTCGCGGCCGTGAAAGCCTTGCGCCCCGTGTACAGCTCGTAGAGGACGAGGCCGAGCGAGTAGATGTCGCTGCGCGCCGTCAGCTCGCGCCCCGAGAGCTGCTCGGGCGACATGTACTCGGGCGTGCCTTCGAGCGCCGCGCCGTCGCCGAACTCTTCGAGCAGGCCCGCCAGCCCGAAGTCCGTGACGCGCACGTCGCCGTTCTCGTCGATCATCACGTTGGCGGGCTTGAGGTCGCGGTGGAGCACGCCCGCTTCGTGCGCGGCGGCGAGGCCCGCGCAGAGCTGGCGCGCGATCTCGGTCGCCTTGTCCTGCGGCAGACGCCCGAAGCGCTTGAGCACCGACGAAAGTTCTTCGCCGCGCACGTACTCCATCGAGAGGAACTGAAGCCCGCCCGCGTCGCCGATGTCGTAGACGCGGCAGACGTTGCGGTGAGAAATCTGCCGCGCGACCCGCACCTCGCGGTGGAAGCGCGCCAGCGCCGCGTCGTCGGCCGACAGCGCCTCGGGCAGAAACTTCAGCGCGACCGTCTGGCCGAGCGTCAGGTCTTCGGCGCGGTAGACCTCGCCCATCCCGCCGCGCCCGAGGAGGCCGACGACGCGGTAACGCTCGTTGAGGATGGTGCCGGCGACGAAGCGCGAGTGGTCGAGCGAGTCGGAGGTGGCGTGGATGTTCGAGGGCGGGGACGAGGCGGGCGTCCCGCGCCGCGTGCGCGAGGCGCGCCCCGGTTGCGGCTTCGAGTCGTCAGGCAGGATGCGCGTCTTGGCGTAAGAGTCGCCGAGCTCCACGCCGCACGAGGGGCACGACTCGCGGTCTCCGTCGATCTCCTGCGTGCAGGCGGGGCATCTCATCGCGCGTGGGATTCTATCACCCGGCGTTTCCGCGGCCGTGACATTTCGCGTCCGACCCACACACATACGAGAAGCCCCGGCGGAAGGTTTTCCGCCGGGGCTTCTTTTATCACCCGAACCCTGAAGGCCGCGGGGGGGGTTGCGCTTACCAGCGCGGCTCGCGGTTGCCGCCGCCGCCGCCGCCGCCACGGCCGCCACCGCCGCCGCCGAAGCCGCCGCCGCCACCGCGACCACCGCCTCCGCCGCCGAAGCCGCCGCGACCACCGCCGCCGCCGCCGAAGCCGCCGCGCCCGCCGCCGCCTCCGCGATCCTCGCGCGGGCGAGCCTCGTTGACGTTGAGCGCGCGCCCGCCGACTTCCTTGCCGTTGAACTGCTGGATCGCCGCCTCGCCCTCTTCCTTCGTCGCCATCTCGACGAAGCCGAAGCCGCGCGAACGGCCCGTGTCGCGGTCTTCGACGACCGACGCCGACTCGACCGTGCCCGCCTGCGAGAACAGCTCGCGCAGGTCTTCGCTCGAAGTCTGGAACGAGAGATTACCGACGTAAAGTTTCATTGCCATCGCTGTGTGTTCCTCTGGCGCCCGGTCGGGCGCTTCTCAGGAGAAGCCTGGATACGTGAAGTTGGCTCCGTCGTAACGGTCGCGGCGAAGGTTTCGCGTCCGGGTGCTCTCGAAGAGCGGCTCCTGCTTGTTAAAAATCAGCCCACTCTCGAACCATCCAAAACGCCGCCGCCAGAATCGAGGCACGGGGCGCATCACCGTTGATGCGCGAGAGAAGGAGTAACGGCGTTTATGATGCCCCACGCCCCGGCACTCTTGCAAGAGGAATCTGCGCGCGCGGCGCGCTTTTTTCCGCCGCGCCCGGCTTGCGGGCGCGCCCCGCGCGGGTGCTAAACTGGGCGCGTCTCCACGCCCTTATTTTCAACCGCAACGGCCGGAAGGAATCCTGCGCTTGTCGAAAACAGAGGTCGCCAAAACGCTCGCCGCCGCCCTCCTGATGCTCCTCGCCGCCGCGCCGGCGGGCGCGCAGCGCGGCCCGAAGCCCGTCGTCACCGCGCGGCTTAACCCCGAGACCGAGCGCGACGCCAAGCTCGAAGCCGCCATCAAAGACCCGGACGGCGACGGCCGCCCCGACAACCACGACCCCGAAGGCGAACTCTGGACTAACTACTATTACAACCGCGTAGACCTCGACGGCGACGGGCGGCCCGAGGTGCTCGTCTACCTCTTCGGCTCGTACACGTGCGGGAGCGGCGGGTGCAACACGCTGGTCTTCCGGACGACGGACGCGGGAGACTACCGGCTCGTCGCCGACATCGCGCTGACGAACAACCCCGTCGTCGTCAGCGAGCGGAGGACGAGGGGCTGGAACGACCTCATCACGCTCGTCGCGGGCGGCGGCGTCCGCGCGCACTACGCCGTGCTCCGCTTCGACGGGAAGAGCTACCCGAACAACCCGACGGCCCCGCCCGCCGCCCCGCTGCGCGCCCCGACGCGCGGCAAGGCGTACCTCGTCGGCAGCGGCGAGAGGGAGACCGGCTTCGCGCTCTGAGCGCGGGCGGCGCGCCGGCCTAGCCCGCCAACGACGGCCGGCAGACGCCAGCTTGCAGTTAAGAGAAGAAAGAAGCCCTTAAAGCCGGGAGCGCGGGCATCCCTGCCCGCCATGAGCGCGTCAGCGCGAAAACGAAGAAGCGCCACGTCTCGACGTT
>DASVQX010000039.1:0-63579 GCA_036388915.1 Pyrinomonadaceae bacterium
CCGATGCCGGCGGGCCTCGAATCCCTCAACCCTGAGCTTGCAACCACGGGCACGATTCCGCAGGACGAGCAGGCGGACCAGGCGAAGGGTAATTACTGGTGGTGGTATCGCTCATGGTTCGAGCACCAGAACTTCCGCGACGAGCGGGCCGAAGCCTTCACTTCGCTGCTCTGGGAAGGCGTGTATAACTACTCGTATGTTGCGCGCGCCACGACGCCCGGAAATTTCGTAGTGCCTCCGGCGAAGGCAGAGGAGATGTATCATCCTGAAACCTTCGGGCGCGGCGCATCGGATAGGGTGGTGGTCGAATAGGAAGGTGAAACGGTAAATCTGTAGGGGCGGCTAAGAAGTCCGCTCTCTCGCGCTCGCTCTCCCGTTCGAGCTTGAGGGTGGATTTCTTAGTCGCCCCTACATCTTTGAGGGCTTACCGCGTCCCGGATAGAGCGCGCGTGCCTGAGGTGGAAGCCTTTAGTTGGCCCAGTTGCCTGTGAATCTCAGGCTGTCGAAGTGCTGGACGAAGAAGGGTTCGAGCGGCGTGCCGTCGGCCTTGCGTGTGTAGGCTAGAAACTGGTCGGTAGCGATGCCCCAATCGGTCGGGTCTTTGACGACCGGGCAGATGCTATAGACAGCGCCTTCCGAGCCGTCCATCTTGCGCAGTCGCTTGGCGACGAAGCCTTTGCTGTAGAGATTATCAAGCTCGCTCAAGGTCTTGATGATGGGCGTGCCGTCGGTGGCGAGGCCGTTTCTCTTCTGTAGGTCTGCGAGGGCCTTCTTGCCGTCGGCGGTGTTGAAGGCGCGTGAGGTGTAGCTAATCCAGACGTGCGTCCAGAGGCCGAGCGGGTTGTTGCTGAAGTAGCCGTTGCGCATGTCGAGCATCACCGACTGGCGGAGGTTGCCGAGGCCCACGGGGTTGCCGTCCTTGGTCGGGAAGACGTACTCGACCATGTTGTCGGCGGTCTGCCGCGCGAGCGTGCCCGCGGCGTTGTTGAGAAAAGCGTCGGGGTTGAGTTCGCCCATCACCGTCCAGTAGACGGGCGAGCCGCTGTGGTTGTAGGCCGGCAGCGTGAGCAGCGCGCGGACGTTGCGCTGGTAGGTGAAGAAGGGCGCGTCGGTGACGCCGAGCGGGGCGACGCCCTGCCGGCGGCCGACGATCTTCGCCGGGTCGATGCCGTTCTGGCGGTAGAAATCGTCGGTGAAGTCGTAGAGGCGGTCGGTCACTTCCGCCCGCGCGGGGTTGGGGGAAACGGCCAGCGCGAAGAGCGCGGCCAAAACGTAAATCAGCGAGGTGGTCCTTCTCAAAATCCTTGTCTCCTTAATGATGCCTGAACTTCCCACACGGGCGCGGGGGTTTTATCAATCTCGCCCGTCGCGTGACAGAGCAGCGGCGGGCCGGGTAAATACACGCGGCGGGAAATAATTTCCGCGCGGCGGGCAGCGCGCGCGTTGATGCGCGGGCGAGCGGCGCGTTAAAGTAAGCGGCAAGGGAGAAAGCCTTCAAGGATGAGCCGTTCGATACACTTCGCGGATAAGGGTGTGCGCGCGCGTACGGCGGCGTCGGAGTCGGAGGTGCTGGCGCGGCTGCGCGAGATCGTCGGCGCGGAGAACGTGCTGGTTGACGAGGAGCGCGTCGAGCCTTACGCGGGCGACGCGCTCAAGGAGAAGTTCCCGCCCGAGGCGGTGCTTTTGCCGCGCGACGCGCGGGAAGTGTCCGAGATACTGAAGCTGGCGAACGAGCGCCGGTTTCCTGTGACGGCGCGCGGCGGCGGTGTCGGCTACACGGGCGGCGCGGTTCCCGTGGAGGGCGGCGTCGTCGTCGGCACCGACCGCATGAACCGCATCCGCGAAGTGAGCGTCGAGAATCTTTACGCGATAACGGAGCCGGGCGTGACGACCTACGCCTTGCAGCAGGCGGCCGAGGAGGTCGGCCTCTTCTACCCGCCCGACCCGGCCTCGTACAAGAACTCTTACATCGGCGGCAACATCGCGGAGAACGCGGGCGGCATCCGCTCGGCGAAGTACGGCGTGACGAAGCACTACGTGCTCGGGCTTGAAGTCGTCCTCCCGACCGGCGAGATCATCCGCACGGGCGGACTGACGAGCAAGAACGTCGTCGGCTTCGAGCTGACCGGACTCATCTGCGGCTCGGAAGGGATGCTCGGCATCATCACCGAGGCGACGCTCAAGCTGCTGCCTCTGCCGGAAACGACGCGCACCGTGCGCGCCACCTTCAAGACGATGACGGCCGCCTGCGCCTGCCCGCCAGCTTTTACGAAGGCGCGCGTGACGCCCGTCGCCATCGAGGTCTTAGACCGCAACGCCATCCGCGCCGTCGAGTCGGAGTTCGCCTTCGGCATCGACCCCGAGGCGGGCGCGCTCCTGCTGGTCTCGGTTGACGGCGGGCGCGAGGAGGTCGAGCGCACGGCGCGCGTAGTCGAGGAGGTCGTAAAGGAGTTGGGCGGCTACGACGTTATCCGCTCGGAGTCGCGCGAGGACGAGGACAGGCTGTGGGACGTGCGGCGTGCTCTCTCGCCGGCCATCAAGAAGTTCGGCACGCTCAAGTTCAACGAGGACGTGGTCGTCCCGCGCTCGCGCGTGCCCGAGTTAATCGAGCGCGTCGAGGCGATAGGCAGAAAGTACGGCACCTTCGTCGTCAACTTCGGCCACCTCGGCGACGGCAACATCCACGTCAACTTCATGTGCGAGCGCGACGACCCCGACGCGGTCGCGCGCGCGCGCGAGGCCGTCGGCGAGACCTTCGCCGCCTCGGTCGAACTCGGCGGCACGATCAGCGGCGAGCACGGCATCGGCTACGTCAAGGCGCCGTACCTCAGGATGGCGCTCGGCGACGCGACCATCGAGGCCATGCGCCGCATCAAGCGCGCGCTCGACCCCAACGGCATCCTGAACCCCGGAAAAGTTTTCGTCTGAAATAGATGCTCTCCGTCCTTCTCGAACTACAGCGTTTAAAGCGGCTCGACCGGACGGGGTGGGTCTTGCGGGGCCTGCCGCCCGGCGCCGAGTCGGTGGCGGCGCACTCTTACGGCGTGGCGCTGACGGCGATGCTGCTGGCGGACGAGTGCGCGGCGCGCGGCGTCGAGGTGGACGCGGGGCGCGTCGTGCGCATCGCGCTGCTCCACGACTTGCAGGAGACGCGGACGGGCGACATGCCGCGCACCGTCGCCGACTACTACGGCAAGGACGTGAGGCGCGCGGCCGAGCGGCGCGCCTTCGACGACATCATGCGCGGCGCGGGCGCGGGCCACGCCGCGCGCTACGCCGAACTGCACGAGGACTACGAGTCGCGTGCGAGCCTCGAAGCGCGGCTCGTCAAGGCGGCGGACGTGATCGACCTGCTCGCGCAGGCGCTCGCCTTCGAGCGCGCCGGCTCGCGTGGGTTGGCCGAGTTCTGGGACGGCGCCGAGTCGCGCGACTTCGGCCTCGAAGGCGCCGCGCGCGAAGTCGTCGCCGAGATGGTCGCGGCGCTCGTCCGCGCGCGGGAGGGGGTCAGGCAGCAGGCAGATGATTGACTGGCTATCGCAGACGATACACGGGTGGGGGCTGACGTGGGGACAGGTGCTTTTCGGGGTGCTGTTCTCAATCGTCACCTTCGTCCTGAGCATCGCGGTGGTGACGGTGGTTTTGGTCAAGCTGCCGGCGAACTACTTCCACTCGTCGCACGCGCGCGAGTTCCTCGTCGAGCGCCACCCCGTCCTGCGCGCCCTGGGCATCTTCGCCAAGAACCTGCTCGGGCTCGTGCTCGTCGGTTTCGGCGTCGTGATGTCTCTGCCCGGCGTGCCCGGTCAGGGCGTGCTCACGATCCTGCTCGGCGTCATGCTGCTCGACTTCCCCGGCAAGCGCGCGCTCGAAACCTACATCATCAGCCGGCCCCGCGTGCAGGCGGCCGTCAACGCCCTCCGCGCCCGCTTCGACAAGCCGCCGCTGATGCTCGACGAAGTGAAGTAACTTGCGCCGACCTTGCGTTGACAAGGCCGAAGGGCGTTTGTTAGCTTCCCTTAACTGATTTCGAGAATCTTGCGGGGCGGACGGCTGGGGGCGGGCGGTCAACTTTTGCTTCGGATGCACAGGCTGAAAAACTTTGGCGGCGGCGGGGCCGCGCGCGCGGCGCTGCTGCTCGCGGCGGCGCTGCTCACGGCCGGTTGCGGTCTCTTTAGCACCAAGACGCCCATCGCGGTGCCGCAGACGCTCAGCCCGCTCGTAGACGCCGACATGCCGCAGATGTTCGAGGAGATCAACCGCCTCGGCGCGGTGCGCTCCCTCAACGGCAAGGTTGACATCCAGTTCCTCGACACCAGCTACGCCGAGTGCGGGCTTGCCGACAAGTACCGCACGGCCGACGGCCGCCTCGTCGTCCAGCGCCCCGGCCAGGTCTACCTCATCGTGCAGGTGCCCTTCGCCGGGACGAAGGTCGCCGAGATGAGCTCGACCGGCGAGCGCTTCTGGGCGGCCGTCTACCAGGGCAGCGAGAAGTACCGGCGCTTCGTGACGGGGTCGAACGCGGCCGTCTACGAGAAGGTGGACGCCGGGGCGGCGGGCGCCTCGCCCGACTGCAACGCCGGCGGCAAGCGCCGCGACGAGGCGATGCAGCGCGCCACCGTCAGCGCCATCTCAAGCCTCCGCCCGCAGCACCTGACCGACGCCGTGCTCGTCCCCCCGGTCTCTTTCGAGGACACGAAACACGTCTACGCGCAGGCCGAGACGTACGAGGAGGAGGTGGACACGCGCCCCGGCTCGAAGAAGGGCGCGCGGGTCGTGCGCGGCTACTACATCCTCTCGGAGCTGGAGCTGGTGGCGCAGAACCGCGCGCGCGTCACGCGCCGCTTCTGGTTCGACCGCGTGGGGACGCTCCGCCTCGCGCGCGTCCAGATTTACGGCGAGCGCGGGCAGCTCGTCACCGATGTCCTCTACAGCAGCCAGCAGCCCTTCGGCGAGGACGGGCGTCAGAGGCTGCCCGCGCAGGTCGAGCTGACGCGGCCGCAGGATCACTACTCGATCCGGCTCACCTTCCAGGACCCTGGCGCGGTCAAGGTCGATCAGCCCTACGACCCCGAAATCTTCGTCCTCAAGAACACCTCGACCCTGCCCGAGGTCAACCTGGACGCTTTGAAGAAGTAGATGTCGTCTGACATCCGGCAGCCGCCTTTATGGAGAGTCTCGTCACAGCCAACGTGCGCCAGCGTCCCGTGCGCGCCGTCGTCAGCGCGGCGGGCGTGGCGCTGGGCGTCTGCCTGGTGATGCTGTTTACGGGCCTCGCCCGCGGGCTGTCGAACGACTTGCAGCGGCGGTCGCAGAACCTGAAGGCCGAGATCGTCTTCACGCGCTCGGGCGGCACCGAGCTGGTGAGCTCGACGGCCAACCTGCCGGTGCAGTACGCCGACGAACTCCTCAAGGTCGAGGGCGTCGCGATGGCCATCCCAGACATCCGCTACGTCTCGCAGGGCGGCAAGGGCTTCGGCTTCGAGCAGGTCGAGGGCGTGGACTGGAACCAGTTCGCCGCGATGAACGAGATGACGCTCGTCTCGGGGCGCGCGCCCGAGGCCGTGGACGAAGTAGTCGTTGACGAGGCGAAGGCGCGCAACAACAACCTCTCGGCCGGGAGCGAGATCAAGCTCTTCGGCAACCAGACCTACAGGGTGACGGGCGTCTACACGCCGGAGGCCGGCCCGCGCGTCAAGATGTCTCTGGCCGCGATGCAGGACGCGCTGGAAGCGCCGGGCAAGTGCACGTGGGTCTACGTCAAGCTCAAGGAGCCGGCGCGCGCCGTCGAGATGGCGCGCCGCATCGACGAGCAACTGCCGGGCAACAAGATTCAGCTCACGCGCGACATCATCACCAACATCGAGAAGAGCATCCCCTACCTCGGCGTCTTCCTCCGCGCGCTCGTCGGGCTTTCGGCGCTGGTGAGCGGGCTGGTCGTGATGCTCGCGATGTACACGACCATCACCGAGCGGACGCGCGAGATAGGAATCCTGAAGGCGCTCGGCGCCTCGCGCGGCTACATCGTCGGCGAGATCGAGAAGGAGGCCGTGCTCATCAGCGTCATCGGGGTGGCGGCCGGCTTCGCCGTCTCGTTCGCCGTCGGCTACCTGATCCAGCGCGTCTACGCGCTGCCCTTCGAGTACAGTTGGGCCTGGGGCTTAACGGCGGCGCTCATCGGCCTGCTCGGCGGCGTCATCGGCGCGCTCTACCCGGCGGTGCGCGCCGCCAACCTCGACGCCGTCAGCGCCCTGGCTTATGAATGAGTAGGCAGTAGACATCCGATGCGAACCATTCTTAGCGCAGAGGACCTGACGAAGGTCTACCGGGTGGGGAGCGTGGACGTGCCCGCGCTGCGGGGCGTCTCGCTCGAAGTCGAGGAGGGCGAGTACCTCGCCATCATGGGGCCTTCCGGGTGCGGCAAGTCCACGATGCTGCACCTCCTCGGCGGGCTGCTCACGCCGACGACGGGGCGCATCCTCATCGACGGCGAGGACTTGACCGCCGCCACCGACGCCAAGCGCACGGACATCCGCCGCCGCAAGATCGGCTTCGTCTTCCAGCGCTTCAACCTCTTCCCGACGCTCTCGGCCGACGGGAATTTGAAGCTCGCGGAGAGCATCCACGGCGGCGCCGACGGCCGGAAGGGCGGCGACCCCGAGCGGCGGCGCGAAGTCCTCCGCATGCTCCAGCTCGAAGACAAGATGCACCACAAGCCGCTCGAACTCTCGGGCGGCGAGCAGCAGCGGGTCGCCCTCGCCCGCGCCGTCGTCAACCGCCCCGCCATCATTCTCGCCGACGAGCCCACCGGGAACCTCGATACCGAAAATTCGGCTATCGTGCTTAACATGTTCCAGGAGATGAATTACCGCTTCAACCAGACCATCATCATGATCACGCACAACCCGGAGGCCGCCGCCATGTGCCGCCGCATCATCCAGATGCGCGACGGACAAATTGTTGCCCCCGGCCCGCGTGTACAGATATAATGCAAATGTCGGGCGCCGCCGGGCCGGGGTGCCGCTTGGGGCGCTCACACGACTCGGCGGCGCCCGACAACTGTCAGCTTTTTATGCTCTGGGGCGTCTTCAAAAAAGTCATTCTGTGGTCTTACGGCCGGACGACCTGGCAGTACGACGTGCTGTGCGCGGCCATCCTGGCCTTCGTATTTCTTACGCCTAAAGGGTGGTTCGAGCGGGGCGAACTCGCCTGCGCGCCCGCGCATCAAAATGTGCTCAAAGCGGCACAAAAGCTGCTTATAAGGACGACGAGTACGGCCTCCGCCGCCCAGCCCGACGCGAACGACCTGGAGAGGTGCGCGAGAAAAATCACGGGCGAGCCGGCTCTGCGCGTTAAGAGCTGGCAGGAACTGAAGAGCACGGACGGCCGCACCATCGGGTTTGAGGTTGACACCGAGCCGTAATTCCCTATACTTACCCGGTTTTCGAGACCGGGCAGGAGTCTCCCCAATTTTGAAGGAGTTTGCATGAAGAAGTTTTTTGCGCCGGCCCTCGCCATACTGATGCTCGCCGCCTCGCTCTCGGTCGCCCCCCCCAGCGCACGCGCGCAGGGGCCGGGCATGATCAGCTCTATCCTTAACAAGATGGATCGCAACCGCCGCTCGCTCAGCTCGCTGCGCGCCTCCGTCCAGATGCAGAAGTACAACGCGCAGCTCCGCATATCCGAGGACAGGCACGGCGACGTGGCTTACATCGCCAGTCAGGGCCGCGACGCCAACGTCCGCGTCAACTGGAAGAGCCCCGGCGAGATACTGTCCGTCACGGGCGGCGAGTACAAGCTCTACCAGCCGCGCCTGAATCAGGCGTATCAGGGGACGACGAAGAAGGCCGGCCCCAGCAAGGGTAAGGCGGGCGGCGTGCTCAGCCTCGCGCTCACGATGTCGGGCGCGCAGGCGAAGAACCAGTTCAACGTCGAGCTGGTCGGCGAGGGCGAGCTCTACAGCGGCAGCCCGCACGTCTGGTGGCTGAAGCTCGTGCCGCGCGGGGCGGCCGAGTTCCAGTTCGCCGAAATCTGGGTGACCGACGACGGGATGCCCATCCAGACGCGCGTCACCGAGAAGAACGGCGACGCGACGACCGTGCGCCTGATGAACATCCAGCGCAACGCGCGCGTCTCGCTCGACGAGATCAAGCTCGACCTGCCCGCCGGCACCAAGATCGTCAAGAGCTAAGCCAGCCGGCTTGAAAGTCCGCAGGGGCGAAGGGTTTTGGCCCGCCGCAAGTGGCCGGAGCCCTTCGCCTTTTCTGCGCCCGGCCGGACGGCCGGCCGCTTGATTTGGGCGGCCGCTTTGCGTATTGTCTAGCGGTCATTTCCCCGAAGGAGAGCCCGCGCGCCAGAACTTCCACGCGCCGGGCGTGCAAGTAAGAAACAGCCTTGATGAAGCGAAGCACGTTTCTGAAGTTGAAGCTGCGCGAGGCGAGGTTCATCACCCGCGCGCTGGCGCGCACCGACCACCCCGTCCTGGCGCACATCATCCCCATGCGCCGCTGCAACCTCGCCTGCACCTACTGCAACGAGTACGACAAGACATCCGACCCCGTCCCCCTCGACGCGATGAAGAGCCGGCTGGACGCCTTGGCGCGGCTCGGCACCTCGGTCATCACCATCTCGGGCGGCGAGCCGATGATGCACCCCGACCTCGACGAGATCATCCGCCACATCAGACGCCGGGGGATGATCGCCGGGCTGATCTCGAACGGCTACTACATGACGCCCGAGCGCATCCGGGGCCTGAACGAGGCCGGGCTCGAATACCTGCAAATCTCCATCGACAACGTCAACCCCGACGAGGTCTCGAAGAAGAGTCTTAAGAACCTCGACCGGAAGCTCCAGAACCTCGCCGAGCACTCGGATTTCCACGTCAACATCAACTCGGTCATCGGCGGCGGCATCAAGGACCCGGAGGACGCGCTCACAATCGCGCGCCGCGCGCAGGAGCTAGGATTTTCGACCACGGTCGGCGTCATCCACGACGGCCACGGGCTGCTGAAGCCGCTCGGCGAGCGAGAGCGCGAGGTCTACGACGAGCTGAAGCGCGTCTCGAAGTCCGAGTACGCGCGGCTCGGCTGGTTCCAGGACAACCTCGCCTCGGGCAAGGAGAACAAGTGGCGCTGCCGCTCGGGCGCGCGCTACCTCTACGTCTGCGAGGAGGGGCTCGTCCACTACTGCTCGCAGCAGCGCGGCACGCCCGGCATCCCCGTCGAGCAGTACACGAAGGCGGACATCGTGCGCGAGTACAACACCGACAAGTGGTGCGCGCCGCTCTGCACCGTCGCCTGCGCGCACAAGGTCGCCATCCTCGACAACTGGCGCAACCCGCAGAAGGGCGAGTCGGACGCCGAGGTCGCGCCCCAGCGGTTGCGCGACGCCATCGTGCGCACGCTGCGCGCCGGCGGATGAGAAAGCTACTGCCCTTCGTCCTCTTCGCGGCCGCCTTCATGGCGGCCGCGCCGTCAGGCGCCTCCACACAAACCACGCGGCAACAGCGGCGCGAGCAGACCGCCCCGGAGAAGTCCCTCGTCGAAGGCTCGCGCGAGGCGATCATCAAGACGGGCGTCAGCGCCGAATACTTCGACCGACACTTCCGCGTCGAGCGCGTCGTAGACCGCCCCGGCGACCGCCGCGTCGTCTGGCGGTTCGAGTTCGGCGGCCACCGCGCGCTCGTCGGCGACGCGGTCGGCTTCTACACCGAGGGCGGCCGGCGCTTCGACACGCACTCGGTCGCCGGCACGCTGGGACTGACCCGCGACCTCGCGCGCACCATCACGCGCGCGCGCGCCGAGCGGATCATGCGCCGCTGCATCGGCCGCTTCACCAACCCGCAGGTCGAGTACCGCGCGCACGGCCCCCGCGGCGAGGCCGCGCTCCTACTCACGGCCGAGACGCTCGTCGTGCCGCGCGGCACCGGCGCGAGGAGCGAGGCGCGCGAACGCAGGGAGCGCGAGGAGCGTGAACGCAGGGAGCGCGAGCGTGCGCGGCGACAGTCGAACGGGATACAGAAGAATGACGCGGTCGAAGAGGGCGAAGAGGGCGGCGACGGCGTCGTCGTCATCCTCGGCGCCGTAGACCTCTCGGACGGCAGGTGCACGGTCGGGCGCGGGCAGGCCGGGCCGCCCGTCGGCCCGCGCTAGTCCCCGCGCTAAAATTGGAAGTGCCTTGCGGGTCGCGTGGCCTTCAACTATGATGCTCGACACTCCCTGAGACGCGACCGCGCTGTCTTTCGACGACCCGTAGCCGGAACAAATTCAAGCATGAGAATCAAGGTTCACGCGCCCGGCCGCGAGAGGCGCGCCGCCAGGAGGCTCGTCCTCTTCGTACTGCTCTCGGCGCTGGCGTGCGCGGCGCTGCTCCCGCCCGGCGGCCGACCCGGCGCGAGCGCGCAGAGTCGTGCGCCGCGCAAGGTCGCGACGCCGGCCGCGCCGTCACGCGCCGTCGGCGTCGCTCCCGCGCGCGCCTCGGGCGCCAAGGTGGCGGCGACCCCGGCGACCCCGACGACTCCGACGGCGGCGACGCCGCGGCCCGTCACCGCCTCGCGCGTCCAGCCGGCCGCGGTCGCCAACGTCAACTTCAAACAGCTCGCCGCGCAGCAGGCGAAGGCGTCGCGCGCGGCGCTCAGGCTGCCGCCCGCGAATTATCGCGCCATCCACCCGCCGCTCTCCATCGACGACTCGGCGCGCGGCGGCGCGGCTCCCGCCGCGAGCGAGGCGGCGGCGCCCGCGCCACTCGACGACCCCGGCGGGCCGCTCGTCCCCGGCCCCGCGCCCGCGACGACCTACAACGCGCAGGAGGACAGCGCGAAGGTCGGCACCGGCTCCTTCATCACCCCGCCCGACACGCAGGGCGCAGTCGGGCTCGACAAGGTCTTCACCAACACCAATTCCAACTACCGCGTCCACGACAAGACGACGGGCGCGCCGCTCGCGACCGCCTCAATCGACACGTTCTGGTCGCCGTCGGGGGGCGCGAACTTCTTCGACCCGCGCATCGTCTACGACCCCTACAACCAGCGCTGGATTCTCGCCATCGCCTCCGACCCGCAGACCGCGAACTCCTCGGTCGTCATCGCCGTCTCGCAGACCTCCGACCCGCAGGGCGCCTACAACATGTACCGCTTCGTCGTCGGCTGCGCGGGCGGCTCGGCGAACTGCGCCTCCAACGGCGAGTGGGCCGACTTCCCGATGCTCGGCTTCAACAAGAACTGGATCGCCGTCTCGATGAACATGTTCGGGCTGCCGAGCGGCTCCGAGCACAACAACGACAGGATACTGGTGCTCGACTACCCGCAGGCGCGCGCCGGCGCGGCCAACGCCTACCTCTTCACGGGCGACCCTAATTTCTTCGGCGACCCGATTGGCTTCTGCAACCACCCCGTCGAGACCTTCGACGCCAATGAGGCGACGCTCTATTTCGCGCAGCACCTTTCGAGCGCCAGCGCGCTCTACAAAATCTCGACCGTCACGGGCGAGCCGCCCGCACAGCCCGCGCTCAACTTCGGCGACATGAAGGTGCGGCCGGGCGGCGGCTGGACGCAGCCCGGCGGCGACATCCTGCCGCAGACGTGCGTCGGGTCGCCGGGCGTGACCTGCCCGACGACTGTGCGCGGCATCGACGTGGGCGACTCGCAGGTGCGCGGCAACGCCGTCTTCCGCAACGGCGGCATCTACTACGCGCAGACCGTCGGCATCGGCGCCTCGCCCGGCGCGACCGTCACGCACACCGCCGTCCAGTGGACGCGGCTCGACACCGCGGGGAACTTCGTGGACGGCGGCCGCATCGAGGACGCGACCGCCAACGCGACCAACGGCGGCCGCTGGTACGCCTACCCGTCCATCGCCGTCAACAAGCACAACGACGTGATGGTCGGCTTCTCCGAGTTCGAGTCCGACGACTTCGCCGACGCGGGCTACGCCGTCCGGCTCGGCACCGACGCGGCCGGGACGATGCGCGACCCCGTCATTTACAAGGAGGGCGAGGACTACTACTCGAAGGACTTCGGCGGCCCGCGCAACCGCTTCGGCGATTACAGCGCGACGCGGCTCGACCCCGTCAACGACCGCGACATGTGGACGGTGCAGGAGTACGCCGGGACGCGCACCGTGCCCAACTCGCTCACGACGACCAACAACAGCCGTTGGGGGACTTGGTGGGCGAAGGTCGCGCTGCCCGCCGGGGCCGGCGAGCTGACCATCAGCGAGTTCCGCCTGCGCGGGCCGGGCGGCGCGGGCGACGAGTTCGTCGAAATCTACAACGCGTCCGGCTCGGCGCATACGGTCGCGACCGCCGACGGCTCGGCCGGCTATGCCGTCGCCGCGCAGGACGGCGCCGTCCGCTGCGTCGTCCCCAACGGCACCATCATCCCCGCGCGCGGGCATTTCCTGTGCGCCAACTCGTCCGGCTACTCGCTCGGGGGTTACCCGGCGGGCGGCGCCACGAACGCGACGCCCGACGCCACATACACCGCCGACATCCCCGACAACAGCGGCGTCGCACTCTTCAAGACCGCCACGCCCGCCAGCTTCTCGACCGCGACGCGCATCGACGCCGTCGGGTTCACGACGACGCCGGCCGGGCCTTACGTCGAGGGGACGGGGCTGCCGGCGCTCTCGGCGGCGAACTTGCAGTACAGCTTCTACCGCGACGCCTGCGGCAAGGGCGGGTCAATCACCGCGCTCGGCAACTGCCCGACGGGCGGCTTCCCGGCCGACACGAACAACAACGCCGCCGACTTCGTCTTCGTCGAGGTCAACGGCAACGCCGGCGGCGCCGGGGCGCGGCTCGGGGCGCCCGGTCCCGAGAACCTTTCCGGCCCCGTCCAGCGCAACTCGCAGATCGCGGGCACGAACATCGACCCGGCCGTCGGCAGCTCGAACCCGCCGAACCGCGTCCGCAACTTCGCGTCCGACCCGGCGAACAACTCGACCTTCGGCACGCTCAGCATCCGCAAGACGATCACGAACAACACCGGCGGCCCGGTCACGCGGCTCCGCTTCCGCGTCATCGACGTGACGGTCTACCCGGCGCCCGCGACCTACGCCGACCTGCGGCCGCGCACGTCCGGCGCGGTCGTCGCCGCCATCACGGGGCCGAACGCCGCCTGCCCCTCGAACACTTGCGCGGTGCAGGGGACGACGCTTGAGACGCCGCCCGCCCAGACGGACGGCGGCGGGTTCAACTCGACGCTCTCGGCCGGCACTGTGACGCTCGCACAGCCGCTCGCCAACGGCGCCTCGGTCAACGTCCAATTCCTGCTCGGCATCCAGCAGACCGGCACGTTCAAATTCTTCATCAACGTCGAGGTGCTGCCTTAGTCCGAAGGGGTTAACTACACGGACGCGGGGCCTGATTTCAAACTCGAAATCAGGCCCCGCGTCCGTGTGGCCGATCTGGTTTGTCTAAGCCGCGCTGTCTGCGGCGCCGGCTTCGGGCGTCAACCCCTCGGTCGGCGCCGCGCGGCCGCGCCGGAGCATGACCAGCCCGATGCCCGCGAGGATGAGCGCGCCGCCCGCCAGCGTCCTCCACGTCACCTCCTCGCCGAGCACGACCATCCCCAAGAGCACCGCCGCCAGCGGCGTCACCAGCGCGATCAGCATCGTCTTCGTCACGTCAACGTGGCGCACCAGCCAGTAGAAGAGCAGGAAGGCCGCCACCGACCCGACCAGCGTCAGGTAGAGCAGGCAGACGACCGCGAGCCGCGTCCAGCGCAAGTCGAGCGGGTTGCCCTCGAACAGAAGCCCGCCGGCCGCGAGCACCACGAAGCCGCAAGCCATCTGCCCCGCCGCCAGCACCGGCGCGTCGAGCCGTGCGCCCTGCGCCTTCACCAAAACGTTCGCGTAGGCCACGAAGCCCGCGCCCGCCAAAACGGCCGCGCTCCCCCACACGGCCATCCCGCCTTCGGCCCCGAGCTGGCTCGAAAAGATGACGCCGACGCCGACGACTCCCAACAGCGCGCCCGCCAGCTTGCGCGCGTTCAGGCGCTCGCCCGGCAGGTACGGGTGCGCGAGCAGCATCCCGAAGACGGGGATGGTCGCCTGGATGAGCGCCGCCAGTCCCGAAGAGATGTGCTGCTCGCCCCAGAAGAGCAGCCCGTAGTTAAGCGCGAAGGCCAGCACGCCGGTCTTCGCGATGAGCCACCACTCGGCGCGCCCGCGGGGCAGGCTCGCGCGGCGCGCGGCGACGATGGCCGAAAGGATAAGGGTGGCGAGCAGGAAGCGCGCGGCGGCGAAGCTCAGCGGCGGCAGGTCGCGGAGGCCCAGCTTGATGAACATCCAGGTCGAGCCCCAGATCAGGCAGAGCAGCAGGAAAACGGCGCGGACCTTCATCCAGGTGTCTATACGCGAATCCGCGGCGAAAGGCAAAAGGAAGTAGAGAGTAGACGGCAGGCAGTAGCCGGTAGGTAAAAACAGAAGGGCGCGCCACGGTCGTAAACCGGGCGCGCCGCTCTGCTTTTCTACTGACTGCTGACTACTCCCTCAACGCTCGCTGCCTTCCTGCGACTCGGGGTAGAGGTCAACGACGTTGCCGGAGGGCGTGGCGTGCGGGCTGATGCGGTAGCGCTTGATCTTGGCGTTGAGCGTCGTCACCTTGAGGTTGAGCATCCGCGCGGCGCGGCGCTGGTGGCCGCCCGTGCGCAGCAGCGCCCAGCGGATGAGATCGGTCTCGAAGCGCCGCACCTCGGCGGCGAAGTTCACGGTCGGCTTCGCCTCGAAGGAGCCGTGCCCCTTGATGGAATCGATCTCCTGGACGAGCGCCGTCGCCAACTCGCGCAAGGTCTTAAGCCTGACGGAGGCGGACTGGTCGGGCGCGGGCGCGGGCGCGGCCTGCGTCTCGGCCGGCTTGTTGAAAACGTAGTGCTTCTGTTCCAGCATCGTCGGTATCACTCCCTTCCTGGCAGATGAGGGCGGGGTCTCCCTCCGCCTCGGCCGATTAGGGGCCTGCGCGCGCTGGGTCGTGCAGCGGCCCACCCGTCGGTTCGTCTGAAAGCGGATTGTAAAGAGGGCTGACGGCCGCGTGAATACTTTTGTGATGAAATGGACGGGTCGCGTGATGAAGCGGCCTCGGCCGGCGCGCGCCGTCCCACTTTCAAGTCACAGGCTGTTGCCGAGCGCGGCCTGTAGCTTCTCGCGGTAGCTGCGCGAGAGCGTGAGCTGCGTGCCGTCCTGAAGGATGACGTGGTACTCGCCGTGCGACCAAGGCTGAAGTTCCTTGATGCGGTTGATGTTGGCGATGGCCGAGCGGTGGATGCGGACGAAGTCCTTCGGGTCGAGCTGGACTTCTAAGGAAGAGATGGTCTCGCGCAGCAGGTACGCCTTCTTCCCCGTGTGAATGGAGACGTAGTTGCCCTCGGCCTCGATCCAGTCGATCTCGTCGGTGTTGAGGAAGAAGACGCGCCCGCCGGTCTTCACCACCAGCCGCTCGCTGTAGCGCGTCTGGCCGCGCATCTGCTCTAAGAGCGCGAGGATGCGCTCGTCCAAGGCGCCGCCGTTCTCGCGCCGTATCTGTCGCTTGGCGCGCTCCATCGCGGCGCGGAAGCGCTCGCGGTCGAAGGGCTTTAAGAGGTAGTCGAGCGCGTGGAACTCGAAGGCGCGCACCGCGTAGTGGTCGTAGGCGGTGATGAAGATGACGGGCGGGAGCCCCTCGTCCTTGAGGGCTTCGAGCACGGCGAAGCCGCCGACCTCGGGCATCTGCACGTCGAGCAGGATGAGGTCGGGGCGCATCGACTGGACGGCCTCGATGGCCTCGGCGCCGTTCGTGCACTCGCCGACGACGCGCAGGTCCGGGTCGTCGGCCGCCATGCCGCGAATCTTCTCTCGCGCGAGCGGCTCGTCGTCAACGACGAGCACGCGGATGGGCGCCTGTGCGGCTTCCGTCATAGAGTCGGGTGCGTGGCGAGTCCGGTCAGCGCCGCGCGTCGGCGGCGGGCGCCACTGACCTCACGCTAGGAAAACACCGAGCCGTAGAGGTTTGTGGCAAAAAACGCCTTCGGGTTTCAGATTTTTTAACGAGGGGCGGGCGGCGGGTTCCGAGAGTTTCAGGCAGCGGCGCCGCGTGCGTCCGGAATTTCCAGCGTCACGAGGAGACCGCCGCCGGGCGCGTTCTCCAGCTCGAAGCGGTGCGAGGCGCCGTAGAGCTGTTCGAGCCGCGCGCGCGTGTTCGACAGCCCGAGTCCGACTTTCAACCCGTCGTCCGGCCGTGTGATGGTCTTTAGCCCCGGCCCGTTGTCCCACACTCGTATACGCAGTGACCCGTGCTCGCGTTTCGCGGAAATTTCGACGCGGCCGGGCCCGCGCGTCTGGGCGACGCCGTGGCGCAGGGCGTTTTCGACGATGGGCTGGAGGATGAGGTTCGGGACGGGCGTGTCGAGCGCGGCCGGATCGACATCGAGGCTGGTGGTCAGGCGATCCTGGAAGCGGACGCGCTCGATTTCGAGGTAGCAGGTCAGGAACTCAAGCTCCTTCTGGAGCGAGACCTCCTGCGCGCCCGAGTTCTCCAAAGTCAGGCGCAGGAAGTCGCCGAGCCGCGCGATCATGCGGTCGGCCGCGTCCGGGTCGCGGTGCAGGAGCGCCGAAATCGAGTGGAGCGTGTTGAAGAGGAAGTGCGGCTGGAGCTGCATCTTGAGGGCCTCGAGCTGCGCCAGCGTGAGCTGCGTCTGGAGGCGCGACGAGCGCAACTCGCCCTCGCGGAAGCGGCGGTAGTAGCGGAAGACCTGATTGAGCAGGATGACGAGGCCGTAGATGCCGTAGTTCTCGGACGAGTTGTAGATGATCCACTGGAGCGTCGTCCAAGGCTCGTAGTGCTGGCCGGGGGCGTGGACGAAGAGGTAGTGGTAGATGACCTGGAACGAGCCCGAGATGAAGAAGACGAAGGCGGTGGCGAAGAGCAGGTGGAGCACGACGTGGCGCGCCCAGCGCGAGCCTTCGACGGGAAAACGGTTGGCGAGCCACAGGACGAAGATGGTGCCCGCCGCCCACAGGTACGGGTAGATGAACTGCTGCGAGGCGGCGGCGCCCCACGTAATCGGCCGCTCGCTGAGGAGTCGCGTGTAGTAGAGCTGCCCGGTGAAGAAGAAGGCGAGCACCGTCCAGACGGCGAAGATGATGCCCCAGCGCGCCAGACGCCCGCGCCACACGCTCTCGCCGTCCGCCCCCGCCGCCGAGCCGACCGCGCCCGCGAGCCGGACGCCCTCCAATGTCTCCGCTTCAGTCATCTTGAAAAAGCTTTCCTGCCGCCCTTAGTGGCACACCCGCGCCCGCCTGAGCGCCTCCCGGCCGGGGAGGCGTCTGACGGGGGAATGTGCGTTTTTCGGTTTGACCTTTCGGCGCGGGGCTTGCGGCGCGGTCGGTTGCAAAGGTAGAGGATAAGGGCAGGCGGAGGCTTTGTGAAGGGTTGTGTGACAAAGCGGACTCGGCGCGGGACGAACGGGCGCGGGCGGTGACGGCCTTACGCCCGCCGTGTGGCACAATCGGCGCATGGGGAGAGGACTTAGATTCGTCGTGCAGGAGCACCACGCGAGCCGTCTGCACTGGGACTTCCGACTGGAGATTGCGGGGACGCTCAAGTCTTGGGCGGTGCCGAAGGGGCCTTCGCTCGACCCGTCGGCGAAGCGGCTCGCGGTCGAGGTGCCCGACCACGCGCTCTCGTACATGAACTTCGAGGGCGTGCTGCCGGAGGGGACGTACGGCGCGGGGCGCGTCTACCGTTGGGACGCGGGAACGTTTCTCCCCGAGGGCGACCCGTCGGAGGGCTGGCGCACCGGCTCGCTCCGCTTCCGGCTCGAAGGCACGCGGCTCGGCGGCGGCTGGCGACTCTTCAAGATGAAGGGGCGCGAGGAGCAGGGGCGCCCGCTCTGGCTCTTACAAAAACTACCCGACGACTTCGCCGCGCCCGGCCACACGGCCGAAACCGTCGGCGGGCGCGACCGGCCGAAGCAGGCGGCGAAGAAGTCGGCCGCGAAGAAGCAGGCGACGAAGAAGCGCGCGGCGAAAAAGAGCAAGACGAGTTAAGTGCTCAGCCGCTCGACGCCGAGTTCGCGTGCGAGGCCGCCGGCGCCCCGGCCCATGACCATGTCGTGATTCCACCTGAACAGGGGGCGCGAAGCTGAAGTCTGCCACGGCGCTTTCACCTGACGGGGAAGGATGAAGTTCACAACTCTTTTACGCGCGGGCGCGCGGCGGCTGATTCGCGAAGGGGGCGGGCGTTGAGCCCCGACCGGCGAAGGCACCGCGGCGCGCACCCGGAGGACGCGCGGCTGTTCGGCGAGGCTTGGCTCCCGGCGCTGCGCGTCGCCGCGTCGGAGTTGTCGTGGCTGCTGAGCCGCGGCTACCAGATGAAGTCGGCGCTCAAGCTCGTCGGCGACCGCCACTCTTTGCGCGAGCGGCAGCGGCTGGCGGCGGCGCGCGCGGCGTGCCCGGAGGAGAGTCTTGAGCGCAGACGCGCCAGCCGCGTGAGCGAGGGCGCGGTCGCGGGCGAGGCGCTCGTCGTGGACGGCTTCAACCTCGTCATCACTTTGGAAGCGGCGCTCTCGGGCGGCGTCATCGTCCGCGGGCGCGACGGCTGTGTGCGCGACCTGTCGTCCGTCCACGGCTCGTACCGCGCGGTCGAAGAGACCGAGCGCGCCGTCCTGCTGGCGGGCGAGGCGCTGGCGGCGCTCGCGCCCGCGTCGGTGTTGTGGCTGCTGGACAGGCCGGTCTCGAACAGCGGGCGGCTGGCCGAGCGCGTCCGCACGGTCGCGCGTGAGCGCGGCTGGCCGTGGGAGGTCGCGGTGGAGTTCAACCCCGACCGCGAGATCGTCAACTCAAGCCGCGTCGCCGTCACCTCCGACTCCAACGTCCTCGACGGCGTCGCGCGCTGGCTCAACCTCGGGCGCCTGATCGTCGAGCGTCACGTCGCGGACGCATGGGTCATCGACCTGGGCGGCCTGGGCGGAGAGAAGTTGAGGGTTGAGAGTTGAGATTTCAAATCTTTACGGGTGCATCTGCTTGTAGAGCCTCTTCAGGCGCGCGAGGTCGTCGGCCTCGCGCGTGCTCTTGTCGGTGCGGACGCGCTTGAAGCGCGGGATGCGGAGCGCGTAGCCGGCGCGGTAGCGCGCGGTCTTCTGGATGTCCTGAAAGTCCACCTCGATGACGACCTCCGGCTCAAGCTCCACGTCGCGCCCTTTGGTCGAGATGACGCGCGGCTCAAGTCGCGCCGTCAGCTCGCGCAGCGCCTCCTCGGAAAACCCGGTGCCGACCTTGCCGACGGTCTTGAACCCCTCGCGGTCGCGCACGGCGACGATGAGGCTTGAGAGCAAACCCTTCCTGCGTCCCGAACCCCAGATGCCGCCGGTGATGACCACGTCGAGCGTCTCGAACGCCGGCTTGATCTTCATCCACTTCTCGGCGCGGCGACCCGGCACGTAAGTAGCGTCGGGGTCTTTCGCCATCAAGCCTTCGTGCCCCTCTTCAATGGCGCGGCGGAAGAAGGCGGCCTGCTCCTCCATCGAATCGGTGACGACGCTCTCGGTCATCTTCACGCGGTCGGTCGGGCGGAAGAGCTTGGCGAGACGCGCGCGCCGCTCGCCTTGCGGCACGTTCATCAAGTCCTCGCCGTCGTGGTAGACCATCTCGAAGAGGTGGAGGACGAGCGGTATCTCGCGCGCCTTCTCCTCGATGCCGTGGACGCGGCCGAGGCGTTGGAGCACGGCCTGAAACGGCTGCTTCTCCCTGAGCGCGGGGTCGAAGGCGACGGCCTCGCCTTCGACGATGGCGTCGCCGCCCTTCCAAGCCTTCGCCAGCGCCGCCGCCACGTCGGGCATCGCCGCCGTGTCGTCGTTCAGCCGGCGCGAGTAGGCGCGTATCTCGGGCGGCCGGCCCTTCTTCAAATGTATCTGCAAGCGCGCGCCGTCGTACTTCACCTCGAAGATGATCCGCTTGCCGCGCAGCTTCTCGAAAATCTCGCGGGGGTCGTCAACCTTCTGCGCGTTCATGAACTGGTAGGGGCGGAAGAGCGTGAGGCCGGCGCGCGCCAGGGCCTTCGCGCCTTTGCGCGCCTGCGCGGCGGCCAGCCCGATGTCGTTGGTCATCGCGTAGAGGTGCTCGACCGCGCCGGCCTCGACGCCGAAGGCCGAGGCGAGCGCGCGCGCGACGGTGCCGAGGCCCGCGCCGATGCGCATCTGGTTGAGCACCATCCGCGTGAAGTACTTCGCGCCCGGCGCCGTCGTGTTGCGGAAGACGTGCTCGACCAGACTCTCGCGGCTCTCGTCGCGCTCGACCCCGCGGTTCATGCGCTGCCAGAGCTTGTCCACTTCGAGCGCGTCCGAGCCGCGGACGTGCGCGGCGACGACCTCGCTCATGTCGCCGGTGCGTCTGACCTCTTCGTCGATGTCGGCGGCGTCTAGCCCGTAGAGGCGCGCGAGCACCGAGCGGAGCGTCCCCGGCCCGATGCCGAGGCGGTCGGAGAGGCGCGTGTCCACGACCTCGCCGAGCGTGAAGTGCGCCGCCGCCGCCAGCGTGCGCGCGTCCGCGTCGCGGAACAGCTCGGCCAGCAGACGCACGCGCGCCGGGTCGCGCGCGGCGCCGCCGACGCGCTCGTACGTGTTCGCCAGTTCGGAAAATTTCACGACAGTTCGCCGCCGGACAAAGGAGTTCGAGAAAAGCTCGCCTCGCTTTGAGCATGCAAGTTGCAAGCCTCGTAAGTCGAAAACTGGTGCCATCGCGTGGCGGCCGGGGAAGTCTTAAAAAGTACGCGGGGTTTTGTGTGAGCGGGGCCGCACGCGCGGGGAGTCTGCACGCGCCGCCGCGTGCACGGCTCGCGTACACAGGCTGTACCGTCAGGCGGCAAGCGGACGCGGGGGGAGTTTGTCGATGGGGCTTCAGACCTACCAGAAGATGCGCGACTTCCGGCGGACGCCGGAGCCGAAGGGCACGGTGTCGAAGGCGAGCAGGCGGCGCTTCGTCGTGCAGGAGCACCACGCGTCCAAGCTCCACTTCGACTTCCGTCTGGAGGTCGGCGGCGTCCTGAAGTCTTGGTCCGTGCCGCGCGGGCCTTCGCTCGACCCGTCGCAGAAGCGTCTGGCCGTCGAGACCGAAGACCACCCCGTCGAGTACCTGAAGTTCGAGGGCGTCATCCCCGAGGGCGAGTACGGCGCGGGCGAGCACATGAAGTGGGACGGCGGGACGTTCGAGACCTTGGGCGAGGGCACGGCGGCCGAGCAGTTGGAGGCCGGGCGTCTCGACTTCGCGCTCAAGGGCGAGAAGCTGCGCGGCGCCTTCACCCTCGTCAAGATGAAGCGGCGCGCGGGCGAGTGGCTGCTCTTCAAGCGCACCGACGAGTTCGCCGAAGAGGGTTGGGAGCTGCGCCTGCGCAAGCCCGTTGACGGCGTGGAGACCATCGGCGCGTCGAAGGGCAAGAAGTCGCGGGGCGCCGCCGTCAAGGCCGGCGCGGGGCACGTCAAAAAGTTCGACGCCGCGAAGAAGGCCGGGGGCGCGAAGGCCGTCCCCGTCGGGCGCGCGTTCAAGGCGAAGAAGCTCGAAGGCGATTTGAGCGTGCGCGTGGGGCGCGATGTCGTGCCGCTGACGCACGTCGAGCGCGTCTACTGGCCGGAGGAGGGCTACACGAAGGGCGACCTCATCCGCTACTACTACGAGGCGGCCGACTACATCCTGCCCTACCTGAAAGACCGGCCGCTGATTATGAAGCGCTACCCGACCGGCATCGGCGGGCCGTCCTTCCACCAGCACGACGTGAACGAGGCGCCGGACTTCGTCCGCACCGTCCCGCTCGAAGTCGAGGACGGCGGCGGCCACGAAGTTGACTACGTCGTCGGCGACAACGTCGCGACGCTCCTCTACATGGCGAACCTCGGCGCGGTCGAGCGACACCCGTGGCACTCGCGCGTCAAAGATTTAGAACACCCCGACTGGTTCGTCTTCGACCTCGACCCGGCCGAGGGCGTCACGTTCGAGACCATCTGCGACGTGGCGCTCACGACGCGCGACGTGCTCGCGCGGCTCGGGCTCGAATCCTACCCGAAGACTTCCGGCTCGCGCGGCATACACATCTACGTGCCGGTCAAGCCGGCCTACGACTACGGGCAGATCGCGAAGCTGGCCGAGCAGGTGGCGACGGTCGTGGCGCGCGAGCAGTCGGAGGTGGCGACCGTCGAGCGGTCGAAGAGCAAGCGCGGGGCGCGGATGATCTACGTTGACCACATGCAGAACGCGCGCGGCAAGTCGGTCGTCGCCCCCTACTCGGTGAGGCCGAAGCCGGGCGCGACCGTCTCGGCGCCGCTCGAATGGAAGGAGGTCGAGCGCAAGAAAATCAGAACGTCCGACTTCGACATCAGGAACATGCTCCGGCGGGTGGAGCGCAAGGGCGACCTCTTCGCGCCGGTGCTCAAAGGTAGGCAGACGCTCGAAGACGCCTTCGAGCGGGCCAGAGAGTTTTCGGTTCGTAAGAAAAAGGCGACTTAAAAACAAGGAGGGCTGAAAGTCATGGCGGGAAAGGGTGACCGCGAGTTGATCGACACGGGCACGGACAAGCGTTACGTGCGGCGCGACGAGAAGGGGCAGTTCAAGGAGTCGGACGACGTGGGGCGCTCGCTCTCGCAGGACGTGAAGAAGCACGCCGAGACCGAGGTCAAGTCGGGGCAGGGCGACCGCGGCGACCAGAAGAAGAAGTAGCAGCCGGCGTGCGTCTCTTCTCCCCGCGCCCACGCGCCTCACGCCGAAAGGCTTTGACGGCAGACGAGTAGAAGGAGGGTTGTGATGTCAACACGTTACGGTGACAGAGGGTTCGGGCGTTACGGCGACCCCGAAGAAGACCGCACCGAGGACAGGGAGTTCGACGAGCGCGACACGGCGCGCGGCTACGGCGACGCGTCGCGCAATTACGGCGAGGCGGGCGAGCGCTACGGGCGCGAGTACGGCGCGGCGCGACGCGGCGGCGGCTACGCGGCCGGGCGCGGCGGCGAGTACGGGCGCGGGCGCGAGTCCGACGCGCGCGACTACTTCGCGCGCGAGTCCGGCTCGCGCTACGGCTCGCGCGAATACGGCGCGGGCGAGTACCCGCCGCGCTACGGGCGCGAGGGGACGGCGCCGGGCGGCTACGCCGGGTCGGCGCCGCGCCGCGCGGAGGGCGAGGAGTACGGGCGCGCGTACCCGTCGCGCGCTTACGGCCGCGACGCCGGGCGCGACTACGAACGCGGAGAGCGCGGGGAGCGCGCGCGCCCGCGCCGCACGCCCGGCGACGAGGAGGTGCGCGACTACGACACGGACTACGGGCGCACGACCAGCCGCTTCTACGGGCGCAGCGGCTACGAGTACGGGCGCGAGGACTACGACCGCGACGACGACGAGCGCGGGCGTCGCGCGTACGCCGAGCGCGGCTACGCCGGGGGGGGCGACGAGCGCGGCGGCAGTTGGCTCGACCGCGCCGCCGATCAGGTGCGTTCGTGGTTCGGCGGCGACGAAGACGCGGGCGACGACCGCCGCGAGGAGATGCGCGCGCGCGGCGTGCGCGGCGAGGGCAAGTTCCGCGGGCGCGGGCCGAAGAACTACCGCCGCTCCGAGGAGCGCGTCCGCGAGGAGGTGTGCGACCGCCTGACTGACAACGAGTGGCTCGACGCCTCGGAGGTCGAGGTGAGCATCGCGGCCGGCGAGGTCATCCTGACGGGCGTGGTGGACAGCCGCTACGCCAAGCGTCTCGCCGAGAACATCGCCGAGTCTGTCGCGGGCGTCTCGAACGTGCAGAACAACCTGCGCGTGCACAGCTACCAGCAGGCCGAGACGGGCGCGCTGGCGTCGCCGGCCGCCACGCCGGCGCTCACGTCGGACGTGACGGCCACGGCCGCCGCGCCGGCCGCGTCGGAGCCAGACCTGGGCGACCCGCTTCAGCCGGGCCACTCGTCGTCGAGGGCCGCGGGCGGGAGCTAAAAAGGGAAGGGTGAAGGATGAAGGCGGAAGGGTGAAGTTCAGATAACATTCCTTTCATCCTTCATCCTTCACCCTTGAGGTTTAGCGTTATGGCCGAGGCGAAGATGGCGAAGGTGGCGGAGGCGGTGCGCCGCGCGGCGCGGCCGCTCGAAGGCGGCCGCGCCGATTACGATTCGCTGATGGAGTTGGTCGGCGCTTCGCGCTTCGTGCTGCTGGGCGAGGCGTCGCACGGCACGCACGAGTTCTACTCGGAGCGCGCCGAGATAACGAAGCGGCTCATCACGGAGAAGAAGTTTACGGCCGTCGCGGTCGAGGCCGACTGGCCGGACGCCTACCGCGTCAACCGCTACGTCCGCGCCGAGTCCGACGACCGCGACGCGCGCGAGGCGCTCTCGGGCTTCGAGCGTTTCCCCGTGTGGATGTGGCGCAACACGGTCGTCGTCGAGTTCGTCGAGTGGCTGCGCGCGCACAACGACGCGCTCCCCGCGGGCGCGCCGAAGGTCGGCTTCTACGGGCTAGACCTCTACAGCCTCTACACGTCCATCGAGGCCGTGCTCGACTACCTCGACCGCGTAGACCCGGAGGCGGCGCGTCGCGCGCGCGCTCGCTACTCATGCTTCGAGCACTTCGGCGGCGACACGACCTCCTACGCCTACGCGGCCGGCTACGGCGCGGCCGAGTCGTGCGAGCCGGGCGTGGTCGAGCAGTTGGTCGAGCTGCGCCGTCGCGCCTCGGAGCTGGCGAACCGCGACGGCCGCGTCGCGCGCGACGAGTTCTTTCACGCCGAGCAGAACGCGCGGCTCGTCAAGAACGCGGAGGAGTACTACCGCTCGATGTTCCGCGGCCGCGTCAACTCCTGGAACATGCGCGACCGGCACATGGCCGAGACGCTCGACGCGCTCGACGCGCACCTGAGCGCGGAGGGCGAGGACGCGCGGGTCGCCGTGTGGGAGCACAACTCGCACCTCGGCGACGCGCGCGCGACCGAGATGGGCGAGGGCGGCGAGTGGAACGTCGGGCAGTTGGTGCGCGAGCGCCACCCGCGCGACTGCGTGCTGGTGGGTTTCACGACGCACAGGGGGACGGTCACGGCCTCGTCCGACTGGGACGAGCCGGGGCGGCGCAAGCGCGTGCGCCCCGCGCTCGAAGGCAGCTACGAGGCGCTCTTCCATGAGGCGGGCGGCGGGCGCTTCATGCTGAACTTGCGCGAGCCGGGCGCGGCGCGCGACCTTTTGAGCCTGCCCCGCCTCGAGCGCGCCATCGGCGTCATCTACCGCCCGGAGACCGAGCGCCTGAGCCACTACTTCCACGCGCGGCTGGCCGAGCAGTTCGACGCCGTGCTCCACTTCGACGAGACGCGCGCGGTCGAGCCGTTGGATCCCGCCGCGCACTGGACGGCGGGCGACGAGCCGCCGGAGACTTACCCGTCGGGGTTCTAACAACGGATTAATTCAAGGGGTTATCAAGGGGGATTTCATGCCTGACTTAAACATACGCATCCGCGCGGGGAGCGACGAGACGAAGACGCAGCAGATTTTCAACCAGATCGCCAGCGCCATCCTCGCCGGCAAGTTCACGCGCGGCGACGCCATCACGTCCGAGCGCGCGCTCGCGGAGCAGTTGGGCGTGAGCCGCAACATCGTCCGCAACGCCTACCGCCGCCTCGAAGAGCACGGGCTCATCGAGACGTTCAGCACCTCGGGGCGCCGGGTGCGCGGCGCGAAGAAGAGCCGGACGGCGGGCGGGCAGGCCGGCGTCGCGAGCAGCGACCGGCGCGCGATGCAGTCGGCCGAAGACGCGGCGCCGAGCCGCTTCGGCGTCGTGGGCGCCGCGTCGAAGAAGGCGGGCGGCGGACGGCGCGGCTGAAGTCACGGAGGGGGAAGACATGCCAGAGCGGAAGGACATGGCGGGCAAGGACGACGAGCGGCAGGTGCGCGGCCGCAAAGGCCCGCCGAGCCAGTCGCGCAGCGAGAAGAAGCGCCGCCCGTCGAGCAAGGGCGGCGGCGCCGACGCCTCAAAACGCACCGTCCCCAAAGTCGGCAAGCACGACTCCTCGCGCGGCGACAGCTCGGGCGACGGACTCCACTGACGCGAAGGCAAAAGGGCAAAAGTGAAGAGGTGAGAAACGGAGCGCCTTTCGTCGTCCGTTGACGAGAGACGCGCCCCCCGCCGCCTTCACTTTTGCCCTTCGCCTTTTGCCTTTCGACCTTTGCCTTTCGCCTTCCGCCCGGAACGGAGGAGGCGGTAGATGGTGAAGGCGCTGCCGGCGACGGCGACGAGCGTGAGGCCGTAGACGACGTAGTTGAAGGCGTCGGAGTTGATGAAGTCGAGGAAGCGGCGGCCGAAGTAGAGGATGAGCAGCGCCTCGGCGGCGAAGCGGAGCGTGCGGCCCGCGAAGACCGAGACGAACATCCGCCCGCGGTCGCACTGGAGCGCCGAGGCCGTCATCATCGTGAAGCGGAAGGGGAACGGCGGCGGCAGCGCCGAGGCGAGGAAGACGACCCAGCCCGCGTTGCGTTCGAGCTGGCCCTTGAGCTTCCCGAACTTCGCGCGCCCGACCAGCCGCTCGACGCCGCCCGCGCCGACGCGCCGCGTCAGGAGGTCGAGGATCGCCACGCCCGCCACCGTCCCCGCCGCGCCCGACACCGCGTAGGCCGCCCACATCCAGTTAGAAGCCGAGCCCTCGCCGTGGATGAGCATGAAGAGCAGCAGCTCGTTCGCCAGCGGGACGTAGAAGAATGACGAGTCGAAGGCTTCGAGCAGGAAGGGGCCGAAGACCCCCAGACCGACGAAGAACCCGATGAGCGTGCGCGCCCAGGAGGACGAGGCCGCCAGCAGGAGCAGTGTCAGCTTTGTCGGCACGCGGCGGATGCTATCCGAACTCTTTCCGCTCTTTGCGGATTGTTTGTGCGCTTTGCGTTACGGGTTAGGGCGCGTTTCGGAGACGCTCAGCGCGCGCGGCCGATGATCTCCACGTCCGAGCCCGTCGAGACGAGCGCGATGTCGGCCATCCCGACGAAGAGGCCGGACTCGACGACGCCCGTGAGCGACTTCAGCTCGCGCCCCGTCCGCGCGGGGTCGGGTATCTCGCCGCAGCGGCAGTCGAGAATGAAGTTGCCGTTGTCCGTCACGTAAGGCTCGCCGGCCTCGTCGCGGCGGAGAACGGCTTCGGCCTTCGTCACGGCGGCGACGCGGCGCGCGGTCAGCTCCCACGCGAACCGCACGACCTCGACGGGCAAAGGGAAGAGTCCGAGCACGTCCACCCTCTTCGACGCGTCGGCGATGACGACGAAGCGGCGCGCGGCCGAGGCGACGAGCTTCTCGCGCAGCAGGGCGCCGCCGCCGCCCTTGATGAGCGCGAGGTCGGGGCCGATCTCGTCCGCGCCGTCGATGGCAATGTCCAGTTCGCCGACCTCGCCGAGCGAGACGAGCGGCAGCCCCAGCCCGCGCGCCTGCTCCCCCGTCCGCCGCGAGGTCGGGACGCAGCGCACGCGCAAGCCCTCTTCGCGCACGCGCTGGCCCAGACGCTCGACCAGCCAGTGTGCGGTCGAGCCGGTGCCGAGGCCGACGCTCATCCCGTCCTCGACGAACTCGGCCGCCTTGAAACCCGCCCTCTGCTTCGCGTCCATCGTGTCCGTTCTTCCCCCGTGTTTTAGAAGACGACCTTGACGGCCAGTTGGACGATGCGCGGGTCGCCGACGCCCTGACGCAGGAAGCCGTCGAAGTTGAAGAGGCCGGGCGTGACGAGCGGGTTGATGTTGTTCTCGGTGTTGAAGGTATTGAACATCTCGACGATGGGGATGACCGCCGCCGTCTCGCCGAAGCGGAAGGGGCGTTGCAGGCGCCAGTCGAACGAGAAGAACTCGTTGTTCTTCCTGAGCGTGTTGCGGTTGGTCGCGGTGCGCACGGCGGGCGTGATGGGCTGCGCGGTGCGCGCCTGCACGCGCGCGTTCAGCTCGAAGCGGGCGGGCAGCTCGACGTTCGAGTAGAAGTTGAAGCGGTGGCGGATGTCTCGGTCGGCGAGCGCGTAGTCGAGCTGGAGGTTGTTGATGTCGAAGGCGCGGTCGGTGAACGGGTCGCGCTCGTTCGAGTCGTCGTCCATGTCTTTCGAGAAGACGTAGTTGCTCTCGAACTGGTAGCGGTCGCTGAAGCGCTTGCGGACGCCGACGGTGAAGGCGCGGTAGAGCGACTTGCCGTTGGCGCTCGTCACCATCACCTCGCCGAGGAAGGGCGAGAAGAAGTTGTTGCGGTTGACGTTGAGGAAGCGCGTCAGATGCACCCCCTTCGCGTGCGTGAAGTCGAAGTAGATCGAGACGTTGCGCGCCAACTCCTGCTCGAAGGCGACGTTGGCGGTGTAGACGCGCGGGTTGGCGTAGTCGCGGCTGAAGACGCGGACGCCCGAGAAGCACGGGAAGGGGTTGGAGATTGTGCCCGCGACGCAGGGAGTGACGGTCGAGGGCGGCGTGACGAGTCCCGGCCAGACGGGGCCGGGGACGCCCGACGAGATGATCGGCGTGTTGAGGAAGATGGTCTGCTGCTGGACGCCGTTGGTCGTAATCGAGCCGACCTGCGAGAGCATGTTCTGGCGCGCGAAGTAGACGCCGTAGTTGGCGCGCAAGACCGAGCGGCCGTTGTTCGCCACGTCCCACGCGAAGCCGACGCGCGGCTGGAACTCCTTCTTCGGGCTGGGGAGCGTGCCGTCGGAGGGGAAGCGCGGGTCGTTCAGGAAGATACCGTAGGCGGTGTCTTCGGGCGCGACGACCGGCTCGGGGAAGATTTGCGCCTCCCAGCGCAGCCCCAGCGTCGCGGTGAAGTTCGGCCGCAGCTTCCAGGTGTCCTGCGCGAAGAGCGCGAGGTCTTCGTTGGCGATGTCGGAGAAGCCGGCCGCGTCGGTCGCGGGGCCGGTCAGTCCCGCGCCCTGTAAGTAGAGCAGGAGCGGGCCGCCGGTCGGCGTCGTCCCGGCGGGGCAGGGGGCGGGCGCGGTGATGTAGGAGACGGCGCCCGCGCTCGTCGCGCAGCCGACCGTTGCGGGGCCGAAGCCGCCGGCCGCCGCGGGCGAGGCGTAGCGCAGGAAGCCCGTCACGCTGTCGAAGATGTAGCGCCCCTCGAAGAAGCCGCGGAAGACCTGCGAGTTGCGGCTGTGCACCCACTCGCCGCCGAACTTGGCGGTGTGGTCGCCCGCGACGACGGAGAAGTTGTCTTTGAACTGCGCGCGCCAGAAAAGCTCGTCTACGGCGGGCGCGACGAAGAAGGGGTTGCCGAAGCGGAAGGTGGTGGCGAAGCCCATCGCGGTGTCCGCGGGTACGCTCGACGGCGTCGCGGCGCGCGGCCGGTCTTCGCGGCCGTAGGTGAAGTGGAACTCGTTGACCTTCGTCGGCGAAACGGTCGAGAAGAGGTTGGCGTTGAAGGCGTGAATCTTCGACGGGCCTTCGACGCCGTTGGCCGAGTTGCCGTAGGTCGCCACGTCGAAGGTCTGGTTCTCGTTCTTCGAGTAGTCGAAGTTGTGCGAGAGCGCGAGGTGGTTGTTGGCGCTCAACTCCAAGTCGAATTTGCCGAGGACGGCGGAGTTGCGGACGGGGCGCTTGACGGGCAAGCCCTCCTCCTGCCCGAGCCGCGCGCGGAAGAAGCCGAGGAGCGCGAGCCGCTGGCAGTCGGCGTTGGCGTCGATGAGCGACTCGTTGGCGAGGATGGTCGGCGCGCCCGCGGGGCAGGGCGTGTCGCCGACCTGTTCGGAGAGGTTGGCGCGCGTCAGGTTCTCGAAAATCTGCTCGTAGGCGACGAAGAAGAACGCCTTGTCCTTCTTTATCGGCCCGCCGACGTTGCCGCCGAACTGCTCGCGGTGGAAGTCCTGCAAGGGCTTGCCGTCGGAGGTGTCGGCCGTCAGGGCTTCGAGCCTTTGGAAGTGGAAGAGCGAGCCGTGAAACTCGTTGGTGCCCGACTTGGTGACCACGTTGACGACGCCGCCGGCCGTGCGGCCGAACTCGGCGGTCGCGCCCGTGGCGATGACCTGAAACTCCTTGACGGCGTCGAGCGGGATGTCGATGGCGGCGCGCTGGCCGCCGGCCTGCTCGCCGAAGAAGCCGTTCATGTAGTCGCCGCCGTCGAGGCTGATGTTGTTGAAGACGCCGCGCTGGCCCGCGAAGTTGATCTCGTCGCCGTCGGGGCCTTGCGTGACGGAGACGTTCGGCGTGAGCGTCAGCAGGTCTTCAAACTTGCGGCCGAGGACGGGGAGGTTGGCGACCGCGCGCTCGTTGATGGTCGTGGAGGTCTGCGAGCTGGCGGTGTCAACGGTCTGGACGGCCGAGACGGTGATCGTCTCGTTGACGCCGGAGACCTTCATCTTGAGGTCGAGGTTGGCGGACTGGCCGACGGTGAGCGCGAACTCCTCCTGCTTGATGTTGGCGAAGCCCTGCTTCGAGACGGTGAGCGTGTAGCGGCCGGGCGGGAGTTGGAGGAAGACGAAGCGGCCGCCGTCGTCGGTCGAGAGCGTGCGCGTGAGGTTGGTGCCGACGTTGCGGACTTCGACGCTGGCGCCGGGGACGGTCGCGCCCTGCTCGTCGGTGACGGTGCCCTGCACGGTGCCGGTCGTGATCTGCGTCTGCGCGTGCGCGGCCGCGGGCGCGAGGAGGAGGAGGAGAAGGCTGAAGGCGTTTAGAAAGATGGAGGCCGGGCGCTTCGTTTTCTGGGGGGGACGCATGTTGTCTCCTGTCTCTTGGGTTGGCTGTGCGTGCGCGCCGGGAGCGACGTTAAAGCTTGCGAGGAGGGCGGGGAACGACCGAACGGCTCCCGCGCGCGAATCTTTCCGGACAAGTCGGCAGATGTTTTATGACGCGCCGCGCCGCGTGTCAACAAAATAACTCGGAAGGGCGCGGCCTAAAAACTCTCCTTGCCGCAGGGGAGCAGGTCGAAGCGCGCGTTGACGCGTTGGAAGAGCGGGTCGCATTCATCCGGCAGAAGCGGGCCGAGCCAGAGGGGGACGCCCGCGCCGCCCGAGTAGTAGGCGGGCAGGTGCGCGAGCAGCGGGCCGGCGCCGCCCGTGGTGTCGCGCGCGCCGTAGACGACGCGGCCGACGCCGTGGAGCAGCAGCGCGCCCGCGCACATGACGCACGGTTCGAGCGTCGTGTAGACCGTCATCTCTCTCGCGCGCGGCCAGAGTTCGACGGGGACGAGCCGGAGAGCTTCGGTCTCGGCGTGGCGGCCGGGGTGGTAGGCGGGCGCGAGCACGGCGTTGCCCGCCCCGGCGACGACACGTTCGTCGAGCGTGACGACCGTGCCCACGGGGAGGTTGCCGCCGGCCTCGGCTTCGAGCGCGAGCCGTATCGCGCGCCGCAGGAAGTTTAAGTCCGACTCGCCGGTCGTCGTTTGAGTGTTCGTCATGCTCGCGGGCTTATTTGAGATTTGAAGTTTCAGAGTTAAACCATCACCGACCTGACGCCGAGGAAGGCCGCGCAGAGTTTCTCGTCGCCCGACGCTTCGACGCGCGCGGCGGCCTCTGCCGGGGCGAGCGCGTTGAAGAAGAGGCGCCAGGCGGCGTCGGCGTCGAGGCGGACGCGGGCGGTCGCGTCGGCCGCCTCGCCCTCGCGCAGTTCCCAACTGTTGCGGGCGCGCAGGAGGTGCCAGTCGCCGCCGGCCTCGCCGTCGATGCGGACGGAGAGGGCGCTGCCCTCTCGGGCTTTACACGCGCGGAAGGCGTAGGGGAGAGCGTACATCGAAAGCTCAAGGACGGGGCCGAGCCAGCGGCGCGAGTCGAGCGCGACTGCTCCGACCGCGTCGCGTATCTGCGCCTGGTGGTGCCACTTCTCTGTGTACTCGCGCCCCACGTCCATCCAGTTGGCCGACCGCTCCTCGCCCGCCCACGCGACCGCGATGGGCGCCTCGTCCTCCGGCGCGAGCGAGGTGAAGAGTTCCGCCACCTGCGGCCCCGCCCATTCGAGCAGGTCGGCGACGACGCGCGGACTCAGACGCCGCGCCGTCTCGACCCACGCGGCGTTCTCGCGGTTGATGAAGGCGACGATCTCATCATACCCGTCCAGCTTTTTGAAAGACGGCCGGTGCGCGTCGCGCTGTGCCGAGAGGCGGCGCAGGTCTGTGTCGAGCAGGTGTGCGGCCACGTCCCTCACCGTCCAGCCGCGCGC
This sequence comes from Pyrinomonadaceae bacterium, assembly GCA_036388915.1. Taxonomy (GTDB): domain Bacteria; phylum Acidobacteriota; class Blastocatellia; order Pyrinomonadales; family Pyrinomonadaceae; genus QHXN01. The sequence continues at coordinate 32,057 of DASVQX010000039.1, forward strand.
CACGGTCGGGCGCGCCCAATCGTCTTCGGCCAGCCCGCGCAGCAGCGCGACCAGCTCGCGTTGGAGCGGGAGGAACAGCTCTGCCGTCTCGGGTCTCTTCATCGAAAGGCTCTCCGGCGGAAACTTTTCCCGCGCGCCTCAATTCGGCGCGCGCGGCGGCGGAAAACGCGCTATTATGTGTGCCTCTCCCGAACCTCGCAACAGATTTGTTTGCCCGCGGACACAGTTGTCCAAAGACGTACCCGGTAAGATGGACGTTTGATGACGACCGAGCTGTATCAGCCGAAGCAGGAGGAGCGCGAGGGCATCGACTCGGGCATCGACACGGCCGAGTTCCCGCCCGTGCGCCGCGTCGTCGAGCAGGCGTACGCGCGCGCCACCGGCTCGCCGCTCGTCCACGGCAACGGCGTGCGGCTCCTCGTGGACGCCAAGGAGAACTACCCCGCGTGGCTCGAAGCCATCGCCTCGGCGCGCCGCACCATCCACTTCGAGAGCTTCATCATCCACGAGGACGAGATCGGCCGCGAGTTCGCCGAGGCGCTCTGCGTGAAGGCGCGCGAGGGCGTGAAGGTGCGCGTCGTCTACGACTGGCTCGGCGCGGTCGGCAAGACCTCGCGGCGGTTCTGGCGCAACCTGCGCGACGCGGGCGTCGAGGTGCGTGGCTTTAACCCGCCGCGCTACGACGAGCCGTTCGGCTGGCTCAACCGCGACCACCGCAAGATGATCTCGGTGGACGGGCGGGTCGGCTTCGTGATGGGCCTCTGCGTCGGGCGCGACTGGGTCGGGCGCCCCGAGAAGAAGATCGAGCCGTGGCGCGACACCGGCGTCGAGATACGCGGGCCCGCGGTCGCCGACATGGAGGCGGCCTTCGCGCGCGTGTGGGAGACCTCGTGCGGCGAGGCGATTCCGGCCGAGCACCTGCCCTCGCGCGAGTCCATCGAGCAGGGCGGCGAGGTGGCCGTGCGCGTCATCGCGACCGAGCCGAACACGGTCGGGCTTTACCGCCTCGAACAGTTGGTCGCGGCGGGCGCGCGCAAGTACCTCTGGCTGACGGACGCCTACTTCGTCGGGACGACGATGTACGTGCAGGCGCTGCGCGCGGCGGCGCAGGACGGCGTGGACGTGCGGCTCCTCGTCCCGAGCGCGAGCGACATCCCGGTGGTGAGCGCGCTCTCTCGCGCCAACTACCGCGCGCTGCTCGAAGCGGGCGTGCGCGTCTTCGAGTGGGACGGCCCGATGATTCACGCCAAGACCTCTGTGGTTGACGGGCGCTGGGCGCGCGTCGGCTCGACCAACCTGAACGTCGCGAGCTGGATGGGCAACTGGGAGCTGGACGTGACGATTGAGGACGAGGGCTTCGCCGGGCAGATGGAGGAGATGTACTGCCGCGACCTCGAACACTCGACCGAGATCGTCATCAGCGAGCGTCGGAAGGTGCGGCCCCTCGGGCCGCCGCAGTCCCGCCGGCAGCGGGGCCAGCGCACGAGCCGGAAGGGGAGCGCCACGCGCGCGGCGGCCGGCGTCATCGGCGTCGGGAGCGCGGTCGGCGCGGCCATCACCAACCGGCGCGTGCTGGGGCCGGCCGAGGCGCGTCTGATGGCGATGGCCGGCGCGGCGCTGCTCGGGCTCTCGATGCTCGCGGTCAAGTGGCCGCGCGGCATCACCTACCCGCTCGCCTTCATCGGCACGTGGGTCGCGCTCGCGCTCTTCGTCCGCGCCTACAAGCTGCGCAGAGGCGTGCCCGTCGGGCCGGGGCAGGAGAAGGAGCGCGGCGACCCGCCCCCGGCGCCCGCGCCCGGCCGCCAAGGGCGCTAGAGAGACTTCCCCCGTCTTAACTTAACGAACCTCGAACCTTTCCCCCGTTCGAGAGCAACCGGCCCGGGCCGCCGAGGCGGCCGGCGGAAACGTCAGCGGAGGAGAGTTTAAAAAAATGAGACTAGGCGGCCAGCGTGAGAGCGGAAACGTAGAAGACCGGCGCGGGATAGGCGGCGGCGGCCTCGCGGTCGGCGGGGGGTTGGGCGGGGTCGTGATCGTCGTCCTCGCGCTCCTCTTCGGCGTAGACCCGGGCCAGATTTTGAACGGCGGCGGCGCGGGGCCGGAAGGCCCGCCGCCCGCCTCGCAGCCGGGCCGCGCGCCGGGGCAGCCGCCGGCCAACGACGAGGACATACGCTTCGTCCGGCGCGTGCTCGGCAGCACCGAGGACGTTTGGAACGAGGTCTTCCAGCGCAACCGGAGCGACTACCGCGAGCCGGCGCTTCAGGTCTTCACCGCGCGCGCCGACACGGCCTGCGGGCGGGCCGGCGCGTCGGTCGGCCCCTTCTACTGCCCCGCCGACCAGAAGGTCTACATCGACCTCTCCTTCTACGACGACCTACAGTCGCGCCTTGGCGCGCCGGGCGACTTCGCGCAGGCTTACGTCATCGCGCACGAGGTCGGCCACCACGTCCAGAACCTTCTGGGCACGTCGGACAAGGTGACGCGCCTCCAGCAGAGCGCGCGGAGCGAGGCGCAGTCCAACGACCTCTCCGTCCGCCTTGAGCTACAGGCCGACTGTTACGCGGGCGTCTGGGGCTTCTACGCGAAGCAGCGCGACCAGCTCGACCCCGGCGACGTTGAGGAGGCGCTCGGCGCGGCCTCGGCCATCGGCGACGACCGGCTCCAGCGCGAGGCGCAAGGCTACGTCGTCCCCGACTCCTTCACGCACGGCTCGTCCGAGCAGCGCATGCGCTGGTTCCGGCAAGGCTTCGACAGCGGCGACGTGCGACGCTGCGACACCTTCGGCACCCGCAGTCTCTGAGCGAGAGAGAATAATTAAAAGGGATGGGCAGGACGGACAGGGTGAGGAATCAAAATCTTTACCCTGTCCGTCCTGCCCATCCCTTTTAATTTATCTTCAGCGGAAGAAGAGCGAGACGCTCATCACGAGGCCGATGGCGATGACGGCGGTGCGGACGAAGCGGCGGCCGAGTCTGTAGGCGAGCCGCGCGCCCGAGTAGCCGCCCGCGATGGCCGCGAAGGTCATCACCAAAACGTCCGACCAGATGACCGCGCCCGAGAAGATGAAGTAGACGGCGGCTACGCCGTTGATGCAGATGGCGAGCAGGTTCTTCAGCGCGTTCATCCGGTGAATGTCCGTGAAGCCCAAAAGCCCCAGCGCCGCCAACATCAGGATGCCGATCCCCGCCCCGAAGTAGCCGCCGTAGACCCCGACGAAGAACTGAAAGACGATGGCGCCCGCCCACCAGGCGCGCGTCGGCTCGTGCGGCTCGTCGCCGTCCCCGCGCAGGCGGCGCGAGATCGGCTCCTGCGCCGCAAGCAGCAGCGTCGCGAAGAGGATGAGGAAGGGGACGAGCCGGCCGAACGTCTCCGACGGCGTCCGCAGCAGCAGCGCCGCGCCGACGATGCCGCCCAAAAGCGAAGGCGCGCCGAAGAGCAGGAACGTGCGCGCCCCGCCTTTCAACTCGCGCCGGAAGCCGTAGACGCCCGCCAGCGACGCCGGCCAGAGCGCGACCGTGCTCGTCGCGTTCGCCAGCACCGGGTCGCGCCCCGTCCAGAGCAGCGCCGGGAACGAGACGAGCGTGCCGCCGCCCGCGATGGAGTTGATGAGACCGGCCGCGAACGCCGCCGCCGCGATGACCACTTCCTGCCAGGGGTTCACGCGCCCGAGACTAACACAGCGAGAGCCCGCCCGTTGAGCAAACGCGCCGCGGATGATTTATCATCTCGGCGTGCCGTCAAAAGTTTTATCAGCCTGCCTGATCTTCGTCGCCTTCGTCTGCGCGGCGCGCGCGCAGGGCGGGTCGCCGACGCCGGAGCCGCGGCCGACGCTGCGCGGCGTCGTCGTTGACCAGAACGGCGCGCCCGTGGCCGGCGCGGAGGTGTGGATGCACGGCAAAGGCGCCTTCGACCCCCTCGTCGTCAGGACGGACGCGGAGGGGCGTTTCGCGGTCGGCCCCATCCGCCTCTACGGCTTCTGGCTGTCGGTCAGCGCGCCGGGGTTCGAGAAGTTTGAGCGGCGTTGGAAGGCCGACGAGTGGGACGGCGCGGAAGTCCTGCGCGTCGTGTTGCGGCCGCACGCGCTCGACGAGCGCGTGTCGGTGACGGCCGCGCGCACCGAGACGCGTCTGGCGGAGACGGCGGCCAGCGTCGTCGTGCTCGGCGCGCAGGAGCTTGAGACGGCCGCCGCGCTGACGGCCGACGAGGTGCTGCGGCAGGTGCCCGGCTTCCAACTCTTCCGGCGCACTTCGAGCCGCGCGGCCAACCCGACCGCGCAGGGCGTCTCCTTGCGCGGCGTCGGCGCGAGCGGCGCCAGCCGCGCCGTCGTGCTCTACGGCCGCGTGCCCCTTAACGACCCGTTCGGCGGCTGGGTCTACTGGGGGCGCGTCCCGCGCGAGGGGTTGGAGCGCGTCGAGGTGCTGCGCGGCGCCTCCTCCGCGCTCTACGGCAGCGGCGCGCTGGGCGGCGTCGTCCAGTTCGTCCCGCGCGAAGCGAACGACACGCAACTCCGCTTCGAGACTTCCTACGGCACGCAGCACACGCCCGACGCTTCGCTGTACGCGAGCACTTTGAAGAACCGCTGGGGGATCTCGGTCTCCGCGCAGACTTTCAACACGGGCGGCTACGTCCTCGTTGACCGGCGCGAGCGCGGGCCGGTTGACACGCCCGCCGCCTCGCGCAACGCCTACGGCGAGCTGTACGTGAGGCGGAATTTCGCCAACGGCCTCTTCATCTTCGCGCGCCCCTCCTACTACGGCGAGTCGCGCCGCAACGGCACGCCGCAGCAGTTCAACCGCACGCACGTCCGGCAGCTCGCGGCGGGAGTCTCTTGGAACACGACGCGCGCCGGACTCTTCGACCTGCGCGCGCACGCCTCGACGCAGGTCTTGGATCAGAGCTTCACGGCCGTCGCCGCCGACCGCGCGAGCGAGACGCTGACGCGGCTCCAGCGCGTGCCGGCGCAAGGCGCGGGGCTGTCCTTCCAGTGGTCGCGCGCGTTCGGCACGCGCCACGCCATCGTCACCGGCTTCGAGGCGTCGGAGGCGCGCGGCGCGAGCGACGAGTTGGTCTACGTCGCGGGCCGCCCCTCTTCGCTCGTCGGCGCGGGCGGGCGGGCGCGCACCGTTGGCTTCTACGCGCGCGACGCTCTGCGCCTGACAGACCGGCTGGTCGTCACGCCCGGCCTGCGGTTCGACCGCTGGCGCAACTACCGCGCGCAGCAGACGACGCGCGCTCTGACGGGCGCGCGCGCGGTGACGACGGTCGGCTTTGACGAGCGCACGGAGACGGCCTTCAGCCCGCAGCTCGCGGCCGTCTTTAAAGTCTCCGATGCGCTCTCTCTCAACGCGACGTTCGCGCGGGCGTTCCGCGCGCCGACGTTGAACGAGCTGTATCGCTCGTTCCGCGTCGGCAACGTCGTCACGCTCGCCGACGAAAATCTGCGCGCCGAGCGTCTGACGAGCGGCGAGGCCGGCCTCATCTACACCAACACGCGCCGCGGGCTTGTGGCGCGCGCCGGCCTCTTCCGCGCGGACGTGACGCGCCCCGTCGCCAACGTGACGCTCTCGGTCACGCCCGCGCTCATCACGCGCACAAGGCGGAACCTCGGGCGCACGCGCACCGTCGGCTTCGAGGCCGAGTTCGAGAAGCGCCTCGGCAACGGCTGGACGGCCTCGGCCGGCTATCTCTTCGCCGACGCGCGCGTCGAGAGCTTCCCCGCCGACGCCGCGCTCGAAGGCCGACGGCTCCCGCAGGTCGCGCGCCACCAGTTAGGCTTTCAACTGCGCTACGTCCCGCGCGGGCGCGGCGTCAGCTTCGGCCTACAGGCCCGGGCCTCGGGCGCGCAGTTCGACGACGACCAGAACCAACTGCGGCTCGGGCGTTACTTCACGCTCGACGCCTTCGTCTCGCGCCGCCTCGCGCGCGGCGTGGAAGCCTTCGCCGCCGCCGAGAACCTCACCGGCCAACGCTACGAGGTCGGCCGCACGCCCGTCCTCACGCTGGGCCCCCCGGCCTTCGTCCGCGTCGGCTTGAGGCTCCGACTTCCCGGCAGAAGGGATTAACTACGGAGACACGGAGACGCGGCTTGAAGTCTTATCGCTTCAAGCCGCGTCTCCGTGTCTTCGTGGTGAACTACTGTTTACTTCAGAGCCGGCCCGTGGCGACGAGCAGTTCGGCGTTGAGGATCGCCGCGCCGGCGGCGCCGCGGACGGTGTTGTGGCTGAGCGCGACGAAGCGGTAGTCGAGCACCTTGTCGGGGAAGATGCGGCCGACGGTGACGCTCATGCCGCGCCCCGCGTCGCGGTCGAGCCGGGGCTGCGGGCGGTCCGGCTCGTCGCGGACGACGATGGGGCGCTCGGGCGCGGTGTGCAGCTTCAGCTCCTGCGGGAGCGAGGTGAAAGAGGCGAACGCCTCGCGCAACTCTTCCACCGATGTCTGGCGCGCGAGCTTGACGCGGACGGCGGCCAAGTGGCCGTCGCTGACGTTGACGCGGTGCACCTGCGCGCTCACCTTGAACGGCGCGTCGGCGATGCGCCCGCCCTCGCGGCGGCCGAGAATCTTGAGCGTCTCGGTCTCGATCTTCTCCTCCTCGCCGCCGATGTAAGGGAGCACGTTGTCGGCCGCGTCGAGCGAGGCGACGCCGGGGTAGCCCGCGCCCGAGAGCGCCTGCAAGGTCGTCGCCACGCACGCCTCTATCCCGAAGCGCGCGTGGAGCGGCGCCAGCGCCAGCGCCAGCATGATGGTCGAGCAGTTCGGGTTGGTGACGATCATCCCGCGCTCGAACGAGCGAGAAGCTTTCTGTGCGTCCAACTGCGCGAGGTGTTCGTGGTTGACCTCGGGGATGAGCAGCGGCACGTCCTCGTCCATCCTGAGCGCCGACGAGTTGCTGATGACGGCGTAACCGGCGCGCGCGAACGACTCCTCGGTCTCGCGCGCGATGTCGCCCGGAAGGCTCGAAAAGATGAGGTCGCAGTCGAGCGGCGGCTCGGGCGCCGAGACCTTCAGGCCGCGCACGGCCTCGGGCATCTCGCCCGGCAGTCGCCACGAACAAGCCTCGGCGTAAGCCTTGCCCTGCGAGCGGTCGGAGGCCGCCAGCGCCGACACCTCGAACTGCGGGTGGCTCTCCAAAAGCTGCATGAAGCGCTGCCCGACCGTCCCCGTCGCGCCCAAGATTCCGACCCGATACTTTCCGCCCATAACGCCTCCAAGCGAAGTGATGAGTGATGAATGATAAGTTAAAACACTTGTCCTTTATTGTCACTCGTCACTTCTTCAGCGCCTCTTTCATCCGGCGCACGCCCTCTTTGAGGACGGGGAGGTCGGCGCAGAAGGAGACGCGGAGGAACCCTTCGCCCTCCGCGCCGAAGGCCGAGCCGGGGACGGTGATGACGCCCGCTTCGAGCAGACGCTCGGCCACCGTCATCGAGTCGCCGTGCGCCGCCACGTCAACCATCGTGTAGAAGGCGCCCTCCGGCTCGACGGCGCGCAGGCCCAACTCTGTCGAGAGGAGCCGGAGCAGGTGGTCGCGCCGCTCGCGGAACGTTCGGCGGGAGTCGGCGCGCGCCGCCTCGGCCTCGTCCGTCCACGCGGCCAGCGCCGCCTTCTGCGAGACGGCCGAGGCGCACGTCGTCGTGTAGCCGTGCAGGACGAGCGCGCTCCGCACCACTTCCCGGTCGCCGCAGAGCCAGCCCAGGCGCCAGCCCGTCATGCTCATCGACTTCGACAGCCCGCCGATGACGACCGCGCGCTCGGTTCTGAACTCCGAGATGGACGAAGGCCGCCCGCCGGTGAAATAGAGGTCGCGGTAAATCTCGTCGCTCACGACGTAGACGCCCGTGCCTTCGAGCGCGCCGGCCAGCGCCGCAAGCTCCGCGCGCGAGAGGACGCGCCCCGTCGGGTTCGACGGGCTGATGCAGACGACGACCTTCGTCCGCGGCGTCAGTCGTCGGCGGAAGTCTTCCACGTCGAACGAGAAATCTTTCGACGCGGGCATCTTGTAAAACTTCGGCGTCCCGCCCGCCATCTTCACAATCGTCGGGTAGGCGACGAAGCCGGGGTCGGGGATGAGCACCTCGTCGCCCTCGTCCACCAGCGTCAACAGCGCGAGGTAGAGAGCCTCCTGCGAGCCGGCGGTGACGACGACCTGCTCGGTCGAGAGTTCGAGGTGCGGATAGTCGGAGGCGACGCGCTCGCGCAAAGCAGGGAGACCCGCGTGCGTGGTGTAGCCGTTCTGCTCCTCGGTGACGACGCGCGCGGCCTCGCGCCGTATCACGTCGGGCGTCGGCAAATCCGGCTCGCCCAGGCCGAGGTTGATGCTACCGGGGCGCGCGCGGTCGAAGACCTGACGGATGACGCTCTTCTGGATGCCGCGCAGCCGCCGCGCCGGCTCGAAATCGCTCAACGCAGGTAGTCCTCCAACTGAACCGCGCGCTCCGTCTTCTCGTCGCGGTACTTGACGATGACGGGCGCGTAGAGCGACAAGCCCCACTCGCGCCCGCGCTCGGTCGTCACCGCGCGCGAGCCGGGCACGACGACCGCGCCCGCCGGAATCTCAAGCGGCGCGTCCTCGGCGCGTCTGTAAACTTCGCCGCGGACGAGGTCGTAGACGGGCGTCGCCCCCGTCAGGATCGTCCCCGGCGCGAGCACCGCGCCCGCGCGCACGATTGTCCCCTCGTAGACGCCGCAGTTGCCGCCGACCAGCACGTCGTCTTCGATGACGACGGGCACCGCCCCGACCGGCTCCAACACGCCGCCGATCTGCGCGGCGGCCGAGAGGTGGACGCGCCGGCCCACCTGCGCGCACGAGCCGACGAGCGCGTGGCTGTCGATCATCGTCCCCTCGCCCACGTACGCGCCCGCGTTGACGTACATCGGCGGCATGCACACGACGCCCGGCGCGAGGTACGCGCCGTCGCGCACGCTTGAGCCGCCGGGGACGATGCGCACGCCCTCCATGATCGTCGTCGGGCGCACCGGGTAAGTGTCCTTGTCGAAGAAGCGGAGGCTGGCGTGCGCGCTCATGTCCGAGAGCGCGCCCATGCGGAAGCCGGCGAGGATGCCGCGCTTGACCCAAGAGTTGACGCGCCAGCGCCCCGACTCGTCGCGCTCGGCGGCGCGCACCTCGCCGCGGTTGAGCGCCTGCTTGAACGCCTCGAAGACCTCGCGGTCGGTCGGGTTGAAGTCGCCGCCCTTCTCGTACAGCCCCTCGACCTGCTCACGCAGCGACATGCGAAGTCTCCTCCAACAGCCCCAACTCCGCGAGCACCTCGCGCACGCGCCCGCGCGTCTGCTCGGTGACGGGGACGAGCGGCAGCCGCAGGTTCTCTTCGACGAGACCCATCAGCGCCAGCGCGGCCTTGACGGGGCCGGGGCTCGACTCGACGAAGTTCACGTCCATCAGCGGGAGCAGTCGGTAGTGCTCGCGCCTCGCCTCGTCCCAGCGCCCTTCGAGCGCGGCGCGCACCATCCCAGACATCTCCGCGGGCGCCTCGTTCGACGCGACCGAGATGAGGCCGTCGGCGCCGAGCGCGATCATCGCCAGCGTCATCGCGTCGTCGCCCGAGAGCACCAGAAAGCCCTCGGGGCGGCCGCGCAGGATTTCCATGATCTGCGAGAGGTTGCCCGACGCCTCCTTGACCGCGACGACGTTCGCGCAGTCGCGCGCGAGCCGGAGCGTCGTCTCGGCCGCGATGTTCGACGAAGTGCGCCCCGGCACGTTGTAGAGCACGACGGGCGTCTCGGGCACCGCCTCGGCCACCGCGCGGAAGTGTCGATACAGACCCTCTTGCGTCGGCTTGTTGTAGTAGGGCGCGACGACGAGCACCGCGTCAGCGCCGAGTTCGGCCGCGCGGCGCGACTGCTCGACGGCGTGCGCGGTGCTGTTGCTCCCCGTCCCGGCGATGACGTGTGCGCGCCCCTTTGCGACCTCGACGGTCGCGGCGATGACCGACTCGCGCTCTTCCTGCGACATCGTCACGCTCTCGCCCGTCGTCCCGCACGGCACGAGCAGCGAGACGCCGCCCGTGATCTGGCGGCCGACGAGCGCCTGCATCCGCTCCACATCGACGCCGCCGCCCGCCCCGAAAGGCGTCACCAAAGCCGTCGCGCACCCGCGCATCCATTCAACGTTCATCGCTTTCGTCTCCTTGCGGTTCACGGCCCTTCAAAATCTCTTCGAGCGTTTCGGAGAATTCGTAGACGCCCGCCTTGCCCCGAATCCAGCGGGCGGCGACGAGCGCGCCCGACGCGAAGCCCTCGCGCGAGCGCGCCGTGTGCGTGAGCGTGATGTGGTCGGCCGCCGAGTCGAAGCCCACGCGGTGCGTGCCCGGAATGTGGCCGGCGCGCGTCGAGGCGACGGGCGGCCCGGCGCCGTACGCGTCCGTCAAGATGTCGCGCAGACGCAGCGCCGTGCCCGAGGGCGCGTCGCGCTTGCGCGAGTGGTGCGCCTCCTCGACGAACGCCGCGTAGTCGAAGCCCTTGAACAATTCTGCCGCGCGCGCGACGACGCGGTAGAAGAGGTTGACGCCGACGGAGAAGTTCGCGCCGTAGATGAGCGCGCCGCCCTCGCGCTCGAAGACGCGCCGCACGTCGTCCAACTGCGCGTGCCAGCCCGTCGTGCCTTCGACGAGCGGGACGCGCGCCAGCGCGCAGGCTTCGGCGTGGCGCGCGACGGCGTCGGCGACCGTGAAGTCGATGGCGGCGTCGTGGCCGGCGAGTATCTCGGCCAACTCTTCGGCGCCGAACGCGGCCTCGCGCGAGCCGAGCACGGTCGCCACCTCGTCGCCCGCCTCGCGCGCCAGACGCTCGACCAGTTGCCCCATCGCCCCGTGACCGAGTAGAGCCAGCTTCATAAGATTTCAGCTTCGCGCCAAAAGCGACTTGACGAGACGCACGTAGATTTCGACCGACTCTTCCAGCTCGCGTTTCGAGACGCGCTCGCCGTCGGTGTGCGCGTCGAGAATCGAGCCGGGGCCGACGAGGAGCGGCGCGCCCCAGTTCGAGAGGTACGGGATGTCGGTCGTGAACCTGACGACCTCGCGCTCGAACCCCTCGACCGAGTGCATCCGCACCGGCTCGGCGGCCGAAAGGTATTCCACGCGCGCGCGCTCCGCCACCGTCTCTTCAAGAATCGCCTTGACCGTATCGGACGGCGTCACCAGGCGGATTTGCAGCTCGGCCTCGGCCTCGGCCGGGATGACGTTGGGGCGCGTGCCGCCCCTCATCGTCCCGATGTTGCACGTCGTCTCGCCGAAGAACTCGTCGCGCGGCCAATTCAAGCCGCGCACGTCCGCGAGCACGTCGAGCATCTGCTCAATCGCCGAACGCCCGCGTTCCGGGTAGGCCGAATGCGCCGCGCGCCCGCGCGTCGAGAGCCGCAGACGGAGCGAGCCTTTCGAGCCGGCGGCCAGCCTGTTCTCGGTCGGCTCGCCGTTAATCAGGAACTCGCACTCGCGCGCCATCGCGTGCGCGTCGGCGGCGCGCGCCCCGAGGCTCCCGAGTTCTTCATCGACGGTGAAGAGCAGTCCCAACTCTTCCAAGCCCTCCGCCCGCAGCGCCTCGGCCGCCGCGACCTGCGCGGCGATGATGCCCTTCGCGTCGCACGCGCCGCGGCCCCGGATGTGCGTCGCGTCCTCGGACGAAGCGATGAACGGCGGCACGGTGTCCATGTGCGTCGAGAGCACGACGCGCGCGCGCCGCCCCGTCGTCGCCAGCACGTTCGCGCGCCCCGGCTCGGCCTCCTGCGACTCGACGCGCCAGCCTGAGCTTTCCAGATGCGACGCGAGAAAACGCCCCACCTCCGCCTCGTCGCCGGAGACGGAAGGGATGTCGATCAGCGTCCTCGTCAGCTCGAAGAGTTTCATCCGTTACTGTGCGCCGCCGATCTCGGCGAGCAGCTCCGAGGTGGCGCACTCGAAGAAGGCCGCGTGGAGGAGCCGGACGGCATCGGCGGCGTGCCGCTCCTCGACGACGAAGGTCAGGTTGATGCTCGACGCGCCCTGCGAGATGAGCAGGACGTTGATGTCCCGGATGTTCGAGAAGACGCGGCCGGCGATGCCGGGCGTCGAGCGCAACCCCTCGCCGACGATGCAGACGATGGCGCGCCCGCTCTCGACGCGGACGGCGGCGAAGTGCTTCAGGTCTTCGGTGATGGCTTCGATGGCGCCGAGGTCTTCGAGCGAGAGCGAGACCGAGACCTCGGACGTGGTCACGATGTCCACGGCCGTGCGGTGGCGCTCGAAGACCTCGAAGATGGCGCGCAGGAAGCCGTAGGCGCCGAGCATCCGCGCCGAAGTGATGTGGACGATGTGGACGCCGGCCTTGTGCGCGATGGCCTTGACGGTGCGCGGCGTCATCTCGGCGTCGAAGAAGACGGCGGTGCCCGGCTCCTTCGGCCGCCGCGAGTTGAGGATGCGGACGGGCACGTTGCGGACGACCGCCGGGAGGATGGTCTTCGGGTGCAGAACCTTCGCGCCGAAGTAGGCCAGCTCGGCCGCCTCGGCGTAGGAGAGGCGCGGGATGGTGCGCGCCTCGGGGACGACGCGCGGGTCGGCGGTGAGCACGCCCGACACGTCCGTCCAGATTTGAATCTCCCTCGACCGCAGCGCCGCGCCGACGAGGCCCGCGGTGTAGTCCGAGCCGCCGCGCCCCAGCGTCGTCGTCTCGCCGCTCGCGGCCGACGACGCGATGAAGCCGCCCACGACGGGCGTGACGCCTTCCCCGAGCAGAGGCTCAAGCTGCGCGCGCGTGTGGCGCTCGGTCTCCTCCTTGAGCGGCGTCGCGCGGCCGTGCTCGTCGTCGGTGATGACGCAGCGGCGCGCGTCCGCCTGCCGCGCCTGAAGCCCGCGCGCGCGGAGGACTTCGGCGAGCAGACGCGACGACAACTGCTCGCCGAACGAGACGACGAAGTCCTGCAAAAGCGGCAGCGGCCTCTCCCCGCCGGCCGCCTGTCGGAACGCGTCCCCGATGAGGTCGCGCGCGGACGCGAGGAGTTCGCCGAACTCCCCGACGGCGGCGCCCACTTCCTCGGGGCTTCTGGTCTCCGGGAGCAGCGCGCGGAGCACCTCGGTGTGGCGCGCGAAGTGCTCTTCGAGCGCCGGCACGGCGCGCTCGCCCTCGCCCGCGGCCGCGCGCTCGAAGGCCGCGAGCAGCGCGTCGGTGAAGCGGCTCATCGCCGAGACGACGACCACGACGGGGGTCTTCCGGCGCTCGGCGCGGACGAGCGCGGCCACGCGCTCGAAGGCACGCGCGTCCTCGACGGACGTGCCGCCGAACTTCATTACGGTGGTCTGAATCGTCGTCACTCTTAAAAAGTCTTGGTTGGGGATTTACAGCCGAAGAATACAAAGGCGAATCGCAAAAGGCAAACCGCTCCGCCTTCGCCGGCGCCCGCTTCGTCGCGCGCCCGGGGCTGCGAGGTGCGAATAGAGTCCGACGGCGAAATCCTCGTCCGGAGCGAGATGATGTTTTCGGGCTACTACAAGGATCCCGAGAAGACCGCCGAGGTGATGCGCGACGGCTGGCTTCTGACGGGCGATTTGGGCGAGTTGGACGCGGACGGCTTCCTGAAGATCACGGGGCGCAAGAAGGAGCTGATCGTGCTCTCGACGGGGAAGAACGTCGCGCCCGCACTCGTCGAGAACATGATCAAGGAGCACCACCTCGTCAGCCACGCCTACGTCCACGGCGACGGCCGCAGCTACCTCGTCGCGCTCGTCACGCTCAACCCGCAGGAGGCCGAGGAGCACGCGCGCGCGCTGAACTTACGCTCCGGCGGCCTCGCCGAGCTGGCCGCGAGCGAGGAGTTTCGCCGCCTCGTCTCGGACATCGTCGAGTCGGCCAACCGCCGCGTCTCTTCGAGCGAGTCGGTGAAGAAGTTTGTCATCCTCGGCCGAGACTTCAAGCCCGAACTAGACGAGGTAACGCCCACGCTCAAACTCAAGCGCGACGTGGTCGCACGCAACTTCGCGGACGTGCTGCGGCGCCTCTACGAGTAATACGGCCTTCAAAGCCGGGGGCGCGGAAGTGCACATTCATATTAACGCCGTAATAGGAATGAGGAGACTTACATGAAGCAACAAAGACGAGTGCTGTTCGCGCTCCTGCTCGCGCTGCTCGCCGCGCCGTCCGCCGCTTGGGCGCAGGCCCCGGCGGCGGCGCCCGCGAAGGAGGCGGTCGTCTTCGGGCAGAAGATTCGCTACAACGACGCGGGCAGCGGCCCCGTCGTCGTCCTGCCCCACGGCCTCGGCGGGAACGCCGCCAACTGGGCCTTCAACGCCCCGGCGCTGGCGCAGAAGTACCGCGTCATCGCGCCCGATCAGGTCGGCTTCGGCAACTCCGACAAGCCGCTCATCAACTACCGCGTCGGCACCTACGTGGACTTCCTCGACAAGTTCCTCGCGGGACTTAAGGTCGAGCGCGCGACGCTGGCCGGCAACTCGATGGGCGGGTGGATCGCCGCCGCCTACGCGCTCAAGTACCCGTCGAAGGTCGAGCGGCTCGGGCTGCTGCTGGGCTGGCGCTGGGCCTTCTTCCTGCTCGGCTTTCCGGGACTGTGTGGCGCTGCTCTTCTCGAACGGCGCGGCGGTGCTGCTGGCGGCGAACTTCTTTCTGCTCGCGCTGTCTCTGATGTGGCTCGGCGCGGCGGCGGCGGACGTGCACGACATCGCGGGGCCGCAGTTGCACGGCTTAGGCGTCGCCATCTACTTCTTCGCCGTCAACCTCGCCGCGTACGTCATCGGCGCGCCGCTCGTCGGCCGCATCAACGACGCGCTCGGCGCGGCCCAAAGCCCGCAGGGTATGCGCTACGGCCTGCTGCTCTGTCCCGCGGCCTCTCTGCTCGCCGCGCTGCTGCTCTGGCTGGGGGAAGGAAACTGGAAACAAGTAGACGGTAGACGATAGTCAGTAGCCGGCAGGGAAAGTAAAAGCGGCGGGGGTCTCATCATCGCCTGACGAGACCCGCGCCGCCTGTTCTTCGACTATCTACTGTCTACTTGTTCTTGCCGCCGCCTGCTTCGTTACAGACGGACGTACTCGAACTCGAAGGGCTTGCCCTTGATGCCGGTGGCGGGCGGGGCGATCCAGTTGGCGATCTTGCCGGGCTCGGTGACGGGGTGCATCAGGCTCTGGACGTACTCGCGGTCCGCGAGCGTCGGGAGCCATTCGTCCTTACGCGCCTCGAACTCCTCGGCCGTGATCATCCGGCCGTCCACGTCGAAGTGGTGGCCGGCGAACTCGCCGACGTGGCGGTGAAAGCGCGGCGAGGGGAGGCGCAGCGTGTGTTCAACGCCCTCCTCGGCGATGTACTTGTTCCAGCGCTCAAGCGCGCGCTCGCAGTCGCGCACGTACTCGCCGCGCAGCACCTCGTTTAAGGCGTTGCGCATCGGCACCTCGCGCTCGCCGACGCGGCCGCCCTCGACGACCGACAGCGTGAACGTGTCGTCGCGGAGGAGGTGTTCGGTGTACTTCTTCTGCTCCTGGTAGCGACCCTTGAGGCCGGCCGCGAAGAAGTCGGCCGCGTTCGAGCTGATCTCGCCGCCGAAGAGGTCGAGCGAGTAGCTGAACCAGTAGTTGATGTAACGCTGGATGATGTCGAACGGGATGCCGCCCAAGGCGCGCACGTCCTCGCCGGGGCTCTGCTTCATCAACTGCGCGGTGCGGCGGACGACGCGGCCGACGCCCGTCTCGCCGACGAAGAGGTGGTGCGCCTCCTCCGTCAGCATGAACTGGCAGGTGCGCGCCAGCGGCTCGAAGCCCGACTCGGCGAGGGCAGAGAGCTGGTACTTGCCGTCGCGGTCGGTGAACATCGTGAAGCAGAAGAAGTTGAGCCAGTCGTCGCACGGCTGGTTGAAGGCTTCGAGAATCCTCGGCTTGTCGGGATTGCCGGAACGCCTTTCGAGCAGAGCATCCGCCTCGTCGCGCCCGTCGCGGCCGAAGTAGCCGTGGAGCAGATAGACCATCGCCCAGAGGTGGCGCCCCTCCTCGACGTTGACCTGAAAGAGATTCCGCAGGTCGTAGAGCGACGGGCAGGTCTTGCCGAGCTGGCGCTGCTGCTCGACCGAGGCCGGCTCGGTGTCGGCCTGCGTGACGACGATGCGGCGTAGCGCGTTGCGGAACTCGCCGGGCACTTCCTGATAGGCCGGCTGCCCCGCGTTGTCGCCGAAGCCGACGCGCGCGTCCGCCTCGGCGGGCTTCAAGAAGATGCCCCAGCGGTAGTCGGGCATCTTCACGTAGTCGAAGTGCGCCCACCCGTCGGCCTCGACCGAGATTGCCGTGCGCAGCCACACGTCCTTCTCCTGAAAGCCCTCGGGGCCCATCTCGCGCCACCAGTCGAGGTAGTTCGGCAGCCACTTCTCAAGCGCCCTCTGGAGCCGCTTGTCGCCCGAAAGATTTACGTTGTTAGGAATCCGCTCGTGTAGCTCCATAACCCTGAATGAAGACTCCTCTCAGCCTCTCAATAATCCGGCCTCAACTTGGATGCGCGGCGCGCCCCACATACTGCCGCCGCCGCCCGCCGAACGCCTCACGAAAGTCTGTCGTAAGCGGCACGCGGCGCCTGTGGCGCGCTCACGTCCTTTTGTAGTCGAACTGCGGCTGCGTCGGCTTGCCGTAGTTCGTCAGCGCGCCCTGCGGGCCGACGGCGTTGGGGCGCTGGAAAATCCAGTTCTGCCAGGCGGTGAGCCGGCCGTAAATTTTGGTGTCGAGCGTCTCGGGGCCGGCGAACCGGAGGCTCGCCTCCATGCCCGTCAGCGCGTCGGGCGAGAGCGACGTGCGCTCCTCGACCGCGACGCGGATTTCGTCCTCCCAGTCGAGGTCGTCGGGCGCGAAGGTGACGAGTCCCGCCTCCTCGGCCTCCTCCGTGTCGAAGCGCCCGCCGTGCGCGACGACGGCGTCCGCGCTCTCGGGCTCGGCGAGGAAGCGCGACTGGAGCCGCGTCAGCCCGTTCGACATCGGGAGCGCGCCCGCGTTCAACTCGCTCAAGGCCAGCTCGACCTTCCGGTCGGGGTCGTTGAGCATGTAGCTGCGGTCGGACGCGAGCAGCAGTTCGAGCAGGTTCCCGGCGAAGCAACTCCCCGGCTCCGCCAGCGCGAAGAAGCTCTTGGCCGTCAGGTCGAGCCGACGCAGCACGCGCGACATGTAGAGGACGATCTCGCGGACGAGCCAGTGCTCGCGGTTCTCGACAAGAATCTTGTCAAGACTGAGCACGTCGTCAATCTCGCCCTCCGTCCTGAGCAAAACGAGGCCGACCTCCGGCTCGTTCATGCGCAGGTGCAGCAGCGCGTCGTCCATCTCGCGGTAGGCGCCGAGCGCCCAGTAAGAGTCGCCGAGCTCCTGAATCCCCTCCGCGTCCGTCGGCTGTTCGCCCCGCGGCCCGCGCACGGTCAGCTCGGCGTGGCGCGCCTCGCGGTTGACCTTCAGGGAGACGTGTCGGTACTCGCGCCCCTCCTCGCTCGCTTCAACCTCCAGCGGGTTGAGCTTGATGCCGGGGCCCGTCTCGCGCCCTTCCGCGTCCTTCAGAATCTCTTGGACGCGCGCCTCGACGCCCTCCTGAAATTTGCTCGTCGGGAAGTGGCCGTCGATCAGTCCCCACTCCTGCGCGCGCTTCGCCTTCAGGCCCTCGGCCAGCGTCGAGAACACGTCGGCGCGGTCGCGCCTGACCTTGCGCTTGTCCACGAGCCGGGTGAGGCCGCCCGTGCCGGGCAGCACGCCGAGCAGAGGCACCTCGGGGAGCGAGACGGCCGAGTTGCCGTCGTCAACCAGATAAATCTCGTCGCAGGAGATGGCCAGCTCGTAGCCGCCGCCCGAGGCAGTGCCGTTCAGCGCCGCGACGTAGCGCTGACCCGAGTGCGCGGACGCGTCCTCGATGGAGCAGCGCGTCTCGTTGGTGTACTTGCAGAAGTTGACCTTGAAGCCGTGCGCCGAGGTGCCGAGCATGTAGATGTTGGCGCCCGCGCAGAAGATGCGGGGCTTGAGGCTTTTGACGACGACGACGCGCACCTCCGGGTGCTCGAAGCGCAGACGCTGGACGGCGTCGGAGAGCTCGATGTCAACGCCGAGGTCGTACGAGTTGAGCTTGAGCTTGTAGCCGTCGGCTAAGGTCTCGTCCTCCGCCACGTCCATCGAGAGCGTGGCGACGGGCCCTTCTGTTTCAAGCTTCCAGTGCCGGTAGCGCTCCGGCGAGGTCTCGAAGTTAATCATTCCGGTGACGTGAACTCCCACGGGCGTAAATTTCTCTTGGGCACGAAACCGCAATTATACCCGCCCCGCCGCCGAAACGCATGGCCGCGAGCCTGCCCCCCTTCGGGTCGCGCGCGCCGGGGCGTACGCGGGCGGAAAGAGAGGGGCGCGGGACGTTGGTTAAAACGTCCCGCGCCCCTCGTCGTTCAATCCGAGCCGCCCGCGCTTAGCGATTCGCGTTGCGGTTCGCGTTGGCGTTGCCGTTCCGGTTGCCGTTGCCGTTGGCGTTGCGGTTCCCGTTGTTGTTCATCGTGCTGACGCCGTCGGTGTTCTTGTTGCCGTTGTCGTTGGTCAACACGCCCACGTTGGACGGGGCGCTGTTGGCGTTCAGGTTCTTAGGGACGTTGGCGTTCGTGTCCACCACGCCGTTGCGCGTGGCGGCCCCGTTGGCGTTCGCGTTCGAGTTCGAGTTCGAGTCGCCCCCGCCGCACGCCGCGCCCAAAGCCGCGACCCCGAGTAAGCAGATTAGAGTCAGTGTCCGTCGCATCTTCCCTCCCGACTGTTAAGGCCGTGTAACGACGGCGCGGCTTAGCGGTAGACTTCTTCGCCGCGGTGGGTCTTCCACTCGCGCTCGAAGTACTCGGCGTCCTCGTCCGAGCGGGGCGTGACGCCCATGACGATGCCGCCCTCCTTCAAGCCCTTCTCGTAGTGCTTGACGCGCTCTTCGGGGATGCCGGCGCCGACGAGGGCGCCGATGAGTCCGCCGGTCGCGCCGCCCGCGCCCGCGCCCGCCAGACCCGCCGCAATCGGCCCGGCGACGAGCAGGCCGAGGCCGGGCAGCGCCAGCGTCGTCCCGATGGCCGCGATGGCGGCGAGCGTCGCGCCGACGGTGCCGCCGATGGCCGCGCCCGTGCCCGCGCCTTCGAGCGCCTTGTTGCCCAACTCGGTCTCACGGCCGTCCGCCGTAAAGTGCTTGTCGCGCGTCTCGTCCGACATCAAAAGGTTAACGTCGTCGTCTTTGTAGCCGCGCGTGGTCACTGACCCGTAGGCGCGCTCGGCGCTCTCTCTGTCTCTAAACAGTCCGGTAACCATTCTCGAACGTCCCGTCGATGAACCAGTCGATTCCGCCATGTAATGTTCTCCCCTTTAAGGTGATTTAGTGAAAGTCGAGCCGGAACCATTCAGTTTGACCCGCCATCGTTCCCCGCGGTTCAAAGTTCCGACCTCTGACAGTACGGTTTCGCTCCCGTAAAATTAGCTGTCAGGAGGGTACGTGCAAAAGAGAGGCCACCCGACGGCGGGTGGCCCTTCTCGCGTGAAAATTTTTGAGGGGGGCGCCCGGCTTCAGCCGCGCAGGTCGGCCGCCGGCAGCAGGCGCGGCGGCTGTCGGTGGCGCGTGGCCTGTTCGTAGGCGTAGGCGAGGCGGATGAGCTTGGCCTCGGTGAAGGCGCGGCCGAAGAAGGAGATGCCGACGGGCAGGCCGTAGACGTAGCCGGCCGGCACCTGCACGTTGGGATAGCCGGCGACGGCCGCGGGCGTCGAGCTCCCGCCGGTGAAGTGGTCGCCGTTGACGAGGTCGGTCGTCCAGGCGGGCCCGCCCGTCGGCGCGACGAGCGCGTCGAGGTTGTGTTTCGTCATCACCGCGTCTATCCCTTGCGCCCGCGAGAGCGCCTTGCTCGAACGCAGCGCCTTCAGGTAGGCCGGCTCGGTCAGCGGCCCCTTCGCCTCGGAGCGGATGAAAAGCTCCTGACCGAAGTAGGGCATCTCGCGGTCGCGGTGGCGCTCGTTGAACTCGATGAGCTGTTTCAGCGTGCGCGGTTGGTCGCCCGGCGGCAGGGCGGCGAGGTGCTTGTTGAGGTCGGCCTTGAACTCGTAGAGCAGCACCTCGAACTCGGTGGCGTCGAACTTGCCGTGGCTGGGGAGGTCGGCCGGATCGACGACGGTCGCGCCCTCGCGCTTCATCAAATCAATCGCGTCGGCCATCAGCTTGTCCACCTGATCGTTGAAGCCGAAGAACTTTCTGGCGACGCCGACGCGCGCGCCGCGCAGAGCGCCGGGGTCGAGCGACTGTGTGAAGTCCGTCCGCGCGAGCCTCGCGCCCTCGCGCGTGACGGCGTCGAGCGGGTCGAGACCGGCGAGGACGTTGAGGAGCGCGGCGGCGTCGGCCACGGTGCGCGCCATCGGGCCGGCGGTGTCCTGACTGTGCGAGATGGGGATGATGCCGGAGCGGCTGACGAGGCCGAGCGTCGGCTTGATGCCGACGATGCCGCACGCGCCCGAAGGGCAGACGATGGAGCCGTCGGTCTCCGTGCCGACGCCGACCAGGGCGAGGTTTGCCGAGACGGCGGCGCCCGAGCCGGAGCTTGAGCCGCAGGGGTTGCGGTCGAGCGCGTAGGGGTTGCGCGTCTGTCCGCCGCGCCCGCTCCAGCCGCTCGAAGAGTGCGTCGAGCGGAAGTTGGCCCACTCGCTCAGGTTCGTCTTGCCGACGATGACGGCGCCCGCCGCGCGCAGACGCTCGACGATGAAGGCGTCGCGGCGCGGCTTCGCGCCGACGAGCGCGAGCGAGCCGGCGGTCGTCTGCATCCGGTCGGCCGTGTCGATGTTGTCCTTGATGAGCACGGGGACGCCGTGAAGCGGCCCGCGCAGGCGACCCGCCTTGCGCTCGCGGTCGAGCGAGTCGGCGATGCCGAGGGCGTCGGGGTTGGTCTCGATGACGGAGTTGAGCGACGCGCCGCGGCGGTCGATGCGCTCGATGCGTTCGAGGTACATCTCCGTGAGGCGACGCGCCGAGACGCGCCCCGAGGCCATCGCCGCCTGCGCGTCGCGGACGGTCAACTCCTCCCAGTCGAACTTTCCTCCGCCCTGGGCTTCGCCGGCCAGGCTGGCCAGCGCGCGCGCGGCGGCGTCGCCCGTCAGCCCGCCGCCCGCGAGCGCCACCCCCAGCCCGCCGACAAAGCCGGCGCGCACGAACTCGCGGCGGCCGAACGCCCGGCCCCCCCGACGCCCTTTTCGAGCCATGTTGGTTTCAGCCTCTCTTCGCGTGGTAAAAGTTTTAAAGCGGAACGCTTGTGGCCCCCGAAGCATCGCGCAACGTGCGCGGAAAAGCAACATGAAAAATTTCAACCTCTGCCTGCTCGGTTTCGGCAACGTCGGCCGCGCGCTCGTGCGCCTGCTCGCCGAGAAGGAGCGCGCGCTGCGAGACGAGTTCGGCATAAGCTGGCGCGTGACGGGCGTGGCGACGCGGCGCATGGGTTGGCTCGCCGCGCCCGAGGGTTTCGGGACGGAGAAGCTCCTGTCGGGCGAACTCTCGCCGCGCGTTTCGCCCGCGCCGTCCGGCGTCGGAGAGTGGCTCGCGGCGGCGCGCTGCGACGTGCTCTTCGAGACCACGTCGCTCGAACCGCTGACGGGCGAGCCGGCGGTCACGCACGCGCGCGCGGGACTCGAACACGGCGCGCACGTCGTCACGGCGAACAAGGGGACCATCGTCCACGCCTACCGCGAGTTGTCGGCGCTGGCACGCGCGCGCGGCCGCCGCTTTCTCTTCGAGTCAACCGTGGCCGACTGCCCGGTCTTCTCGCTCTTCCGGGCTTCGCTCCCCGCCGCGCGCCTCGAAGCCTTCTCCGGCGTCTTCAACTCGACGACGAACGTCATCCTCGACGAGATCGCACGGGGCGGCACCTTCGACGACGGCGTGCGGCGCGCGCAAAGCTTAGGCATCGCCGAGACCGACCCCACGCACGACGTTGACGGCTGGGACTCGGCGGTCAAGGCGTGCGCGCTGGCGAACGTCCTCATGGGCGCCGGTCTCGGGCTGGAAGAGATTTCGCGGGAGGGGATACGGGGCTTGGGCGACGCGGAGGTGCGCGCGGCGCACGCCGAGGGCCGCCCGTTTCGTCTCGTCGCGCGCGCCGGCCGCGACGGGGGCGGGCGAGTCTCGGCCGCCGTGCGCCCCGAACAGACCGAGCCGCGCGGCCCCTTCGGCGCCGTCAGCGGCACGACGCTCGCCGTCCACTACGAGCTGGACGTGCTGCCCGGTCTCACCGTCGTCGCGCACGACCCGGACCTCAAGAGCACGGCCTACGGCCTGCTCGCGGACTTCGTCGAGGCCGCGCGCGGCGAGTGCTAGTTTGCGGGCGCGTTTGAGTAAGGATTCGGTAAATTTCGGTAAATAAGGGCGGTAAATTAAAAGAGGTGGCCAAGCTTTGGGGGCTCAGCCACCTCTCGTCTCATGATCTCTCATGAGGTCGCGCATCACTGTCCTCACCCCAGCAAGCGCGTGGGCGGAAGGATTCACCAACCACCCGAATGGCTCGAAGTATACCCGCGCCCGCCGGCCAGTCAAGGGGGAGATTTTGCGTTTTCGGGCGCAAATTCAGCCCCGTTCGGTCTTAACTTAAACAGCCACTCGGGAAAGCCCCGGTTGTCGGAAATCTTGCAGTAAACCGCTCAACCCGCTCGCGCGATCTCGCCGACGCCCGCGACCAGCCGCTCGACCTCCTCGCGCGTGGTGTAGCAGGCGCAGCCCGCCCTGACCAGCCCCTCGGGCAGCAGGCCGAGGCGTTCGACGACCGTCGCGGCGTAAAAGTCGCCGTGCGAGACGAAGACGCCGCGCGAGGCGAGACGGCGCGCCACCTCGGTCGAGGCGACGCCTTCGACGGTGAAGGCGACCGTCGGCGTGCGTGGCTCGCCGGGGCCGGGGCCGTAGAGTTTGACGCCTTCGACCTGCGACAGCCCCTCCCACATCAGTTTCGTCAGCGCCACGCCGCGCGCGTGGAGCGCGTCGAAGGCGGCGCGCAGACGCTCGCGCCGCGCCGAGCTTTTGAGCGGCGCCGTGGGCGTCCCGCGCGAGAGCGAGGCGAGGAACTCGACGGCCGCCGCCGAGCCGACGATGCCCTCGTGATTCTGCGTGCCGGTCTCGGCGACCTCGGGCGCGTAGTCGGGCGCCGGAGCGAGCTTGGGGAAGGGGAGCGACTCCAACAGCTCGCGCCGGCAGAACATCGCGCCCGCGTGCGGGCCGTAGAACTTGTAGGCCGAGCAGACGAGGAAGTCGCAGCGCAGGGCGCGCACGTCGGCCAGCCGGTGCGGCACGTAGTGGACGGCGTCCACGAACATGTAGGCGCACACGGACTCGGCGAGCCGACCCGCGCGCGCGAGGTCTGTCAGGGTACCGAGGGCGTTCGAGGCCGCGCCGACGGCGATGAGCTTCGTCTTCGCGTTGACCTTCCGCTCGAAGTCGTCCCAGTCGAGCGCGCCGGTCTCGACGTTCATCCGCACGACGTGGACTGTCACGCCGCGCTCGCGTCCGAGCGCCTGCCACGGCGCGACGTTGGCGTGGTGGTCTAGCTCCGTGACGACGATCTCGTCGCCCGGCCCGAACGTGCGCCCGAGCGTGCGCGAGAGGTGGAAGGCGAGCGTCGTCGCGTTCGCGCCGAAGACGATCTCGTCGGGCGCGGCGCCGAGGAAGTCGGCAAGCGACGCGCGCGAGCGTTCGAGCAGCTCGTCCGTCTCGGCGCTCGTCGGGTAGGCCCAGTGCGTGTTGGCGTTGTGGTGATACAAATAATCCGACATCGCCTCGACGACCGGGCGCGGCACCTGCGTCCCGCCGGGGCCGTCGAAGTACGCGACCGCGTGGCCTTCGTGCACGCGCCCGAGCGCGGGGAAGTGTGACCTGATCTCTTCGGTCGTGGCGGCCGACGGCGCGGCTCTCCTCACTGTCTCAGACATCCGTGACCTCGCGGGTGTTATTATCCTTGCCGAGTCAGCATCAACAAATCCCCACCGCAGGTCAAGGCGCGAAGGAGACCGCCCATGCCCTTCCGACAGGAGCCGCCGCGACTCGGCAACCAGTACGAGGACGACCGCGCGCTGCGCTCTTACCTGAAAAGGGCGCTCCCGCCCGACGTGCTGCGCGAGGTCGAGCCGTCGCTCGAAGAGTTGGGCGAGCTGGCGGGCGGCGGGCTGTATCGCGCGCAACTCGAAGACCGTCTGAACGAGCCGCGCCTGACGAGTTGGGACGCGTGGGGCGAGCGCGTTGACCGCATCGAGGTCTCGCCGCTGTGGCGCGTGGCCGAGCGCATCGCCGCCGAGCGCGGCCTCGTCGCCACCGCTTACGAGCGGCGACACGGCGCGCACTCGCGCGTCCACCAGTTCGCGCTCGCGTACCTGTTCACGCCCTCGACCGACATCTACAGTTGCCCGCTCGCGATGACCGACGGCGCCGCGCGCGTGCTGACGACTTCCGGCAACGAGTCTCTCTTCAAGAAGATTCTGCCGCACCTCGTCTCGCGCGACCCGGCGGAGTTCTGGACGAGCGGACAGTGGATGACCGAGCTGACCGGCGGCTCCGACGTGGGCTTGAGCGAGACAATCGCGCGGCGCGACGCCGAAGGCGCGTGGCGTTTGTACGGCCGCAAGTGGTTCACGTCCGCCGCCGCCTCGCAGGTGGCTCTGACGCTCGCGCGCCCCGAAGGAAATCCGCCGGGCGGGCGCGGCCTCGCGCTCTTCCTCGTCGAGACGCGCGACGCCGAAGGACGCTTGCGCGGCATTCGCGTCGAACGCCTCAAGGACAAGCTCGGGACGCGCAAGGTGCCGACCGCCGAGCTGACTTTAGACGGGACGCCGGCCGAGCTGGTCAGAGGCGCGTCGGACGGCGTGCGCGACATCGCGCCGATGCTCAACGTGACGCGGCTGTGGAACGGCGTGAGCGCGGCGGCGCTGATGCGGCGCGGGCTCGCGCTCGCGCGCGACTACGCGCGGCGGCGTTCGGCCTTCGGCTCGGCGCTTTCGGAGAAGCCTTTGCACGCCGACACGCTCGCGGGGCTACAGGCCGAAACGGAAGCCGCGCTCCACTTCGCCTTCTACGCGGCCGAGTTGACGGGGCGCGAAGAGGCCGGGGAACTGGACGAGGCGGGCGCGCGGCTTTTGCGACTCGTGACGCCTTTGATGAAGCTGACGACGGGGCGCGCCGCCGTCCATGTGGCGAGCGAGGCGGTCGAGGCGTTCGGCGGCGCGGGCTACGTCGAGGACACGGGACTGCCTGTGCTCCTGCGCGACAGCCAAGTGCTCTCGATCTGGGAGGGCACGACCAACGTCCTCTCGCTCGACGCGTTGAGGACGGCGACGAGGGACGAGGGCGCGCTCGCCGCTCTGAAGTCTGAAGTGGAAAGTCTCACACGCGCGGCTGGCGACGAGAGTCTCGCGCGCGTCTGTCTCAAGGCGCGCGGGGCGGCGGCGCACGCCGAAAGCTGGCTCGCCGCGAACACGGGTAAGTCGCCGTCGATACTTGAAGCGGGCGCGCGCCGCTTCTGCCTGACGCTCGGCCGCGCGCTCTCACTCGCGCTGCTCGCGCGCCACGCACAGTGGTCGCTCGAACATGAGCGCGACGGCCGCGCCGCCTCGGCCGCACGCCGCTTCGCGCTCTCCGGCATCGACCTCATCGAAGACGACGCAGACCCCGCCGACGCCCTCGCGCTGATGGCCGACCGCTAAGGCGCGGTCTAGTTTCTTCACACCACCCGGCCTGAAAAATTTCTCCGGCTCGCGGCTGATCCTCCTCGCCGCGCTTTCGCGCGTTTATGTGCGGGGCATGATTGATTCGACCCCGACAATAATAAGAATCTCGCCGGCCGCGAGACTTCACGCATTCATAATTCAAGGAGACCTCATGCGACAGATTACCCGGATAGCCTTGTTCACCTTCCTGCTCTTCTCGTCCTTCGTCTGCGCCTCGGCGCGGGCGGCGGAGCCGGCGGACGTGCGCTCCACCGCCTCGGCGGCCTGCGCGGCCGCGAAGCAGTTCTCCGCGCTGGCCCCGGCCGCCTGCTCCGTCAAGCGCGCCGAACGCCGCCACATCGTCGCGGACGTTTTCGAGTACTCGTTCCAGCTTAAAGTCGGCGAAGGCCCGCACGACACGGTCGGCCTCCACCGCGTCGTGCGCGAGCGCGCCAACGGCGTCCCCTTCGCCGCCACCCGCGCGGTCTTCATGGTTCACGGCGACCTCTGGGGCTTCGACGAGGCGTTCATGAGCAGCACGCTCTCGGGCGCGGTCGCGCGCGAGCGTTCGGTCGGCGTCTACCTCGCGCAGAACGGCGTTGACGTGTGGGGCATCGACCTGCGGTGGACGCAGGTGCCCGCCGACACCACCGACTTCCAGTTTATGAAGGACTGGAACATCGCGACGCACGTCTCGGACGTGGCGGCCGGCATCAGTGTCGCGCGCGCCGTGCGCGGCGCGACGGGCGCGGGCGACGGCCGCGTGGCGCTCCTCGGTTGGAGCCGCGGCGGCGCCGTCGCCTACGCCTACGCCAACGCCGAGGCCGCGCTGCCAGAATCAGCGCGACAGGTGGACGCGCTCATCCCCGTGGACATCGCCTTCAAGCTCGACCCCGCGCACGAAGAGCAGCGCGCGGGCGCGTGCGTCCGTTACGCCGGCGGCGTGCAGCAGCTACAGTCGGGCGTCTACCACTCGCCGCTCGGCGTCGGCGTCCGCACCTTCGGGGTGCTGGCGGCGACCGACCCGTCGGGCGCGTCGCCCCTGCCGGGGATGACCGGGCTGACCAACAAGCAGGCGGCGCTC
Source organism: Pyrinomonadaceae bacterium (assembly GCA_036388915.1). Taxonomy (GTDB): domain Bacteria; phylum Acidobacteriota; class Blastocatellia; order Pyrinomonadales; family Pyrinomonadaceae; genus QHXN01. The sequence goes on from DASVQX010000039.1 coordinate 58,803, forward strand.
CTCGTCGGCACGGCGACGCACCTTCTGTTCGCCCCGTACCCGCCCGTCCCGTTCTACCACCTTGAGGCGGGCACGTTTGACGCCAACGGCCTCCCGTCGGGGTTGCAGTTCACTTCGGAGGCTTACCTTTACGACTTCTACCAGACGGCGTCGCCCTTCCAGAGCGCGACCGAGCAGGTCGAGACCGACGGCGTCATCTGCGGCGACACCCTGCCCTATGACGACAATCTCGCCGCGATCAGCGTCCCCGTCTACTACGTCGGCGCGGGCGGCGGCTTCGGCGAGTTCGGGCTGGACACGCTCTCGCGGCTCGGGAGCGCCGACGTTAGCTCGAACGTCGTCAAGCTTTACGGCCCCGAAGGCCGACCCGTAGAGTTCGGCCACTCCGACCTCTTCCTCGCCGACAACGCGAAGGAACTGGTCTGGAAGCCGCTCCGCGACTGGATCGTCAGCCACTGACGCTTGATTTAAGTAGACTCGAAAAAGTTCGCGGCCCTTTCGTCGAAAGGGCCGCGAACTTTTTTCGTCGGCCGCGTGCCGCCGCGGGCAACTGGCTTCGCCCGCGGGCCATCTCACTCCGGTTTTCTTTTCGCGCTCCCTGAGCGCCTCCCCACCGCGTAAGTCGTCCCGAACTGTCCGCGAAGCGTCTAGCGCCGCAGTCCCCGCCGCGGCGTGTTTGCGGGTCTCCGAAGTCTTCGAGGCGGCATCCCGACATCAGCCTGATGAGCCGGCGTGTATTTTTCGGCCGCCGCCGCGCTCTGTCCGTGTAGAGAAAAAGCTAAGGGTGAAGTGTGCACGCCGCGCGTCGGCCGCCCGCGACAGCCCGTAAATTTTTGCAAGAAAGTTGGCACGGGTTTCATGTGGTATTTAAGCCTCGCGGGTTTTAGTAGCACTCGCCCCGTCCCTTTGCCCCTCAACGATCCGAACACCGGGAGTTAAAAGTTTTATGCCCCGCTCCGCCCCTCTCACGTACGCCGCCGCCGCCGGGTTGTCCGGCCGCCGCACCTTCGCCGTCGCGTCCCTGCTCGTTCTCGCGCTCGCGTGTCTCGCGTCCGGCCTCCCGCCGTTCGCGCGCGCGTCGGCCGGCGCCGGCTCGCACACAGAGGCCCCGAGCAAGCCCAAAGCCCCTTCGACGGAGACGGCCGCCACACGCGCGCACGTCTCGGAAGTCTACGGCAAGCTCCCGCTCAGCTTCGAGCCTAACGTCGGGCAGTCAGAGCCGGGCGTTGACTTCGTCTCGCGCGGCGGCGGCTACGGCCTCTTCCTCAAGGGCACCGAGGCCGTGCTCGTCCTGCGCCGCGCGGCCGCAGCGGGGAAGCAGAAGGGGCTTGACCGCGCCGCCGTCCTCCGCATGAAGCTCGTCGGCGCGAGCGACGCGGTCGAAGGCGCGGGCGTGGGCGAGCTGCCCGGCCGGGTCAACTACCTGCGCGGCTCCGACCCCGAGGCGTGGCGCACGAACGTCGCGTCCTTCTCCGGCGTCGAGTACCGCGGCGTCTACGAAGGCATCGACCTCGTCTACTACGGCAACCAGCGCCGGCTCGAATACGACTTCCGCGTCGCGGCCGGCGCCGACCCGCGCTCGATTCGCCTCGCCTTCGACGGGCAGACTTCCCTGCGCCTCGACGCCGGCGGCGACCTCGTGCTGCGCGCGCCGGGCGGCGGAGAAGTCCGACAGCACAAGCCCTACGCTTATCAGGAGACGCCGGACGGCCGCCGCGTCGAAGTCGCCTCGCGCTACGTCGTCAAGGGTCGGCGCGAGGTCGGCTTCCGCGTAGGCGCGTACGACCCGACGCGCGCGCTCGTCATCGACCCCGTGCTCGCATACTCCACTTACCTCGGCGGCGGCGGGAGCAACGACACGGCGCACGGCGTCGCGGTCGATGCGGCCGGCAACGCCTACGTCACCGGCGAGACCATCTCGACCGACTTCCCCACCACCGCGGGCGCCCCTCAGACGACCTTCGGCGGCCCTATCTACGACGCCTACGTGACGAAGCTCAACGCCGACGGCTCGGCCATCGTCTACTCGACCTACCTCGGCGGACGCGACAGGGATCAGGGCTACGACGTCGCCGTCGATGCGGCCGGCAACGCGTACGTCGTGGGGGGAACCCTCTCCGACAACTTCCCCGTCACGCCCGGTTCGTTCCAGCCCGCCTTCGGCGGCTCCGCGCCCGGCCTGGGCGGCGACGCCTTCGTGGTGAAGCTGAACGCGACGGGCACGGCGCTTCTTTACTCGACCTACCTCGGCGGGGCCTCGTCGGAGGAGGGCTGGGGCGTCGCCATCGACGCGGCCGGCAACGCCTACGTCGCGGGCTCGACCTGGTCGGACAACTTCCCCTTGATGAATCCGCTCCAGCCCGCCCTGCGCGGCGACCGGGACGCCTTCGTCACCAAGCTCAACGCGGCGGGCAGCGCGCTCGTCTACTCGACCTACTTCGGCGGCGCGACCACCTTCGACTCGATGAACGCCTCGGGGCTCGACAACGCCTTCGACATCGCCGTGGACGCCGAGGGGCGCGCGCACATCGTCGGCGAGACGCAGACGACCGACTTCCCCGTGACGCCGAACGCCTTCCAGAAGACCTTCGGCGGCATCGGCGCTTACGAGGGCGACGCCTACGTGGCGAAGTTCGACGCGGCCGGCTCGGCGCTCGTCTACTCGACCTACCTCGGCGGCAGCTACGGCGACTCGGGCAAGGCCATCGCGCTCGACCCGGCGGGGTACGTCTACGTCACGGGCGCGACGGCCTCCTCCGATTTCCCCGTCGCGAACGCCTTCCAGCCCGCGCTCGCCAACAGCGCGCAGATTCACGACGCCTTCGTCACTAAGCTCAGCTACAGCGGCTCGGCGCTCGTCTACTCGACCTACCTCGGCGGCGACGCCCACGATTCGGCGCACGGCATCGCGGTCAATTCCGCCGGCAGCGCCTACGTGACGGGCGGCACGAACTCTTTCTTCTTCCCCGTCCGCAACGCCGTGCAGGGGGGGCTCTCCGGTAACTCCTTCGACGCCTTCGTCACCAAGCTCAGCGCGGCGGGCAACGCGCTCGTCTACTCGACCTACCTCGGCGGGACGAAGAACGAGAACGGCTACGCCGTGGCGCTCGACGGCGCGGGCGACGCCTACGTCGCCGGCTCGACGACCTCGCTCGGCTTCCCCACGACGGCCGGCGCCTTCCGGCGCGCGCGCAACGGCGAGGGCGACGCCTTCGTCTCGAAGATTCACGTCGCCGACGGCGAGCCGACTTACAGGGTCAGCGGCCGCGTGACGGGCGGCGACGGCTCGCCGCTCGCGGGCGTGGACATCAACATCTTCGGCGGCGCGAGGGCGCGGACGAAGACCGCCGCCGACGGCACTTACTCTTTCGAGGGGTTGCGCGCGGGCGTTGACTACAGCCTGACCGCCTACTCGCCGTGCGTCGCTTTCACCACGCAGAACGACACGGTCAACAACTTAACGTCCGACCAGACCGTTGACTTCACGGGCGGCGTCACAACCTTCTCGATCAGCGGCCGCGTGACGAACGGCGCCGGAACCGAACCCCTCGGCGGGGTGACGTTGAAGCTCGCGGGCGCGCAGACTTTGACGACCAGGACGGACGGGCAGGGGAACTACTCTTTCCCGGCCGTCGCGGGCTGCCGCGACTACACGCTGACGGCCTCGGCGAGCAACATCTCGTTCGACCCGGCGAGCCGCACCTACGCTTACCTGAGCCAAAACCAGTCGTTCGCGGACTTCAAGGGCACGCCCCAGCCCGCACCCACCGTCTCGCTGACCTCGCCCGCCCCGAACGCGACCTACGAGACGCCGGCCACCGTCCGCGTCGCCGCCGCCGCGCAGGCCGCCGCCGGGCGCCGCATCACGAGAGTCGAGTTCTATCTGGGCGACAGCATGGGCATGAACCTGAAGCCGATTAACACGGACACGACCGCGCCCTACGGCGGGTTCGATCTCGCGGGACAGCCGGCGGGCACTTACAGCCTCTACGCCTACGCCTACGACGACGCCGTCGGGGTGGCGTTCTCGGAGCCGCTCTATTACACGGTCACGGCGCCGCCGGTTAAGCACGGCATCAAGGGGCACGTGACCGTCGCCGGCCGCGCCCTCGGCGGCGTGACCGTCGAGCTGATAGGCGATCAGACGGCGACCGCGACCACCGACGCGACCGGCGCCTACTCGTTCACAGGACTCGGCGCGGGCGGCAACTACATGGTCGCGCCCTCGAAGCCGGGGTACGAGTTCCAGCCGGACAGTCTCATCTTCAACGACCTCGCGGCCGACCAGACGGCGGACTTCGCCGCGGCCGCGCCGCAGTTGACGAACTACGCGCTGGCGTCGAACGGCGGGGTGGCGACGGCCTCCTCGACCACGACGCAACAGGAACTCCCCGGCCTCGACTTCTCTCCCGCCGGCGTCAACAACGGAGACCGCAAAGGCTTAAACTGGGAGCACGGCGGGGGCTGGCGCGACGCGACGAACAACGCCTTCCCCGACTGGGTGCAGCTCGACTTCGCGGGCGCCAGGAGCATCTCGCGCGTCGATGTCTTCTCCTTGCAGGACAACTACGCGTCCCCTTCGGAGCCGACCGAAGGCATGACGTTCACGAAGTACGGCGTCTCGGCCTTCGACATCCAGTACTGGGACGGCGCGCAGTGGGCGGCCGTGCCCGGCGCCTCGGTGGTGGGCAACGACAAGGTCTGGCGCGGCCTCACCTTCCCGGCCGTGACGACGGCGAAGCTGCGGGTCGTGGTGCGCAACGCGCTCGCCGGGCGC
>DASVQX010000040.1:0-66976 GCA_036388915.1 Pyrinomonadaceae bacterium
GCGTCGGCGGTCGTGATCCTGGTGGCGGCGGCCGTGCTCTCGCCCACCAACGACGTGCCGAACATGATGCTGTTCGCCGCCCCGATGGTCGTCCTCTACCTCATCTCCGTCCTCGTCGCCTGGCTCTCCGCCAGACCCCGCACCACGGAATAGCCCCCTCTGCCAAAACTATTGCATTCTCGGCCGCGCGGCGTTACTCTCCCGCCCGTGGGCGTCACCTCCGCACTCCGCCGCCCGCGAGACACACTAACGCTTAGCCGCCACTAAGCAGCTCGTAAAACTCGGATTGGGACGCGACTCAGAGCAGCGACGGCAAAACCGCGAGCAGGTCTAACCCAAGCTGCGCCAGACTCTCCGACACACCCGGATTGTGGATGATGCCGGGCGTGTGCATTTCGCCCGGCGGCGTGGGCATCTCGCCGTTAAGCGTCACGCCGTCCGTCGTAGGCTCTTGAACGGTTGAGCCTTGCGGCTGCGGGGCGGGCGGGTTAGGAATTTCACCAGCCATCACGGGGCAACAAAGCGCCAGCATTAACGCGGCGAGGGCCATTGTTTTTCGCATCAGTCTTTTCCTTTATGAAGGTGTTGAATGGTTTAACCGTCTATCCCGTGGGGGTGTGACGGTTTTTTTGGTGGTTGCCGAAGATTCGGCAATCACGGGAAGGATTTACCTCACATGAATTTAACAGACGTACGCCTAAAGGAACTAGATAACCCGTCGCTGACTGAGGGCGAGCGCGCCCTGCTGCGTTGCAGCGTGGCGGCGGACTCATGCCACAGGGGTCAGCACGAGGCCGCCCGCGCAGCTTTGGGTGAATTGTGGCGCGGGATAGGCGAGCGCCCGAACGTAGAAGGTTTGGACGAGGATGCCGCCGCCGAAGTATTGCTACAGGCCGGCGCTCTCTCAGGGTGGTTAGGCGCGAGCCAACAGGTGCAGGGCGCACAGGCGGCGGCGAAAGACCTGATTAGCGAAAGTGCCGCGCTATTTGAAAAGCTAGGGCAGACTGAGCGGGCTGCGCTCGCGCGCAGCGACCTCGCCCTCTGCTACTGGCGCGAAGGGGCGTACGACGAGGCGCGCGTGCTTTATGCGCGGTCGTTCAACGAACTTGCCGAACCGGAGCAACGGGCGAAAGTCTTACTAAGGCGGCTGACCGTCGAATATTCGACGAAAAGATATGACGACGCTCTGATGCTCTTGAAGCAATATTCAGGTCTCTTCAACGAGGGCGTGAGCCACGTCCTACGAGGTAGCTTCCATAATCACTTAGCCCTCGTCTTGCGCCACATAGGCTCCGTGCAGGGAGGCACCGAATACTTCGACAGGGCGATCATCGAATACACGGCGGCCATCTACCATTATGAGCAAGCGCGACATGAACGCTATCTCGCGACGAACGAAAATAACCTAGCGTTTCTGCTCTACAAGCTCGGCCGTTACCGGGACGCGCACGATCATTTAGACAGGGCTCAAGCTATCCTCACTCGGCTAAAAGACCCTGGCATGATTGCGCTGGTGGACGAGACGCGGGCGCGGGTGTTGGTGGCGGAGCGGCGGTACAGGGACGCGGAGAGGGTGCTGGCGGGGGCGGTGCGGACTTTGGAGCAGGGCGACGAGGCGGCGTTGCTGGCGGACGCGCTGACTTTGCAGGGCGTGATCTGGGCGCGGCTGTGGGTCTACGAAAGCTCCATCGGGGTGCTGCACCGCGCGGCGGAGTTGGCCGAGGGGGTCGGGGCGCTGGCGGGCGCCGGGCAGGCCGTGCTCGCGCTCATCGAGGAGCACGGGGCGACTTGGCGCCTGCGCCCGTCCGAGGTCTACGAAGCGTACGTGCGCGCCGACAGGCTCCTCAAAGACACGCAGGACGCCGAGGACATCGCGCGGCTGCGGGACTGCGCGCGCGTCGTAATGCGTCGCTTAACGACCGTCCAGTTCGGCGACAAGAACTTCACGCTCCCCGGCGCCGTCCACGAGTTCGAGGCCAAGCTCATCGAGCGCGCGCTCGAAGAGGCGGGCGGCAGCCTCGTCGCCGCCGCGCGCCTCCTCGGCCTCACGCACCAGACGCTCGGCTCCATCCTCAACACACGCCACCAACAGCTCGCCGTCAAGCGAAAGCCGCCGCAGAAACGTCTGAAGAGCATCATCAAAAAGCCCGCACGCTAAAGGCCCCGCGCGTCTAAACTGCAAACAAAACGGCGCGGGCGTATCCAACGGCCGCGTCGCGGTAATCATGTGTGAAAGATGCGCCGGTCGGGGCCGCTTCGGGGGACTTTAAAGGCGTCCGACAGGCAACCGGGACGCCCCCCCGGCGCATCTTGACTGTGTCTCCGCAGAGGGCCTACAATCCACCCGAAAGTCGCGGCGATGACTGGGTTTAGGCCACCGTGGCGGACGAGCCCCGGAAGCCCACCAGGCGTCGCCTTTTTCGCGACCCCTTAAGGCACCGGCCGCCGCGCGACAAGCCCCGGCGATTCAAACGGCAAACATTTTCAGACTCATCTCAAACAGGAGTAGTAAAGCGATGGCCCGTCAACAGGGGATTCGTTCTCTAGCCTTGGCCCTGACCCTTCTGGTCTCCGCCTCCCCCGCCGCCGTCATGGCGCAGAAGAAGAAGGGCGACCAGCAGCAGGACGTTCCCGACCGCGAGCGCACCGTCAAGAAGGAGCGCTCGAACATGTTCAAGAAGTGGATCGACGAGGACGTCGCCTACATCATCACCGACGAGGAGAAGAAGGCCTGGAAGAAGCTCGCCACCGACGAGGAGCGCGAGCAGTTCATCGAAGCCTTCTGGCGCCGCCGCGACCCCGACCCGGACACCGAGCTGAACGAGTACCTCGAAGAGCACTACGAGCGCGTCGCCTACGCCAACCAGCACTTCGCCTCGGGCATCCCCGGCTGGAAGTCCGACCGCGGCCGCATCTACATCATGTACGGCGCGCCGCACGAGAAGGAGACGCACCCGACGGGCGGCACCTACAACCGCCAGTCCTACGAGGGCGGCGGCTCGACCACGACCTACCCGTTCGAGATTTGGTTCTACCGCTACCTGCCCGGCATCGGCTCCGGCATCGAGATCGAGTTCGTTGACCCGACCGGCACCGGCGAGTACCGCATCGCACGCTCGCCCGACGAGAAGGACGCGATGCTCAACATCCCCGGCGCCGGGCTCACGCTGATGGAGCAGTTGGGCTTGGCGAACAAGGCCGACCGCGTCACCAACCGCAGCGCCTTCGGCTACACCGGCCCCGGCTCGCGCGAGCAGGACAGCCCGTTCTCGCGCCTCATGCTCTACACCGACCTCCAGAAGCCGCCGCAGGTCAACGACGTGCTGGAGAAGAGCCTGCTCGCCACCGCCTCGACGCCCGGCGAGGACACCTCCGCGCTCGACGTTTCGACCAAGGTGGACTTCTACCGCGCCTCGGACGAGCGCGTGATGACGGCCATCACCATCCAGACCGACAACAACGACCTGACCTTCAAGGACGTGGGCGGCGTCCAGACCGCCAAGCTCAACATCTACGGCCGCGTCACGAACCTCTCGGGGCGCCGCATCACGAGCTTCGAGGACCCCGTCACGACGACCGCGACCGTCGAGGAGCTGTCGTCGGCGAAGGACAAGAAGTCGGCCTACCAGCGCGTGCTCCCGCTCTCGCCCGGCAACTACAAGGTCGATCTGCTCATCCGCGACATCAACTCGGGCGCGACGACGGTCAAGGCCATCGGCTTCGAGGTGCCCAAGTTCGCGCCCGAGAAGCTCGGCACCTCGACGCTGGTGCTGGCGGTCAAGCTCCAGGCGCTCAACGACCAGCTGCCCGGCATGTTCAGCATCGGCCCCTTCAAGGTCGTCCCGAACGTCGCCGGCTCCTACAAGCGCGGGCAGGACGTGGGCATCTACATGCAGGTCTACAACGCCGGCATCGACCAGACGACGCTGAGGCCCGCGGTGGATGTCGAGTACGTTTTGACGAAGGACGGCAAGGAGGTCTTCAAGCAGGCCGAGGACTGGCGCGGCAACGCCGACGCCGGCCAGCGCCTGACGCTCGCGCGTCTCCTGCCGACGACCAACCTCGCCCCCGGCGAGTACGAGGTCACCATCCGCGTCCGCGACAAGGTCTCCGGCCAGTCGCTCGCGCCGGCGGCCAAGTTCCAGGTCACGTCCGACAAGTAAGGCACCTCGCCCCGCACGGGGAGACTCAAAAGGCGGCGCGCTCTTCGACTGAGCGCGCCGCCTTTCCCTTTCCCGGCGGGCGCGGCCGTTTGACAGCCGCCGCGCCTTCGTAGACGATTTGTCCCGCACGTCGTCGCGTAAAAATTTCCGCCGCCGAACGAGGTCACACACAACAGATGCGCCAAAGAAACGTCCGCCCCGCGCTGCTCCTGCTCGCGCTCCTCGTCCTCTCCACGCCGCTCTCCGCGCAGACGCTCGAAGAGCGACTCAAAGAGATCGACGCCTACGCCGAAAAGGCCGGCCGCGACTGGAAGGTGCCCGGCTTCTCCGTGGCGATTGTGAAGGACGACCGCGTCGTCTTCGTCAAAGGCTACGGCGTGCGCGAGCTGGGGAAGGCGGAGCCGGTGGACAAGGACACGCTCTTCGCCGTCGCGTCGAACACGAAGGCTTTCACCTCGGCCGCGCTCGCGACGCTGGTGGACGAGGGCAGGCTCAAGTGGGACGACCCCGTCACGAAGTACCTGCCCTACTTCCAGCTCTACGACCCCTACGTCACGCGTGAGATGACGGTGCGCGACCTCTTGAGCCACCGCAGCGGCTTCGCCACCTTCGGCGGCGACCTGCTCTGGTACGAGACGACCTACCCGCGCGAGGAGATACTGCGCCGCGTCCGCTTCCTCAAACCCGTCTACGGCTTCCGCAGCCGCTACGGCTACCAGAACATCATGTTTCTCGCCGCCGGCGAGATCGTGCCGGCCGTGACCGGCAAGAGCTTCGACGACTACGTCCGCGAGAAGTTCTTCGCGCCGCTCGGCATGACGCGGACGGTGACGACCTACAAACAGTTGACGGCTTCGCAGAACGTCGCCACGCCGCACAACGAGGTCGAGGGCCGCGTGCGCGTCGTCCACTACTCGAACGTGGACTCGGCGGGCGGCGCGGCGGTCATCAACTCGACGGCCGCCGAGATGGCCGAGTGGGTTCGCTTGCAGTTGGGGCGCGGGACTTATCAGGGCAAAAAAATCTTCTCCGCCGACCGCTCGCGCGAGATGTGGACGCCGCACACGGTCGTCTCGGGCGTCAGCGAGTCGGCCGAGAAGTTCAACCCGACGGTGCATTTCAACCTCTACGGCCTCGGCTGGTTCTTGAGCGACTACCGCGGCCGCAAGGTCGTCACGCACAGCGGCGGCCTCGACGGCATGACCTCGCGCGTCGCGCTCCTGCCCGAGGAGAACCTCGGCGTCGTCGTCCTCACCAACAGCGAGACGCCGCTCCAGACGTTCCTCTGGTACAAGGTCTTCGACGTGTTCACGGGCGCGCCGCCGCGCGACTGGAGCGCCGACTACTTGGCGCGCGCGCGCGTCGCCCGCGAGCGCGACGAGGCCGAGGCGAAGAAGCTCGAAGACGCGCGCGTCCCCGGCACCAAGCCGTCGCTCCCGCTCGGCTCTTACGCCGGCACCTACGGCGGGCAGATGTACGGCGACGCGAAGGTGACCGAAGAGAACGGCCGGCTCGTCGTGCGCCTGCTCCCCTCGCCCGCCTACGTCGGCGACCTCGAACACTGGCACTACGACACCTTCCGCATCAAGTGGCGCGACTCGGTCGTCTACCCCTACCCGCGCGGCTGGGTCACCTTCCAACTCGACCCCCGGGGCAAAGTCTCCGAGATGAAGATCGACGTGCCCAACCCCGATTTCGACTTCAAAGAACTCGAATTCAAACGCTCGCCGGACGTGAAATAACAACGGGACCGCGGGCGCCCGCGCGTTAGAAGAGACTCCCCTGCCCTTCGGCGTCGTCCGGTTTCTTCGGCGGGTCTTCGGAGGTGGGGGCGCGCTCGCCGCGTCGGAGCGCGTTGACGAGGAGGTGCGCGCGTCGCGTCGGCTCGGGCTGGCGGTAGCCGCCGTCGCAGCGCAGCGTGAGGTCAATCGCCCCCTCCAAATCTATCAGGTGGCCGGGCGAGACGTAGATGGGATGAACGCGCGTCTTCGTCCGCACGGCCGCGCCCACGGTCTCGCCCTTGTCCGTCATCGGCGACCACGCGCCGCGCTCCTCGCCCGGCTCCTCGTACTTCCCCACCAGTACTGACTTCGCGCACCCGAACGTCGGGCGCTTGATGATGAGACCGACGTGGCAGGCGATGCCGACCCGCCGCGGGTGCGCCAGACCCTGCCCGTCGAACATGACGGCGTCCGGCTCGGTCTTCAACTTCGCCCACGCCTCCAAGACCGAAGGCGACTCGCGGAACGAGAGAAGCCCCGGCACGTAAGGGAATCGGGTCTCGCTGACAAGCCCGACCTCCTCGACCACTTCGAGCGTGGGCAGGCGCAGGACGACGATGCCGGTGTAGATCGTCGGGTCGAACTTGTTGAAGCTGATGTCGGCGCCCGCCACCGTCTCGACCTTTTTACTGAGCGGCGTGACGCGGACTTGCCCGCGCAACTCCTTCTGCAACTCGACCGCCTCGCGCGGCGTGAGTGACCACTCGTGCAGTTGCTCGTAGCTCGCCATCCGTCCCCCTTTATCTTCTGACCTCGGCCGCGAACTCGACCGTGTCGGCGCGCGTGATGCCGGCGCCCCTTTGGATGACCGAGTGCGCGCGCCAGCGCGCGTCGTCGCGCGCGGGGAAGTCGAGGCGGTAGTGGCCGCCGCGCGACTCTTCGCGCCAGAGCGCCGAGCGCGCGATGATCGTCGCCACCGTCACGAAGTTGCGCGGCCCCGCGAGCAGCGGCGCCGACGCGATCTCGCCGAACTCTTTGAGCGCGCGCTCAAGCCCCGCGCGCGTGCGGAGGATGCCGACGCGCTCCCACATCAGGCGGCGCACGCGCTTGCGCACCGCGCCCGCCGCCGCGCTCAAGCGCCCCACGTCCGCGCCCGCGCCCTCAGACAAAGTCGCCGCCTCCTCCGCTTCGACCGAGGGGCGCGCCGGCGCTCCCTTTAAATCCTCGGCGGCGGCGCGCCCGGCCCGCGCGCCGAAGACCAGACCTTCGAGCAGAGAGTTTGACGCCAGACGGTTCGCGCCGTGGACGCCCGTGCAGGCCGCCTCGCCCGCCGCGTAGAGACCGGGCAGGGTCGTCCGCCCTTCGAGGTCGGTGCGGACGCCGCCCATCACGTAGTGCGCGGCGGGGCTGACGGGGATTGGCTCGCGCGCGAGGTCAAGCCCGTACTGTAGACACGTCCGGTAGATTTTGGGGAAGCGTCGGCGGAGGTGCGCCGCGTCGAAGGCGGTCATGTCGAGGTAGACGGTGCGCGTCGCGGTGCGCTCCATCTCGGCGACGATGGAGCGCGTGACCACGTCGCGCGGCGCGAGTTCAGCCGCGTCGTGGTAGCGCGGCATGAAGCGGCGCCCCGTCGAGTTGCGCAGCACGCCGCCCTCGCCGCGCAGCGCCTCCGAGAGCAGGAAGCGCGGCGCGGCTTCGAGGTTCAGTGCGGTCGGGTGGAACTGCACGAACTCCATGTCCGAGAGTTCGGCGCCCGCCTGGTACGCCATCGCCATCCCGTCGCCGGTCGCCACGGCCGGGTTGGTCGTGTGGAGGTAGAGCGCGCCCGCGCCGCCCGTGGCGAGCACCACGCCGCGCGACAGAAGCACACGCGGCGCGCGCACCAGCGGGTCGAGGTAGCGCACGCCGCACGCGCGCCCTCCGCTCACGACGAGCGACTCGGTCTCGGCGTGCGCGAGGAAAGAGATGTTGCGCTCGGCGCCGGCGCGCGCGAGCAGGGCGCGGACGATCTCGCGCCCCGTCGCGTCGCCCTGCGCGTGGAGTATGCGCGCGCGCGAGTGCGCCGCCTCGCGCGTGAACAGCAGACGCCCGCCCTCGCGGTCGAACTCGGTCCCCCAATCGATCAGCTCCTGTATGTAGCGGCGGCCCTCGCCGACCAGCACCTCGACGGCGCGCTCGTCGCACAGGCCGGCGCCCGCCGCCAGCGTGTCCTCTTCGTGGAGCGACACCTCGTCCTCTTCGGAGAGCGCGACGGCGACGCCGCCCTGCGCGTACTCGGTGTTCGACTCCTCACGCCTGTCCTTCGTCAGCACGGTCACGCGCGCGCCGGCCCGCGCCAGCTCGACCGCCGCGCGCAGGCCCGCGATGCCGCTGCCGACGACGATGAAATCGGTTTCGAGCGTCATGAAATCCGAGAGCCTTTCCGACCGTCCGCGCGTTTAAATTTACGCGGATTTTAACAAGCGTGGGCGGGGTCTACAACGTTGCGCGCCGGGGGCGGGGGCGTTAAAATTCGTGTCGCAGCTTCATAAAACAGTTCCCCGGATTCATCAGCTTAACAGCGTCGGCCGCAGTGCGCGCAACCCGTCCTTCGGGGCGCGCGCCGCGCCGCCATCACTCGCGGAGGTGTCAAGAATGCTCTGGAAACGTCTGCTCGTCACGCTGCTCGTCACGCTGCTCTGCGCGCCCGCCCTCCCGGCGCTCGCGCAGAAGCGCACGGCGAGGGGCGGCGCGAAGCCCGGCGCCGCGTCGAAGGCCGGCGCGCCCGTCCTGCCGCCGCTCAAGTACACGCAGTTCTTCCTGCCCAACGGGATGCGCGTCATCTTCCACGAAGACCACTCGACGCCCATCGTCGGCGTCAACGTCTGGTATCACGTCGGCTCGAAGAACGAGTCGCCGGGGCGCACGGGCTTCGCGCACCTCTTCGAGCACATGATGTTCCAGGGGTTCAAGGGCTACGACCTCGACTACCTGCCCGCCATCCAGGAGGTGGGCGGCGCCATCAACGGCTCGACCTCGCAGGACAGGACGAACTACTGGGAGCTGCTCCCGTCGAACTACCTTGAGATGGCGCTCTTCATGGAGGCCGGCCGCATGGCCGGCCTGCTCGACGCGATGACGCAGGCCAAGCTCGACAACCAGCGCGACGTGGTCAAGAACGAGAAGCGCCAGCGCATCGACAACCAGCCCTACGGGCAGGCCAACTACAAGATCACCGAGACGATGTACCCCGAGGGGCACCCGTACCACTGGTCGCCCATCGGCTCGATGGAGGACTTGTCGGCCGCCTCGCTCGACGACGTGAAGGCTTTCTTCCGCCGCTACTACGTGCCGAACAACGCGAGCCTCGTCGTCGCCGGCGACTTCGACCCGAAGGAGGCGCGCGCGTGGGTCGAGAAGTACTTCGGCCCCATCGCGAAGGGCGAGGAGGTCACGCGCCCGCAAGTCCCGATGCCGAAGCTCGACCGCGAGCGGCGCGAGCAGATAGACGACCGCGTCCAGTTCCCGCGCCTCTACATGGTCTGGCACTCGGCGCCGCAGTTCTCGAAGGACGAGGCGGCCCTCGACCTGCTCACCTCCATCCTCGGCGGCGGCAAGTCGGGCCGCTTCTACAAGGCGCTCCAGTACGGCGAGAACCAGATCGCGCAGCAGGTCGCCATCTTCAACAACACGAGCGAGATCGCCGGCCTCGTCCAACTCGTCGCGCAGCCGCGCCCCGGCCACACGCTCGAAGAGATCGAGAAGGTCGTGCAGGCCGAGATAGAAAAAATTAAGACGACGCCGCCGACGCCCGAGGAGATGGAGCGCGTCTACAACGCGCGCGAGGCCAGCTTCATCTACGGCATGCAGACCGTCGGCAGCTTCGGCGGCAAGGACGACCAGCTCAACAACTACGCGACCTTCCTCGGCGACCCCGGCTACTTCGAGAAAGACCTCGCGCGCTACCGCGCGGTGACGGCCGCCGACATCCAGCGCGTCGCGCGCCAGTACCTGACCGACAAGCGTTACGTCCTCTCGGTCGTCCCGCGCGCGGCGGGGGCGACGGGCGCCGCGGGTCCCGCCCCGATGAGCCCGCGCGACGCCGCCTCGGCGCAGTCGCAGCAGGCGGGCGCCGCCTCGCCGGCCGCGACGACGGGCACCGCCTCGGGCACGCAGCAGGGCGCGGCGCAGTCGCAGCCCGCCGGCGTGCCACAGCCCGTCACCAAACCCGCCGAGCAGGCCACGCAGCCGGCGGGCGCCGCGCCGCCGCAGACCGGCTCGCCCGCCGCCCCCGGCGGACAGAACGCGCGCACGCGCCCCGGCCCGACCGGCCCCGTGGGGCCGCCACGGGGCGGCCAGCGCGCCGGAGGTCAGCAGGCCGCCGCGAAGCCCAAGACCGACCGCTCGCTTTTGCCGAAGGAGAAGCCCGACCCGCGTCTGACGCTGCCGGCCGTCCAGCGGCGCAAGCTCTCGAACGGCCTTGAGGTGCTCGTCGTCGAGCACCACGAGCTGCCGGTCGTTAGCCTCAACCTCGTGATGAAGACCGGCGCGGCGGGCGACCCGGCGGGCAAGGCCGGGCTGGCTTCGCTGACGGCCGACCTGCTCGACGAGGGGACGGCGACGCGCTCGGCGCTCGAAATCTCCGACCAGCTCGCGCGCATCGGCTCCACCCTACAGGTCTCGGCCGGATGGGACTCGACGACGGCGGGCATGCGCACGCTCACCCGCCACCTCGACGGCGCGCTCGCCATCTACGCCGACGTGATCGCCAACCCGGCCTTCCCCGACGGCGAGTTGCAGCGCATCCGCCAGCAGCGGCTCGCCGCCCTGCGCCAGCAGCGCGACAGCCCCGAGGCCATCGCCGGCCTCGTCTTCCAGAAGGTGCTCTACGGCGCGGGCCACCCCTACGGCCACGCGCTCGCGGGCGACGAGGCGTCGCTCCAGTCGCTCTCGGCCGAGGACGCGCGCAAGTTCTACGAGTCTTACCTGCGGCCGAACAACTCGGCGCTCATCGTCGTCGGCGACGTGAAGCCCGACGCGCTGGTGGCGAAGTTGGAGAAGGCTTTCGGCGGCTGGAAGAACGGGCACGTCCCGGCCGTGGACGTGTCGGCCGCGCCCGTGCAGCGCGACAAGGGCGCAATCTACTTGGTTGACCGGCCGGGCTCCGTCCAGTCGGTCATCCAGATCGGGCAGGTCGGCGTCCCGCGTTCTAGCCCCGACTACTTCCCCATCTTCGTGATGAACCGGATACTGGGCGGCGGCTCCTCGGCGCGCATCAACCTGAATTTGCGCGAGGACAAGGGCTACACCTACGGCGCCAACTCGCAGTTCAGCTTCCGGCGCGGCGCGGGGCCGTTCACGGCGGCCGCCCCCGTGCAGGGGTTCTCGACGAAAGAGTCGGTGATGGAGTTTATGAAGGAGCTGCGCGGCATCCGCGGCGAGATGCCCGTCAGCCCGGCCGAGCTTGAGGGGGCGAAGCAGTCGATAGTCCGCGGCTTCCCGCGCGGGTTCGAGACGCCCGACCAGATCGCGAACCAGTTGGAGCTGATCGTGACCTACGACCTGCCCGACACGTACTTCAACAGCTACATCGAGCGCGTGCAGGCCGTCACGCTCGAAGACGTGAACCGCGTCGCCAACCGCTACCTCCAGCCCGACCGGATGGCGGTGGTCATCGTCGGCGACCGCCGCTCCATCGAGCAGGGACTTCGCACGCTCGACGACCTCGGCGGGAACATCAACCTCGTCCAACCCGACGGGCGCCCCGCCACGCAGCAGGGCGGCGCGGCCGGCGGCGACACGCAGTAATGCAGTAGGCAGTAGGCAGCAGGTAAAAAGCGGGCGGCGCGTCTCAGTTATCAACCGGGACGCGCCGCCTTTCTTTCTACTGACTGCTGTCTACTGTCTACTTCCTACTCTTGTAAATCTTCTTGAGGTCGCGGTGGATACGTTTGACGCGCGACTTCTCTTCCTGCGACTTACGCTGGTCGATGAGGGTCTCGGTGTGTCGCATCTCGGCCTGCATCTTGCGGTAGCTGGCGTAGCGCTCGGGGTCGAGCCGCCCTTCGTCTAAAGCCTCGCGGACGGCGCAGCCCGGCTCGCCCTCGTGGCGGCAGTTGGTGAAGCGGCATAGCGCGGCCGCCTCCTCGATCTCCTCGAAGGTCTCGCGCAGGCCGCGCTCGCTCACCAGCAGTTGCAGCTCGCGCATCCCCGGCGTGTCGAGGACGAGGCCGCCGCCGGGGAGCACGAACAGCTCGCGGTGCGTCGTCGTGTGCCGGCCGCGCGCGTCCGCCAGACGCACCTCCTGCGTGCGCTGCACCTCGGCGCCGAGCAGGCGGTTGGTGATCGTAGACTTCCCCGTCCCCGACGACCCCATCAGCGCGACCGTGCGGCCGGGAATGACGTAGGGCATAAGCCGCTCGACGCCCTCGCCGCGTTTCGCGCTCAAGGGCAGCACGGGGACGCCGGGCGCGACCGACTCGATCTCGCGCCTGAGTTCTTCGACTTCTTCGACGAGGTCTGCCTTGTTGAGGACGACGACGGGGTCGGCGCCGCTCTCCCACGCCATGATGAGGTAGCGCTCGACGCGGCGCGGGTTGTAGTCGTGGTCGAGACCCGTGACGAGGAAGACGGTGTCCACGTTGGCGGCGACGATCTGCTCGGCCGTCTCGCTCCCGGCGGCGCGGCGCGAGAACTTCGAGCGGCGCGGCAGTATCTCGTGAATTTTCGCCTTGGCCTCCTCGGACACGCGCCTGAAGGTGACCCAGTCGCCGACCGCCGGCAGGTCTTCGGCGCCGCGCGCGTGGAAGCGAAGCCTTCCCGTAGTCTCCGCCTGCAACTCGCCCGCCGCCGTGTAGAGCATCAGCGCGCGGTTGTGCTGGAGGAAGACGCGCCCCACCTCGAACCCCTCGGCCGCGTGCGGCGCGAAGGCCGAGGCGAAATGCTCGTCCCAGCCGTACGTCTCCAGATTGTTCGTCTCTTCCACTCGGTCTTAAAACTCTTCGGGCTACTCTCTGCGTCCGCGCGGCGCCGGCTTCGGGGCGGCCGCCTTCGTCGGCCCCGCGTAGCGGTAGTGGCCGGTGATCTTCCAGTTGAAGAGCACGTCCTCCATCTTCGGCCCGGCGCCGATGTTGTGGACGATCTGCATCCGCGTCTCGTCCGACGCCGAAGGGACGTTGACGACGATGCCGATGTGCGTCAGCCCGCCGCCCAACTCCCACGTCACCACGTCGCCGGGCTTGTAGTCGCTCGCTGATTGTGTGACGGGCACGGCGGCGCCCTTCCGCTCGAAGAAGACCATCAGGTTGGGCACGCGGCGGTGGTCGATGTTGGTGTCGGTCTTCTTCAAGCCCCACTTGCGCGGGTACGCGGAGAAGTTCGCGGCCATGTCTTCGTGGACTTCCCTTTGCAAATCGACGCCGACGGAGCGGTACGAGCGGATGACCTCGTCGGTGCAGACGCCGACCTCGGCCGGCACGTCGCCGCCGGGGTAGCCGATCTGAAAGTAGGTCGGGTCGTAGCGCACCGTCTGGCTCGTCCGCGCGATGGCCGCCTCGACAAAGCTGTCGAGGAACGGCGACCCGCTCGAAGGTCGCGGCGCGGCCGTCTGCCGCGGCGGCGCCGTCGCCGCGCCGCCGGCCTGCGCGCCCGGCACCGTCTGCGAACGCGTCGCGCTTGCGTCGCATCCTACGCCCGCGAGCAGGAGGGCCGCCGCCGAGAATCTCAGGAGAAGACTGGGAAGGTCGCGCGTCATCTTCGACATACTAGAACTAAACGTGCGGAAACCGGAAGCGGTTCGGCTGCGGCGGGCGCGGCGGCGGTGTTAAAATGTGGGCGATGGAGAAAGCTGTACACCTGACGGGGATGACGAGGGAGGAGCTTGAGGGCTTCGCCGAGGGGATGGGCGAGCCGGCGTACCGCGGCCGCCAACTCTTCGGCGCGCTCCAGCGCCGACGCCTGCGCTCGTTCGACGAGATGACCGATCTGCCTAAAGATTTCCGCGCGCGCCTCGCCGAAGCGGCGACCGCCTCGACGCTCACGGTCGAGTCGCGCTACGTCGCGGAGGACGGCACGCGCCGCTACCTGATGAAGACGCGCGACGGGCTGCCCGTCGAGACCGTCTTCATCCCCGAGGAGCGGCGCGACACCATCTGCTTCTCGTCGCAGTCGGGCTGCCCGCTCCAGTGCGACTTCTGCCTGACGGCGAAGCTGGGTCTGCTGCGCACGCTCGACGCGGGCGAGATGGTCGAGCAGATCGTCGTCGCCTTGAACGACGCCTACGGCGTGGGCCGGCAGACGCCGCGCGGCACCAACCTCGTCGCGATGGGCGCGGGCGAGCCTTTCCTCGCCTTCGACCCGCTGATGAAGGCGCTGCGCGTGATGGCCGACGAGGACGGCCTCCACATCGTCCCCAACCGCGTGACGGTCTCGACGGCCGGCGTCGTGCCGAAGATTCGCGAGCTGGCGCGCGTCGCGGATCGCCCGCACCTCGCCATCTCGCTCGCCGCGCCGACCGACGCGCTGCGCGACCGCTTGATGCCGATTAACAAACGCTGGCCGCTCGAAGAGTTGCTGGCCGCGTGCAAGGAGTTCGAGGAGTCTCTGAAACCCGGCGAACGCTTCACCTTCGAGTACGTGATGCTCGACGGCGTCAACGACTCGGACGAGCAGGCGCGCCAGCTCGCCAACCTGCTCAACCGGCACCAGCTCCGCGCGAAGGTCAACCTCATCCCGCACAACCCCGCGGACGAGCTGCCGTACAGCCCGTCGCCCGAGGGGCGCGTCGAGTCGTTCAAGGCCGTCCTCGAATCGAAGGGCGTCCACGCCTTCGTGCGTCGCCCGCGCGGCCGAGACATCTACGCCGCCTGCGGCCAGCTCGCCGCGCGCCGTGTGACGGGCGCGGCCGAGCCGGTGCTTCACCAACTCTCCTGAGGGCTTCTCCCGACAGAAACAGACGAGACACGTGCCGCATGAAAAGAAACT
The DNA here is from genome assembly GCA_036388915.1 of Pyrinomonadaceae bacterium. Lineage (GTDB taxonomy): Bacteria > Acidobacteriota > Blastocatellia > Pyrinomonadales > Pyrinomonadaceae > QHXN01. The sequence continues at coordinate 14,846 of DASVQX010000040.1, forward strand.
TTACAACCCGACTCGCGCTCGCACTCTTCGCCTTCTCCGTCCTGCTCGCGCCGACGACGCGCGCGACCGACGCGCCCACGCTGACGCCCGCCGTCTCCGATTTCGAGACCGAAGCGGCGCCCGAGCCGGAGCCGCAGGCGAACAACATCAACGTCAACGGCTTCTTCTCGGTTGACCCGGCCGCGCAGGGCACCTCGTTCCAGGCGGCGGTCGTGATGGAGATACCGCGCGGGCTGCACGTCAACTCGAACCGGCCGCTCGGCAAGTACGCCGTCCCGACCACGGTCAAGGTTGACGCGCCGCGGGGGATGCGCGTCACGCCGGTCTTTTACCCGCGCGGCATCACGCGCGCGTTCAGCTTCGGCGGCGTGTCCGCGGGGCGGCTGGCCGTCTACGAAGGTCAGGCCATCTTCCGCTTCAGCGTGACCGTCCCGGCCGGCATGGAGTTGGGCGTGGCGCGCGTGAGGGTCAAGGTCCGCTTCCAGAGTTGTAGCGACGAGGTCTGCTTCCCGCCCGCGACGCGCGAGCTGGTGCTGCCCATCGCCATCGTCGGGCGCGGCGCGCAGGTCAACCGCATCAACGGCCGGTACTTCGGCGGCGGGAGAAGGCGCTGAAAAGTTTGTTCAGGCCCTCTTCCCGATGACGGAGAGCAGGCGCCCCGTGCGGCCGTAGAGCTTCCTGTCCTGCCGGTAGGAGAAGAAGAGGTCGGTGCGGCACATCGTGCAGAGCGGGAGCAGGTGGACGCGCCCCGGCGCGACTCCCGCCGCGACGAGCTGGCGGCGGTTCGCCTCGTGCAGATCGACGAGCGCGCGCCCCGCGGCGGTCGGCTTGAAGAGTGAGTCTGCGTCTTTGAACTCCGCGCGGAAGGCGTCGATGACTTCGCCCCCGACCTCGTAGCAGCAGCCGAGCGCGGCGGGGCCGACGGCGGCGCGCACGTCCGCGGCGTCGGTGCCGAACTCCTCGCGGAGCGCCGCGAGCGCGCGCCCGACGATCCCGGCGAGCGTCCCGCGCCAGCCGGCGTGGACGGCAGCGCACGCGCCCGTCCGCGCGTCGCCGAGGACGACGGGGACGCAGTCGGCGGTCTTGACGCCGAGCAGCACGCCCGCCAGATTCGTCGCCAGCGCGTCGCAATGCTCAGTCTCGGAGCGCGGGTCTTTCGGGGAGCGCACGACGAGCACGTCGCTTCCGTGAACCTGCCAGCAGGCGGCGAGCTTCCATTCGCCGCCGCCGAGCGTCGAGACGAAGCGGCGGCGGTTCTCAAGGATGTTCTCCGCCGCGTCCTGATCGAAGCCCGCGAGGTTGAGCGAAGCCTCGGGGAAGAGGCTCACGCCCCCGCCGCGCGTCGAGAAGGCGTTCGCGAAGCCCTCGCGTTCGAGCGGCTCGCACGAGAGCGAGCGCACACCCTCTACACCTTCGCGCCAGCGGAAGCCGGCGCGCTCAAGTTCCGTCTCAGCCGTGATCGTCTCCATCGGGATAGACATTATCGAAATCCGGCGCGTGCGTGAAGTGCTCGCGCGCACTCCGCGCTTCCGCGAGCGCGTCTTCACCGACGGCGAGCGCGCCTACTGCGGCGCGCGCGGCGCGCCGGCGGCCGCGCAGCACTACGCCGCGCGCTTCGCCGCGAAGGAGGCGGCCTTCAAGGCGCTCCGCACGGGCTGGCGCGACGGCCTCTCATGGCACCACGTCGAAGTCGTCTCGGACGAACTCGGCGCGCCGCTCCTCCGACTCTCCGGCCACGCCCTCGAACTCTTCGACCGCCTCGGCGCCACCCACGCCCACCTCTCGCTCTCGCACACCGCCGAGCACGCCGTCGCGCAAGTGCTCTTCGAGCGGAGGGGCTAAAGGCTAGAGGCCGGTTAAGAAGAACGTTCTTCCTAACCGGCCTCCGGTCTCCAGCCCCTAGCTTCTCGTTATTCCTGCCAGCCGCCGGCGCCCCTAGGCGCGACGTTCATGTCGTTGGTCAGGCGGCGACGCCCGTCGCGGCCGACCTCGACACGCGTCGCGCGCGGCGCTTCCCTTAAGTCGTGCGACAGCTCTTCCGAAGTCTCGGGCGGCTTTGCGCCCTGCGTGTAGGAGGCGCGCGCGGCGCGCGGGTCGTAGGTCACGACCGTGGGCGCTTCCGTCTGCACGGTCGGCGTCAGCCCGGAGTACTGCGGCGACGACGAGGCGGCGAGCGCCATCAAGCCCCAGGGGTCGCCGTGGAGCGAGCATTCGTGGTCGGGGACGAAGGCGGGCGCGAGCGCGACGCGTTCACGCTGCGGGCAGGAGGCCGAGGCGACAAGCCCCGTCTCGGGGTCAACGTCCACGAACGTGACCGCGGCGGGTCGCGCGAACTCTTCGCCGCCCAGCTCCGGCCTCAGCTCGACCGCGCGCCGGACGAACTCCGTCCAAGCGGGCAGCGCCGCGTCCGCGCCGGTCAAGTTCAACTCTTCGCCGTCGTCGAAGCCGACCCACACGACGCAGACGAGGCCCGGCGTGTAGCCCGCGAACCAGCCGTCGCGGCTCGTGCCGGTCTTGCCCGCGACCGCCGTCCCCTTGAACGAGCCGCGCGCGGCGCGCGCCGTCCCGTGGTCGATGACGGCCGAGAGCATGTCGGTCAGCATGTACGCGGTCGCCGGCTTCAAGACCTGCGCGGACTGTTCCCGCCGTCCGTCGTTCGCGCCGGCGTCGCCCGCGCCGTCAACGCGCAGGACGGGGTCGGGGCGCGCGACGCGGCCGCCGGACGCGAAGGCCGTGTACGCGGTCGCCACTTCGAGCGGCGTGGCCTCGGACGTGCCGAGCGCCATCGACGGGTAGGCTTGCTGCTTGGGCAGCCCCAGCCGCTCGGCGAGCGCGGCCACGCGGGTCAGCCCCGTGCGCATCGCCGCGTCAACCGTGACGACGTTGAGCGAGCGGACGAGCCCCGTGCGCAGCGTCACGTCGCGCATCGAGAACCCGCCGCCGTAGTTGGCGGGGCGGTAGCGCGAGCGCACGTCGTATGTGAACTCGCGCGGCGCGTCCGTCGAGAGCGTGAGCGGCGAGACGCCCGACTCCAGGGCCGCCGCGTAGACCACGGGCTTAAAGACCGAGCCGGGCTGGCGGCGCGCGTCGGTCGCGCGGTTGAGCTGCGACTCGGCGTAGGAGTTGCCGCCGACCATCGCCAGGACGTGCCCCGTCCTCGGGTCTAAGGCGACGAGCGCCGCCTGCGGCCTGCGCCGGCCCTTGAAGACTTTCTCCAGACGCTCGACCTGACGGCCGACCGCCTCCTCGGCGGCGCGCTGCAAGTCGAGGTCGAGCGTGGTGTAGACGCGCAGGTCGCTCCCCGCAGGCGTCTCGGGGTCGGCGAAGCGCGACTCGACCGCGCGGCTCACGTAGTCGATGAAGTAGGGCGCGGTCGAGTCGGCGCGCCCGAGCGGCGCGACGCGCACCGGCTCCGCGCAGGCGGCGCGCGCCTCTTCGGCCGTCACCACGCCGTCGCGGAGCATCGCGGCGAGGACTGTGTTGCGGCGGTCGCGCGCCGCCTCGGGGTGGCGGTCGGGCGCGTAGCGGCCGGGGCTTTGAATCATCCCGGCGAGCGTCGCCGCCTCGGCCAGCGTCAGGTCGCGCATCTCTTTGCCGAAGTAGACGCGCGCCGCCTGCCGCACCCCGCGCACCGCGATCGAGCCGCGCTGACCCAGATAAATCTCGTTGCAGTAGAGCGCGAGGATGTCCTCTTTCGACAGACGGTTCTCGAGCACCGTGGCGACGGCCGCCTCGCGGAACTTGCGGCGGAGCGTGCGCTCGGGGCTGAGGTACGTGTTCTTGACGAGCTGCTGCGTGATGGTCGAGCCGCCCTGCTTCAACTCCTTCGAGTCGTCGCCCCAGCTAAAGGCCGCGCGCGCGACGCCCCACAGGTCAACCGCGCCGTGCTCGAAGAAGCGTCGGTCTTCGACCGAGAGGACGGCGCGCCTGAGCACTTCGGGAATTTCGGAGTAGGTGAGGGCGGAGCGCTCGCCGGTCTTCTCGCCCGCCTCGACCGTGAGCGGCTCGGGCGCGAGCGTGAAGGATTCGAGCGGCGCGCCGTCGCCCGTCATTTTCAAGACCTGCCCGCGGCGGTCGAACTCGACGCGGACGGCCGAGACTCCTTGCGCGGCGGCGCCGTCCGAGTCTTCGGACGGGAAGATTTCGACGGCCGACTCTTCGGCGCGGAAGCTGCCGTTCCAGACGCGGCTCGCCGACTCGCCCTCGACGTAGCCGGCGCGGCGCAGAATCCCGGCCAACCCCTCGGCCGTCATCCGCTGCCCCTCGCGCAAGGTGCGCGGCGCCGCGTAGAGACCCGCGCGGCTCGTCAGGTAGCCCGAGGCCAGACGCCCGTCAACGACTTTCGAGTAGTGTGAGTAGAGGTAAACGAAGGCGGCCGCCGTGGCGACGACCGAAACGATCAGGAGCGCGCAGCAGAGGCGCAGCAGGCGCGGGAGCAGACGACGGCGGCGCGCGCCCTCTGGCCGCGCGTCGCGGTAGAGTCGCACACGCCGGAAGCGTCGGCGCGCGCCGCCGCGCGCAAACTCACCCGCCCCGGCCGTCTGAATCTCTGTCGCCATCCTTCCCTTTCGCCCGCGCGGCACACCACGCCCTGCGCTCGCAGACGCGCGCGCGCGCCCCGTGCGGGTCGGTCGAACTCGCTCCCGTGTGCTGGAAGTAAACTGCTAATCGTCACCGATTTCTCGTTCCGCCGAGGCGGGGGTAGCCCCGCGGGAACCTCCACGTCCGTGCGCTGTCCCTCAGCCGAACATCATCGAGAACGCGGCCGTCGAGACGGCGAGCGTAACCATCACCATGATGAGCGCGAGGAGCTTTACGAAGCTGTCGGCTATTTCCTTCATCGTTCCTGCTTCCCCCTTGTGCTGACTGCCTATGTCCGCCGCGGCACAGTGCAATGACCATGCCGTCAGACGCCCGCGCCGCGGCCGCGCGAAAACTTCGCTTCTTTAACGACTTAAGCATTCGCTCCCGTCAGCGCGCGCGACGGCTCGCCCGCTTTCGGTACGAAGGCGGCGGGACGGGCGTGGGGTCTGGCGTTTGGAAACGGGTCAGGGGCCGCGCGCTTCAGTCTTTCGCGGGCTGGCGCGCGCGCGGGCGGCGGAAGTTGAACCAGCCGGGTTCCTCTTCGGGGCGGGGTTCGAGCAGTTCCTTGAGGGCGGGCATGACGGCGCGCGCGGCCTCGACGCCGGCGTCGATGAACTCGGAGGCGCGCGACATCTCGTCCCAGCGCAGGTGGCAGACGGCGGGGCTGATGACCACGTCGGCGAGCTGGCGCTGGTGCTGGACGGCCGTGCGCTGGACGACGAGCATCGACTGGAACAGGACGCCGACGACCGACGTGGGCGGCCCGAGGAACTTCGCGCCCTCGGCGTTCACGTCCACGGCGACGACCACCTCCGCGCCGAGCGCGCGCACGACCGAGACCGGCAGGTTGGCGACGAGGCCGCCGTCAACGAGCTGCCGCCCCTTCGCGTCGGTGACGGGGACGTACCAGCCGGGGATGGCGCAACTGGCGCGGACGGCGAAGCCGAGGTCGCCCTCGTCGCGCATGACGACGGCCGCGCCCGTCTGCAAGTCCGTGGCGACCGCCGCGAACGGGACGGGCAGCTCCTCGAAGCGCGAGACGGGGAAGCGGTCGCGGACGTACTGCTCCAACGCCGCGTTCGACTGCACGCCGAGCCTCGACACCGTCAGCCGCCCGAAGTCGCGCCAGCGCAGGCCGCGCGCGAGCTTCTCTATCTCCTCGACCGGCATCCCCGCCGCCAGCGCGCCGCCGACGAGCGCGCCGGCCGACGTGCCCGCCACGCAGTCCGCGCGGACGCCGTGCTCCTCGAAGACCTTGAGCACGCCGACGTGCGCGAGGCCGCGCGCCGCGCCGCCCGAGAGCGCCAGCCCGAGCCGCGGCCGCTTAACGTTGATGTCAGACTTCCGCCGCATAAGAGTCGTGGCCGGCGTCGTGAAATTCGACGCCCTTTGGTAAGAACGCGCGGGGAGGGGCGCGTGTTTCGCCGGGCCGGTCAGCGCGGGCGGGGGCGGGCGCCGCGCCCCGGAGAGCCTGAGCCGCGCACCGCGCCGCCGCCTCCGCCCTCGGGGCGCTGCACGCCTTCGGCGAGCGACTCGTCGAGGAAGGTGATCTGCGCGGCGGCGCGCGAGTCTTCGAGGAAGGCGTCGGTCTCGGACTCGACCTTGCGCTCGATCAGCTCGGCCTGCATCTGCTCGTAGACGGCCTTGAGTTCGGGGACGATGGCGCCGGGCGCCTGCCGGCGGCGGCGCGGGACGAACACGTCCTTGTAGTAAGCCTCGACCTCCTGCGGGGTGACGACCGTGAAGGAGCGGAAGCGGAAGTCGAGGTACTTCTCCATGTCGATGCGCTCGTGGATGATCTCGCGCAACTGCGCGGCGGTCAGCCCGACGCGTTCGAGCCGCTGCTGAAACTCTTCGAGCGAGGGGAAGCGCTTGATGAGGTCGGCCTGCGCGGCGCTGGTCTCCTCCTCGGTGGCGTGGACGTGCGGGAGCTTGCCGGCCTCCTGAAGGACGAGCCGCTGGTCGATGAGGAGTTCGAGGGCGCGGCGCAGGTCTTCGCGGCGCGGGCTATCGACGGGCACGCCCGGCAGCAGCGCGAGCTGCCACAGCAGGTCGGAGTAGGTAATCAGCTCGGCGCCGTTGACGACCGCCACCATCCGGTCTACGACCTCGCCGCCGCCCGCGGCCGGGGTCTGCGCGCGCGCCGGCGCGGCGAGCGTGACAAGTGTGGCGAGCAAAATTGCCGGCAGCAGCGTCTTCATATTTAAGACCTCGAACTTCAAAGCTACAGTTTCAAACCCTCAGAACGTCTGCCCGAAGCGGAAGTGTATCTGGTTGTTCTTCAGGCGGTGGATGGCCGTGCCGCCGCCGAACTGCGGGACGGCGAACTCGGGCGGGTTGAGCAGGTAGGCCCAGTCCGCGCCGATGGAGCCGAGCGGCGTCTTGAGCCTCAGGCCCAGGCCGACCGTGTGCGTCCACTTCTGGCAGGAGTTCGGGTCGCGCCCCGCCTCGCAGCGACCGGGGTGGAAGAGGTCGCTCACGCGGTCGAAGACGTTGCCGCCGTCGTAGAAGGGGACGGCCTGTATGTTGCGCGTCAGCGCGACGCGCGCCTCAAGGTTGATGACCGCCATCGCGTTCCCGCCGATGGGGACGGTGAAGGGGTTGACCGCGACGACCTCGCCCTCGCGGTCGCGGAACGTCCCGCAGGGGGGGAGGAAGGCGGGCGGCGGGCTGGTGTTCGGGACGGGGCCGGGCTGCGGCCCGAAGGTGCAGAAGGGCGCGACGATGCGCGGGCCGGCCTCCTCGAAGCTGAAGCCGCGCAACGAAGTCGCGCCGCCCGAGAAGAAGCGCTCGCTGATGGGGAGCCGGCGGTCGGCCTCGTCTATCGCCCCGCTGCCGTTGCGGTCGCGGACGTCGAAGAGGCTGGCGAGGCCGAGCTGGACGCTCGCCGCCAGCACCGTGTCGCGCAGGCGCCCCAGAGACTTGTAGCGGCGGTAGCTCAAGTTCAGCTTGCTGAAGGAGAGGTTGCCGCCGAGCGCGCGCGCCGCCAGCGCGTAGTCCACGGTGAGGAAGTCGCCGCGCGTCGGGTCGAACTGCCGGTCGCGCGTGTCGCGCGCCAAGCTGGCGCCGAAGCGCGACAGACGCACGCCCTGATCGGGGCGCAGGACGTTGGCGATGAGCAGGCTCTCGATGTTGAAGAGCCGCACGTCCTCGTAGTTGTAGCGGAGGAAGAGCGTCGTGCGCTTGCGCTGCGCGCCCGAGGGCGTCAGCTCAAGTTCGAGGTCGCGCCGCGTTTCGAGGTTGACGGTGAAGCGGTTGATCGAAGGCCCTTTGACGCTCTGGCCGAACTCGTCGATGAGGTCGCCCTCCTCGTCGAAGCGCTGGACGATGCCGTTGGTGCCGCGGTCGATGGTCGTGCGGAAGAAGCGCGTGACCGAGGTGTCGCGCTGGTACTGGACGGAGAGCGCGAGCGGGGCGAACTCCTTCGCGCCGTAGCGCCGGAAGCGCGGGTCGAAGTACTCGAAGCGCGCGAGCTGCTGCTGGCGGCTGGCGCGCGTGCGGATGGCGCCCTGACGGAGCTTGCCGAAGAGGTTGGTGTTGCGAATCTCGAACCCGCCCAGCGCGCCCGTGTCGGTCGAGAAGCCGATGATGTACTCGGTCGTCAGGCTCTTGCGCTCCTGCACGTCGATGATCACGTCGCGGCGCTTGAAGCCGCCGGGGCCGTCGGGCGCCGGCTCCGTCCTGATGAGCACCTGCTGGAACGCCTCGGCCGTGTTCAGGAGCGCGCGCTCGCTCTCGGCGAGGTCGTCGCCGCGCAAGACCTCGCCCTCGCGCAGCGGGATGGCTTCGAGCACGGCCTCCTTCTTCGTCCGCACCGTCCCGTTGACGTAGATGTGGTTGATGAAGAACTTGTCCGACTCGTTGACCTGATAGACGAGCCGCACCTGCTCGTCGCCGTTCGGGGCGGCGGGCAGCTCGTCCAAAGAGACCTGCACGTCGGCCTCGATGTAGCCGTTGAGGACGTAGTGCGAGCGCATCCGCTCGCCGTCGGAGCGCGCGGCGGCGCGCGAGTAGGGGCCGCCCACGACGAGGCAGCCCTCCTCGGCCGGCGCGCCGGCCGGCGCCTCGTCGCGCGACAGCGTCCCGGCCGCGCAGCGCGCGTCGCGCAACTGCTCGGCGGTGTAAATCTGGTTGCCGCGCGTCTCGACGCCCGCGACGCGCGTCAGCGGCCCCTCGTCCACGGCGAAGGTGATGATGAGGTTGTCGCTCTCAAGCGTGATGCCCTGCCGGACGGAGACGGCGGCGCGGCGGTAGCCCATGTCGCGCATCCGCGCCTCGACGAGGCGGCGGTCGCGTTCGAGCGCGTCCTCGCTCGTGTAGCCGCGCCCGTACCCCAGGAGCGGGACGATGGCGAAGACGTTGGCGGTCTGGCTCCGCAGGCCCGCGTCCACGTCGGCGACCGTCAGCCTGTCGGTGCCCTCGATGCGGATGTCCGTCAGCTTGAAGCGGCGGCCGCGCTCGACCTCGTAGTTGATGGTGACGTTGCTGTTCGCAAGCTCCTCGGGGTTGAGCAGCTCGCACGGGTCGGCCTCGCCGCCGAGCGCGTCGGGCTGCGGGGCGAGCGGCGGCGTGACCGAGCAGACGGCCGTCACGTCGGCGAAGAAGTAGCCCTCGCCCTGGAGTCGGTTGCGGATGCGGCGGCGCCCCTCCTCGATGGCCGAGTAGTCGATGGTGCCCTCGCGCTCGATGGGGAGCAGCTCGCGCCGGCGCTTCTCGCTCAGCTCGTAGCCGGTGACCTCGACCTCGACGCGCGGGCCGACGCTCCCCTTGAGGGCGACCGTGATGCGGTTCGCCGCCGAGTCGAGCCGGATGTCGGGCTCGTCGAAGCGCGGGGCGAGGTGGCCGGTCTCGACGACGGCGCGGCGGACGCGCGAGAGGTCTTCGCCGAGCGCGGCCTGCGTGAACTGCGCGCCCGGCTGGAGCCGCAGTTCGCGGCGCGCGGCTTCGAGCGCGGCCGGGTCTAAGCCCTTGATGTCGATCTGGAACGAGTCGAGCGTGGTGGGCGCGCCCGGCCGCACGTCGAAGACGACGGTGGCGCGGGTGCGCGTCGGGTCGAGGCGGCGGTCGTAGGAGACCTCGGCGCGGTAGAAGCCGCGGTCGTGGAGGTAGGCGACGATGGCCTCGGCGTTCTCGCGCAGCGCCGCCTCGGTCAGACGCTTGCCCGGCTCCAGCAGCGTGACGCGCGAGCGCAGCTCGTCCTCGCCGACGCCCGCGCGCGGCACGTCGGCGATCTGGAACTCGACGCCCGCGACCGACACCTGCGGCCGGTAGACGAAGCGGAGCGCGACGCGGGGGCGGCCGTCGGCGCCGGAGCCGGCGGCGTCGCGCGCCTCGACGCGCGCGTCGGCGACGCGCCCGGTGTCGAAGAGCGACTGCAAGGACTCGCGCACGAGCACGGCCGAGAAGACGGTGCCGGCCGCGACCTTCAGGCGCGCGCGCAACTCGCCGAGCGCCGCCTCGTCCACGGTGGCGTCCTCGACTTCGAGCGCGACGCTCTCGATCGTCCGCCCCTCGTACCGGCTCAGGTCGGGCGCGAGGCGCGCGCCGGCATCGCCGGCGCGCGCGCCCGAAGGCGATAGCACCAGCAACGCGAGAGTTAGAAAGAAGACCCGCCGGATAATCACAGTAGTCAGTAGACAGTAACCAGTAGACAGTAGAAAAGCATTCGGTAGATGAATCGTTCGAGTGTCAGAGTCAACGCCCACGAAGCGGAAGCCCCGCCGACTACTGCCTACCGTCCACTCCCCCTCAATATCTCTTCCTGAAGCGCAGCTCGAAGTTGAAGTTGTTGCTGCGCGAGCTGAGCGTGTCGGTCGATCCCTGCTGGTACTGCGCGATGAACGACAGGCGGTCGCTGACGCGGTACTCGACCGCGATGACCTGATTGGTCTCGCCCGTGACGTTGGTCGAATAGGTGATGGCCAGGTTGCGGTTCACCTGCCGCCCCACGGTCAGCCTCGCCGTCGGACTCTGGCCGGCGCGCCCCGCGATGACGGGGTCGAACTCGAAGCGGTTGAGGCCGAACAGCTTGTCGGTCGCCTTCTGCACCGGCGCGTTAATCAGCGTGTCGGTCAGGAGGCTCGTCGCCGTCCCTAAGCCGGTCTGCGCGAGGGTCGAGGTGCCCTCGGGCCCGCCCGAGAGATTCCCCGTCGTGATGAGCGCGATCACGTCCGCCTGCGGCAGCGGCGGGTCGGACGTGGCCGTCGTCGTCAGCCCGCCCGAGATCGGCCCCGACATCGACACCGTCACGCGGTAGCCGCGGATGTCGGACTGCGCCTGAAGGTTGATGACCGGCGGCGCCTCGACGCGCGGCGGCAGATCGACGGTGGCGCGCTGAATCTCGTAGCGGTCGTTGCGGAAGGCGACCGTGCCGCGCGTCGCCGTGATGCGCCCCGACGTGACGGGCGCGTCAATCGGCCCCTGCACGCGGAGGTTGAGCGAGCCGACCATGTCGGCGAGGTTGTTGCGGACGACGAGCGCGTCCTGCCCCTGGATGGTCAAGTCCACGGTCGTCGGCCCGAGGAAGCCGGCGCCCGCGCCCGCGCCGCCCCCGCCGCCCGAAGTGATGGGCACCTCGTTGCGCCGGTCGATGAGGTCGGCGAGGTCGATGTCCTCCGTTATCTCTGTGCGGCGCACGCGGATCGAGCCGGAGGCGATGACGCCCTCCGTGCCGCCGCGTATTTCGAGGTCGGCATCGGCCGTCGTCGGCAGGTCGCCGAGGAAGGACGGCAGCGTGACGAAGGCGGCGGCCGGCACCGTCACGTTCTCGCCGCGCGCGACGAGGCGGAACTGCGTCGGCATGAAGCCCGAGAGCAACGCGCCGCCCGACACGGAGAAGCGCCCGCCGCCGAGCCGGCCCGTCAGACTCTCGATGTTCGCCTGGTTCGAGTTGAAGCGGACGGAGCCGTTAACGTCGGTCGCGATCAGCCGCTCGTTCGAGAGCAGCACCGCGAGCGACGCGCCCTGCACCGAGGCCGTGCCCGTCACCTGCGGCTGCTCGAAGGTGCCGGTGATGCCGGCCGCGACGCGCGCCACGCCCGACATGAAGAAGTTGCGGCGCGCGCTTGAGAGCACGCGCAGGTTGAGGTCGCCGTTGACGGTCAGGCTCTGGCGGCCGCCGGCGCCGAGCGCGGCCGTCCCGCCGAAGACGATGTTGGTGCCGGGACCCGTAAAGCGCGTCCGCTCGAACGTGACCTCGTTGGGCTTGAAGGTGATGACGAGCGGGTTCTCGGCCGTGAGCGGCACGTCTTCGACGAGCACGCTCAACTCGGAGAACTCGGCGCGCCCCGTGACGGCGTCGGCCGAGAAGGCGCCCTCCTCGTCGAGCAGGTCGCCCGAGGCGCGGATGGTGCCGGCGGCGCGACCCGTCACGCGGACGTTCGGGTTGTTCAGCAGCGCGGCGAAGAGCGGCGTCAGGTCGGCGCCCGTCAGCGTCGTCTCGACCGTCACCGGCAGATTCTCGCCCGCGAGATCGACGGTCGCGCGGACGACCTGCGGCTGACCCAACAGCCCCGTCGTCAGCTCGGCGACGAACCGCTGGTTCTCGTCGATGCGCCCGGTCAGCGTCAACTCGCCCGCCGGCTGGCCGTTGACGGTCACGTCGCGGCCGCGCGCGTTCAGGTCGGCCTTGAAGGTGGTCGGGTCGAGCGGGTTGCCCGAGAGCGTCGCGTCGAAGTCGGCCTTGCCCGAGAGCGCCGGCAGGCCGCGCGCGCCGACGAGAGAGGCGACCAGACCGATCTCGACGTTCTTCCCCTCGACGCGGAAGTCTTTGACGTTGACGTTGGGGACGCCGGCCGCGCCCTCGCCGATCTCGACGCCGCCGGCGGCGGTGACGTGGCCGTCGCCGAGCCGCAGGTCGAACTGGTCGAGCGTGATGTTCGAGCCGCTGAAGGTCGCGCGCGCGACGATCTCGTCATAGGCTTGTGTGCCGATGCGCCCGCCCGCGACGCGCAGGTCTGCGCTCCCCTGCATCGCGCCGGGGAAGCCGCTGACGCTCACCTTCCCCGAGGCCGGCCCCATCCCGGCGAGGCTGTCCACGGCCGCTCCCTGCAAGTCGCCCCTCCCGCCGCCGCCGCCGCGAAGCGCCGCGATGATGTTCCCGGCGTTGGCGTTCTCAAGTGTCGCCTCGAACGAGACGTTGTTCTCGCCCGCGCGCGGGATGACGGCGGTGAAGGTCGCGCCGCCGCCGTCCGGCTCACTGAGGCGGCCGTTGTCGATGCGCGTCTCGGTCGGGCTTGAGTTGATGTCGGCCGAGAGCGCGCCGAGGTCGCGGCCGCGCAACGCGAGCGACTGAAGCTCGAAGCGGCCGTTGACGGCGGGCGCGTCGAGGTCGCCCTTGACCGTGCCGTTGAAGCGGAGGTTTCCGCCGAGCGCGACGCCGAAGCTGTTCACCCTCTCCTCGACGGCGCCGAGCAGGCCGGTCGAGAGGACGACCGACTGGAACTCGGCGGCGTCGGTCGAGTTGAGGTTGACGGCGAGGTCGGAGCCGCCCTGAAAGGAGAAGCGCCCCGTCGCGGTCAACTCGGTCGCGCCCGCGCGCAGGTCTGCGCGCTCGATGTCGAAGGCGCCGCGGTCGGCCGTGAGCGCCAGCCGCCCCGTGAGAGGCGTGCGCGCCGACTCGTCGCGCCCCGTCGCGCCCTCGAAGGTCGCGTCCACGCGCCCCGAGGCGAGCTTGAAGTTGGTGCCGGGGAAGCGCAGGTCTACGGTGCCGGTCGCCGCGCCGGTGAGCGGGACGGCGTTGCCCGAGACGAGCGCGAGCAGGCCGCCCGCGTCCACGCCCTCGAAGCTGGCGCGCACGCTCGACGCGGCGCGCGCGTTCGTGGCGATGACGGCGCTGCCGCGCGCCTTGCCGTTGAAGAGGTCGGCGTCGAAGTCGTTGAGCTGTATCTGTTCGTTGGTGGCGACGACCGCCGCGCGCGCGCTCCCCATCTTCAACTCGCCGAGCACGCCGCCGCCCAAAGAGAGGTCGGCGCTCGCGCGGTAGCGCCCGCCCGGCTCTAACGTGAAGCGCGGCCGCGCGAGCCGCACGTTCTCCGCGCGCCCGGCTTGCGCCGCCGCGCCCTTCGACGCGGGCGGCACGTTGAAGGCGACCGAGCCGACGCCGATGTCGCCCGACGTGCCCTCGACCCTGCCGTTCGGCGAGACGGCGAGCCGCACGCCCGCGATGTTGATGCTCCCGGTGCGCGCGCCCGCGGCGTTCAGCCCCGCGACGCTCACGCGCGCGACCGTGGCGCTGACCGAGTTGTCAGGGTTGATGGTCGCGTCAACGCCGGCGACCTGCGCGCCGCTCACGGTCGCGCCCCGCGCGTTGATCGTTCCGGCGCGCGCCGAGTCGGCCGTCACGCGCAGCCGGCCGTCGCCCCCGCGCGCGGCCTTGACGTTCGAGACCTGCGCGCCCGCGACGCGCCCGCCCGCGAAGACGACCGAAGAGGCCGACGCCAACTCGGCGCTCCCGCCGGCCAGCTCGCCGCCCTTCAGCTCGGCCGCCGCGTCCTTGACGAAGAGGCCGGCGAGGCTCGTCGAGCCGCTGCGCGCGGAGGCGGCGCGCAGGTCGCCGAGCCAGCGAAAGTCGGAGCCGGTGCCGGTCACGCCGCCGACGAGTTGGACGAGGTTGAGCTGATAGTCTCCGGCGGTCAGAAGCTCCGCCACGGCCTTGCCTCGCGCCTCGTAGCTGCTCCCCCGCCCCGACGCGCTCCCGCTCACGTTCAGAGCCTTCAGCCGCACGCCGTCGGCCGCGAGCGCGTCCGAGACGAGGCCGCCCTCGACCTTGTAGCGGTCGCCTTCGCCTTCGACACGCCCCTCGAAGCGGCCGGCGCCGCGCATCGTCGTCTCAAGTTGGAGCAGGTCCGAGGTCTGCGTCAGGTCAACGTCGGCGCGCACGTCCATGTGGTAGCGGAGCGCGCGCCAGTCGTCGAGCGTGCCCGCGAGCCGCGCCTCGGCGACGGGCGAGCGCACGGTCAACTCCTGTATGTCGGCGCGCACCTGATTGACGCGCGCGCTCAACTTAACGTCGATGGGGTTGACGGGGCGGCCGCCGAGCGCGAAGGTCGAGCCGGAGGCCGAAAGCTCGACGCGGTTCATGCGGCTCTCGGCGGGCGCGTTGGGGTCGTCGGGCAGGACGGTGGCGCGGACGTTGCGGGCCTCGCCCGAGATGTCGTAGCGGCGGTCGTCGTAGTGGACGACCGCGTCGTTGACCGTGACCTCGGCGGTCGAGTAGGCGAAGAGAATGCGCTGGTTAGGCTCGGGCGGCGGGACCTTCAGCCCCGAGAAGTTCGAGCGCCCCTCGGCGTCGTAGACGACCCAGATTTCGGGCCGCTCGACGACGAGCTTTTCGAGGTTGACTTCGCGGCGCAGCGAGAGCGCCCACATCTCCTCGACGCGGACGGTGGCGACGATGCGGCCGACCTGACCGATCTGCGCCCCCGTCGCCGAGTTGTAAAGCTTGAGGTCGTTGATCTCGACCTCGCGCGGCCCCAGCCGCGTGGTGAACGAGCCGACCTCGGCGCGGATGTTGTACTTGGCGAGCGTCGAGACGATCTGGCGCGCGACGTAGCGGTCAACCTGCCCCGTGCGGTAGAGGATGAAGGCGATGAGCGCGAGCGCGAGGACGGCGACGACCGCCACAATCCCGGTCCACATCGCGTTGCGGCGGTTGACGACGCGCCGGATGCCGCGACGGCGACGGCGCGCCGAAGCAGCCGCGCCGGGGGCGGGCGGCGGCGGCGGCGTCGCGTCGCCCGGCGGCGCGGGTGTCGGCTGGGCCGGTTGCTCGTCGTGCTCGTCGGTCGGCATAGCTTGTCCGTGAAGCGGCGCCGGGGGAGCCGGCGGCCTGAAGAAACTGACTCGGGAAGAGACTTAAATTTCCGTCACTTGACCCCGCGCTCGTCGCGCGCCGGGGTGCCGAGCGGCACGTTGCCGACGATCTCCAGCTCGAAGCCTTCGAGCGCCGAGACGCGCGGCGGGTGGTTCGTCAGCAGCAGTATCCGGCGCAGGCCCAGCTCGTGGAGTATCTGCGCGCCGACGCCGTAGTCGCGGTCGGTGCCGTAGCCGGTCTCGACGCTCGCCTCCTGCTTCGACAGCCCGCGCTCGCGCATCAGTTGGTAGGTGCGGAGCTGGTGGACGAGGTCGAGGTTGTTCTGGCGCTGGCGCAGGTAGAGGACGACGCCGCGTCCTTCGGCCGCGATGCGTTCGAGCGCGGCGTGGAGTTGGAAGCCCGTGTCGTCTACGAGCGACCCGAACATATCGCAAGTCACGTTCTCGGTATGTACGCGGACGAGCACGGGGTCGTCGGTGCGCACCTCGCCCATCACCATCGCGAGGTGCACCTCCTCGCTCAAGGCGTTCTCGAAGGCGACGGCGCGGAACATCCCGTAGACCGTGGGGAGGTCGGTCTCGACCGCGCGCCTGACCAAAACCTCCTTCCGCATCCGGTAGCGGACGAGGTCGGCGACCGTGATGATCTTCAGCCCGTGGCGCGCGGCGAACTCTTCGAGCTGCGGCATCCGCGCCATCGTCCCGTCCTCGTTCATGATCTCGCAGATGACGGCCGCGGGCGTCAGCCCCGCGATGCGCGCCAAATCCACCGACGCCTCGGTCTGCCCCGGCCGGACGAGGACGCCGCCCTTCTTCGCGCGCAGCGGGAAGATGTGTCCGGGGCGCGCCAAGTCCTGCGGGCGCGTCTTGGGGTCAACGGCCGTCAGGATGGTCGTCGCGCGGTCGGCGGCCGAGATGCCGGTCGTCACGCCCTTGCGCGCCTCGATGGAGACGGTGAAGGCGGTGCCGAGGAACGAGGTGTTGTCGGCGACCTGCATCGTCAGGTGCAGCTCGTCGCAGCGCTCCTCGGTGAGCGGCATGCAGATGAGGCCGCGCGCGTGCGTCGCCATGAAGTTGACGGCCTCGGGCGTGACCAGCTCGGCGGCGCAGACGAGGTCGCCCTCGTTCTCGCGATCCTCGTCGTCCACGATGATGATCATGCGGCCGTCGCGCAGGTCAGCGGCGGCCTCTTCGATGGAAGCGAAAGGCATCGGGTTTAGCCTAAAAAATCAACTGTGGAGAGCGTTAGCGGTCGCCGGGTATGTTACCCGAAACGGGCGCCTTTGGCGAATGGAATACGCGGGGAGGGTCGGGGGCCGAGGCGCGCCGAAGGCGGGGAGGGCCGCGCGCGAAGGCCGCGGGGCGCTTAAGGCCGCGGGAGCTTCATGATCTGCTCGGTGCTGAAGGTCGTGACGCCGTTGCCGTTGCGCGACTCGCTCGGCCTCATGTCGTCCACGGCGACGACGCCGACCATCACCTCAACCTCCACGTTGAGCGTGTTGAGCGTCAGGTCGAGCGCGACGGCCTCGTCCGCCGCGACGGCGAGGTGCGTCATCCTCAGCGTCTGGAAGCCGGGGGAGCCGGCCTCGACCTGGTAGACGCCCGCCGGGAGCGCGGCCAGCTCGAAGGCGCCCTCGGACGAGGTGACAGCAGTGAACTTGCGCTTCGTCTTGGCGTCGGTGAGCGTGACGCTCACGTTGGCGACGAACGCCCCGTTCGGGTCGAGGACGACGCCCTTGAGCGACGAACCCTTCCCCGTCTTCAAGACCCTCGTCACCTTCGCCGCGCCCGACTCGCAGGCGTCCGGCCGTTGCGACTTGCCCTGCCCGTCCTGCCCAAAAGTAACGCCGCAGAGGCTGAGGACGGCGGCGAAGGCGGCGCCGGCCGCGCGGCCCACGCGGCGCCGCGCGGCGCGCAGGCCCGTCGGGCAGTCCTTCGTCAGCACCGTGCCGTCGGCGCGGCGGTAGAGGCGCGCGCAGAGACGCCCCTCGGTGCGCGCGACGAGCGACTCGGCCTCGGCCCTCGTCAACTCAGAGACGTTGTAGACGTGCAGCTCGCACATGCGGCAGAAGCGCACGCGGTCGTCGCCCTCCATCGCCTCCCAGCTCGTCGGGCAGGGCGTGGCGACGCGCATGCGCGACAGCAGGTCCGCTCTCTCTTTGGTCATCTTTCGCTCTCCGCGTGCGGCCTAAGGGCGGCCGTGGTGTGTGGACGTACGTTGAGATGCCTCGAAGGGTCGCGCGGGGTTGCCTCGGCTTGGGGGAAGCGCGGCGCGCAAAAAAAATCGGGCCCCGAAGTGCGGGGCCCGAACTCGGCGCCGTGGCGGCGACTGCCGAAGGCCGCTACTGTGGCGCGGCGAAGCGGCGGCGATACTCGTCGGAGGAGATGAACGCCTTGACCATCTCCGCCGCGACGTAGTCGCCGCGGAAAAAGTTGAGCTTACCCAACCAGAAGTTGTAGCCCTCCCCGTCCGGGTCGCGGCGGAGGTAGCCGAAGTACTGCATGAGGACGAAGGCGCGGTTAAGCTCCTGCCTGACGAAGTCGGGGTGCGCGGCCATCTTGCTGAGGACGGTGGCGCGCGTCTCGGTGCCGCCGGCCAGCCCTTGAATAAGCTGCTCGCGCTCGGAGGCCGAGAGCGCGCCGGGCTCGGTCTCGCGGAAGGGGTGCGAGATGTTGTTGTTGAGCGCGTCCACGTACTGCGCGGGCGTCAACGTCTCGGGGTAGCGCGCCTTGAACTCGGCGCGCGCGACGAACTCCCCGGCCAGACGCCGCTGGTTCTCCTCGACCAGCGCCTCCCAGCCCGCGCGGCCGACGACCAGGCCCTCGGCGGCTTCGCGCGTGTCGGCCATAAAGTCAGCGAAGCGCGGCGTCGTCCCGTAGGCGGCCTTGTGCAGCCGGTAGACGTAGAAGCCGGTCGTCTGGAACTCGATGGAGAGGAAGAAGGCGGCCGAGACGTGGACGCGCCGGGCGTCCATGCACGGCGACGGGACGAAGGGGCAGTTGGTCACGAGCTCGTTGTACCAGAAGGTCAGCCCTTCGGGGTCTGGCTCGCGGCCGAGGAAGTCGAGGTAGTGCTGGCGGACGAAGAAGGCCGGGTCGTCGAGCGGGTTCGCGAACGCGGATTTCGTGCCGGCCGGCGTGAACGGGCGGCTCGTCTGGCGGACGCCGTCAGAGAACTGGATGCTTAAGGTGACGGTCTCGTCGGCGGGCAGTCGCCCGAGCACGAAGAGGCGTTTCTCGCGCTTGAAGGTGAGCACGGAGGCGCGACCCGTCCAGCGTTCGAGTTTGACGCGCGAGACGAAGTCGCTCCCCACACGCTCGGGCGCGTGCCACTCGGCGACGCGGTAGCCGTCGTCCGGGAACCAGAGTTCGGCGAACGTGAACGTCACGCCGCCCGTCGTCCACGCGCCGAGGACGACGCGCTCGACCGAAGTCTCCTCCCAGTGCTCGACGATCTGGCTCGGGTCGAAGGAGGCGCTCTTGACGTTGGCGCCGCGCGACTTGACCGTGAAGGTGTAGGCGCCCGGCGCGAGCGCGCCGAGATCGAAGAAGTACTCTTTGACGACGACGGCCTGCGTGGTGGCGCCCGTCCAGCGGTCGATGACGAAATCCACGGACAGCTCGTTGCCCTGCCGCGTGACGGGGCCGACCTGCGTGACGCGGAAGCCGCCCGTCGGGAAGGTCAGGACGACGCGCGCGTGAGTCGTCTCGCCCGAAGTCCAGACGCGCACGTCGGTCTGGTCGGCGCGCAGGATGTACGGCTCATAAGTCTCGGTCTGCGCCGTCGCGTTCGGCGCGGCGGCCGACAGCAGCAGCGCGGCGAAGAAGGCGTTGGCGAGGGCGAGAGTCAGGCGAGGGTTGTACTTCATGGGGCGGCTCCCTTCCGGCTCGGAATTATTCTCCACTCCGGAGACGCTGGCAAGGGGCCAAAACCCACGCGGAATTTTTCGCGCGGCGGCTACTCGTAGCCCAGTTCGGCCAGCCGCTCGACGGTGAGCGCGGGCGCGGGCTCAGAGCGCGCGCCGCCGTGCGAGAGGATGCGCTCGACGTACTTGGCGATGATGTCAACTTCGAGGTTGACGGGGTCGCCGGGGCGCAAGTGTGAGAGGTTCGTCGCCGCCCACGTCTTCGGGATGACGGCCACCTCGAAGTGGTCTTCCGCGAGCGCGGCGACGGTGAGGCTGATGCCCTCGACCGCGACCGAGCCTTTGAAGACGAGGTAGCGCGCGACTTCGGGTGGGAAGCCGACGCGCACCGTCCACGACCCGCCGTGCTCGTCGGCCGAAAGAAACCGGCCGCGCGCGTCAACGTGCCCCTGCACGATGTGGCCGCCGAGCCGCGTCGAGGGCGTCGCGGCGCGTTCGAGGTTGACGACCGAGCCTGAGCGCAACTGCCCTAGCGTCGAGCGCTGCAAGGTCTCGCGCGACCCGTCGGCCGCGAACGAGTCGGCGCGCACGTCGAGCGCCGTCAGGCACACGCCGTTGACCGCGACGGAATCGCCCTCGCGCGTCCCCCCGGTCACCACGCGCGCCTCCACCGTCATCCGCACGCCCTCGCCACGCCGCTCCAAAGAACGCACGCGCCCCAACTCCTCGATGATTCCCGTGAACATAAGTTTGACGCCCCGCGGCCGACGACATTGTAGCCGGCATTGTAGCGCAACACCCCTCGCAGCCGCGCGGGCGTTTCAGCCCGTCGCGCCCACGCGGCGTCGCGGCAGGGCCGCGGCCACGCCGGCCAGCCACGCCTCGAACTCCACGCGCGAGAGCGACGACACGTCGAGCAGGCGCGGCAGCAGCAGCCGCTCGGAGTCGCGCGACGCGTAGCCCACGTCACACGTCATCGCGGACGCGACGCCCAGCTCTTCGAGCCACGGCAGGAACGTGCCGTCGTAAGAGCCGCTGGGGTAGCAGAAGTGCGCGGCCTCGCTCCCGGTCATGGCGCGGATGCTCTCGCGGTTGTCCATGATCTCGCGCCGGAAGAGGTCGCGGTCGAGGGGGGCGCGGTGGCGGTGCGTGTGCAGTTGCACATCCACGCCCGCCTCCGCCAGACGCCGCGCGTCCTCCGGCCTCAGTATGTGCAGGATTCGCCGCGCCGCGAGTTCCCCGTAGTCAACGCCGAGAAGCCCCGCCAGCCGGACGAGCGTCGCGTCCTTCTCTTCCGCCGAGAGCCGACGCTCGCGCGCCGAGCGGCGAATCAACTCGGAGGCACGCGCGCGCCCGGCGCCCGTCGAAAGGTCGAGCGTCAGCGCGCGTCCCGCCCACTCGCCCGCGTCGAGGCGGCGGCCCCGCCCTTTCCAGAGCAGGTAGGAGCAGAACGTGTCGAAGACGGGGCGGTTGAAGTTCGAGTAGAAGGTCGTCAGGTAGAGCGTGACGGGGAAGCCGAATTCGCGGATGACGGGGAACGCGCGCGCGTAGAAGTCGTGGTGACCGTCGTCGAACGTGAGCGCGACGCTCCGGTCGGGCAGGTCGTTCGCGTAGAGCCGCTCGACCGCCTCGCCCAGCGGCAGCACCGCCGCGCCCGACTCCGCGAGCGCGCGCATCCTCGACCCGAAGCAGTCGGGCGACATGTAGAGCGAGTCGTCCCACAGGTGCTCATCGTCGAGCGAGACGCCGTGGTAGGCGAGTATCAGGAGACGGCGGCGGCGCCAGCCGCTGTCGCGCACGACGCTGAACGCGCCGAGCGCCCTCAGCGAACTCAGCGCCGCCTTTTTTATCTCCTTGAGCATGTCTTCGGCGTTGACGGGGCGGACGCGAACCCCGCCCCGTCCGGGGGCTGCGGAGAACGTCCCGTCTTTAAAGCGTGGTCGTGTGGGCGAGGTCGGGGCGGCGACTCGGGACGTGCCCGTGTCAGCCGTCCCCTTCGTCGGCGAGCAGCCCCGCGCGAATCCCTCGCGTGGGGTCTGGTCGCGCGCGCTCTTTAATTGAAGCGTTAGACGTGGCGTAAGCGTGGACGGTGCCGCGCGTGACGCGATGGCGTCGGCCGACGCGCGGCCGGTATTAAATACATACCATATAAATCCGTGCGCGGGGAAGTGTGTTGGTCGAATCGAACCGGTTCGCGGGGCGTTGTTCGCCGCCCGCGAACGTCGGCTCGCCCGGCAAAAATTAAGTCCGCCCGTGAATGCGCTTCACGGGCAGACTCGGACGCAAGCTCGGCGGCGGCTAACGCGTTGACTGCGATTCGAGCTTCTCGACCCGCTCTCGCAACTCCTCCTGATCTTTGCGGACGCTAAAAAAGTCCTTGTGCAGAAGCGCGACGCCTCGGCCAATATCCTTGACCTCCTTCTCTATCCCCTCCAGACGGTTCTCTACTCCGTCCAGGCGGTTCTCTATGCCGTCCAGACGCGTCTGTACCGCCTCCCAGATGGGTCGTGCCTCGCGCAGGCGCGAGTCAACCTTCTCTTCGAGCGCGGTCAAGCGCCCGTCAAGCGAATCAACTTTTGTTTCCAGCCTGTCTATACGTTCGTCAAGGGAGTCGAAGCGTGCGAAGACTCTCTCCTCGAAGGAGCGGGAGTCTGGAATTTCTCTCGTAGAGTTGTCGCTCATGGCGTATTCCTCTGGCGGGATTATGAGCCTTCGGGTGGAAGCGCTCAAGCCTAAGTCTCCCCCAGGACTGCGCCGCTGTCTTGTCGGTCGCGGACGGTCTGGAGCATGCGCTGGAAGACCTCCTCGACGGAGAGTTCGGTGGTGTCGATGACGACGGCGTCGTCGGCGATGCGGAGCGGCGAGTCGTCGCGCGTGGCGTCGCGCAGGTCGCGCTCGTTGATGTCGGCGAGCGTCGTCTCGAAGGTCTGGCCCTCGCGGTCGCGCGCGTGCTCCTCGTCGAGCCGGCGGCGGGCGCGCGCCTCGGGCACCGCCGTCAGGAAGAACTTCACGTCGGCCGAGGGGAAGACGACCGTCCCCACGTCGCGCCCGTCGAGCACGCAGCCCGGCCCCGACTCGCCCAGCTCGCGCTGTCGGCGCACCAGCTCGCGCCGCACGCCCGGCACCGCCGAGACGACCGACGCGACGCGCCCCACGCCCTCGCCGCGTATCTCACCCGACACGTCGCGGCCGTCGAGGTAGACGCGCAGAGAGTCCGGGTCGCCTTCGAGCCTGACCCGCGCGCGGTGCGCGACCTCGGTCAAGCGTTCGGCGTCCGACTCGTCCACGCCCGCCGCCGCCGCGGCCAGCGCCACGGCGCGGTACATCGCGCCCGTGTCGATGTAGAGCAGCCCCAACTCGCGCGCGAGCCTGCGCCCCAGCGTAGACTTGCCCGCGCCCGACGGGCCGTCGATGGCGACGATGAAAGGTTTTGTCATAAGTAGCCAGTAGCCAGTAGCCAGTAGAAAAGCTTTTCGGTAGTCGAGTCGTCCGAGTGCCAGCGTCAACGACAGCGGCGCGGAGCGCTACTGGCTACTGACTACTTCCCTCAGCGCCCCGAGCGCGGCGTCCACGTCGGCGCGCGAAACGTCGTAGTGCGTGACCATGCGGATTGAGCTGCCGAAGCCGGAGCAGAGCACGCCACGCCGCTCGCGCACGCGCGCGCAGATTTCGTCCGCCGCGAGCCGCGCGCCCGACACGTCGAAGATGACGATGTTGGTGCGGACGCTCTCGGGGTCGATCTTGATGCCGGGCAACTCGGCCACGCCTTCGGCGAGACGGCGCGCGTTGGCGTGGTCTTCCGAGAGGCGCCGCGGCGTCTCTTCGAGTGCGACCAGGCCTGCGGCGGCGAGCACGCCCGCCTGCCGCATCCCGCCGCCGAGCAGCTTGCGCCAGCGGCGCGCCTCTTCGATGAAGCCGCGCTCCCCTAAAAGCATCGAGCCGACCGGCGCGCCCAACCCCTTCGACAGACAGAACATCACCGAGTCGGCCGGTCGCGCGAGCGCGGCCACCGATTCGCCGAGCGCCTCGGCGGCGTTAAAGATGCGCGCGCCGTCGAGGTGAACCTTGATGCCGAGCGCGTGCGCGCCTTCGCAAATCTCTTCCGTCCGCTCGCGCGTCAGCACCGAGCCGCCCGCGAGGTTGTGCGAGTTCTCAAGGGCGACCAACCCCGTGCGCGCGACGTAATAGGGCGCGTCGTTGGCGCGGACGGCCGCGCGCACCTCGTCCCACGTCATGACGCCGGAGCCGTCGGCGCTCTTCACGGGGCGGGCGAGCGCGCCCGAGATGGCGGACATCGCGGCCATCTCGTAGTTGTAGATGTGGCCGCGCTCCTCGATGACGACCTCTTCGCCCGGCCGCGTGTGGAGCTTGACGGCGATCTGGTTGCCCATCGAGCCGGTGGGGACGAAGAGCGCCGCCTCCTTCTCGAAGATTTCGGCGGCGCGCTCCTGTAGGCGGTTGACCGTCGGGTCTTCGCCGTACACGTCGTCGCCGACCTCGGCCTCGGCCATCGCGCGCCGCATGGCGGGCGTCGGCCGTGTCACTGTGTCGCTGCGGAAGTCGATCATAGAACCCCTTGAGTGTTAGACGAACGCGGAAAAGACTTCGTTCGAGAGCAGCGCGCCCTCGGGCGTGAGCCGGAGCACTTCGCCGTCGAAGCGCAGGAGGCCGGCCTCGCCGAAGCGCGCGAGGTCTTCGGCGTAGTCGGCGCGCACGTCTCGGCGGTAGAGCGCGCGGTGCTCGGCGAGGTTGACGCCGCGCCCGAGCAGCCGCAGGCCGAGGAAGAGCGCCTCGGCGCCCGCCTCGCGCTCGTCCAACTCGTCGAGCGTGACGACGGCGCTTCCCTTCTCCTCGATGAGTTTGACGTAGGCGAGCGCGTCGCGCTCGTTCGACCAGCGCGTGCGGCTCCCGTCGAACGAGTGCGCCGAGCAGCCGAAGCCGAAGTAGGGCGCGCCCGTCCAGTACTTCATGTTGTGCCGCGACTCTCTGCCGGCCACGCAGAAGTTGGAAATCTCGTACTGCTCGTAGCCCGCTGCGCGCGTGCGCTCGGCCATCAGGCGGTACATCTCGGCGGCGAGGTCGGGGTCGGGGTCTGTGTAACGCCCCGCGCGAATCTGCTCGGCGAGCGGCGTGCCCTCGTGGACTTCGAGGAGGTAGAGCGAGAGGTGCTCGGGGCGCAGGCGCAGGGCCTCTTCGAGGTTGCGCGCCCAGGCGCCGAGCGTCTGCCGCGGAAGCCCCGCGATGAGGTCGAAGCTGACGTTGTCGAAGCCCGCCTCGCGCAAAGCGTGGAACGTCCGGCGCGTGTCGTCGGCGGTGTGGGTGCGGCCGAGTCGCTTCAGCTCGCGGTCGTCGAAGGTCTGCGCGCCGAAGCTCGCGCGGTTGACGCCGGCGGCGCGCAGGTCGCGCAGGCCCTCGGGCGTGACCGTGCCGGGGTTCATCTCAAGCGTCACCTCGGCCTGCTCGTCAACGTCGAAGCGCCGGCGCACGGCTGCGAGCACGAAGGAGACTTGCGCGGGTGTGAGCAGCGAAGGCGTGCCGCCGCCGAAGTAGACGGTGTCAACTTCCGTCCGGCCTTCGGCGCGCGCGAACGCTTCTATCTCGCGCGCGAGCGCGCGGACGTACCTCTCGGCGAGCGCCCCTTCGTAAGCCCCCGTGGCGAAGTCGCAGTAGGAGCAGCGCGAGCGACAGAAGGGGACGTGGATGTAGATGCCTGCGCGATCCATGTTAGACGGTGCGGCGATTATACCACGCGCGTTCGTGCGCGGCGGGCCTGTACGTTAGACGACGGACGCGCGCGCTTCCATGTACGCTTTTGCCGAGGCCGTGTATGACTTTAATTTTACGCTTGATGGTGCCAACGCTCGCGGACGATTTGGCCGCGCGTCGAAAGTCGCGTAAAGCGGAAAAGTTTATTTTCTAAAACTCGACGCGGTTGGTATGGCACCACGTGGCATAAGTTTTGTTGTGTTAAGGAACAAACGCTAGACACAATAGATGAGTGCGCGTGGCCGTCTCATCGTTTCTTACTCTTGAATAGTCCGCGCGCTTCGTCTGAGGGGTTAACCTAAGAACACCGACATCTGGAGGAAGCGATTTATGGTTGACAACATGGAAGGAACTGGCGGCGGTAGCACCGGCGGCGGCGGCGGCTCTTCGAGCGGCGGCGGTGGCGGCAGCTCTTCGGGCGGCGGCTCGGGCGGTAGCTCGGGCGGCGGCGGCGGCTCGACCGGCGGCGGCGGCGGTAGCAGTTCGGGTGGCGGCGGCGGCGCCGGCGGCGGTGGCACCTCCGGTGGCGGTGGCAGTTCTTCGGGCGGTTCGGGCGGCGGCAGCGGCTCGGGCGGCTCGTCGGGCGGCGGCGGTGGCTCGTCCAGCGGCAGTGGCGGTGGCGGCTCGTCCAGCGGTGGCGGCGGCGGTTCGTCGAGCGGCGGCGGTGGCGGCTCTTCGAGCGGCTCCGGCGGCGGCGGCAGTTCTTCGGGCGGCGGCTCGGGCGGCGGCGGCGGCAGCTCCTCCGGCGGCTCGGGCGGTGGCGGCGGCAGCTCTTCGGGCGGTTCGGGCGGCGGCAGTGGCTCGGGCGGCAGCTCGGGTGGCGGCGGCGGCTCTTCGAGCGGCGGCGGCGGCCAGTAGACGAACGGGCGCGTTCGCCGCGCTCGGCCTTAAACGGCTGAGCCGCGCGCGAGTCCGAACAAGGGTTTAAAAGAATGAGGCGCACGAACATTCGCTCGTGCGCCTCAAGTTTTTAGCGGTCGCCTTAGACTCTACTTCGCCGCCGCGCCGAGACGCCGCAGGCTCCCATCGCCGCTGACCTTGCGGGCGCCGGCCACGCGCTCGACCTGCTCGAAGGCGCGCAGCAGGTTGCCGCCGAGTATCTTGAGCACGTCGCGGTCTGTGTAGCCGCGCCGCAGCAGTTCGTAGGTGATGTTCGGCAGGTCGGCCACGTCCCTGATGCCCTCGGGCAGGTTGGGCACGCCGTCGAAGTCCGAGCCTAGCCCGACGTGATCGACGCCCGCGACCTTCACGACGTGGTCGATGTGATTGACGATCATCGAGAGCGTCGTGTTCGGGATGGGGTTGACCTCGTTGAGCTTCTGCAACTCCTCTTCCAGACGCTTCGGGTCGCCCTTGTAGCGCTCCCGCAGCTCGGCGCGCTGCCCCTTCAGCCGCTCGTCGCGCTCTAAGCCGGCGACGCGCACCCTCTCGTCGAGGAAGACGGGGTAGAAGTTAATCATCACGACGCCGCCGTTCTGCGCGATGCGCTTGAGGAGTTCGTCGGGCACGTTGCGCTTGTGGTTCGAGAAGGCGCGCGCCGAGGAGTGCGAGGCGATGACCGGCGCCTTCGTCACGTCGAGCACGTCCGACATCGTCTCGTCCGAGACGTGCGACACGTCCACGAACATGCCCAGACGGTTCATCTCGGCGACGACCTCCTTGCCGAACTCCGACAGCCCGTTGTGGCGCGGGGCGTCGCAGCAGGCGTCGGCCCACTCGTTGGTGTTGTTGTGCGTCAAGGTCATGTAGCGCACGCCGAGCCGGTAGAATTCGCGCAGCGACGCCAGCGAATTCTCGATGGCGTGCCCGCCCTCGATGCCGAACAGGACGCCGACCTTCCCGGCCTTCTTCGCGCGCCGGATGTCGGCCGCCGACGCCGCGAACATCAGGTCGTTCGGGTACTTCTCAAGCATCCTGTAGCTCACGTCGATCAAATCGAGCGCGCGCCGCGCCGACCCGCCCTGCGTCACGTAGTTCTTCGACACCCACTCCGGCGTCGCGTACTGCCTGTCCACGTAAATCGAAAAGAACTCCCCCGTCATCCCCCCCTGCTTCAGGCGCGGGATGTCCGTGTGATACTTCCCCGACGACGCCACGCCGATGTCGTAATCCTCGTCCGCCATGATCGTCGGAATGTCGTTATGCCCGTCCACGACGATGGCCTTCTTGTGCAAAGCCACCGCACGCTTCCACAACCTCTCATCCCGCTGCGGCGCCGCCCCGGCCTGCGGCGTTGACTGAGCCTGCGGCGCGCTCTGCGACTGCGGCGCGGTCACCTTCGCGGCGGCCTTCCGGGCGGACAGGGTTGCGGTCGCGGGCGCGAAGGCGGCCGCGCAAGCGAGGACGAAGGCGGACAGATTCCTTTTCATCGTCAGTCCCTACTTTTCGACAGAATGTTTCGGACGGAGAGCGGGCAGATTATAAAGCGCCGTTCAGGCGTTTGTCTCGCGGCGCAGGTGTTCGAGGGCGCAGTCGATGCCCTCCTGTAAAGACTTGCGCGTGTTGATGCCCTGGAGGCTGACGCCGAGGCGGACGAGGCTGCGCGCGACGCCCGAGCGGATGCCCGTGAGGATGACTTCGGTGCCGAGGAGCCGAGCGGCCTGCGCGGCGCGGACGAGCGTGTCGGCGACCTGCGCGTCAACGACAGGGACTCCGGTGATGTCGATGATGGCGGCGGGCGCGCGCGTCTGTTCGAGTCCCCGCAGCAGCGCTTCGAGCATCCGGCGCGCGCGCCCCGCGTCGAGTTCGCCGACGAGCGGCATCAGCATCACGCGCCCGTTCAGCGGGATGAGCGGGGTCGAGAGTTTTTCGAGCAGCGCGTCCTGCACGCGGATGACCTCTTCGCGCAGGCGCGCGCGCTCGGCCTCTGCGCGCTGCCGCTCGATGACCTGCCCCATCTGGCTGCCGACGTGCGTCATCATCGAGAGCAGCGCCTCGTCGGGCGGCCGCATCTCGCGGCTGAAGAATTCGAGGACGGCGATCACCTCGCCGCGCATCACGACGGGGAAGCCCACCGCCGCGTGCAGCCCCGCGCGCTCGGCCAGCGGCGAGCGCGGGAACGTCTCGTCGGCCGCGAGGTCTTCGACCCAGACGGGCGCGCCCGCCTCCCAGACGCGGCCGGGCAGACCCGCGTCGCCGCGCCCGAAAGTCCTGCGGCTCGAAAGCCGCTCGAACTCTCCGACCTCCACGCCCGGCGCGCTCCACGCCTCGACGAAGCCGAGCGACTCGCCTTCGCGGTCGAGCGTCCAGACTATCCCCAGCTCCCACCCCAGCGCCTCGCACACGGCGCGCAGCACGCGCGGCACCGCCTCCCGGAAGTGGGCCGACTCGGCGAGCGCGCGCGTCACCTCGTACTGCGCGTTGAGTCGCGCCTCGATGCGGCGGCGCGACGAGATGTCGCGCGCGATGCCGGTGAAGTGGCGGCGCCCCCCGAGCGTGAACTCGCCGAAGGAGATTTCGAGCGGCACCTCGCGCCCCGACTTGTGCAGCCCCGGAAGCTCGACGCCCGCCCAAGAGATGTGGCGGACGCCCGTCTCGACGTAGCGGCGCATCCCGTCTTCGTGCAGGCGGCGCATGTAGTCGGGCATCAGCATCGTCAGCGGCGCGCCCAGCATCTCGCGGGTCGCGTAGCCGAAGACGCGCTCGGCCGCGTGGTTGACGAAGAGGATCGTGCCCGCCTCGTCCACCGTCACCACCGCGTCCGCCACCGTCTCCATCACGGTGCGGCTCCGCGCCTCCGACGCGCGCAACTCGTCCAACTCTCGCTCGC
This sequence comes from Pyrinomonadaceae bacterium, assembly GCA_036388915.1. Lineage (GTDB taxonomy): Bacteria > Acidobacteriota > Blastocatellia > Pyrinomonadales > Pyrinomonadaceae > QHXN01. The sequence goes on from DASVQX010000040.1 coordinate 43,643, forward strand.
TCGGCGACACTAACGCCTCCCCTCCCCGTCCCCTTCTCTTGCGGTGCTTTGCTCAGACTATCCGACAGGCGGAACGAAAACACAAGAAGGCCCCGCCGCCGCGAGTCGTCCCGCGGCGGCGGGGCCTTCCTTCGGTCTCGCTTCAACGCTTGCGGCCGACGGCGAAGAGGCTGGCGGAGGAGCGCACGTACATCACGCCGTCGGAGAGCGCGGGCGTCGCCATCAGCAGCTCGCCCATCGAGTTCGTCGCGAGGTGTTGGAAGGTCTTGCCCGCGGCGACGACGAGCATCTCGCCGTCCTCGTTCGAGAGGTAGAGCTTGCCGTCGGAGGCGACGGGCGAGGCGCTGAAGCCGCTGCCGACGAGCGGGAGCCGCTGCCGGTACAACTCCTCGCCCGTGCGCAGGTCGTAGGCGTCGAGCAGCCCGTTGTTCGAGAGCACGTAGAGGATTCCTTTGTAGACGAGAGGCGTCGGCATGTAAGACCCGCGCCCCGTCCGGCTCCACACGACCGCGCCGCCCTTCGACTCGCCCTCGGGGAGCGTGAGGTCGCCGCGCGCGCCCGCACGCACGACGAAGATGGGGCGCTCGGGCGCGCGCCCGCTCGCGACGACGAACATGTCGTCGGCGAAGACCGGCGTCGGCGCCGTGATCTTCGAGCTGCGGCCGAGCCGCCACAGCTCTTTCCCGGTGCGCGGGTCGTAGCCGCGGATGTAGTTCGACGCGTTCGCCACCAGCTCCGGCCCCGCAGAGGTCTCGGCGACCGTGGGCGTGCCCCACGAAGGTATCTCGTCGCGGTCGGTCTTCCAGACGGTCTTCCCCGTCGAGGCGTCGAGCGCCAGCAGGAAAGAGTCGGCCTGCGTGTCGCACTGGAGGATGACGAGGCCGTCCCAGATGACGGGCGAGCTGGCCGGCCCCCACTCGTAGGTCGGGATGTCGTAGGCGCCGAGGTCGAGCCGCCCGAGGTCTACCTTCCAGAGTAAACGGCCGGCCGTGTCGAAGGCGTGGACGCCCTGCGACCCGAACCACGCGACGACCACGCGGCCGTCGGTCGCGGGGGTCGAGTTGGCGTAGGTCGATTTGATGTGGCGCTTATCGACGGGCACGCCTTGATGCGCGGTGCGCTCCCAGAGGATTTTGCCCGTCCGCTTGTCGAGCGCGCAGAGCACCCAGCGCTGCGCCGTGCGGTCTTCCGAGGCGTCGCCGTCGCCGTAGAGGCCGGGGCGGAAGCCGGCCTTCGGGTCGCCGCTGACCGCGCTCGTCACGAAGACCTTGTCACCCCAGACGACCGGGCTTGAGTGCGCGAGCCCCGGAATGGGCGTGCGCCAGAGGACGTTCTCGCCGGTCTTTCCGTCCCAGCGTTCGGGGAGCGACTGGCCGTCGGCGACGCCGGAAGCCTGCGGCCCGCGGAAGGAGGGCCAGCCCCCGCCGCGCGCCGCCGGCTCGGGGCGCGAGGGCGCGCGCGCGCCGGCCGTCCTCACGATGCGGCGCGCGGCCTTCGGCTCGGCCGCCCCCGCCGGAGACCACGTGCTGCGGTTGAGAATCATCCGCCGCGGCGTGCAGTCATCGGAGACCAAGTCGAAGTGTACGCGCGCGCCTTCGAGCCTGACCTTGTAACGCCCGACGCCTTCGCAGCCCTTCGGCGCGCCCTTCGTGGACAGCTCGATTTCGCCGCCCTGACTCTTCCAGCTTCCGCCCATCGAGGGCCAGCGGTCGCCGTCGAGCGTGAACGTGCCGGCGGGGTCGAACCGCGCGTTGAAGACGCCGAACTTCAGCGGCGTCGAAGGGAGCCGCACGTCAGTCTGCCGCCCCGCGCCAGTCACGACCGCAGTCACGACCGACAGCGCGCAAACCGCCAACAGGGACGCGAGCGCCAGCCCCATCCTCACGCGGATCGTTCTTTTCATAAGCGTCGCCACCCTCCTACCTGATGGAAGAGACGTAAGCCGCCGGAAGGCCCAGCCGCCCGGCGAGCTCCCTGAGCTTCGAGGCGTACTGCGGATTCCGTTCGCCGTCCGTCGGCGGCGTCGGTAGGTTGTAACAGAGCGCCGACGCGGCGCGCCCGTCGGCCGTGCGCGCGCTGACGACCTCTGGACGATACGCGCCGACCGACTCGTCGGAATAGAGCGCGCCCAACTCTTCGCGCCTCAGCGAGAAGAGCACGCCGTGGACAATCGAGCCGGCGCGCGGGACGAGCGTCGCGCGCTCGCCGATGACCAGCCCGAAGCCTTCGACCGACGCCGCCCGCCCGTTCTCGGGCCGCAACCCCTTCTCGCGCAACAGCGCCTCGTCCATGAACAGTCCGTAAAAGAAAACGTCAACCCTTCCGCCCATGTCATCACCCAACACGGAACCGCCTCGCGGGGTCAACGCGGCGCCCGCTCGTACCAGCCGCGCCAGGCCGACTGCCGGCGGCGAAAGAGCAGGATAAAGAGCGGGTTCGTCCAGACCAGCGGGCGCCACAGACCCCACTGGTCGAAGCGGCGCGCCGAGGGGGCGCCCCGCACATCGCCGATGAAGCTGACGCGCCCGCCACGCCCGTCTTCGCCGACAGACGCGCCGCCGCCCGGCCGACGCTCGCGAGCGTCTCGCCGAGGCAAGCCTCCTCGTCGAAGGCCGGGATGACGACGGAAATCAACATCGACGCTCTACACGACGCTCTCACGGGTGCCGAGCAGGCCGCCTGGGCGCCGACAGTTATATCACCCGTCGAAATCAAATCAATATTTAAAGTGGAAGCCGCGGCGGGGCGGCAGGAAGCCTTGCCGCGCGGGGCGGTTTCTGATACACCAAGGCAGCCACACCGATATAAAAGGCGACCGGGGCGCGCGAAGGGACGGAGGCGCGGCCGGACCGAATCAGGGGTCAGAAGCCGAAGGGGTCTTGCGGGTTTATGTCTTCATCCACGACCAACATCGAGTCGGTGCTCCACGAGGAGCGCGTGTTCCCGCCGCCGGCCGCGTTCGCGGAGCGCGCGCACGTCAAGTCGCTCGACGAGTTGGAGGCGCTCCGCCGCGAGGCGTCGGACGCGCCCGAAGCCTTCTGGGCGCGGATGGCCGAGTCGGAGCTGCACTGGTTCAAGAAGTGGGACACGGTCTTGAAGTGGGAGCCGCCGCACGCCGAGTGGTTCGTCGGCGGGAAGATTAACGCCGCCTACAACTGTCTCGACCGCCACCTCGGGACGTGGCGGCGCAACAAGGCGGCCATCATCTGGGAGGGCGAGCCGGGCGAGCAGCGCACGCTCACCTACGCGCAGCTCCACCGCGAGGTGTCGCGCTTCGCCAACGTCCTCAAGGGCGCCGGGGTGGAGAAGGGCGACCGCGTCGCGCTCTACATGCCGCTCGTCCCCGAGCTGGCGATAGCGATGCTCGCGTGCGCGCGCATCGGCGCGACGCACTCGGTCATCTTCGGCGGCTTCTCGTCGTCCGCGCTCGTTGACCGCATCAACGACGCCGGCTGCACGTTCGTCGTCACCGCCGACGGCGGCTACCGGCGCGGCGCGGAGATAAGGCTCAAGGACACGGTTGACGAGGCGCTCAAAAAGACGCCGTCGGTGAGGGGCTGCATCGTCTTCAGGAGAACCGGGAGCAAGGTGCACATGGAGCCCGGGCGCGACTACTGGTGGCACGAGATCATCCAGACCGTCGGCGGCGAGTGCCCGGCCGAGGAACTCGACAGCGAGCACCCGCTCTACATCCTCTACACGTCGGGGACGACCGGAAAGCCGAAGGGCATCCTGCACACGACGGCCGGCTACCTCTTGCAGACGCACCTCACGACCAAGTGGGTCTTCGACCTGAAGGACGAAGACGTGTACTGGTGCACGGCCGACATCGGCTGGGTGACGGGTCACTCCTACGTCGTCTACGGCCCGCTCTCGAACGGCGCGACCGTCCTGATGTACGAGGGCGCGCCCAACCACCCCGAGCCGGATCGCTTCTGGGACATCATCGAGCGCCACCGCGTTAACATTTTCTACACCGCGCCGACCGCCATCCGCGCCTTCGTCAAGTGGGGCGAGCACTGGCCGCTGCGCCACGACCTCTCCTCCTTGCGCCTGCTCGGCACCGTCGGCGAGCCGATCAACCCGGAGGCTTGGATGTGGTACCGCGAGATCATCGGCAAGGGGCGCTGCCCCATCGTGGACACCTTCTGGCAGACCGAGACGGGCGCCATCATGATCGCGCCGCTGCCGGGCGCGACGCCGACGAAGCCCGGCTCGGCGACGCGGCCGCTGCCCGGCGTCGAGGCCGCCGTCATGTCGAAGACGGGGCAGGAGGCGGGGCCGAACGAGGGCGGCTACCTCGTCGTCAAGCGGCCGTGGCCCGCGATGCTCCGCACCATCTGGGGCGACGACGAGCGCTACCGCAAGCAGTACTTCGACGAGATCGACGGCGTCTACTTCGCGGGCGACGGCGCGCGCAAGGACGCCGACGGCTACTTCTGGATCATGGGTCGCGTGGACGACGTGATCAACGTCTCGGGGCACCGTTTGGGGACGATGGAGGTCGAGAGCGCGCTCGTCTCGCACGAGGCGGTGGCGGAGGCGGCGGTCGTCGGCCGCCCCGACGAGTTGAAGGGTCAGGGCATCGTCGCCTTCGTCACGCTCGAAGGCGAGCGCAGGGACACCGACGAGTTGAAGGAGGAGCTGCGCCGTCACGTCGCGAAGGAGATCGGCGCGCTCGCCCGCCCCGACGAGATACGCTTCACCGACGCGCTCCCCAAGACGCGCTCGGGCAAGATCATGCGCCGGCTCCTGCGCGAGATCGCCACCTCGGGCGCGGCGCACGGCGACACGACCACGCTCGAAGACTTCTCCGTGCTGGAGAAGCTGCGGACGCACGACGAGGAATGAAACGCAGAACTTCGCGCCCTTTAGTAGTTTACTTGTAAGCAGAGAGAAAACCGCGTTTGGAATGGAGGAAGCCCCGGATGTCAGCAAGCCACGTGGAGCAGCGTTCAGGCCCGCGTTACATGGTTCGCGTCAACGTGCGCGCCGAGTGGGACGACGAGCGCTCGGGTGAGCACGTCGTCGTCGAGGGCGAGACCGAGAACATCGGCCCGCAGGGCGCGCTCGTCCACCTCGAACGCCTGCCCGACGTGGGCAGCCGCGTCCACCTCATCGTCCCCGAGGCCGAGGGGCGCACGCTCGAAGCCATCGCCGAGGTGCTGCGGGTGGAGCGCAACCCCGTCCAGCCGCTCGCCGCGCTCCACCTGCTCGGCGAGACCGACGAGTGGCGCGGGCTGGTCTGGGAGCCGGCCGGCATCAAGGAGCGCGAGGCCGACGAGGACTACTCCGACTACGAGAACTGAAGGCGCCGGCCGGAAGGACGAAGCGCGAAGGCGGAAGGACGGAAGCGGCGCCCCGGCGGCGGCGCTTCCGTCCTTCCGCCTTCGCGCTTCCGGGCTCCGCTCTCACGTTGTTTTCGCACGGCCGTCTGGTGCATCATTGGGCGCCGGACAAACTCAAAGGCTTAAAATCCACGGGGCGCGGGGCGGAAGGCTTTGGAGAAACAGAAACCAATCGTGCGGCAGGAGCCGGACGCCGACGAAGAGACGGCCGCGTCGCTCGCGCTCACCGAGGAGCGCACGCGCGTCGTGCTGCGGCTCGCGACGCGCTCGCTGCTGTGGGTCGGCGTCCTGCTCCTCGTCATCCACTACCTGTTCGAGACGGTGCGCTGGGTCTTCTACGCGCTGACCGGCGTCCTGCTCGTCATCGTCCTCGCCATCTTCTTCGCCTACCTCATCTCGCCGCTCGTCGAGCTGGTGCGACGCCCCTTCAACTACCGCGGGCGGGAGCGCGCGGCGCCGCGCTGGCTCGCCATCGCCGCCGTCTACGTCGTCATCTTCGGCTCGATCTTCTCGACCGGCTGGCTCATTTACCCGAGCCTCAACGATCAGATGACGCAGTTGACGCAGCAGGGCCCGGGCTACGTCAACAAAGTGCGCAACAGCGAGGCCGCGCAGCGTCTGAACAAGACTTACCAGCGGCTCCCGCCCCAAACCCGCGAGGTGATCGACAGTAAGGTCTCGGACTCGATCTCGGCGGCGGGCGAGAGCATATACAACATCGCCGCGCTGCTCCTTCTCCTGCCCTACCTCGTCCTCATCCCCATCCTCGCCTTTTTCTTCCTGAAGGACGCCGACAGCTTCCGCCGCTCGGCGCTGATGATGCTGCCGCAGGGGCGCATCCGCTGGCGCGGCGACGAGCTGTTTCAGGACATCAACTCAACCCTGGCCGCCTACGTCCGCGCGCAACTCATCGCCTGCCTCATCATCGGCACGATCTGCACCGCCGGCTTCGCGCTGCTCGGCGTGCGCTACGCGCTGGTGCTGGGGCTCATCGCCGGGATGCTCGAATTCATCCCGCTGCTCGGCCCCGTGGTCGTCGCGGTGCTCGCCGGGATGGTGGCGGGGTTCGACGGCGGGACGAAGGCGCTCGCCGTCCTGCTCTTCCTCGGCGTGCTGCGCATCGTGCAGGACTACGTGCTCTACCCGCGCATCATCGGCTCCGGCATCCACCTCCACCCGCTCGCGGTCATCCTCGCCATCCTGGCCGGGCACGAGCTGGCGGGCGTGGCCGGCATCTTCCTCGCCATCCCGGTCATCGCCGTCATGACCGTCACCTACCGCCACTGGCTCGAACACCGCGGCAGCGAAGGTCTGGTCGCCGAACTGCTCAAGCCGGCCGAGGCGGCGGCGGTCGAGACGCCGCCCGTCGCCGGGGAGGTGGCCGCCGCCGCGACCCAGCCCGCCGCCGCGCCCGCGGAGTCGCCGCGCCCCGAGCCGGCTCGATAATTGTGTTGATATTCCCCGCGACTTTGCGGGGGTGTGCCCCGTTGGGGCGCGGGGCGGTCAAGTGTGGCAAAGCCCGCCCCGCGCCACTCTCGAAACGTGCCGGGCTGTGTGGCACTCGCACACGGCTCGCACACTACCGCCCGGCGGGGCGAGACGGGAGGGTCGCGCAATGACCCAGACCGTCGCGCCCTTCACCAAACAGGACGCCAGCAACGCCCGGCGCAGTTATCAGCACGTCGCGGCCGTCGTCAACCGCCTTCTCAATCGCATCATGCAGGGGCTAGACGAAGAAGGGCGGAAGGCTTTCAAGCCTTCCGTCTTTCACACCGTCCACGCCTTACACGCCTTCTTTCACGGTCAGGACTTGTCGAAGCCGGGCAAGGCTTTGAGCGCGCGGAAGAGAAAGCGCGCAGGGCGCAAGAGCGCGGCGAGCGTGAGGCCGGCGAGACGTTGGACAATCTACTCGACGTGATAGGCGACGCGCTGCGCACGGCCGCCGCGTGCGAACTGATCACGGCCGGGTGTCACAACCATAAAGGCGAATGGAGGGTTATCCGTGGCGGCAAAGGGTAGAGGCAAAGGCGACTTGAAACTCGTCACGGCCGAGGCGCAGGCCATCGAGCAGAAATTCCGCGACCTGTACGACCGCGCGAACCAGAACACGGCCGGCGCGGGGGTTGCCGCCGAGCGGCTGCGCGAAGTCTTGAGCGATAACCCGACCGCGAGGCTGTGGGAGCGCATACCCGGCCGCCTGAAGGTCGCGGAGGACTTCGCGCTCGAACACTCGCCCGGTCCAGCTTCCGCCACACCTCACCTCTCCCCGATATGAAGTACCAAAGCTCCTCCACCGTCTTGTGAGCCACCGGCTCCGAGATGCCCCCGACAGGCAGCCTGCAGTGCGCAACCGCCTACAACGGTTTCAAGGAAAATTGATCGGCAGAGAAGAGACCATCTGGATCAAGCTCTCCCTTGATTCTTCTCAATCGCTCGTACTTTTCCTCGCTGTCATAGAAGCAGCGCCATACTTCCTCCAGTGCCCGGTCACCAAAGGTGTATGCAAACAGCCGCATATCCGCGTCAGCAAAAGCCTTCTGCACGATGAATACCTCGTCGTTTTCCGCCTGCCATTTCTCGGCTTTCTCGTGTTCGTGGAACCATGAGATGAGAGTCGAATAAAATGAGTCATGGCCCATAGCCAAAGCTTGTTCGCGCCAAGAATAGGACGTGATCCCAGCCTTCCCCTTTTCCGCTACGGCGCCACCCGCGTAAATCTGCATTTGTGAGACGAGGTGCTGACCAAAAGAGTGGAACGGCATGATCTTGAACATTCGCTCCGTATACGTCCGGGCAAATCCCTCCGGCACGTCCATTGTGACCCGAGCGCGCTTAACAAAGGGGTACGGCATCTCGCGCCTTGACTTCATGATGAAATGCTGCGCGAGCCCTTCCGAGACAGCGGTTTTCGGCGGGTTGAAGGCAATAAGCGGCTCCCCGCAGACATCGTCCGCTGTAAACGACTCGAACCACTGGGGGTCGAACTCAACATTCGCGCCTTCCTTGTTCGTGAAACACATCCACATCTGGATCATCGGCGGAATCGGAAACGAAATAGAAAGATCGATCTGTCCCAGCTTTTCCCATTCCAACCTATGCTCAATCGAGAGCCTTTCCAACTCAATCTGAACCGAGGGCTTTTGCAACTCACTTTTAATGGGGTCGGAAAACATGTCGAGCCATCCCCAACCCGTGATGGTCAGCATAAACTCGTAATCGGGTGGGATCGTACCGCCCGCGCACAGCTTGGACAGCTGCTCCATTTTGCGCACGACCGCCTCCATCTTGTGGTGCTCCAGAAAAGGCCACGCAAACGTGTAGCACGCGGCGTTAGGATAATCCACGTCGCGAAGCGGGCGGAATTCCCAATGCGTCACGATCCCGAAATCTCCTCCTTTTCCGCCTCCCAACACGGCGTAGTACACGTCGTTGTTGTGCTCCGTCGTCCCCTCTTCCGGACGCACGATATGCTCCTTTTCGCCGCTGGCAAGAATAATGTCGAACGCCAGCACGTGATCCGCCAGGAGCCCATGGCTGCGCGCCACTATGCCCCACCCCCCGGTGTGCACATGTCCACCCAGATGCACGTATCCGCAAACTCCCATCGGCAGGTAGATCCCGTTCTTGTGGTTTTCCGCAGCCCAGTGCGCTAAGGCGTGGCTGACCCCGCATCGCAGCACATTCTTCTCACAATCATAGTGGTACAGGGGAAAAGTCTCGCTTAAGTCGATCTGCATATTTACCGGCGCGGTCGATGAGTATCCGCAGTATTGGTGCCCTCCGGTGCGCACGGCAATCGCCATCCCGAGCTCGCGACACAGTCCCATCGCCTTCTGAATATCCTCCTCTCCAGCAGCATACAAAATGATACGAGGGGAAACATCCTCTTCTTTGAATGATGACGTTGCGTACTGCAGTCGCTTCTGCCGGTACGTGTCATCGCCGATAATGAGCCACTGCCCTTGGAACTCCAACGCGTTCGCCTTTGCTCTCAGTTCGTCCAGCGCCTTCTTGTGCCTTTTGACGTAATTTCTGATGAAGTGCGAACCGCCCATACTGTGTTCTTCCAATCCTTCGTGATCCATTTATTATCTCCTTTAGGTCTCTTGTAAGGTGTTAGGCTATGCCACTTTGTGAAAGGTGAGGTAAACAGTTTTTACGACTCAGCCTTCACCCTTTCCCTGCCCCGCCGCTCGCGTCCAACCATTTGTTATGCGCGTTTCACAAGTTGCCGCGATATCTTGTTTTGCACGTGCGTTCCAAAATTACTGCGCCGCGTTTTAGATTCAATTTGGGGAAGGCATTGGTTTGCCAAGTTCTGGCGGCCAAATCCACACGTCAGCTCCCAGAGTTTGCTGCCAACCCGCATCGATCCAAACAACGCGATTAGGTGCGATGCCGTGCGCTACAAGATAGTTTTTGGCACGAATGCCACGTGCCTTTGCTTCTCCAACGCACGCCGTTTGGCCGGCGTGGAGAACAAGGTAAACGATACTTTGAGGCCATTCCTTTGCCCGGTTAGCAATCTTTTCGAGATGAACCTTTTCCTCGGCGGGAGGAACATCTCCCCACTGATCAAATTTGTCAGGGGCTACAATCAGGCCACCCTTGGATTACTCTTGGGCCGTCTCTACGAGCGGCAACGACAAACAAACAGCAAGAACCAATATGGACTTCATCGTTCTGTGGGCCATCACAGTTAGCACATAACGCCCGGCATCAACGGGCGCGCGGCCCCGTTGCAGGAAGATGAAAGCCGTCGTGTCCGCGCTCCGCTGCATGCCGTTGTTATGCGGCGGCCATTCTATGCCGCCATCGTTTAAATTGCCGCTCCACGAACCCGCCGGCACACGCGCCGAACAGCATACCAAAAGCCCCAAAGATGGAGAGCCACAAGGCGTCAAACCTCAAGCCGGCCCAATCGCCTCTGACGATATAAACCGGCAGGATGAGCCAGGCGAACGAGATGAAGTTCGTGAGCGCTCCCCAAGCAATGAAACGCCTGCCCGCGACAGCGCAGACCAGAAGGGGACAGAGTAATAGGCTTGCCATAGCCACCCACGCCAGACGCTTACCCATGCCCCCATGACTCTCAAGGTATGGATAGATGAGTGTCAGCGAGGCTGCCATGATGGTGGCCATCAGCCGTGGATGTTCGATGCGAAGTTGCTTCTTCATCACGATCCTACACGCTGACAGAGCGAGTGTGTTCCAGTGTGAGGACTACGTAGCCGCATAACGCCGCGCATCACCCGCCGCGCGGCCCCCTGATTGTACATGAGAGGGGTTCGTGTCCGCGGTCGGGTGCATGCGCTTGTTGGGCGGCGACTCAAGCCTGGGATGACGCGGAGCGCGCAACTGCCGCCACCCGCCACACGGATCAGCAACTAGGGGACTGAAACACGCCCGCCGCGCTAGACGCAACTTTTTTGCTAACGTGACCCAGCCCGCCAACCATTTATCCTCCGTGTTTCGCCACCAGCCGCCCAACGGTTGAGATGACGTGGGGCGAAACCGCCAGAAGGCCCACTAAAAGTAACCCAAAGACGTTGATAAGAAAGTAGCTGTTTCGCGCTCACGTCCATTGAATTGTGAGACGCGGCGTTAATTTCACAGAACAATCATTTGATTTTCTTGGCTCGATATACCGATCCATCTTGACGAATAACTAGCCCTGTCGCCTTACCTGAATCATTTATCTCGAAAGTTATTTCAAAATCCACCTCGCGGCGGAAAAATCTCAACTCGGATTCGGGCAGCAATTCGGCGCTCGATTCTCCGGTCGGTTGCTTTAGCGTCATTACCAAGTTGCCATTTTTCGCCGAGATAGTCACGACGAAATCGGGGGAAATTTCAAGTTCGTATTGCCCGAAGTAAGCCTCATGAATTTTGGGATTTACTTGAGCAATAACTTTTTCCTTCGGTTGATAGTCATTCCAGCCGTATTCTTTGGCGATGCTTCGCAAAATTTCATCGGCTAGTCTGTCGCCCCTGTCCGAGTTGGTCATAATCACCGCGCCTTGTCCCGTGTTTTGATACATCACCATCAGACATTTGTAGCCTTCGGTATCGCCGCGGTGACTGAAACGAGCAGAACTGCTTTCGCCTTCGAGGACAAGTCCGAGCCCCCAATTTTCGATTTGCCGGGTGAGCATTTGATTGGTCGTCGCAGTCGTCAAAATTTTGTTTGATTTTCCGGCTTTCGACTTTTGCAGTTCGATGGCGAAACGAGCCAAATCCGACGGCGTTGACCACAAACCGGCTGCCGCCATTTCAGGAAATGTAATCCAATTGCCCGCGATTTTTTCTCCGGCGCGGTTATGTCCGACGGCTGCCGTTCGCCGAAATTTATCCGGCAACGATTGTTCAAAAGTGCTGTGTTTCATTTCAAGCGGCTCAAAAACGATTTCTTGCGCGAGCGTTTGAAACGATTTGCCGCCAGTGTCAATCAAAAGTTGTTGCAACACACCGTAACCGCCGCCGGAATAACGCCAACGGCTGCCCGGAATCGAGTCAACACGAATCGGCGGAGTGTTCGCCGGTTTTACGCCGTCAAGGATTTGCAGCAAGGTCGGTAACTGCGCGCCTGAAGTGTAATTTCCGGCAGCGTGATTTGTCAGCCCCGCACTATGGCTCAAGATGCGGCGCACCGTGACCTTTTGTTCTCTGGTAAATTCGTTTTCGGGAACTTTCCACGAAACCAATTTTTTATTTACGTCTTCGTCGAGCGAGAACCGTCCGCTTTGTGCCATTCGCAAGGCGACTGTTGCCGCTACGGGTTTGCTTATCGAACCGGCTTGAAAAATTGTTTCCGTCGTAATCGTCTCGCGGCTTCCGGCCTCTCGCACGCCGTATGCGCGCGCCCATTCGATTCGCCCGTTGTTGGTAAAAGCGATGCTGACGGCGGGCGTTTTGTAAAACTGCATCCGGTCAACAATTTTCATCGAAACGCTTGGCTGCCCTTTGACAGAGACGGGAAGCAGCAAGCCGTTCTCGATTCGTTGAATTCTTTCGGCAGAATCGGATGTGCTTTGCGCCGGAATACTCAGAGAAGTTGACAGAATCAGCGCCAGTAAAATTTTGAAAAAGAAAAATACTTTCACAGTTGGCAGAATCCTCCAGAGCAAGTTTACCTGCTCTTTAAGAGAAACACCCTGCATAGTATTTTTGTGACAAAAATATCGTCCGAAGCTGATTAGAAGCCGCCCAACGCCCAGCATCACCCGCCGCCTCGCGCCGTTATTGGATTTGAGAAGCAGCGTGTCGGCGGTCGGGTGCATGCCGTTGTTATGCCGCGGGCTGCTTACTCGCTTCTTTCATGTAACCGTCTAACCGCCTGCAAATCTCCGCCAGCTCCGAGCGCAGAGTGGTTTCGCTAATCCGCGTATCCGTCTCCTGCTCCGGAGGCGTGTCCGGCATATAGCATTCCAACGCCTCAAAGGTATCGTTCAGGATGAGGAATAGGTCTTTCGGTAGGTTTTCATCCTCACCATAAAAATACGCGTCGAACCGAGCCATCAACTCGTTCACGTCAATGGCGTAGTTCAGGTAGCTTTCAATGAGGTTTCGATATTTCTGCGCCGTAATCACGACTTCACTCTCCAGCCGAGCACCCACAACAGAAGCGGCATAACGCCCGGCATCAGCGGCGCGCACGAACCTTTAATCATAAGAGACAAGCTTATTTGCGCGTCCGCTGCATGCCGTTGTTAGAGGGTCTACGTAAAGGGCGCTCTGAGCGGGGACAAACTCAATGTCGGCCTTATCCTCCTCCAAGCCGGGCTCGCTCATCACTACGACAAGTACGACGACACTTGGGCCTATTCGAGAGCCGAGCACGAGGCCAAGGAAGCGAGGCGTGGAATTGTGAGCTGAGAATCATGTGACGCCGCCGTGGGAGTGGAGGAAATAGCTACGAATCTCCGAGGTCGAAGAAGGTACGGATCATGACCGGCAAGGCTGCTATTGGTCTCATATCCGTCAGCTTCTTGGTTAGCTTGGCTGTAACAGCTTGATCTTGTGCCATGCTGACCAGTCTGCCTGCTTGCCCTCCAATGACCTCTGCCTTGTTCCATAAGTTGAAGACTATCTCGTGCGGGCACAGCCCCAGACAAAGCAGGTAATGGTAGTCGCGGTCTAAGCGAACATGGTTGAACTGAAACGTGCCATTGGCCCCTAACGAGGCGGTCTTTACCTCGAAAGAATGCTCGGCAATCACCATGTCTATCAGGTCGGCTCGCCAGCCCTTGTCGCTGACGGCGATGCCGGATGCCCTGAGGTATTGCCTGACGAACTCTTCTCCAATCTCACCCCTGTTGGTATTGCCTAGGTTGCGATAACCCTGGACGGGAGAATCGATCCAGATATTCTCCGGCGCGTGCTCCTTGATGATATCGACCATTAACGCAGTCGGGTCTATTGAGGCGGGGTCCATCGTTTGTTCTTTCCGTCTCCCGATTTCCAAAACACCAAAAAATAAGAATGGTTCTTGCGGGCATGAACCTGCTGGACGACACGGCTGACGCCGGGGCGATTGTTGCGGACGATCACGAAAAGGTCTTCGGCGACGAATCCCATCGCCTGATACGACGCCATTATCTCTACGTGCGTGAACCGTTGCTGATTCGCGCACACCTCGTCCTGGCACTTGACGATGAATACGCCGCGCTCCTTCAGGACGCGATACGCCTCTCTAGCCCCGTCGTCATAGAGCTCAAGGACTGCCTCGTGATACTTGCTCTCGGTCCTGTTCCCGGTAGCGTTGTTCCGGTAATGGGACTCGAACTGATTATGGGCGGTGTGAGCGGTGCCCCCTGGGGTATGCATGTAGGGAGGGTCGAAGACCACGCAATCCAGCGAGGCGTCAGAATATGGCAGCGAGCGGCAATCCACGCCGTCCTGGAGATCGGTAGCCTGCAAGTCGTACTCGTCGTCCGGGATATGCCTCCAGAATACTCCTTTCCCATAGGTCACATCTGCGACCTTGCTGCCCGGCTTCACGTAGAGCCGAAGGATCTGGGGGAAAACCGTATCATTGCCTTGCATGTAGGCGCTGAGAACCAGCTCGTTCGATGGTTTACCATTCCTGACCTTCCGCTTTTTCGGCTCCTCCGCTCCATTCGTAGAGCCGTGCCCGTTCTTCGGTAGATCAGCGACGTTAATTTGTGATAATTGCGTTTTCGGCATACGGGTATATCCGGTTTTGTCAATATTCTAAACCAGGAGGTCTGGGGTAGCCTAAGCTATAGGCGCGATTTTTGGATCTAAAGAGAAGAATTGACAAACCCATGCCCAACCCGTCAATGCCTAAACTGACTTGCTACGACTGCGGCATTCAAGGCGTGGGGCACGTTGTATGGCGGCATACGTACCACACCTACCTGTCTCTCTGCGATCCGTGCCATAGGAAAAGAGGAGTCGCCGCCCCGGGCGCTATGAGGAGCGAAAAGAAAGCATCCGCCGCGAGAGAGAATGGCAAGAAAGGCGGACGACCCAGAAAGTCGGTCACGTCCTTGTTAGATGGCGGCGCACCTAGCAAATCGGCCCGCATTTAGGACACTCTCCGCTGCCTTCAGGGTAGAACATAGCTCCACATCCCCTCGGACACTCTTTAGCCTCACCCATCGGCACGAATGGCCGCCAACCCATCTTTATGTAATGAACCGCTAGAGCTTCCTCGAACGTGTCGGCCTCTACCCTATGGAGAAGTTTTGCCTTGTCCGTAAGATTACCGTTCGCTCGCTCATCCTCTATGACTTCCAGAGGCGCGAAAGTAATGCTGCACTCCGCTTCATCCTGCCACGCCCCATACACCTTCTTCATAGCAACCACAAAGCCATCTAACGCCCGGCATCACCCGCCGCCCCGAACTGTTGAGAGCACATGACAAGCAGCGTGTCGGCGGTCGGGTGCATGCCGTTGTTCGGCATCGCCTTCCTCTAATGGGGACGACGTTCCGCCACCCTCTCCCCTTCCGGCACGGAAATCACAGCCGGCTCCCCGAGTTCCAGCGGCGAGGGGCTGCCGGCAGCGACGGCCCCTCGCGCCCCCGTGTCGTGCTTCGCGGCTAGCGCGGCGCGACGCCCGCGGCCGGAGCGGAGCGATTCACGATCCCTCACGAAGAGGTAGATGTACCCCACCAGGAAAGCCAGGAACGACGTGCCGGTGAGGATGGCGAGGAAGACGCTCGCCCAGACCGGGACGCGCACTATCAGCGCGACGACAAACGCCCAGACGAGAACGGTCGTTATGATGATCGCCGGCCGAAGCGGTGTCGATTTGTACGCAGTCGCGTTCTCGTCCCG
This sequence comes from Pyrinomonadaceae bacterium, assembly GCA_036388915.1. Classification (GTDB taxonomy): domain Bacteria; phylum Acidobacteriota; class Blastocatellia; order Pyrinomonadales; family Pyrinomonadaceae; genus QHXN01. The sequence continues at coordinate 59,295 of DASVQX010000040.1, forward strand.
CTGCTCACCCGTAGAACCTTCGGAGGACATGCTGGTTTCTCCCTGCTAGCTGGCGACCCACAAAACAGTCGCGGCCTCTGCTTAGACTCGAAGAGGCCGAACTACTATTGTACCGAACCGTTCGGCCTAACTACGTAATAGAGCGGCAAAAGCCGAATCATTCGGTCTAACTCCGTCATGGGGAGTAAAAGCCGAATGGGACTCCCCGCCGCCCGGCATCTTGCCCCTCCCAGATGCCGGCGGCAAGGGCAACTTCGCGCGTATTCGCACCGGGCTGAATCAATGCATTGCGCGCCGCCTCGGTGGTGAATCGTCCCGCCGTAAAAATTATTACATTTTATGCCGCGCGGGTTTACTCTTCCGCGCGCGGGCGTCGCCTCCGCTTTCCGGCCCTCACGACAGAACAGGCACACGAATACTAGGTCGCCAACGGACGGCTTGCCCCGTCTGGAATGGCGTATGACTTAGAGCAGCCTCGGCAAGAGCGCGAGCAGGTCTAACGCGGTCTGCGTCAGGCTCTCCGCCACGTCGTTTCCCATGATGCCGGCTTGCTCCGCGTCCGTCGGCTCTTGCACGGCGCTCGCGGGTTGCGGCGGAGGCGAAGGCGCGGGCGTGTCATGAGGTGATGGAAGTTAACCAAAGGCGCCGCCGTATCCTGTTGAGGTACGGCGGCTTTGCTGCGCATGACGAAATTTCGTCATGCGCGAAGAGGGGCGGCCTCACATGAATTTAGCAGACGAGCGGCTGAGGGAACTAGATAACCCTTCCCTGACTGAGAACGAGCGCGTCACGTTGCGCTGCCAAGTGGCGGCAGACCTCACGCACAAAGGCCAGTACGAAGCGGCGCGCGATGCTCTAGGCGACTTGTGGCTGGGCGTCGGGCAGAGGCCGCCCGTTAATATGCTGCCGCCTGCCCTAGAGGCGGAGGTCTTGCTCAGGTGCGGCACACTCACGCGACTACTCGGCAGCGTCAGGAACGTCTCAGGCGCGCAAGAGCAGGCTAAAGATATGCTCTCGGAAGCGCAACGGAAGTTCCGCGCGCAGGGGATGCCCGCGAAGGGGTCAGAGACTCAGTACGAACTCGCCATGTGCTACTGGTGGTTAGGTCAGCATGACGAGGCGCGGGTAGTTCTGCAAGAGGCGCTAAAGCCCCTCACGGAATCGGACGTAGAGTTAAAAGCAAAGATTCTTATCAGGCGAACGATAGTCGAGGCGTGGGAGAACAGGTATCACGATGCCCTTTGCATCCTGAAGGAAGCGGAGCCGGTCTTTCAGTCGGCTAACGACGCGCTCAAAGGCAGTGGCACGGCCAGCGGGCCATAGTCCTCATGCACCTCGCCGCAGCCGAGCGCCGCGCCGACCGGGCCCGACCGGAAACCCGATGGACGTGCAGCAGGCTTACGGCCGGCGGCTGCGCGAGTTGGCGACGCGCGCGGGAATCAAGGCTCGCGTGACGCCGTACACGCTCCGTTATAGCTTCGCCACGCTCGCCCTGCTCGCCGGGGAGCTGGACGTGACGGTCAGCAAACAGATGGGGCACGCACGCGTGGACTTCACGAAAACGGTCTACGTCAAACTGCTCCCGGAGATGCAACAGAGCTTGTCGGGGAGCTTCGAGAGGCTGCTTTCGGAGACCGCCGGCAACCAACTGGCACACACGGACGCCGCAGGCGTCATGTAAATGGTTGAACCTAAAACTATAGGACACATCATGAGAATAATTGTGTTGATTATTTTCGCGGTTTGATGCTTAATGGCTGCCGTTTCCAGTCGGCCTCAAGCGGTTTCGGCGTCTGCCCCCGTACAGACACCGGAACCGGCAAAGCTTACACATAGGCTGTCAGCTTCCCGACTCCGCCCACTCTGTTCAAAGGACACAAGGAGTTCCCCCGATGCCCTACCCCCGCAGGCGCGTCCTCTGCGCGGAGCCGCACGAAGACACGTGCCGGCTCGTCGCACTCCTGCTCGAACGTCAGGGTCACGAGGTCGTCGCGGCGGCGACGATGGCCGAGTGCGTCGGGCTGGCCGGCGACGGCCGGTTCGACCTTTACATGCTCGACGACGACTACATCGACGGGACGGCGCTCCAACTCTGCAAGCGCCTGCGCGAGATGACGCCGCAGACGCCCATCCTCTTCTTCTCGGCGCGCGCCTTCGCGCGCGACCGCGAGCTGGCGCTCGAAGCCGGCGCCTCGGCCTACCTCAACAAGCCGGACGACCTCTTCGAGATCGTTCGGACGGTCAACTCCATCCTCGCGGGCAAGTCCGCACGCCGCTAGGCGCGCCGGCGCGGACGGGACGAGCCTTGACTGAGGCCGCCCCGGCGTTTACATTTAGGGTTCCCCTGTAAGCCCCCTCGCTCTCGCTTTCCCCTTCTCGGACTCTCTCTCGTCGGGGTGTGTCTGAATGCCAGAAGGTAAGAGGCGCATTCTGTGCGCCGAGTCGAACAAGGATGTGGGCGACTTAATCGCCCTCATGCTCACGCGCAAGGGTTACGAAGTCGAGTCTGTGCAGACGGCCGCCGAGTGTCTGAAGGTGGCCTCGACCGACCGCTTCGACCTCTACATCCTCAACGACACCTACATCGACGCCGACAGCCTCGAACTCTGCCGCGACCTGCGCGAGCTCGACCCGGTCACGCCCGTCCTCCTCTTCTCGCTCGAAAGCTCCGGCCCGAAGGGGCGCCCGGCGGCCCTCCAGACCGGCGTCAAAATCTACCAGAGCAAGACCTCCGACTTCGTCTCGCTCGTCCAGACGATTGATAGACTCTTGCAGTCGTAAGGGAGTAGCCAGTAGCCAGTAGCCAGTAGAAAACAGAGGCGGCGCGTCTCAGCCTTCGGGCCGGGCGCGCCGCTTGGTTCTTCTACCGGCTACTGTCTACTGTCTACTCCCTACCGCCTTTCCCTCCATCAGCTCGACGAAGCGGCGGAAGTGGTGCTCGGCGTCGTGCGGGCCGGGGGCGGCCTCGGGGTGGTACTGGACGGAGATGACGGGGAGTGCCTTGTGGCGCATCCCCTCGACGCAGCCGTCGTTGAGGTTGACGTGCGTGACCTCGACCTCCGCGGGCAGACTCTCCTTACTCACCGCGAAGCCGTGGTTGTGCGAGGTGATCTCGACCTTCCCCGTCAGCAGGTCCTTCACCGGCTGGTTGCCGCCGCGGTGGCCGAAGCGCAGCTTGTAGGTCTCGCCGCCGAAGGCGCGGCCGAGCAGTTGGTGGCCGAAGCAGATGCCGAAGGTCGGGACGCCCTCGCTCATAAGGCTGCGAATCTCGGAGACGACCGCCGTCATCGAAGCCGGGTCGCCCGGCCCGTTCGAGAGGTAGACGCCGTCGGGGCGCATCGCCAAAACGTCCGCCGCCGGCGTCGATGACGGCACGACCGTCACGCCACATCCCAAAGCCGCCAGCTCGTTCAAAGAGTTGCGCTTCACGCCGAAGTCGTAGCAGACGACGCGGAAGCGCTCCTCGCCGACGGCGGGAATCTCGTACGCGCGCGGCGTCGTCACCGCGCTCGCCAGCTCCCTGTTCTCCATCGGCGCGGAGGCGCGCGCCTTCCCGAGCAGGCTCGACTCGTCGAGGTCAACCGACGAGACGCAGGCGCGCATCGCGCCCTTGTCGCGGATGTGGCGGACGAGCGCGCGCGTGTCGATGCGCTCGACGGCCGGCACGTTCCAGCGCCGCAGGTAGTCGTCCAGAGACTCCTCCGAGCGCCAGTTCGACGCCAGCCGGCTCGCCTCGCGCACGACGAAGCCCTCGACCCACGGCCGCGCCGACTCCTCGTCCGCGCGGTTGACGCCGTAGTTGCCGATGAGCGGGTAGGTCATGCAGACGATCTGCCCGGCGTACGAGGGGTCGGTCAGCACCTCCTGATAGCCCGACATCGAGGTGTTGAAGACCATCTCGCCGCACGCCTCGCCGTCGGCGCCCCACGCGCGCCCGCGGAACGCGCGCCCGTCTTCGAGGACTAACAAAGCCGGCCTGTTTTCCTTCATCTCGGTTTCGTCGCTTCCCTGTCCGCCCGCCCTATTTCGCGGCCCCCGCCCGCAGAATCATCGTGTCCAGAATCTGCGTGAAACTCACGTAGTACTCGGCGGCGTGCGGGTTGGCGCCCGCGATCATCAGCCGCCGCACCTTGCGCACGAGCGGCAAGTCCTCCGCCCCGAGCACCGCCACCACGTCCCGCTCGCCGTCCGTGACCTCTCTCGTCAGCGCGAAGAAAGGCTCCCAGTCGCCCTTCGTCGCGTCGCCGAAAGCCTTCAAGAACTGTTCGCGGCCGGTCTTCGGTTTTTCGCGCGGCGCTATCAGCGAAGGACGTTCGAGCCGCGCGCGCAACGCCGCCACCGCCCCGGCCGGAAGCCCCTCCGTGTTGACCTCCTTCAGGCCGCGCCGCGCCTCGGGCGTCGCCTGCATGAGCAGGAGCGCGAGCGCCACGTCGCGCCCCGCGTGGCCGGGCGTCCCGGCTATCTTGAGGAGCGCGGGCGTGGCGCGCGCCTCGTCCATGCTGCCGTAGATGAAGAGCGCGCCGAGGAGGCGGTCAACCCTGTAGGCCCCGTGCTGCGGCAGGTAGTATTCGGCCTTAGGGTGTGTGAGCCAGCGCTCGCCGGCCTCCGAAACGTCGAAGCCTTCGGCGCCGAGGCGCGCCAGCGTCGGCACCCAGAACTCGAAGTTGACCTCGGCGAGATCGACCGCCGTGTACTGCCGGAGCTGCTCGGCCTTCGAGGCGGGCGACGGGTCGAGCGAGACGAGGAGGTTGCTGCCGTCGAAGCGGAACCAGGGGTCGGACTCCGGGTCTTTGAGCGCGGCGCGCAGGCAGGGCAGCAGGTTCTTCTGGTCGGCCTTCACCTTCGCCCAGAAGCGATCCATCGCGGCCGAGCGTGCGTCGCTCTCGGCCTCGTCCTTGAGGCGCGAGGGCTTGAAGTTGTAAGTGGCCTTCACGTCGCGCGCGAACTCTTCGCACGCGCGGCGCGCGGCGTGCGCGGGGGCCGCGGCGCACAGCACGACGGCCGCGAGTAAGAGAAGACGAGCCATCGCGTGGACTCCTTTCGGGGCGGAGGCGGGCGCCGCCTTTAAGACTGCGTGCGCAGGAACTGCTGCGCCTCGTTGAGCCAGCGCTTGTCGGCGCGGTACTTGTAGGCGGGCGCGGTGCGCACGGCCTCGACGCAGCGCTGCATCCACTCGCGCGCCCCGCTCCGGTCGCCGAGGCCCGCGGCGGCGCGCCCCATCAGGTAGAGCGCCTCGGGGTCGGAAGGCCGCCGCGCGAGGAAGCGTTCGAGCGCGTCCTGCGCGTCACCGAACTGCCCGGCGGCGATGTAGGTCGCGCCGACCTCGCGCCAGATTTCGTGCTGCGCGTGCGCGTCGTCGCGCGAGACGGCCTCGCCGAAGTGCGCGATGGCGTCGGCGAGACGCCCCTCGGCGCGCGCGATGCGCCCGAGCTGGTAGTGGGCGTCGGTCTCTTCGGGGTCGATCTCGACGGCGCGCAGGAAGCGCGTGCGCGCCTCGGCGAACTCCTTGCGCTGCTGGTGCAGCAGCCCGAGGTTGTAGTGGGCGGAGGCGTCGGCCGGGTTGAGCGTCGCGGCTTCGAGGTTCTGGCGGAACGAGGCGCGTGCGCGCTGCCCGCGCATCAACTCGCCGAGGTAGCCGCGCATCAGGAAGAAGAGCATCAGCAGCAGGAACGGCGACGCGGAGACCCACGCGAAGAGCCACCCGAACACGAGCGAGGCCGGCACCATCAGCGCCCCCGCCCCCAACACCGCGGCGACCGCGCGCCCCCACGAGAAGCCGAACGCCTCGCGCGCCGCCGCCACCAGCCACAGCGCGAACAGCGGCAGGATGAGCGTGAAGGCGAAGCTCTCGGCCAACTGCACCGGGTTGACGAGCTGCGCCTCGGGCGACTGCCGCTGCAACTCTTCGAGCATCCGCGCCGTCTGCCCGTAGACCTCGGCCTCGAAGCCGCTCGCGCGCGCCAGCACGGCCAGCGGCAGCGCGGCCAGGCTCGCGGCGGCGCGCGCGTAGAAGACGGCCGAGGCCGCCGGCGCGTACTCCTGCTGGAGGACCACGCCGAAGCTCCCGCGCCGCTCGAAGAGGTTGGCGACGAAGATGAGGAGCGGGACGAAGACGATGGCGACGAAGAGCACCGACTGCGTCGATGACCACAGGACGGCGACGGCCACGCGCGGCCCCGAACGCGCGAACTCCCCGAGGGTGAGGTGCGGCCCCAGCACGTAGAGCAGCACGCCGCACTGCGCCAGCAGCGCCAGCAGGAACGCGGGCCCGAGCGGCGCGCGCTCGCGCGCCTCCGCCATCCCGCGCGTCGGCGCGTAGAACATCATCAGCAGGGGTCGCAGCCAGTTCATAAGAGCTACGGGGCTATTCCGAATCTTCCAGCCTCTCCATGCGGTGCGTGGGGACGCCGGGGTAGTCGGTCTCGTGGCGGATGACGCTGGCCTGCGAGAGGGGCCAGTAGCGGAAGAGCGCCTTGCCGTAGATGTACTTCTCGGGGACCAGCCCCCACGCGCGCGAGTCGGAGGAGTTGTCGCGGTTGTCGCCCATGACGAAGTAGTAGTGCGGCTTGACGTAGACGGGCGGGTCGTCCGAGGCGGCGACGTTGAGCGAGTGCTCCAGGTAAGGCTCCTGAAGCTCCTTGCCGTTGACGAAGACGCGGCCGGCGCGCACCTGCACGCTGTCCTGCGGGAGGCCGATGACGCGCTTGATGTAGCTCTTGCCGGGGTCGTTGGGGTACCAGAAGACGACGATGTCGCCGCGCTCGATCTCGGGCAGGCCGTAGTAGATGAGCTTGTTGACGAAGATGCGCTCGCCGTCGTGGAGGCGCGGCAGCATCGACGTGCCCTCGACCTTGACGGGCTGCGCGACGAAGACGAGCACGAGCGCCATGATCATCAGCGCGAAGACGAGGTCGCGGAAGAGCAGGCGCGCCTCGCCCCAGAAGTGCGTCCGCGACTCGTCGCGCAAACGCCGCACCTCGATGTCGCGGTCGTCGTCCGGGTGTACGTCGCCGAACGCAGGCACCCGCCCGCTTTTGCGTCCGAAGAAGAGCATAAGGCCGGTTCGTCCGCGGCGCGCCGCTGCCGGCACCCGCGCCCCGAAAGTCCGAGGTTAGCCGCCGCCCTCGGCCGTTGTCAAAGCCAAATGCTTGACAGCCCGCGCGCGGCGTCTCTATTATCCAGACGTAAAGTGTTGTCACCCTTAGACAAATCCTCTCCGGCGAGATTGGCGGGCGTGGAAGCGGAGGCTTAGACCGACGTGATTAAACTCGACATCGTGAACCGCGTGGCCGAGCGGACGGGCGTGCCGAAGATGAAGGCCGAGCAGGCGGTGGACGCCCTCTTCCATTCGATGAAGGAGGCGCTGGCGCGCGGCGAGCGCATCGAGCTGCGCGGCTTCGGCGTCTTCGTCGTCAAGCCGCGCAAGCGCGGGGTGGGGCGCAACCCGCGCACCGGCGAGGAGGTCGCCATCCCCTCGGGGAAGACCATCCGCTTCAAGCCCGGCAAGGAGTTACAGGCGCACGGCTTCGACGCCGAGCACGACGAACACGACCACGACGACATCCACGACACCGAGCCGCCCGCCGGCGCCGGCGGCTCGCCCGACGCCGGCGAGCCCGGCCGCACGCCCGGCGGCTTCTAAAACAGAGGCGAGAGGCGAGGGGTGAGGGGTTAGTGAAGCG
>DASVQX010000041.1:0-2451 GCA_036388915.1 Pyrinomonadaceae bacterium
GCCCCCCGCCTCTCGCATTTTGTTCCGGTGCGCGCTCCGGCCGTCAGCGGCACTTGACGACGTTCGCCTCGCGGTCGCGCGCGAGCGAGAAACGCCCGACGACCTTGCGCGTGCCGGCGCGCGTCACGGTGAGCTTCATCAGGCTCCCGCCGACCACGCCGCTCAGGCGGACGCGGTAGCCGGCCGCGTCGTCGCCGGGGCGCGAGGGGCCGCCGCGCTCCTCGTGGTGCGTCCCCTCGACGCTGAAGCGCCCGCGGCGGTCAACGACGACAGGGCCCTCGACCGTCCCGTGCGCGCAGTCGTACTCGATGACGGCGCCGCCCTCGGTCACCTCGAAGCGTATGTGCTCGCCGCCCCACACGCCCGGCAAGAGCGCGTCGCCGGCCGGACTGGCCTTGGAACTCTTCCCGCCCGTCTGAGACATCGGAGACCTCCGTCCCGCCGCCGGCGGGGCGTCCGCCGTGGCGACTCCTGCCGCCGCAAACGCCGCGCAGAGTTGGAGCGCGGCCGCCGCCAGTGTGAGCTTTAACAGGTGTTTCACTCGAACCCCCTTCGGCTGAATCCGCCGCGAATTATAGCCCATGCGCGCGTCACCCGGCGCGCCTGAAAAAGTAAGGGGGCGGACGCTTTTAACGTCCGCCCCCGTCTCGGCGACCGCGCCGCGCACGCTGCCTACTGGCAGGTGCTCAGCTTGAACGAGCTGATGTGGGTCGTCCAGTTGTAGTTGCCGGTGGCCGGCAGGTACTCGGTCGTGAAGACCATCGTGCAGCCGTCCACGGGGTCAACGCTGAGCGTGCTGTAGTCGCCCCACCGCGCCAGGCTGTTGCCGGATTGCGAACCGCCGCCGACGAGGATGTTCGTCTCGTTGCCGAGGGCGCCCGCGGGGTCGCCCGCCGCGCGGTAGGCGTAGCGGATGGAAGGCACGACCGACGCGCTCGAAACGTTGTAGCCGATGGCGATGCCGCCCGCCTTGTCCATCGCGGCCGAGCCCATCCAGCGATGGGTCGCGTCGGGCGAGTACGTGCCCTGCTGGAAGACGACCGGCGCGGCGCTACCCATCGTCTGCCCCGTGGCGTTGCGCAGCTCGTACCAGCGGATGCCGCTCGTGCCGCCCGTGGCGACGGGGTGGTTGATGACCATCGACTCGCGCGTGCCGAAGTTGCGGTAGCTGAGGCGGTAGTTCAGGCGGTCGCCGAGCGAGTCGAGCTGCTGCGTCGTGCCGGGCTGCGGGATGCAGGTGCCGCCGCCGCACGCGCGGCTGAAGGTGGCGGCGCCGGCGACGGCGGTCGGCCCGGTCAGCGTCGCCGTGCCCGTCGCCCAGTTCACCTTGTAACGCCACGCCTGGAGCGCGGTCGTACTAATGCTCAGCAGCGGGGCGGCGGAGCCGGCGGGCGGCAGCGTCTTGCCCTCGATGTCGGCCGGCTCGATGCTGTGGGCGGCGGTCGTCAGCACGCAGACCTGGCGGGCCGCGGCGCCGACCAGCATCTTGTCGCGCTCGAAGGCGCAGACGTTGGCGCCCTTGAAGGCGCCGCTGGCGCGGAACATGTTGTAGGTGATGTAGTAGCCGTCCGACCAGACGCCCATCTTCGGGAAGTCGTTGAAGTCGCGGCTGAACGAGTAGGAGTAGCGGTAGTAGGTGCCGGTCGGGTCGGGACTCGTCGAGACCGCGACGCACTGCGTGTAGGGCGTCGAGGTGACGGCGAACTGCGTCAGAATCCAGCGGTCGGCGAACTGGTCGTACTGGACGATGGGGTCGCCGTCGTTGTCGGACTCGCAGCGCCCGCCGAAGCCCTGGAAGAGCGTGTTGCCGTTCTTGGGGAAGCCGGGGACGAGGTTGAAGCCCGTAATCTGGTTCGTCACCGCGTCGCGCGAGAGCGTGTAGATGGTGTAGCGCGAGTTGACCCACTGGATGTAGTGGTTGGGGCCGAGGTCGCCCGTCGTGTCGGGAGGCGCGACGCGGAAGCTCGGGTCGACGGGCACGCCGGTCGTCGCGGCCTTCGGCTGCGCGTAGGTCGAGAAGGCGACGTTGTTGCGCTCGACGAGCGGGTCTACGCCGCCGGGGTTCGTGTTGCCGACCGGCTCGGGGCGGCCGGGCTCGAAGTCGCGGCCGCCGCGCGCGGGGCCGGGCTTATCGCCGCGGTCGAACATCTCGCGCAAGGGGCGCGCGGTCTTGTCGAAGTGGTCGGGGTGAATGACCTGTGAGCCGTTGCCCTGGCTGTTGCCCTGACCGAATACTATGGCCGGTAGTAGCAGCGTGCAGAAGGCGACAGAAGCGAGTAGCGTAAAACCTTTTCTCATTTTTCCTCCGAGGCGGTTAGGTCAGGCGGCTCACGCGCGCGTGAGTCGAAGACTTCCTTGACGTTGACATGAGGTTGCGGGCAGTCGAAGTCCTGCGGGGAGTGTTTGCTTATTGATTAAGCCTGAAACGAATGAAGATAAAACGCTCCACAC
>DASVQX010000042.1:0-110249 GCA_036388915.1 Pyrinomonadaceae bacterium
TTAACTTCAAGCCGCCTCTCCGCGTCCGCCGTGGTTAAAAGTTCTTCAGTTCTGATAGTCTTCGCCGGGCGCCGCGCGGCGTGGCGCCGCGTCGGGCGCGCGCCCCGCCCCGAGCGAGTCGTAGTTGAGCGCGGCGTTGAAGAGGAGGAAGAAGGCGCCCTGCGTCTGGTGCCGCCACATCGGGTTGGTGGCGAAGAGCAGGACGTGGCCGCGGCCCAACGGCACGTCCACGATGGCCGGCGCGCCCGCGAGCTCCTGCCCGCCCGCGAGCATCCCGCTCACCAGAAGGTTCTTCTCGTCCGAAGCGAAGCGCAGCACGACGCGCGGCCTCTGCTGCGGCGGCAAGAAGAAGGGGCTGCGCTGCGCCTGCCGCTGCTCGTCCGTGACGGGCGGCTCCTCGCCGGGGCGCGGGGTCGGGCGCGGCGCGGGCGGCGCGGCCTGCGGCATCGCCTGCACCACGTCCGGGTCGGTCAGCGTGCCGCGCCCCGAGGGGCGCCCGCCGCCCCCTCCGCCTCCGGGGCCGCCTTCTCCGCCGCCCCCTCCGCCCCCGCCGGCCGCGACCTGGAAGACGGGCGACTGGCTGAAGTAGATGGGCAGCGTCTCGCCGTAGCCGTAGGCGACGGGGCTGCGGCGGTCTGAGAAGGACGCGTTGAAGATCGAGCCGCGCGCCTGCAACTGCTGCGTGTCGCGCACCGCGACGCCCGAGACCATCCCGTAATCAATCGGGATGCGCGCGTTCGAGGTGACGGCGACGAAGAGGCCGCCGTCTTCGACGAACCGCTGGAGGTTGTTGAGGCCGACGAGCCCCATCCCGCCGCGCATGTCGTCGGTCTGGTCGGGCGAGGTGCCGAAGTTCGGCGTCAGCTCCGACTGCTTCCACGGTATCGGGTCTCCGCGCATCGGGAGTCCGGCGACGACCTGCTGCGCCGAGCCGCCCACGGGCGGGTAGATAATCACGTCGAAGCGCTCGCGCAAATTCGGCGTCGTGCGCAGGACGTGGTCGGAGATGTAGGTGTAGGGAATCTGGTAGCGGTCGAACTCGATGCGGTACCAGCCCTCGTTCTGCGTGTTGATCCAACTGTGGACGATGGCGATGCGCGGGACGGCCATCTCGTGCGTCTTCACCGTCGGCGGCTTGTCGGTCGCGTGCGCCGTCAGGCCGAGCTCCGTGACGGCCGCCTCCAACCTCTGTCGCAAGTCTGACGGGTTCCCTTCGGCTCGGATGACGAACGAGCCGGCGTTGAACTGGCGGTCGCCGACCTTGAAAGCCTCCTCGGCCGCAGACATCTTCACGTCCTTGAGGCGGAAGCGGAGCGTGGCGAGCGTGTTGTCGGCGTTGTGGTTGATGACAAAGACCTGCCCCGAGCCGGCGACGCGCCCGCGCACCGAAGCGTCGGCCGTGAGCAGCGTCATCGGCGTTTGCAGGACGGCGCGGTCGGTGACGCGGACGGTCTTGATGTTGCGCATCGCGCCGAGCGTCCAGCCGGTGTCGTCGTAGGGGCGCGGGTCGTTGACGTTGTAGTACTGCGTGTCGAGCAGCATGTCGGCCATGCGCGAGTAGGGCTGATCCATGCGGACGACGTAGGAGCCGGCGCCGTACTTCTGGTCTTTGACCGTGAAGTCGTTCTTCGCCGTGTGCACCTCGACGCCCATCAGGCGCAGGAGGTTGACGGCGTCGGCGGCCTCGACGGGGCGCGGGTTGTCGGCCGGGATGACGTAGGCGGCCGGCCCCTCGTTGGTCGCCTTCGCCACCGACCGCTTGCCCTTGAGGTAGAAGTTTTGCAGGAAGCGCTCCTTGTTCTGCGAGACGAAGTTCATCGCGAACAGGATGGCCGACTGCTGCATGTTGACGTTGTTGCGTAGCGACCAGCGCACGCGCGGCAGCGGCGGGTTCGGCCGGTACCAGTCGCGCTGCGACTGCGCCGCGACCGTCCTGTCCATCGTGTCGGCGCCGCCGTTGCCGAACGTCTCGTAGAAGCGGCCGACCGCGTTGTGGCCGTTGGCGACGTAGAACATGTAGTTCGGCGCCCAGCCGTCGTAGAAGCCGTGCGTCCAGACGCCGGGCACGCCGCGCTTCGTCATCTCCTCGATCTCGTGGTAGGCGAGGAGCTGCCACTCGTCAACGACAATCGGGTCGAGCCACGCGTTGTACGGCCCCGTCCCCGTCGAGGTGTAGAGGAACGGCACCGACTCGTGCAGGTCGTGCAGGATGGCCGGGTGCCACTCCAAAAACGTCTTCATCATGTTGCGCGTGAGCGCCAGCGCCATCCCCAGCCCGTCGCGGTTGTTGTCGTGCGCGACGTACTTGCCCCAGTAGACGAGCGGCGGGACGGCCTTGTCGGGGTTGGCCGTGCGGTAGTTGTAGAGGTCTACCATCTTGTCGCGCCCGTCAACTTCCAGGACCGGCGTGATGAGCACGACGACGTTCTTGCGGATGTCGCGGATGAAGGGCGACTCCTCGACGGCGAGGCGGTAGGCCATCTCCATCAGCATCTCGGGCGAGCCGGTCTCGGGCGAGTGGATGGAGCCCGAGGCCCAGTAGAAGACCTTGCCCTCGCCGATGAGCCGCTGCGCCTCGGCGTCCGAGAGCCCGCGCGGGTCGGCGAGCCGCGCCGTGATCTCCTTGTAGCGCGCGAGCCTCGCCAGCGCCGCCTCGTCGCCGACCGCGACGAGGATCTGCTCGCGCCCCTCCTCCGACTTCTCCGGCGCGTTGAAGACCTTGACGCGCGGGGTCGTCCGCTCAAGCTCTCGGAAGTAGCGGTGCACGTCCTTCGTGTGCGTGAGCTTGCCGGGCGCGCCGACGACGTAGCCGAGCACCTTGTCGGGCGAGGGCACCGCGTTTGAGGCGGGCAGGTGGTCAACCAGCTCGGTCAGAAAAAACTTCTCGGTCGTGTACTCCCGAATCCTCGCGCCGTAGGCTTCGTCGTTCGCCGCGGCGGCGGGAGCGGCGGGAGCGGCGGCGCGCGCGCGCGAAGACTTCTGCGCCGAGACGCTGGGCCCGGCCGTCTGAAGTGTGAAAGCGAAGGCGCAGGCGAGAGCCAGTGCGCAGAAGAGCCGCCTGCCGGCGGGAGTGCCTCCGAGGGTCATCGTCTCCTCCGTGAGCTGATTGCAGTTTTGGTTTCCGTTTCGGCGTGCGCCACGCATGTTACGGGGAAGGGGGGCGCGAGTAAAGCTTCGGAAGTGCCGCGCGCGCGGGGCGGGTGTTACAATTGCCGTCCTTACGATGGGCGCTCCGAGCAACAACCGGATTACGGAACTGATGGTCGCGGCCTCGCGCGGCTACCTCGCGGAATTTCCCGACCACATCAAGGACTAGTCCCGCCGCCGCCGAGCGCGCCCACGAACGGAGATGAAGAGACTGAGTCTGAAGACGCTCCTGCTGCTCGCGTGCGTCGCGGCCTGCGCGGGCGGCGCGGCGGCGCAGGGCGAGCCGTGCCGGCTCGAACGCGCGGTCGCGCCCGACTACGGCGGCGTGATGCTCGGGATGACGGCGGAGGAACTGTCGCGGATGTTCCCCGGCTCGGAGGAGTTGCGGCGCGCCACGACCGAGGCGGCCGCCGGAGCGGGGAAGCAGTTCGTGGCCTCGCTCGGGATGCTTGAGCTGGGCGTGCGGCGCGAGCACTTCGGCGACGCGGCCGAGCTGTTGCTCACGCTACTCGGCGGGCGGCTGCACCGCATCGACGTGCGGTACCGGCGGCCGGCGCCGTGGACCGACGCCGCCGAGTTCTCCGCGGACGCGTCAAAGCGTCTGGCCGTCCCCGCAGACGCGTGGGGCGCGGTCGCGGCCGACCCGGACAAACAGTCGCGCGTGCTCGACTGTCGAGGCTTCAGCGTGGTCGTGCGCATCGACCGCGCGGGGCCGAACACGCTCAGCATCGTGGACACCACCGGCGGCGCCGCGGATGCGGGCGGCGCGAACGCCTCAAGCCCCGCGCCTCCGCCCGCGCCGTCGAAGCGGCGGGCGCGAAAGCGACAGGCCGGAAAGGAGAAACCATCTGAAAAAGAAGGTCAACAGGACTGAAGAGGAGTGGCGGCAGGTGCTCACGCCCGAGCAGTACCGCGTCGCGCGGCAGAAGGGCACGGAGCGGCCGTTCTCGGGCGAGTACAACGCGAGCCGCGAGCCGGGGACGTACCTCTGCGCGGCCTGCGGCGCGGAGCTATTCACGTCGGAGGCGAAGTTCGACTCGCACTGCGGCTGGCCCAGCTTCTACGAGCCGAAGGAGGGCGACGGCGTCCGCACCGAAGTGGACACTAGTCACGGGATGGTTCGCACCGAAGTCCTCTGCGCGACCTGCGACGCGCACCTCGGCCACGTCTTCGACGACGGGCCGGCGCCCACGGGTCTGCGCTACTGCATCAACTCGGTCGTGCTCAAGCACAAAAAACCCGGCGAAGAGTCGCCGGAGTCAGAAGCGTCGGGAGGCGGTGCGTGAGCGTGTCGAGGGTCAGGCTCACGACGGCGTTGACGGCGTTCACGGTGCTTCTCGTCGCGGCCTTCGGCGGCGCTCGGGTCGCCGCGGCGCAGACGCCCGCCGCCGAGGTGCGGCCTCTGGCCGAGCGGCTCGGCTACCCGGCCGGCGCCAAGCTTCTCATCGTCCACGCCGACGACCTCGGCGCGGCGCACTCCGTCAACGCGGCCACGGTCAAGGCGTTCGAGACGGGCCTCGTCAACTCGGGCAGCGTCATGGTGCCGTGCCCGTGGCTGCCCGAGATTGCCGCCTACGCGCGCACGCGCCCCGACGCTGACCTCGGGCTGCACCTCACGCTGACGAGCGAGTGGAAGACGTACCGCTGGGGCGGGGTGCTGTCGAAAGACCGCGCGCCGACGCTCTACAACTCGGACGGCTACCTCTACCCAACCGAAGGGGAGGCCGCCGCGCACATCGACGTGCGCGAGGCCGAGGCCGAGATACGCGCGCAGATCAAGCGCGCCCGCGCCTTCGGCATCCGCCCGACGCACCTCGACTCGCACATGCGCACGCTCTACACGACGCGCCCGCTCTTCGAGATGTTCCTCCGCGTGGCGCGAGACAACCGCCTGCCGGCGCTCGTCTCGCGCGAGTGGTTCGCGGAGGCGCCGTTCCTCCCCGCCGCGCTCGGCCGCGACGGCATCGTCATCGACCGTCTCATCGACATCGACCCGTCGGTTCCGCCCGCGCGCTGGGCCGAGCACTACACGAACTTGATTAAGAGTCTGAAGCCGGGCGTGACGCAGCTCATCGTCCACCTCGCCTACGACGACGAGGAGATGCGCGCCGTCGCGCTCGACCACGCCGACTGGGGCGCGGCGTGGCGCCAGCGCGACTTCGACTTCGTCACCGGCGAGGCGTTCCGCCGCCTGCTCAAAGAGCACGACGTGAAGCTCGTCACATGGCGCGAGATCGGCAAGCTCGTCGCGCAGCCTTAGATATGGCCGAAGAGAAGAAGAAGAAGAAGCTGTCGCCGTCGCAGGCTTGGCGCGACGCGAGGGAGTTGATCTGGGCGCACCGCTCGCGGCTCGCGCTCGGGATGGCGCTGATGCTCGTCAACCGGCTCGCCGGGCTGGTGCTCCCCGCCAGCTCGAAGTACCTCGTTGACGAGGTCATCGCCAACCGCCGCGCCGACCTGCTCGTCACGCTCGCGCTCGCCGCCGGCGGCGCGACGCTCGTCCAGGCCGTCACCTCGTTCGCGCTCTCGCAGGTCTTGGGCGTCGCCGCGCAGCGCGCCATCACCGAGATGCGCAAGAGCGTGCAGGCGCACGTCGCGCGCCTCCCCGTCCGCTTCTTCGACTCGACGCAGACCGGCGTCCTCATCTCGCGCGTGATGACCGACGCCGAGGGCGTCCGCAACCTCGTCGGGACGGGGCTCGCGCAGTTGGTCGGCGGGCTCGTCACCGCGCTGCTCGCGCTCGGCGTCCTCTTCTATTTGAACTGGCGGCTGACGCTGATCACGCTCGTCGCGCTCGCGCTCTTCGGGGCGGCGATGTCTCTGGCCTTCGCGCGCCTGCGCCCGCTCTTCCGCGAGCGCGGGAAGATTAACGCCGAGGTGACGGGGCGGCTGGCCGAGACGCTGGGCGGCATCCGCGTCGTCAAGGCTTACTCGGCCGAGCGGCGCGAGACGCTGGCGTTCGCGCGCGGCGCGCACCGACTGTTCCGCAACGTCGCGCGCTCGATGACGGGCGTCTCGGGCGTGACCGCCTTCTCGACCGTCATCGTCGGCGGCATCGGCGTCATCCTCACCCTGGTCGGCGGGCGCGCGGTGCTCGCGGGCGAGATGACGCTCGGCGACTTCTTCATGTACATCTTCTTCACCGCGCTCGTCGCCGCGCCGCTCGTCGAGATCGCCGCCATCGGGACGCAGATCACGGAAGCCTTCGCCGGGCTGGACCGCATCCGCGAGATCAGGCGGATGGCGACCGAGGACGAGGGCGAGGGCGAGCGCGAACCGCTCGCCGACGTGGAGGGCGAGATCGCCTTCGAGGACGTGACCTTCGAGTACGAGCCGGGCGCGCCGGTGCTGCGCGGCGTCAGTTTCCGCGCGCCCGCCGGGACGACGACCGCGCTCGTCGGCTCAAGCGGCTCGGGCAAGTCCACGCTCATCGGCCTCGTCATGGCCTTCAACCGACCCGCCGAGGGGCGCGTCACCGTTGACGGCCGCGACCTCGCCTCGGTGCGTCTGAGGGACTACCGCGGCCACCTCGGCGTCGTGCTGCAAGACAACTTCCTCTTCGACGGCACCATCGCCGACAACATCGGCTTCGCCAACCCGCACGCGACGCGCGACGAGGTCGAGGCGGCCGGCTCGGTCGCGCACTGCGGCGAGTTCGTCGCGGGCTTCGAGAAGGGTTACGACACCGTGGTCGGCGAGCGCGGCGTGAAGCTCTCGGGCGGGCAGCGCCAGCGGGTCGCCATCGCGCGCGCCATCTTAGCCGAGCCGAAGATTCTGATTCTCGACGAGGCCACTTCGAGCCTCGACAGCGAGAGCGAGATGATGATTCAGGATGGGCTTCAGACCTTGAGGCGCGGGCGCACGACGTTCGTCATCGCGCACCGCCTCTCGACCATCCGCAGCGCCGACCAGATACTCGTCCTCGAAGCCGGCGAGATCGTCGAGCGCGGCACGCACGCCGAGCTGTTCGCGGCCGGCGGACGCTACCGACAGCTCCACGACAAGCAGTACCGCTTCGAGCTGAACCGCTTCGTCAACCCCGGCGAGGACTTCACGCCGGAGCCGCCGCAGCCGGTGCCGGCGGCTCCGGCGCCGACGAGCCTTTAACTATGACCGGCGCCGGGAATCTTTTCGCCCGAGCGCCGAGCGACAGAGGGGAGATAAGAACGTGGCAGACGTTCCCCAGACATACGCCAACCACACGCGCTGGCACGCGCCCTTTCACTACTTCGTGGTCCCTATCCTGCTGACGAACGTCATCGTCAGAATCGTCGTGCTGGTGCGCGAGCCCGGACTCGACAGCGGCTGGGATCTCGCCGTCTCGGCCGCGCTGCTGGCGATGGCGGGCCTGACGCGCATCAACCCGCTCAGGGCGCAGGACAGAATCATCCGGCTCGAAGAGAGCCTGCGCTACTACCAACTGCTGCCCGAAGACCTCGCCGCGCGCGCCGCCTCGCTCACGCCCGCGCAGACGGTCGCGCTCAGGTTCGCGCCTGACGAGGAGCTTGAGGGACTCGTCCGCGAGGTGATCGAGGGGCGGCTCACCAAGCCCGACGAGATCAAGCGCGCCATCAAGGGCTGGCGCGCCGACACGCTGAGGGTCTGAGCGCGGCGGGTTCGGGACGCGCGGCTGCTTCGGGGGTGACTTGCGATGTGTCTCGGCGACGGTTGCAAAGAGGTGAGCGAGGGGCGCCGTACTTTCCTCGGCGGCGCGTTCAGGGCGCTGGCCGCCTCGGCGCTCGCGTCGAAGGTGTTCGGGCGTCAGCGGCCGACGCCGACGCCGAAGCCGGCCGAGCCGCTTGAGCCGCTCGCGCTCAGAGACCCGAACGTCGTGCAGGGCGACTTCGAGTTCAAGAGCGGTGCGGCGACAATGAACGCTTACCTCGCGCGGCCGAAGGGCGCCGGGCGTCACGCCGCCGTCGTCATCTTCTCGCCCAACCCCGGCATGACCGACGACCTGCGCAACACCGCCGCGCAGCTCGCGCAGGGAGGCTTCGTCGGACTCGCCTTCGACCCGTACTCTCGCGACGCCGGCCTGACGGCCGACGAGGCGCGCGCCCGCTTCGAGTATTTCGGCAGCCGCGCCTTCGACGAGCAGCACCGGCGCGACATGGCGGCCGGGCTTGACTACCTGCGCCGCCAGCCCTTCTGCAAACGCGGCGCGCACGCGGCCGCCGGCTTCTGCGGCGGCGCGCGCCAGGCGTTCATCCACGCGAGCACGTCTTCGGAGGTCGCGGCCGTCGTCGCCTTCTACGCCCCGCCCGTGCTCGGCGCGCCCTCCCAGGCGCCGCGCGGGCCCTTCAAGCTCGACGTGATGGACGTGCTCGACCGCGTCCGCGCGCCCGTGCAGTACCACTACGGCACGGCCGACCCGTTCATCCCGGCCGCCGACGTTGACAGGCTTGAGCGTGACCTCAAGGCGCAGGGGACGCCCGCCGAGTTCTTTCGCTACGAGGGCGCCGCGCACGCCTTCTACGACTTCACGCGCCCGCGCTTCCACCCGGAGGCGGCACGGCTCGCGCACGCGCGGACGATTCAATTTTTACAGAAGCACCTCCGTTGAGTTCGGGAAGGAAGGTGGGCGAGATGATCGTCGGGAGAGTCCGAGAGGTCTGGCGCTACCCCGTCAAGTCGATGGGCGGCGAGCGGCTGGAAGCGTGCGGCGTCGGCGCGCGCGGGCTGTACGGCGACCGCGGCTGGGCCTTGCGCGACGAGGAGGCGGGCGAGATTCGCGGCGCGAAGATCAGCCCCGCGCTCATGCTCTGCGCCGCGCGCTACCGCGAGCAGCCCTCCGCCGACGCCGCGCCGCCCCACGCCGACATCACGCTCCCCGACGGCGCGCCGACGGCGACGGACGCAACGGACGTTAACGAGAGTCTGTCGGAACTGCTCGGGCGCAGGGTCACGCTCTGGCCGCTCCAACCCGCGAGCGACCGCGCGCACTACCGGCGCGCGATGCCCGCCGCGCGCGTCGTCGGATTCTTAAGCCGCTCGCGCAACTTCCGGCGGCTCGCGCTCGGCGCGATGCGGCTCGCGGGGCGCGACCGCGAGTTGCGCGAGGACTTCGGCCGCATGCCGGGCGAAGCCCTGCCAGACCTCTCCGCGCTCCCGGCGGAACTCTTCGAGTACACCTCGCCGCCCGGCACGTACTTCGACGCCTTCCCCGTCCACCTCCTGACGACCGCCTCGCTCGACGCGCTCGCGCGCCTCAACCCCGACTCGGCGTGGGACGCGCGGCGCTTCCGCCCCAACTTTCTGGTCGAGACGGCCGGCGGCGTCGAGGGCTTAGTCGAGTCCGGCTGGGGCGGGCGCGCGCTCAGGGTGGGCGGGCTGGTGCTCAAGTGCGAGATGCCCGCGCCGCGTTGCAGCATGACCATCCAGGCGCAGGCCGGCCTCCCGAAAGACCCGCGCGTGCTGCGCACCATCGTCCGCGAGGCGGGACAGAACCTCGGCCTCTACGCGGGCGTCCAGTCGCCCGGCGCCGTCTCGGTCGGCGACGAGGTGGAGCTACTCTGAGCGCCTGCGCCGCGTCTAAGTGTTCATGAGAGATTTAAGCAGCGTCCCTTTCTCCGTCCTCGACCTCGCGCCGGTGCCCGCCGGTTCGAGCGTCGGCGACGCCCTGCGCAACACGCTCGACCTCGCGCGCCACGCCGAGCGCCTCGGCTTCACGCGCTTCTGGCTGGCCGAGCACCACAACATGACCGGCATCGCCAGCGCGGCGACCGCCGTGCTCGTCGGCCACGTCGCGGGCGGCACCGAAAGCATCCGCGTCGGCTCGGGCGGCGTGATGCTGCCGAACCACTCGCCGCTCGTCGTCGCCGAGCAGTTCGGCACGCTCGAAGCCCTCTACCCCGGCCGCATCGACCTCGGGCTGGGCCGCGCGCCCGGCACCGACCAGCTCACGATGCGCGCGCTCCGCCGCAACTTCGCCGCCGCGACCGAAGACTTCCCGCGAGACGTGGAGGAGCTGCGCTCCTACTTCGCCGACTCGCGCGCCGAACGGCCCGTGCGCGCCGTGCCGGGCGCGGGGCTTGAAGTGCCTCTGTGGCTGCTGGGGTCGAGCCTCTACAGCGCGCGGCTCGCGGCCGAGCTGGGGCTGCCCTTCGCCTTCGCCTCGCACTTCGCGCCCGACTACCTCACGCACGCGCTCGAAGTCTACCGCGAAGGCTTCCGGCCTTCGTCGCAACTGCGGGAGCCTTACGCGATGGCGTGCCTCAACGTCTTCGCGGCCGAGACGGACGCGGAGGCGCGCCGCCTCTTCACCTCGATCCAGCAGGCGTTCGTCAACCTCCGGCGCGGGCGCCCCGGCCCCCTGCCGCCGCCGGCCGAGACGCTCGGGGCCGTCGCCTCGGAGATGGAGCTGGCCGGCGCGGGGCACGCCCTGCGCTACTCCGTCGTCGGCTCGCCCGAGACCGTAAGGGGCGGCCTCGAAGCTTTCCTCGCGCTGACCGGCGCGGACGAGCTGATGATAACTTCCCAAATCTACGACCACGCGGCGCGGCTGCGCTCCTTCGAGATCGTGGCCGCCGCGCGCCGCGCGGCGTCCGCCAACGCGATGTGAGGCGCGCGCCACATTCCCGCGAAGAAGCCCGCCCGTAAAAGGAGTAGAATTCGGGCCATGATTAAGACCGAAGGTTACGCCGCCCCGAGCGCGGGCGCGGCGCTCGGGCCGTTTTCGTTCGAGCGGCGGGAGTTGGGCGCGCGCGACGTGCTCATCGAGATTCAGTACTGCGGCGTCTGCCACTCCGACATCCATCAGGTGCGCGACGAGTGGGGCGGCTCGATCTACCCGATGGTGCCCGGCCACGAGATCGTCGGCCGCGTCGCGCGCGCCGGTTCGGAGGTGACGAAGTTCGGCGAGGGCGACCTCGCGGGCGTCGGCTGCTTCGTCGATTCGTGCCGCGCGTGCCGCAACTGCCGCGAGGGCGAAGAGCAGTACTGCGAGAACCACCTCGTCTCGACCTACAACGGCACCGAGAAGGACGAGAAGACGCCGACCTACGGCGGCTACTCGACGCGAATCGTCGTGGACGAGGACTACGCGCTGCGCGTCCCGACATCGCTGCCGCTCCCGAACGTCGCGCCGCTGCTCTGCGCCGGCATCACGACCTACTCGCCGCTGCGCCGGTTCAAGGTGGGCGAGGGGCAGAGGGTCGGCGTCGTCGGCCTCGGGGGCTTGGGTCACATGGGCGTCAAGCTCGCCGCCTCGATGGGCGCGCGCGTGACGGTCTTCAGCACCTCGCCGGGGAAGGAGCAGGACGCGCGCTCCTTAGGTGCGCACGACTTCGTCGTCACGCGCGAGCCGGGCTGGTCGGAAAGGCTCGCCGCGCAGTACGACTTCGTGCTCGACTGCGTCTCGGCGCCGCACGACATCAACGCGTACCTGAACCTGCTGCGCCGCGAGGGCGCGCTGGCGCTCGTCGGCGCGCCGGAGAAGCCCCTGGAGACGGCCGCCTTCTCGCTCATCACGAACGGTCGCTCGCTCGCCGGCTCGATGATCGGCGGCATCCGCGAGACGCAGGAGATGCTCGACTACTGCGCCGACAAAGGCATCAGCTCCGACATCGAACTCATCCCCGTCCAGAAGATAGAGGAAGCCTACGAGCGCACCGTCCGCGGCGACGTGCGCTACCGCTTCGTCATCGACATCGCCTCGCTCGGCGAGGGCGTAGACGGCAGACGGTAGACGGTAGTCGGTAGAAAGACGGGCGGCGCGCCTCAGCCTTCGGGCCGGGCGCGCCGCTTTGTTCTTCTACCGACTACCGTCTACCGACTGCTGTCTACCTGAGTCTGTAAGTCCGAGACGGCGGCGATGAGGTCGTCGGGGCTGAAGGGCTTGGCGATGTGGAGTTGGTAGCCGGCGGCGATGGCGCGCGCGCGGTCTTCGTCGCGGGCGTAGGCGGTGAGCGCGGCGGCGGGCGTCCGCCCCCCGCGTTCGGCCGGGAGCGCGCGCACGCGCCGGATGAACGCGTAGCCGTCCTCGCCCGGCATCCCGATGTCGCTCATCAGGATGTGCGGGCGCCACGTCTTCAGCTTCTCCAAAGCCTCGCCCGCCGTCGCGCAGGCCGTGACCTCCGCGCCCGACTGCGCGATGACCGTGCTGATCAGTTTGCGCGTGTCCTGCTCGTCGTCCACGACGAGCACGCGCACGCCGGCCAGCCCCTCCGTGCGCCCGACCCTTTGGCCGAACGCCTCGGCCGCCGGCTCGTCGCCCTTGCACGCGCACGCGGCCGTCGCCTGCGCGAGCGGGAAGGTGACCGAGAAGGTCGAGCCGCGCCCCTCGCCCGCGCTCTCGGCCTGCGGGACGCCGCCGTGCAGCTCGGCGAGGTGGCGGACGATGGCGAGACCCAGACCCAGCCCTCCGTACGCGCGCGTCGTCGCGCTGTCGGCCTGACGGAAGCGGTCGAAGACGTGCGGCAGAAACTCGGGCGCGATGCCCTTGCCCGTGTCGCTCACCGTCAGCCTCACGCGCGCGCCGTCGCGCGCGAGCCGCACCGAGACCTCGCCGCCCTGCGGCGTGAACTTCACGGCGTTCGACAGGAGGTTCCACGCCACCTGCTGCAAGCGCGCCGAGTCGCCCGAGATCGTCTTCGCTCCCGGCTCGCACTCGTACGTGAGCAGGATGCCCTTCGCGTTGGCCGCCGGCCGCACGACCTCGATGGAGTTCGAGACGATTGAGGCCAGCTCGACCTCGCGCGTCTCTAGGAGGAGCTTGCCCGAGATGATGCGCGACAGGTCGAGCAGGTCGTCGATGAGCCGCGACTGGATGCGCGCGTTGCGCTCGATGGTTTCGAGCGCCTGCGCCTGCACCTCGCCCCTAACCTGGCCGGCGCGCATCAGGCTCGTCCAGCCGATGATGGAGGTGAGCGGGGTGCGCAGCTCGTGCGAGAGCGTCGAGAGGAATTCGTCCTTGACGCGGTTGGCGGCCTCGGCCTCGGCGCGCGCGGCCTGCTCGCGAATCAGTATCTGCTCGCGCAGCACCTCGCTCTGCTTCAGCTCGCGCAGGAAGCGCGAAAGCTCCTCGACGTGCGCCTCGGAGACCTCGATGTTCTTGAGGTAGGTCAGGTAGGTGAAGTAGATGATGGCGACGACGGGGAGCGTGGCGAGCACCGCGTAGAAGCCGACCGACTGGACGAGCCGCGCGGTCGCGCCCGCGGCCGAAGCCCCCGCGAGGTACGTCACCGAAGTCCAGAGGTAGTAGGTCTTCCACGTCGGCCAGAAGCGCTCGCCGAGTTTGAGAGACTTCTCGGCCGCGATAAGGCCGGTGTTGGCGACGTACTGCACGAGCGCCATGACGAAGACGGCCGCGAGCGAGTAGGCCGAGTAGTCGCTCGCGCCCGCGAGGTCGGCCGCGCCGAAGAGCGCGCGCAGCGCCGACGCCGTCAGGAAGGTCGAGAGCGCCAGCACCGCCGAGTTGAAGAGGATGGTGAGCGGCTTGCGGCTGATGCGAAAGCTGGCGTAGACGCCTTCGAGCGCCGAGAGCATCACGGCCGCCGACCCGCCGTAGAGCAGCAGCGTCAGGAAGATGAGCGTGTCCGAGACCGTGATGCGCCCGCTCACGCGCGGGATGCGCACGGCGACGTGCGAGCTGACGCAGACCAGCAGGCCCAGGAGCAGGAACCGCACGTCGAGCCGCGCGACCGGCAGCGTCAACGCCGAGAAGAGCAGCGCCCCCGTCCCCAGCGCCACGACGCACCACATGAACGGCTTGGCCGGATTCCTTCTCCCCAAGGCTCCAACACTCACGGCTGCTCTTTCCACGGCTCCTCCAGGCTCCGCGCGGCTTCGGCCTCTCACGTCCGCCGCGCGATCTCGTCTTATCTTTTCGGGGGCGCCGCCAGGAAACGACGGCGCTCTTTCGGCTGAACGGGGAGAGGAGCAGTACGTGTGAGGGCCAGGCTGTGAGCGAGCTAAATCAGTAGTCGAGACAGTCTACGCCGTCGTCGGGCGCGGCGTCCATGGCCGCGGTCGCGTCGCCGTCCACGGCGGCCGACTGCGCCTGCAAGAAGAGGTCGCCGGTGATGACGCCGTCGCCGGTTATGACGCCGTCGCCCGTGATGACGCCGTCGCCGAAGAGTTCGCCGTCGTGTAGCCGCGTGCCGCCGCCGACGAGCGACCACGCGCTCAGGAAGAGCGTGCCGTCGCCCGTGATGACGCCGCCGCTCGTCAGGACGCCGTCGCCGGTGATGACGCCGCCGGTGATGACAGTCCTGTCGCCGGTGATGACTCCGTCACCCGTGATGACGCCGTCGCCGGTGATGACTCCGTCGCCGAGCACGAGCCCCGTCCCGTAGACCCTCTGGAACCTCGTAATCAGCTCGACGCCCGTCACGTAAGTGTAGTTGAGGATGAGCCCGCGCGACCAGGTGAAGGTGTGGCCCGCGATGGTCGTCTGCGGCGCGGGCGGCGCCCCGTTGAGCAGCGGGTCTCCGAGCGGCGTCGAGTTCGAGAGGTCGGTGCGGACGAGCTTGGCGAGCCTGACCGCGCCCTCGACGTTGAGCTGACCCATGCCCTGCTCGAAGTAGTTGAAGCCCGCGAGCGGCTGCGCCGTGTACATCAGCAGCGCCTTCACCATGTTCGGCGTCAGCTTCGGGTTGGCCTGAAGCATCAGCGCGGCGGCTCCGGCGACGGCCGGCGTCGCCATCGACGTGCCGTTGAGGTACATCTGCTTGCGGTTATCGACGGGGCTGACGCCCGCGTCGAGCGAAGGGTTCTGCGTGACGAGTTGGTTGCCCACGGCCTGCGCGTTGACGATCTTGTTGCCGGGCGCGACGAGGTCGGGCTTGACGAGGTTGTCGTAGTGGCGCACCCCCTCGGAGTCCGTGCTATAGCTGCGCGTCGGCCCGCGCGAGCTGTAGGTGGCGACCGCGTCGTCGCCGCGCGCGTCGGTGCCGAGCGTGTTCGCGGCGCCGACCGTCAGCGCCGACGGCTCGTTGCCGGGCGCGTGGACGTGCCCGTAGACCTTGTTGCCCGAGGAGTCCTTGCCGTTGTTGCCGGCGGCCGCCACGACGACGACGCCCGCGTCCACCAAGCGACGCACGGCCTGACACGCCGGGTCGGTGCGGTAAGACTCGACCGCCGGCATCCCCAGAGAGAGGTTGACGACGCGGATGTTGTAGGCGGCGCGGTTCGTCAGTACCCAGTCGAGCGCGCGCAGCAGGTACGCGGTCGTGCCCGTCCCCTGCGAGTTCAGGACGCGGAGGTTGACGACGTTCGCGTTCGGCGCGACGCCCGTGTAAGACGCGTTCGAGATGCGCCCGTTGCCGGCGACGATGGAGGCGACGTGCGTGCCGTGGCCGTACGGGTCGTCCGTCCGGTTCTCGCCGGTGAAGTCTACGCTCGCGACGACGCGCAGGCCGTTGCTCTTGTCGAGGAAAGCCTTGTGCGTCGTGTCGATGCCGGAGTCGATGACGGCGATGCCGACGCCCGTGCCGTCAAGCCCGGAAGTGTTCGTCCCCGCCGTCGTGCGGACTGAGTCGGCGCCCGTCGTCGCGGAGACGTGGCCGAGCGTGCGCAACTCCTTGTTGATCGAGACGTAGGCGATGTCGCTGCGCAGCGCGAGGCTGGCGGCCGCGCCCGCCGGCAGGCTGACGACGCGGAAGTTGAAGTTCTGGAACCGGCGAACGTCGCTCGCGCCGCCCAGCAGCAGCGCCAGGTCGAGGTCGCCCGACCAGTCGGCGCGCGGCTGGACGATGACGCGCACGCGCTCCGAGCCTTGCCCGTTGTTGATCTTGCGGACGATTTCGGCCGAAGCCTTGTGGCCGGGTTTGAGGCTGACGAGCGATTGGGCGCGCGAGCGCGTGGCGAGCGGGACGCACGCCAGCGCGGCCAGAGTCAGCACGAGGGCAAGCCAGACGGCGATACGACTCATTGGGATTAATCCTTGAAAAAGAAGGCCGTGGCGGGCCTGCTGAAACAATAAAACTCGAATCAGCCGTTCGAGGAATGCGTTAACGGGGGTCGGGCTTTCTGCTCTCGGCGACTACTAAGGGCGATACTACAAGCCCAGAATGGGGGTTCTGGTGGACATGAATTTTAACAAATGAGGCCAAATTGTCAATACGATGTTAAACACTTTTCCGGGTCTATTTGACCGTAAAAGTTTGGGACGAAACTTTAAAAAACTCCGATTTGCTCTGAAAATATGCGAGTTGGCAAGATTTGACGTGCGGGCTGGTTTTAAACACTTCCGGCGTTTATGATGACGACAGCCACCCCCAAGTGTTTAACACTTCCGCAAAGAAACAGAATGTCCTACCGGCAACTGTCACGCGCGCTCGTGCTCTCCGCTCTGCTGCTGTCGCTCCCCGGCTGTCTGGTCGAGCCGTCTCCGAACGCGAACACGAACGCGGGCGGCGCCGTCGAGAACCGCGCCGCGCCAACCCCCGTCGCAAGCCCCGAGAGTCAGCCGAGTCCCGAGAGTCGTCCGAGCACCGAAAGCCTCGCGAGTCCCGAGCCTTCGCCTTCGCCTTTATTGTCAGCAGGGGCGGAGGCGGGCGGCAAGCTTGGGGCTTACGTGCGCGCGTCGGCGGCCGGGCTGGCGCCGGAGCAGCGCGAGGCTCTGGGGCACGTCGAGGGCGAGGGGCGTCGCCTGCTGGCTCTGCGCGGCTACCTGCGCTCCGGGGGCGACGCGGGCGCGCGCTGGGCCTGGTCGCGCGAGCGCATCGAGAGTTACGAGAGGTCGGCCGAGTACGCGGCCGCGCTGGCCGAGATCGAGAAGGTGAGGCGCGCGTTCGAGGCCGCGAACCCCGGCCACACGCTGCGCGTCAACACGAAGGTTCGGAGTCTGGACGAGCAGTTGGAGAAGTGGAACGAGGCCGACTCGGTGGCGCGCGCCGGCGAGGAACTGCTCGCGCGCGTGCGCGCGGAAGTCGAAGGCGGGTCTTACGGCGAGGGCGCGCCGCCGGCGGACGTGCGGCGGTTCGAGGGCTTCCTGCGCGGCGCGTCCACGCGCTCGACGCCGACGCTGGCCGTGCCCGGACTCTCGCCGCACGGGCAGGCGCGCGCGTTCGACTTTCAGGTGATGCGCGGCTCGCAGTTAATCGCGGCCCCCACGTCACCTTCTGCCTGGGACTCGGCCGGGTGGACGGCGAAGCTTCAGGAGGCCGTCCGCGCCTCGGGCACGAAGTTCTCGGGGCCGCTCGCCTCGCCGCGCGAGCCGTGGCATTACGACTACCAACCTTAAAGCGAAAAGTTTGAGATGAGGGCGAACCGTTTGAGACGCTTCAGGGCCGCGGGCCTCATACTTTTACTACTCTTCGCGTTGGCGGCCGTCGTGTCCGCGCTCCTCCCCAAAGGCGTTTGCCCGGCGGGCGGCGCGGCGCTGTCGCCGGGCGGGCGCGAGTTCGCGCGGCTGAAGAACCGCGTGCCTCCGCCGCCGGGGCCGCGCGACTTCGACGAGAATGTTTCGCTCGAAGCGTTGTTGCGCCCCGGCGAGGACGGCGGCCGCTGGTCTGAATCGCGCGCGGGGCGAATCGAGGGTTACGTGGTCGAGGTGGTCGAGGGCGGCGCGGAGGCGGCCAACTGCTACTCCTACCGCCGGCGCGACGTGCACATCCACGTCGCGCCGCGCCCGGACGCCCCGCGGAGCGAGTGGGTGGTCGTGGAGGTCACGCCGCGCGCGAGACGTTGGGCCATTGAGTGGGGACGGGACTGGTCTGCGTCCGCGCTCAGGCGCGAGCTGACGGGGCGGCGCTGCCGCTTCGAGGGCTGGCTGCTCTTCGACCGCGAGCACGCCGGCGAGTCGGAGAACACCGCACCGGGCGCGCGCGGCAACTGGCGCGCGACCGCGTGGGAACTGCACCCGGTCACGTCGATAGAAGTTTTGAGTTGAACCGTTTGCCTTAAGGGTAGCGGACGACGGCCGGCCCGGAAGGTGCGGGGAGCGGGATGCGTTCGGTCTCGTCGGGGACGGGGGCGAAGCGGCCTTCGCGCCAGTCGAGCTTGGCCTGCTCGATGCGCTCGGGCGAGCTTGAGACGAAGTTCCACCAGATGTGGCGCGGGCCTTCGAGCGGCTCGCCGCCGAGCAGCATCAGCCGCGCTGGTCTGGCCGCCGCGCCCCTCAGCAGAACTTGCGCGCCCGGCCTGAAGATGAGCAACTGCCCCGCGACGTAGACCTCGCGCTCGGGGAGCAGTTCGACCGAGCCCTCGACGACGTAGGCCGCGCGCTCCTCATGCGCGGCCGGCACTTCGATGACGGCGTCGGGCGAGAGCGCCGCGTCGGCGTAGAACATCTCCGAGGTCGTGCGCACGGGCGAGCGAGAGCCGTAGAGCGAGCCGGCGACGAGCCGCACGCGCTTGCCCTCACCCTCGACGACGGGCAGCTCTCCGGCGTCGTGGTGCGCGAAGTCCGGCTCCGACTCCTCGGCGTTGAGGGGCAGCGCCACCCACGACTGGACGCCGAACAGTTCCGAGCCTCGGCTTCGCGCCTCGGGCGGCGTGCGCTCCGAGTGCGCGATGCCGCGCCCGGCGGTCATCCAGTTGACCTCGCCGGGGCGGATCAGTCGCACGGTGCCGAGGCTGTCGCGGTGGAGGAGTTCGCCGTCGAAGAGGTAGGTGACGGTGGCGAGGCCGATGTGCGGGTGCGGCGCCACGTCAAGCCCGCGCCCGGCGCGCAGAACTTCCGGCCCCATCTGGTCGAGAAAGATAAAGGGGCCGACCATGCGCCTCTTGACCGAGGGCAGCACGCGTCGCACCTTGAAGCCCTCGACGAGGTCGCGCGCGCGCGTGGCGACGACCGCCTCGACCGCGCCCACGGCCATCGAACCGGAATCCATTGGATTAGTCTATTTGAGGCGGGGCGCAAAAGAAAAGGCGCCGGGGGCCCCCACCCCCGACGCCTACGGCCACTCGCGTGGCCTGCCCCAAAGTTTCACTCGTTCTCAGAAGGAACGCCCGTTAAGGTGAGAAGATATTAGCCCGCGCGTCCGCGCGCTTGGTTGCGGTTTTGTTGTGAGACGGAGATGATTCGCCGCCCGGTGGTGAAAAGAGTTCGGAGGGAGAAAATTGCCGATAGACATCCGACTCTGGACTTATCGGGAAAGCGGTAGGCGCGAATTTCTTAAGAGTTTTAAATGCCGGAGGTCGGACTCGAACCGACATGTCCTTGCGGACGCGAGATTTTGAGTCTCGTGCGTATACCGATTTCGCCACTCCGGCCGGGTGCGAGGAATGATAGGGCGTGCGGCGAGGTCGCGTCAACCGGCTAAGATTTGGCGCGGCGCCTTGTGCGCTTCGGCGGGCCGACGGGGAAGAGGGTCTGTTCGGTGAGCAGTTCGTGGCGGCGGGCGGCGCCCTCCTCGCGGAGGCGCTTGACGGCGGCCTGGCAGTACTGCTCGTTGTTGTCGATGAGCAGCGAGCGGCGCCCGGCCGCGAGGGCGGCGAGACCCGTCGTGCCGCTCCCGCCGAAGGGATCGACGACGAGCCCGCCCTCGGGGCAGAGCAGGCGGATGAAGAAGAGGGGCAGATCGACGGGGAAGACCGCCGGGTGCCCCTTGTTCTTGCCGACCAGCGGGAGGCTCAGCACGTTCGAGGGCAGCACGGTCTGCTTGTTGACCCACTTGGAGATGTCGCGCCCGAACCCGCTCGCGTTCGCGGAGTTCTGCCGGCTCCGGTCGTTCTCGCCCAGCTTTGCCAGCCTCGACTCGACCCAGTCGCCCACGGGCTTGCGCACGGCGTCCTGATTCATGTAAGGGCGCTTCGACTTGGAGAGGTGGAAGCAGTACTCCCAGCCGTCGCGCAGGCGCGTGGGCCAGTAGCCCGGCATCGGGTTCGTCTTGTGCCAGAGGTAATCCTCGATGCAGAACCAGCCGGCGGCGGCGAGCGCCTCGATGGTGTGCCAGACGTAGCGGTGGCGCACGCCGTTCACGACCTTGTCCTTGATGTTGATGACGAGGCTGCCCGAGGGCTTGAG
The DNA here is from genome assembly GCA_036388915.1 of Pyrinomonadaceae bacterium. Classification (GTDB taxonomy): domain Bacteria; phylum Acidobacteriota; class Blastocatellia; order Pyrinomonadales; family Pyrinomonadaceae; genus QHXN01. The sequence continues at coordinate 20,060 of DASVQX010000042.1, forward strand.
CGCGTTCCAGAACGGCTCGTGGAAGGACATGAACCACCCGGCGAACTCGTCCGGGTGCACCGAGTCGTAGTGCTTGTGCCGCGCGTCGGCGTAGGGCGGCGAAGTGACGATGAGGTCAACGCCCCCCGCGTACGCCTTGAGCACCTCATGGCTGTCGCCGCGGACGACCGTGCACGTCGCCTCCGGGCCGCCGAAGGTGGTCACGACCTCCGTGCCGGCGTCGGGCGCTTGGGGGGGAGTCTTCGGCATGTCCCGGCATGGTAGGAGAAAGGCGCGGCGGCTGACAAGCGCCGGGTCGGGCGGCGTGGGTCGCGGCCTGTGGAAATCTTCGGGTTACCCGCTTGTCTAAAGGCGGCGCGCGGCGTTAATATGAATTGCCTCTTTCGGGTGCGCCGTCATGCGTTGGGGCTTGAAGGCGCGCACCTCTCCCTCCTCATAGTTTCACCGACGACGTGTTAGGAACTCGGGAGACGTACGTCTATGTCTAAGATTCTGGGCAGAAGGGCACGCGTCCTGATCGCGGACGACGAGCCGGAGATCCGGGATGTTTTGTCCGACCTGTTGAGTCCGCTTTACGACTGCGCGGCGGTCGGCTCGGCGGAGGAGGCGCTCGTGCGCCTGCGCGAAGGCTCCTACGACCTGGTCATCAGCGACATCATGATGGGCGGGATGAGCGGGCTGGAGCTGATCCCGCGCGTCAAGGAGCTGGCGCCCGACACGGTCGTCATCATGATCAGCGGCGTGCAGACGGTCGAGAGCGCGATCAACGCGCTGCGCGCCGGCGCGTTCGACTACGTGATGAAGCCGTTCGACCTCCACCACGTCGAGGCGGCGGTCAGCCGCGCGCTCGAACACTACTACCTGCGCGCCGAGAAGCGGCGCTACGAGACCTACCTCGAAGAGATGGTCGCGCAGCGCACGCAGGAGCTTGACGGCGCGCTGCGCTCGCTCGGCGACGCCTACCGCACGACGCTCAAGGCGCTGACGGCGGCGCTCGAAACGCGCGACCTCGAAACGCACGGACACTCCGAGCGCGTCGTCAACTTCAGCCTCCGCCTCGGGCGCGAGCTGGCCTTGGGCGACGAGCAGATGCGTTCGCTCGAGTTCGGCTCGCTCCTCCACGACATCGGCAAGATAGGAGTCCCCGACGCGATACTGCGTAAGCCCGCCAAGCTCTCCGACGAGGAGTGGGTGAGGATGCGCGAGCACCCTCTGCACGGGCAGAAGATTCTGCGGGGCATCGAGTTCCTGGAGGGCGCGTCGCGCGTCGTCGCGCAGCACCACGAGAAGTGGGACGGCTCCGGCTACCCGCTGGGCCTGCGCGGCGAGGCGATAGACTTGAACGCGCGCATCTTCGCGGTGGCCGACGCCTTCGACGCCATCACGAGCGACCGCGTCTACCGCGCGGGGCGCAGCTACGGCGAGGCGCTGGCGGAGTTGGACGCCTACTCCGGCCAGCAGTTCGACCCGCACGTGGTCGAAGCCTTCCGCCGCGTCCCCGTCGAGGAGTGGGAGGAGATACGCCGCCTCTCGCTCGAAGCGCGCGAGCGCATCGCCACCGCGCGCCGCATCGAGCAGACCGCCGAACACCTCTACGCCAGCAGCGGCGCCAACGCGCTCATCAACTAAAAGGCAGTCGGCAGTTAAGACAGAAAGAGCGTGAAATAAACGGAGGCGGCGAGCTTCAAGACTCGCCGCCTCCGTTTCGCTTAGACCAGTTCCTTTAAACTCTGCCGGGCTTCAACCGCCTGCTGCCATCTGCCTACCGCCTACTTCTTTACTTCCGGCTGGCGCATGGTGCCGACGACGTAGCCGCGGCGCGCTCGAAGCGAGAGGCCCTGGCGGCGCGCGCCGACGTGGAGCTTGCGGTACTCGGTGGGCGCGGCCTTGCGGAGCGGGCGCTTCGGGCTGTAGGTGACGACGTACTGCGAGTCGATCTCGCGCGCGACCGAGCCGCCCTCGGTCATCATCCCCTCGACCGAGTCGGGCGACAGTATCCGCCCGCCCGTCTCTTCCGTCAGAGACTTCAGACGCGACTCGCCGCGCATCATCTCGCGCTCGGCCTCCTTGCGCCTGCGCCTGAGCGACGGGTCGATGCGCAGCCCGCCGTTGACGCTCGGCGGGTTGATGCCGGAGCCGCGCATGCCGGGCGGGCGCGTCGGGTCGAGCCCGACGGTCGCCTGGTCGGCGCGCGCCTGCGCGGCGCCCGGCGCCTCGGGCGGCGCCTTCCACCACGGCTGCTTGATCTGCTCGCGCGCCACCTCCGCGTAGCTGATGACGTGCAGCGTCGTCTGCGACGCGATCAGGCGCCTGACCGCCTCCTCGTAGTCTTTCGACGAGGCCGTGTCGATGCCGTCGGTGACGAGGACGAGATGGCGGTTGCCGATGGGCTGCTCGGCGAGCAGTTCGGCGGCGCGCCTGAGCGCGCGCGAGAGGTTCGAGCCGGAGCCGGAGGCGAGCTTCGAGCGGACGGCGCGAGCGGCCTGCGCGCGGTCTTCCGTCCAGCCTTGCAGCGTGTCCACCTTCCCGCTGAACTGGACGACCGAGAGCCGGTCGCCGTCGCGCAGATTCTGGATGACCGAGAGCGCCACGTCGCGCGTCGTGTTGGCGCGCACGATGGGGTCTAAGTCCCAGCCCGTGCCGAGCGCGACGACGACGCTGGCCGGCGTCCGGCGCACGCTCTTGACCTGCTGCGGCACGTCGTCCTCGACGACGAGCACGTCGTCCACGCCGAGGCCGGGGTCGAACCTCCCCTTGTCGTCATAGGCGAAGACGGGCAGCCGCACCTCCTCGACGTAGACGCGCTCGGCCTCCTCGTCCTCGGGCGTCGGCGTCGGACGGACGCGGACGCCGCTCTGCGCGCCCCCCGTCGTGGAGAAGACGGCGGCGGCGGAAAGCAGGAAGAGGGCGGCGCTCAGGAAAATGTAAGGCAGGCGGCTCGGAAGCATTTTGACTCCTTCGGGGGACAAACTTTTTAGTGCCTGCGGGTCTGATGCTCCCCGCGCGCGACATCGTTCGCCCCGGACTCCGAAACTGCTAAGCCCGCGCGCGCAAGGCTCGCACGGCCTCGACCAGACGCTCGACGCGCCCGCGCTCCAAGGGGTTCGACCGGCGGCCGTCGCGCTTGAGGAAGGACCCGACCATCCTTCATCCTTCCGCCTTCATCCTTTCTTTCTGGCCTGCGCCTGGACGGCGGTGATGGCGACGGCGTCCACGATGTCTTCGGCCTTGCAGCCGCGCGAGAGGTCGTTGGCGGGCTTGTCCAAGCCCTGAAGGATGGGGCCGATGGCCGTGGCTCCGCCGAGCCGTTCGGTGAGCTTGTAGGCGATGTTGCCGGCTTGCAGGTCTGGGAAGATGAGCACGTTGGCGCGCCCCGCGACCGTCGAGCCGGGCGCCTTCGACTCGCCGACCTTGGGGACGAGCGCGGCGTCGGCCTGTAGCTCGCCGTCAATCTCAAGCTCGGGCTGGCGCGCGCGCACCGTCCGGGTCGCCTCGACCACCTTGTCTACCAATTGATGTTTGGCGCTCCCCTTCGTCGAGAAGGAGAGCATGGCGACGCGCGGCTCGGCTTCGAGGAGCGCGCGGCAGGAGTCGGCCGAGGCGATGGCGATCTCGGCCAGCTCGGGCGCCGTCGGCTCGATGACGACGCCGCAGTCGGCGTAGATGAGCGCACCATCGGCGCCGAACGCGGGGTCGGGCAGAACCATCACGAAGAAGCTGCTGACGATGCGGAAGCCCTGCCGGATGCCGATGCAGTGGAGCGCGGCGCGGACGGTGTGCGCCGTCGTGTTCGTCGCGCCGGCGACGGAGCCGTCGGCCTTGCCCTCGCGGACGAGGAGGTTGCCGTAGTAGAGCGGGTCGCGGACGGCGATGCGCGCCTCGTCGGGCATCATCCCCTTCGAGCGGCGCAGCTCGTGGTAGAGCGCGGCGACCTTCTCAAAGTCGGGCGCGCGCCGGTGGTCTAAGACCGCGACCCCGCCGAGGTCGGCGCCCGCCGCGCGCGCCGAGGCGCGCACCTTCTCCTCGTCGCCGAGCACGGTGACGCGCGCGAGCCGGTCGCGCGCGATCATCGAGGCGGCGACCACCGTCCGCGGGTCTTCGCCTTCGGGCAGGACGACGTGCTGCGGGTCGGCCGCCGCGCGCCGGCGTATGCGTTCGAGTATGGACATAGAAGCGGCTAAGAGTCGGGAGAAAGAATCAACGTGGACGGACGGGACGGACGGGAGCGGGAATTAAAGATTTGAAATCTCAAACCCTGTCCGTCCCGCCCGTCCCAGTTCGAGTTGTTCTGATTTTGACGGCTGTAAATGTATCACGAAGCGTCGGGGCGTGAGAACCTCGCGGGGCGGCGCGCTCAGGCGCCGAGCGTGTCGTCGATGAGGCTTTCGGCGGCCGTGGTCAGGCGGCGGACGAGCGCGGGGTCGTGCGTCTTGAGCGCGGTGAAGGCGCGCTCTTCGGGGACGGCGCGCGCGGGCGTGAAGCCCTCCTCGTCGAAGCCGATGAGCGCGACGGAGAGCGCGGGCGAGTCGGCGACGACGAACCACTCGCGCGCGAGCCGCGCGGCGGCGTTCAGCTCGATGACGCGAATGTTGGGGTGGCGCGGCGGCTTCCAGTCGGGCTCGCCGAAGACGTAGACGCGCTCCGACACGTCGGCGATGCGCATGTAGCGATCGACGACGCCCTCCATCCGCGACAGCCGCTCGAAGCCCGCGTAGACCCGCCCGCCCCTGTGCGTGCGGAGCAGCACCGCGTTCTCGATGAGCAGGGAAAGGTATTCGAGCGTGGGCACCTGCGCGCGGAAGCGGAAGGTGGCGCGCTCCTCGAAGTCGCGTCGTGAGACGTGTGTGACCGTGCCGAGGTCTTCGACGCCCCCGCCGGCGGCGGCGAGGGCCTGGTCGAGCATCGAGAACTCTTTCATGGCAGGGCGGCGGCGCCGTCCGAAGGCCGGGGCGCCGCAACCCGTCTTGTAAGCGCCGAACTCTTCGCCAGCGTCGCGAATGTCTCGTAATTTTGTGGAAGCCATACCGCGAGTTGGCGCGCGGTGAAGGTGCCCCAATATTTCAGCCGAAAAGTCGCCCTCCGTAGCAAGAGGCTTGGCGACGATTACCGGACAGAGTTTCACCGGAGTTTCACCAGCACCCCGCGCTCATCTACCACGATCTATTCGCAGAAATAAAACAGCCACCCGAACAGGTGGCTGTGAATTCAGAATATTTCTGATAGCGACTGACTTCGACTCTTACCTCAGGGGGCTGCCCCACTCCATGAATGCCATTCACACTAGGCGCTCTTTGCCTGAGCGCGGATGAGGCAGAAGGGGCGCGAAGAGTACGGCTCAGTCGGATGAGTTCGGATAAGTTCGCACACATTTCGCACACAACTATTACTTCTGAGACCCGCCCCGCGCTACCTTGCGCTACGCGGCAAAAACTTGAATTTCTAAAGAGGTTGCGGCCATCAGGAAGGATAGAAGTACGGGCTGAAGGCGGGAAGATGAACAAAGAATCGTCCCGGAATCGTACCGCGCTCTCTCCGGCAAGATGCGTATTACGTGTCTAAGGCTGAGGGGGCGCTATGGGCTGATGGTGCGCAATCCTGTGCAGGTGAGGCGGGAGAATTGGGGGACAGCGATTCAACATCCTTAGTAATCGGAGGCCATAGCAGGCTAAACGCGAACCCGGCTAAGACCACACCAACTAAAGCCTGAGACATTACGACCAAACGCACTAGCGTGTTATTAGGGATGATGTCACCATACCCTATAGTGGTCATGGTGCTGGTACTAAAGTAGCAGAAGTCAATTAAATTCCATTCTGGTATCCCCGCCTGCCATCTCTCCATCTGCGTACGCGCTACCTCCCGCTCCTCCTCTACAGCCTTAATTACTGAGCTTACGCTATTCCTAACCTCCTCTGCCGTTTTGGCTAAGTACAATTCCTTGGTCGCGTTGTAAACCTTTTCCCTAACCTGTTTTGGGGCGAAGAAAAACTCCTCACCAGATTTTGAGAATTTAATGGTGTAATCCGTCATAACTATCCCAATGAAACCGCCGCCCCCGGTCACGCTTCGGAAGCTTACTGAGTAACCTTCCGACAGCGGTGTGGTACCACGTTTATTGATAGCTTGGAGTTCCTTCTCAGGGTCACTATAAAGCAAGTTGAGCATGAATAATTCCGTATCAAGCTCCGAGACATACTTCATAGACGCATCCAAGTCTTCGCTTACCCTCCCTTCGTTGATGCTAGTGGTGAAGGAGTATGCGAAAGGGTTATTTAGATAAAGGATGTAGTAAACAGAACCGTAAGTCGTTAAGACGCAAATGTAAACGATAAGCAGGGCAACCGTTCTAGAACGTACTCCGCGCCCAGTCGCCCAAGTTATTACACTGAGACCGGCAGACAGAAATAATATCGCCACACCTGAAGCAAAAGCTCTCGGATGCGTTTCATAGCCCAGGAGCAATCCCAGCGCGACTGTCGCGGCGACTAAGCACCCCGACCAAATATGGTCTTTTTTCTTTCCCCGCGGCTTCATAAGTCAAACTCCCAGCGCACACCTAAAGGTATTACGGGTTCTTCCTGAGCTTTAGAAACTGAGGGGGATGCCCCACGCTCAACTCGCCTCTCCGGATAGAAAATTGATGGGCCCCTCCACAACGGGAGCTTGTCCGCACGTTCTTAATAATAGTGCGGACAGCGTCTCGTCATACGCTCGCCTGAAGGCCGCGCAGAAGCCTCTAGCAAGCTTTAGAGACTCGGCCCCGGCATGCCGATGGTAATCGTACCGTCAGGCTTGTGAACCTCGACAAAGCACGCCCCGTCCTCGGCCGAGCCGTGAACGCCGAAGCCGGCCGCCTTAAGCAACTCGACGGCGTCTGTTTGTCCGGCCGCCTCCAGCGGCAACACCCAAACCGCCTGCCACCCTCTCTCGCGGAGGCCGTGCCACGCCGCTGCAAAGTCGCGGAGATCGCCCGCCGCCCGTAGCCTGTCGAGCATCGCGCCCTGAAGGATCGCCACCACCGGCCGCACCTCGGTGAGGCTCAGCCTCTCGTCGAAATCCGAAACGAGGGTTTGCCAATCGCTGGCGAGGCCGAAGTCCAGGACGAGGAAGTTCGATTCCAGGGGTATCACCTGCGGCTGAGTGCTCGGGTGGATGATGACCACCTTGTGTCCCGGCGGCACCGTCACGTGGTCCGGCGGCGCTGGACCACCGTTCACGGCCGGCAGTCCCCGGCTGTAATGGAGAACGTACGCGATGTGCTCTTGGTCTAAAGCGATCCACGACGTCCTGCCCTGGATAAGCACCCCCTGGGCCTCCGGGATCTTCTGTGCCATCTCCAGGAACCCCAACCACGGCATCCCGACGTGACCGCCCTCCAGGAGCGGGTGGGAGGTCTGTGTGGCCGCGGCAAGCAACTCCCCTCTACCCTGCATGAAGACAGACCGGGCCCTCAGTTGATCCGTAGGCCGCGTCGTGTACGGGACGCCCGGCTCGGCCGCGGCCGGCAGCGGCGCGCCGTCCACCGGGACGTAGACCTCCCGCTGGGACATGAGGCGGTAGAAGAGGTGGAGGTCTTCGTCCCGGTTATGCTCCGCGATGTCGAAGATGACCTGCTCGAGGTCACGCGGAGCCTTCTTGGCGCGTTTCTTTAGAAAGTGAAGCATGTCTCCTCCGAGCCGAACGGTTAGGGCGAGTGATGCGGCATTGGCCAGCCGGCGGCGGCCCTTCACCGCGACCCTCGGTCTGTCCCGCTAAGGCTTGACCCTTGCGGCGCCGCCTTATACCTCATGGAGCCGGCGGTTGCCGCTAACTAAAGTGGTGGCGTGAGGCCGACGGTGGCTGACTGCCGAGGGCGGGAAAGATATTACTCTAATGGGCGAGGTGTCAACGCCTACCCAGCGCCAAGGGCGCGGAGCCTCTCTGCGGGTTCTTCCCAGCCTCCTGAAACTGAGGGGGACGCCCCACGCTCAACTCGCCTCTCCGGATAGAAAATTGATGAGTGCTCCTCCGTATGCGGAAGTGCTCGATACTGCGCCTCCGCGTCTCGGACTGTGACTTTGAAGGTCGCGCCGTGACCTTCACTCGCAAGGGAGGGAAGCGGCAGACGGCGCCGCCGAATGCGGCCGCGCCGGCCGTCTTAAGGTCCCTAGCCGACGGCGCCACGCCGGAAGACTTTCTCTTCCACAACCGGCGCGGGCATAACCTCTCGGCGACGGAGGCGGAATTCCAGCGGGCCGTGCGGGCCGCCGGAATCGATGACTTCCACTTTCACGACCTGAGGCACACCTTCGCGACGCGGCTGCGCCTGCGCGCCGACGCCTTCACCGTGCGAGATTTGCTCGGGCACGCGAAGGTTGACACTTCGGACATCTACGTCACTTCCGCCTTCGAGGAGCAGCGCCGGGCCGTGGCGCGCTGTGTGGCAACGTGCGGGAGTTTCACCATGCTTTCACCGGCGGGCGGAGAACGGCCTGATAAGTTGGCTTTCGTCCCGCTTTTGACAGTTCTCGTAAAACTGTCAAACGACAAAGTTCTTGCTTTTTCAAAAGTTACGGAAGTATCATCCGCGCGTCACTCGCACACGCCGTGGGCCCGCACCGGGCCGGAATTCACGAGCCAAACGGTAGTCTGAACTTAAACGCTTCCCACCCCAGCCGGAGGTTCGAGGACGAAACATGGAAACTTTTCAACGCCCTGAATTGAAGCAGCGCGACCCCGAGCTCAAAGACACGGACAAGGCCGCGCTGCAAGCCATCGCGCAGGCCGCCATCGACGTGGAGCTGTTCACGCTCCCGCTCTACATGGTCTCGATGTACTCGATCCAGGGCATGCACCAGATCACCAGCAAGGACAACGACTTTTACCGCGGCCGGCTGTGGCCGGGCGCGTCGCCCGCGCGCGACCCCGGCGCGAGCCCCAACGCGGCGGCCTTCAACCTCTTCTTCAGCGTCTTCATCGACGAGATGCTCCACCTCCAACTCGCCTCGAACGTCGCCAAGGCGCTCGGCGTCATGCCGAGCTACGCGAGCGGGGCGCTCGTCGATGCGAACTACGGCTGGGTCTGCTACGGCCCGGAGAACACGCTGCTCCCGCACATCCTCGACTTCCGCGACACGGTCGAGGGCTACAACGACATCAAGGTCAAGCTCGACGCGCTGACGGCCGAGCAGAACCGCCTGTTTCTCGCCATCGAGGAGAACGAGCTAGACGCGACGAAGATCATCGACCCCGACAAGATCGGCGACTACTTCCCCGCCGCGCCCTTCGAGAGCTGGAAGGTGGGCGACCCGCTCCCGATGTTCGGCAGCATCGGCTGGATGTACAAGTGCCTCTGGCAGTACATGGAGGTCGTCTACACCGACGGGACGAGCCTCTTCGAGTACGTCTTCAACCGGGGGACGCTTGAGCGCGACCTCTTCAACGCCAACAGCAGCTACCACATGCCCGAGTACCCGAAGATGCCGACGATGGCCTCGGGCGAGGTCTCCGTCCGGAGCGCGATGGAGAACATCCTGAACATGATCAACGCCATCACCGACCAGGGCGAGGGGCAGGGCGTTGCCGAGTGGATCAGGCGCATGCGCGGGCTTCTACAGTACGCGCCGGTCGAGGGTCAGTTCCGCCCGGACGACAAGGCGCTCGACTTCGACTACCCGAACTACACCGACACGGGCGTGCAGAACAACCCCTCGGGCCAAAAGGTCGCGCGCAGCGATAACGGCATGCTCGACCACCACGACCGCTTCACCGCGATCGACAAGCTGCTCAAGGAGGGCGGGGTCGTCACCTGGGATCAGTGGCACGCCGCCGGGAACAAGTGGACGCCCGCGCTGCTGAAGACGAACGAGGAGGACTACAAGGCCAACAAGTGGAACCTGCCGCCGGCCGAGGACATCGCCGCCGCGCTCAACAACCTGAAGGGGCAGGCCGGCAGCTACGACATCTTCAGCCAGGCCGCCGCCGGCGCCATCGCCGGCATCACGCGCGTCCTCTCCGGCTTCTGGACGGACGAGACGACCGGCTTCCCCAGCCCCTCGATGTACGGCTCGGGCGACCGCGTCTCGATCTGCTGGGCGGTCTTCGGCAAGTACCCGGACATCACGAAGGGCGTCAGCGCGAAGCAGACCGGGCAGATGTACCACGCCTGCCAGGGGCTTGAGCTGTTCGGCACGAGCGACCCGAAGTGCGCGCAGGTCGAGGTCTTCCACTCGTGCCGCGGCTCGAACACGTGCAAGACCGAGGGCGGCTGCGGCTTCGTCCAGGTGCAGGGGCAGAGCCAGCTGTGCGGCCACAAGGTCTTGCTCGAACATCTGAACCCGACCCGGCCGTTACAGGGGCAGGCGCAGGCCAGCGGGAAGCTCTACAGCGCGCCGTCGGACAACAAGTGCGCGAGCTACGGAGGCTGCGCCGTGCCCATCTCGGCGTCGCAGCTCTACCCCGTGCCCGACTCCACGAAGCCCGACGAGAAGGTCGCCTACATGGAGGTCTACGACTTCGTCGGCCCGAAGGCCGACCCGAAGAAGATCGGCCTGATGAGGTACGAGGAGGGCGACCGGGTCTACGACGTGGCGTGGCAGGCGTACGTCAAGGTGCTGGGAGAACGCAAGCAGAAGCCGCCGGATAAGCCCAAGGACAGCGACCTCCGCCTGGCCTTCCCGCCCTCGACATGATGCGGGACGCGACCACTGAAGCGCGCGGCGGCCGGCCCCCGCGCCGAGGTCTCCCGAACCTCGGCCTGGGGGTCGGCCTGCGCAACCAGCACTTCGCCCACCTGATGAGCCACGAACCCGAGGTGGACTGGTTCGAGATCATCAGCGAGAACTTCATCGACAACTTCGGCTACGCGCGCCGCGTGCTCGAACGCGTGGCCGCCCTGCGCCCGGTCGTGATGCACGGCGTCTCGCTCTCCATCGGGAGCACAGACCCGCTCGACCTCGACTACCTCGAAAGCCTGAAGGCGCTCGCCGAGTTCGTCCGGCCCGCGTGGGTCTCCGACCACCTGTGCTGGACGGGCGTCGCGGGCGTCAACACGCACGACCTGCTGCCGATGCCGCTCAACGAGGAGAGCCTGCGCCACGTCGCCGCGCGCGTCCGCCGCGTGCAGGACTTTCTCGGACGGCCGCTGGTCGTCGAGAACCCTTCGAGCTACCTGGAGTTTAAAGACTCGACCATCGACGAGTGGGACTTCCTCTCCGCGCTGGCGCGCGAGACGGGGTGCGGGCTGCTGCTCGACGTGAACAACGTCTACGTCTCGGCCTACAACCACGGCTTCGACGCGGAGCACTACATCCGCAGCCTCCCGCACGACGCGGTCGTGCAGATTCACTTGGCGGGGCCGACCGACTGCGGCCGCTACCTCGTAGACACGCACGACCAGCCGGTGCCCGCGCCCGTGTGGGAACTCTACAGGCTGGCGCAGGAGTTGACCGGCGGCGTCTCGACGCTGCTCGAATGGGACGCCAACATACCCGACTTTCCCGAGTTGGTCGCCGAACTGCGCAAGGCCGAGACGGCGCTCGGCGGCGAGAACCCCGGCGCCGCCGTCCGCAAGTCGCACGCGGCGGCGGCCGTCTCCAACCCGGTCGGCTTTCAACTGGTGACCGGCGATGAGTGAGCCGATGAGTGAGCGGCGCCTCGGCCTCTTACAGCACTGGATGAAGACGGTCGTGACCGAGCGCGGCGGCCTCGAAGAGAAGCTTGAGGCGGCCGCCGTGCGGCACGGGCTGCGCGCGGAGGACGTGGTGGCGGAGAAGCGCGGCCTCTCGGCGCGCGAGCGCTTGGGCGTCTACACGGGCGGCTACGTGCTCCGCCTGCTCGAATGTATGCGCGAGGACTTCCCCGCACTGCGCGGCTTCGTCGGCGACCCGGTCTTCGACGCCTTCGCCAAAGCCTACGTCATCACGCGCCCGCCCGGCTCGCCGAGCCTCTACGACCTCGGCGCCGACTTCCCCGCCTTTCTCGAAGAGACGAAGCCGGCGGGCGAGGGTCTGGACGACGACCTGCGCGTCATGCTCGACCTCCCGCCGGAGCTCGCGCGGCTTGAGCGCGCCCGCGCGGAGGTGACGCGCGCGCGCGGCACGGAGGGCGAGCAGGCTGCGTCGTCGTCGCCGCCCTCGCCGTCCGAGGTCTTCGGCGAGGGGCTGACGCTTCGGACGACGCCCTGCCTCCGTCTGCTCGAACTGAAGTTCCCGCTGGCGGATTTTCTGAAGAGTTCGGACGGCGGCGGGCGCCCCGAGCCGCCCGCGCCGCGCGCCACCTCCGTCGCCGTCGGGCGCGCGGGCTACCGTCTCAACGTCGAAGAGGTCGCGCCGTGGCAGTTCATTTTCTTGAAGGCTTGCGAGCGACCCGCGCCGCTCTACACGGCCGTCCGCCGCGCCGCGCTCGAAGTCGGGGAGGAGCCGTCACGCGTGCTCGCGGACGCCGCGCTCTGGCTCCCCGTCGCCTTCGACCTCGGCTTCCTGCGCCGCGCCGCCTGAAAGCCCCGCCGAAAATCGTCCGGCCATAAAAGCGAAGGGGGCGGGTTCTCACACCCGCCCCCTCGCTTTTATGGAAGAGGCCGCGCGCGGCACCTTCCGTCCCTTGATACTTCGGCGCTCAGTCGTCCGACGGCTCAACGTCGGTCAGGACAGTGCGCCCGTCGAGCGGCTGAACCTCGCGCGAGTTGCCTTCGGGGAAGAGCCGCTTGAAGGCGTCGATCTGCTGCTCGGACATCTCGATAGGCTCGGCGAGGACGATCCAGCGCACGCCCTCCTTGAAGACGCCCGACCCGTTCGGCGTCGTCAGCGAGCCGTTGTAGCGGTACGACTCGAGTCCCTGCGGCAGCAGCTTCGTCAGGTTGAAGCGTGCGACGGCGCGGCGCTCGTCCGTCTGCGCCGGCAGGTGGGAGAAAATCTTGGCCAGCTCGCTGTTCTCCTTGCCGGCCTTGACGAAGACGCCGACGACCGACAGCGTGCCGTCCAGCGGCCCGCCCACCACCTGATGGACGAGGTGCATCTCCACGGGGAACTTCCGGCCGTTCAGCTCGTGCTCGCTCGGCGTGTGGAAGTGGAACTGGACGAACTTGTAATCGACGTTGCCGGCCGCGTCGGCGACCGTCAGCTTGCTGGCGGCGTCGGGCTGTAGCTCGGCGCGGACGGTGGCGAACTCGCCGGGCGAGCCGTTGTTGACGACGCTCAGCGTCGCCTTGGTCTCGTAGCTGAAGCCGAGCGCCGGCAGGTGCTCGACGAAGGTCAACTCCTCGTTACGGATGTCGATGGGCGTCTGCCCCGAGCCGGAGGGCGTCTGCGCGCCGGCCCCGGGCAGCGACGCCAGCGCCGACGCCGAGAGCACCGCGAGAAGCACCAACCGCAACACGTATGAATTCTTCTTCATGATGTGAGTATTCCTTTTCAATGATGATGGCAGGCGGGACGTACTGTGGCGTCCGTTTAAAGCGCGAGGTGAAGTCGGAGCCATTCGCTCCCGGACACTAACGCGCAACGGGCGCGGAGAAAGGATCACGCGCCCGCAGGAAAACTTCGTCCGGGTTGGGAGAGTCGTTTCGCCCGCGCTAGTGAGTGCGGAGCGTGTCGAGCAGTTTTTCGTGGATGCCGCCGAAGCCGCCGTTGGACATGACGGCGACCACGTCGCCCTCGCGTAAGTTGGGCGCGAGGTGCGCGACGATCGAGTCGGCGCCGTCGAGGCAGAGGGCGGGGCGGTCGCGGCGCGCGGCGATCTCGGCGGTCAGCTCGTCGGTGTCGAGCAGCTGGCCGTAGACGCTCCCCTTGTCGCGCGCGAAGACCGAGGAGAGGACGACGTAGTCCGCGCGGTCGAACGCCGTGGCGTAGTCCTTCTGGAAGACCGCGAGGCGCGAGGTGGCCGACCGCGGCTCGAAGACCGCGACGAGGCGGCGGCCTTTGTACTTCTCGCCGAGCGCGCGCAACGTCTCGCGCACCGCCGTCGGGTGGTGCGCGAAGTCGTCGATGACGGTGACGCCGCGCTCCTCGCCCCGCACCTGCATCCGGCGCTTGACGCTCTGGAAGGTCGAGAGCGCGTCCTTGATGGTCTCTTTGGGGACGCCCCACGCGTCGGCGGCGATGATGACGGAGAGGCAGTTGAGCACGTTGAAGTCGCCGATGAGCGGCGTCTCGAACTCGCCCCACGGCGCGCCCTCGCGCAGCACGCGGAAGCGCGTGAGCGCGCCCGAGTAGTCAACGTCCGCGGCGCGCCAGCGCGCGTCTTCGGACGTGCCGAAGGTTTCGAGTTGAGTGTGTAGCCTCTGCCCGAAATCGGCGACGACCTCGCGGACGGCGGGGCTGTCCCAGCCGGCGATGAGGCGGCCGCGGCCGGGGACGAGGTTCATCAGGCGGCGGAAGGCGAGCTTGACGGCGTCGAGGTCTTTGTAGATGTCGGCGTGGTCGAACTCGATGTTGCCGACCACGGCCAGCTCGGGCAGGTAGTGCATGAACTTCGGCCCCTTGTCGAAGTAGGCCGTGTCGTACTCGTCGCCCTCGATGACGAAGTAGTCGCTGTCGGTGACGCGGAAGCTCGCGCCGAAGTTCTGCACGACGCCGCCGACGAGGAACGACGGATTCAAGCCCCCGCGCTCCATCACCCACGTCGCGATGCTGGTCGTCGTCGTCTTGCCGTGCGTGCCGGCGACGACGAGCGAGCGGCGGCCGCGGATGAACTCCTCCTTGACGACCTCGGCCTGCGAGCGGTAGACGAGCCGGCGGTTTAAGGTCTCCTCGACCTCGGGGTTTCCGCGCGACAGGGCGTTGCCGACGACGACGCAGTCGGGCGCCGGCTCAAGGTGTTCGGGCCTGTACCCCTGCCCGACGGGGATGCCCAAACCTTCGAGCATCGTGGACATCGGCGGGTAGACGTTCTCGTCCGACCCCGTCACCATGTGCCCGCGCGCCTGCAACATCCCGGCGAGACTCGCCATCGCCGTCCCGCAGATTCCGATTAGGTGATAGTGCATAAGTGATGAGCGACGAGCGGTGAGCGTGGCGGGGTCGCGACGCTCACCGCTCGTCACTTTCTGCCACCGGAATGGTGAATGAAAACGTCGAGCCTTTGCCGACTTCGGAGTGGACTTCGATGCGGCCGCCGTGGAGTTCGACGAGCTGGCGCGTGATGTAGAGGCCGAGCCCCGTGCCCTTCTCGCTGCGCGTGGCGCGCGAGCGCGCCTGCGCGTACTTGTCGAAGATGTCGCGCAGGTCTTCCTCGGGGATGCCGACGCCGGTGTCGGTGACCGCGACGCGCACCAGCCCGCGCTCGGGCGCGGCGCTCAAACTCACGCGGCCGCCGCGCGGCGTGAACTTCAGGGCGTTCGAGATGAGGTTGACGAGCACGCGGCGGAGCTTGGCGCGGTCGGCGCGCAGCGGCGGCAGGTCTTCGGGCACCGCCTCTTCGAGCGCGATCTCCTTCTCGGCCGCGAGCGGCTGCATCTGCTGGCGCAGCTCGTCGGTGAGGCCGCGCAGCTCGATGGTCGCGAGGTCGAGACGCATCGTGCCCGATTCGAGCTTCGAGGCGTCGAGGAGGTCGTTGACGAGCTCGATGAGGTTCTGCGTGTTGCGCTCCATCATCGAGACCATGTTCTTCTGCTCGCCGGTCAGCTCGCCCAGCCGGCCCGAGTTGAAGAAGTTGATGACGCCGCTGATGACCGTCAGCGGCGAGCGCAGGTCGTGCGTGGTCAGCGCGAGGAACTCCTCCTTCATCGCCGACATCTCGCGCAACTGCGCGTTGGCCTCGTTCAGCGCGAGGTTCGACTCTTCGAGTTTGGTGTTGAGGCGCTCCAACTGCTCGCGCTTCTCCTCCAACTCGGAGAGGACCTGGACGAGGTCGCGGTTCTGCCGCGACAGCTCTTCGAGCGCCGAGTCGTCCTCTTCGGTGTTGACGAAGTCGCGCAGGAAGTCTACGCGCCCGCGCACCGCGTCGGCCTCGGCCGGCGGGAGCCACTTGACGACCGCGACGCGCGTGCCCTCGCCCTCCTTGGACTGGATGTCGAACTCGTCCATCAGCCGGCGCGTGCCGATGAGGCCGACGCCGAGGCCGGAGGGCGAGCGGTAGGTGCCGCGGACGATGGAGCGCAGCTTGGCCTCGTCGATGCCGGGGCCGTCGTCGCGCGCCGTGATCTTGAGGCCGGCGGCGGCCGCGCCGCGCGTCGCGAGCGACAGGGTGATGGCGCCCGAGCGCGCGTACTCGTAGATGTTGCGCGTGAGTTCCGAGACGGCGGTCGTGATCTTGATCTGCGTCGTCGGGTCGAAGCCCATCTCGCGCGCGAGCCGGCGGACGCGCTCGCGCACCTTGACGATGTCGGCCTCGCGCCTTACGTAGATGTCGCCGAGTCGGGTCGAGGTGATGCCCTGCATAAGGTTTTCAAGTTTAAGGTTCGCGGGTTGAAAGTTCAAAGGCGCGCGCGACGCGCCGCTCACCTGTAGACGAGGACGGTCGCGTCGTCCGAGTTGCGGCCGAAGTCTCGGAGGAGGACTCCGGCGAGTAGTTGGGGGCTGCGCGAGACGAGGCCGGGGTAGTGCGCGGGGTCCCACGTCGCGCTGATGCCGTCGGAGGCGATGACGATGGTGCTGCCCTCCGTCCAGCGGTGCGGCCAGACGCGCACCTGCGAGAGGCGGGCGCCGAGCGTGCCGTTGGTGGGGATGGGGCGCGCCGGCTCGGTCGCGCCGAGCACGCGCACCTCGACGTTGCCGACGCCCGCGTAGGCGAACTTCTCGCGCGCCGGGTCGATGGCGACCGCGCCCATCACCGCGCCGCGCGTCGCGCGCAGCGCGTCGTGGACGGCGAGCGTCAACTCGTCGAGCGGCTCGCCGCGCCACTGCTCAAGCACCTCGACGGCGGCGGCCGCAGCCTCGCGCGCGCCGCGCCCGTGCCCCAGCCCGTCAACGACCGCGAGCAGCGTCTCGCCGTCGTGCCGGCCGACGAAGTAGGCGTCGCCGTTGGTCTCCTCGCCGGGGCGCGGGCGGCTCCAGACGCCGAGGCGTCGCGCTTCGCGTCGCGCCCGCTCGTCGCGCTCGTCGCCCGAGGGGGCGCTGACCCACTTGCGGCCGAGCAGCGCCGTGCCGTGGGTCGAGCGGCGGTTCGTGGTCAGCCGGCGCGTCGTGCCCTTGACGTTCGAGTAGGCGTCGAACTCGTCGAGCAGCCGCCGCATCGCGCCGAAGCCGCCGCCGATGCTCCCGCCCGAGGAGACGCCGTCGCGCAGCGCGCGGTCGAGGTCGTAGATGCCCGGCCCCTTGTCGAAGTAGAAGAGTTCAAGTCCCGGCTCGTCGCCCGGCGCCTCGCACCAGTGGAGGCAGCCGCCCGAGCTGGCGTAGCGCGCGGCGTTGGTGCCGATCTCCTGGACGACGATGTCGATCTCGGAGAGCCGGTCGTCCGCGAACCCGAGCCGCGACGCGAAGCGGTGAACGCCGCGCCGCGCCGCGCCCACCTGCGCCTCGTCCTTGATCTCCTGCTTGTTGAAGACTCTCACGACAGTAAAAGAGGTTAGGGGTTAGAGGTTGGAGGTTAGTAGTCGCGGTTAACGCACCGCCCGCTTTCATTCCGGGCCGCACGGGACGCGGCTCTGCTAACCTCTAAACCCCCGGCCTCTAACCTCTGCCTTTCAAAGCCAGCGCACCACCGTCACGCGGGTGCCGACGCCGACCTCGGACTCTATCTCGAAGACATCGACGAGCCGCTTCGAGCCCGGCAGCCCCTTGCCGAGGCTGCGCCCCGTGGAGAAGCCGTCGCGCATGGCGGCGGCGATGTCGGGGATGCCGGGGCCGCTGTCCTCGAAGACGAGCTGAATCCCCGTGCGCCCCTGCGCGGGGTCGAGCGCCCGCGCCGTCATGCGCCCGCGCCGCGCGTACTTGACGACGTTGCGCGCCAGCTCCGAGGTGACGGTGGCGAGCCGCGTCTGGTCGAGCAGGCGGAAGCCGATCCGCTCGGCGATGGCGCGCACCTCGCTGCGCGCGATGATGATGTCGTGCTCGCTCTCAAGGGCGATTGACCTGCTCTGCAAAGGCTCCGCCCCCCCCGCCGAACGGCGAGTCCTCCTCGTCCTCGTCGATGCCGAACTCGCTCCGCAGCAGCCTGATGCCCTCGTCAACGTTGAGCACGGTGTCCACGCCGCGCAGCTCAAGCCCCAGCTCGACGAGCGTGATGGCGACGGCCGGCTGCATCCCGACGACGACGGTGCGCGCGTCCATGATGCGCGCCATCGCCGCGATGTCCGAGAGGACGCGCCCGATGAAGGAGTCCACCATCTCAAGCAGCGAGATGTCGATGAGCACGCCGCGCGCGCCCGTCCGCTCAAGCTCCGAGAGAATCCGCTCCTGGAGGTGGATGACCGTCTGGTCGTCCATGTCCACCTGGATCGGCACGATCAGGACGCGCCCGACCTTCAGAATGGGAATCCGTTGCTGTCCGTCCATTTACGCCTCTTGTTTCTTCTCCCCGCCGCTGGTGATGATCTGCTCGGTCTGCTTGACGGTCTTCTGGTGGCCGTCGCCGTTCGCGCCGTTCTGGAGCCGCGCGAGCGTCTTGGTGGGGACGACCGTGCGGCCGATCATTTCGAGCGCCAGCTTGATGCCGTCGGACATCTGCGCGCGGGTGGTGATCTGCGTGAGGTCGATGCCGAGCTGCACCATCGTCTGCGCGATGGCGGGCGAGACGCCCGTCAGGATGCAGCGCGCGCCCATCAGCCGCGCCGCCGTCACCGTCTTGATGAGGTGGTTGGCGACGAGCGTGTCCATCGTGCGGACGCCCGTGATGTCGAGGATGGCGATTGTGCTGCCGGTCTCGACGACTTTCTGGAGCAGCGCCTCCATCATCATCTGCGCGCGGCGCGAGTCGAGCGTGCCGATGATGGGGAGCGTCAGAATCTTGTCCCAGACCTTGATGACCGGCGTCGAGAGTTCGAGCATGTCGGCGCGCTGCTGGCGGATGATCTCCTCGCGCGAGCGGATGAAGTTCTCGACCATCACGAGCCCGAGCTTGTCGAGCAGGCGCGTGAAGTAGTTCATCTCGGGGATGAGCGCCTCGGCGTTGCCCTCCAACTCCTCGGCGAGGAGCGGGCTGACGACGTTGCGCAACGAGAGGATGTAGGTCGCGTTCTCCAAAGGCGTGTAGCCCTTGACCGCGCGCATGTGCGAAATCTCGTTGAGGTAGTGGCGCAGGTCGTCGAAGGCCGGGTGGTCGAAGTCCGCGCCGCCCGAATCCCTCACGCCCTGCACGAGCATGTCTAAGACCTGCTGCGACTGCTGGCGCAAGTCCTTCTTCGAGATCAGCTCGTCGCGGAACTCGTCGGCTTCGAGCCGCTCCTTGATCCAGAGGTTGAGAATCTCGTCGCGCCGCGAGGCGAGTAGTGCCGCGATGCGCCGCTCGCCCGCTCGCGCGGAATCGTTCTGCTCCGCCATGTTCGTCCTCAAGTGTTCGGCGCGGGCGCCCGCGCTCGGCCGCCCGGCGGGGACTCGAAGGCCGCGCGGCCCCCGCGTGGGACGGGGCGCGGCTCGACGCGCTTTCGTTTTTAAATGGGCGTTTTTAAGTCGGGGGTATCTTAGCATCCGCCGCGGCAAAAGCAACAACGCGGCGGGCGCGCGCCGGGCGGGCGCGGCGACGCCGCGCGCCGGGGCCCGTCAACCGGGGGCTGCGGCGTGCGGCGTCGGGGGAAGGGTTCGCTTGGGGCGCGCGCGGCTCTACTTGAGCTTCTGGATCGCGATGATGGTCATCGGCGCGTCGCCGGAGGTTCGGGTGTAGGAGACCCAGAAGCCGGCCTTCGGGAAGCGGATGAGCTTGGAGAAGGAGCCGTCCTGGTTGGCCGCCGGCTCCTCGCCGAGGACGGTTTTGGCGGCGGGGACGGACTTGGAGCTGAAGTACGTGACCGAGAGGGCCGAGACCTTCTTGGTCTCGTCGTAGTAGACCTGGCAGGACTCCTGGTCGCCTACGGCGAAGACCTCCTGCTTGTCGTCCTTCTCGGTCGGGTTGCCGAGGAGCTTGCGCGCCTCGTCGGCCGTCATGCCGATGCGGACGCCCTTGTAGGCGCTGTAGGGGGGCTCCTCTTTGGCCTTGTCGGAGGCCGTGGTGCCGGTCTGCGCGAGCGCGGGCGCGGAGAGCAGGAGGAGCGCGAGAGCCGTGAGCGCCGGGAGACGCCGGGAAACGTGGAGCATGGGACAGTCCCTCCTCTTTGACAGGTGTGCGTTCTGAAGCGAACGAAGGAAAAGGACGCGGGCGGGTCGGGAGACGAGGGCTTCACTCAAAAACTCTACGGCGGCCCAGCCTCGCTTGCCTTGTGGCACGGGACGATATTCCAAATTCCCGTACCAGTCAATGCCATTTCGTACGCCGCCGGGCGCGGGCCTCACCCGACGGACTTCCGCCGGGCGGCTCAGATTTGGAAGCCGCGGACGCGTTCGACTTTTTTGGGTTTGGCGGGTGGGGCGGCGAGGACGGCGTCGTCCTGTTCGCGGTGCTCGCGCTCCTGTGGGGTGTGCCAGCGCGCCCATTCGGTGGGGGCGTCGAAGGTCTCGCCGCCGTGCTTGGTGATGCGCTCGCGGACGCGGCACATGACGGGGGTGTTGACGCCGACGCCGGAGATGACCGCCTGCCCTTTGGTCAAAGCAGGGAGTTCGGCGAGGAGTTGGCGCCCGGCGCCTTCGACCGACTTGGCGACGGTGTCCTGATCGACGGGGTTGACGATGCGCATGATGACCTGCGTCATGCACTGCGAGAGCACGTCCTGGTCGAGCTTGCCCGGCCGCTGCGTGATGAGGCCGATGCCGACGCCGAACTTGCGACCCTCGGAGAGAATCTGCTTGAGGATGTTGGTGGAGACGACCGTTTGGCCGGCGGGCGCGAAGCGGTGCGCCTCTTCCAAGAGCGTGAAGACCGGGTAGGGAAGGTGGCTGTCGCTTCCGCCCTCGGCCTCGCCGCGGACGGTCGCCATGCGCGCCTTGTTGACGCGCCTGAGCAGCGTCGCGACGACCACCTGCTGCTCGTTCTGCTCGATGTCGGAGAGTTGGAGGACGGTGCAGCGCCCCGGCCGGAACATCTCGGCGAGCGGGATGTGCTCGTGATCGGAGAAGAGGGAGTTGGGCTTGTCGAACCGCATGTCGAGCCGCCACAGAAGGCCCTCGATGGAGCTGGCGTTGCCGGAGTCGCCGCGGTCGCTGCCCTCGTACTTCTGCTCTTTCACGGCGTCGCGCAGGTCGTGGTAGCCCCACAACTCGCCGCGCCGCGCGCTGTTCAACTGCCGGAACGCCTGCGAGAGGAAGTGGAGCATCTTCTCGGAGGTGCCCTCGGGCAGGAGGTACTTCACGTCGGCCTCGGTCAGCGAGGAGAAGCGCACCTTGACGCGCTCGTGCGTGAAGACCCTGACCTCGGGGCGGTAGCCGTCGCGCTCGTCGCGGAAGCGCGGGTCGTCCTCGACGGCGCGCATCGTGTCGTACTCGCCGTGCGGGTCTACGATGAGCACGGCGGCGCGGTTGTAGGGGCGCATCAGCTCCTCGACCAGCACGCCCGCCGTGTAGGACTTGCCCGAGCCGGTCGAGGCGAGGATGGCGAGGTGCGTCGAGACCACGTCCTTGATCGAGAGCACGACGGGCACGGCGCCCGCCTCGCGCGTGAGCAGACTCCCGACGTGCGCCGAGCCGACTTCGCCCGCGTGGCGTGGGCTAAGGCAGTCGGCGAGCGTCTCCGAAGAGGCGAGGAAGACCGGGTCGCCGGGTCGCGGCGGGATGCGCGGGTTGACGAAGTCCCCGAGCTGCGCGTGGAAGTAGCCGATGGTCTCGACCGTGATCTCGTACAGCTCGCAGCCGTCGCCTTCGAGCCCGATGAGCGACGAGACGACCGACGGCGGCGTCTCCGGGTCGGAGAGGAAGGTGTCGGGGAGGTTGCGCACCAGCCGGCGCTCGGTGACGTTGCCGATGATGCGCCGCTCCTCGCGCCCGTCGCTCGCCGTGTAGTAGACGAACTCGCCGATGCGCGCGCGCACGTTGTCGGCCGTGATGAACAGGTACTCGTGCGGCCGCTCGCCCGGCCCCTTCACCGTCCCGGTCAGGGCGTCTGTCGTGTTCTCGTCTTTCATCTCGGTCGGAGCTACGGTCGAAAAGGGTGAACCAAAAATCCCGGCGTGAGTAAGCCGCGAGTATACCACGCGGCGTCGCGCGCGCGCGTTGCGCCGATTCTAGTGGAGCGCGGCCTTCTTGATGACGCCGCCGTGCACGTCGGAGAGGGGGTAGATGACGACGAAGGCCGCGGGGTCGAACTCGGCGACGAGCGAGCGGACGCGGCCGATCTCAAGGCGCGTGACGACGCAGAAGAGGATGTCCTGCTCGGAGTCCGACCAGCCGCGCCGCCCCTTGTAGACCGTCACGCCGCGCGCGAGGTCGCGGATGATCGCCTGCCTGATCCCCTCGCTCTGCTCGGAGACGACGACGACGGCCGTGTACTGCTCGATGCCGTGGAGCAGGAAGTCCACGGTCTTCGACGCGGCGAAGTAGGTGAGGATGGAGTAGAGCGCCGTCTCGATGCCGAGGAAGAAGGCCGCCGCCGCGAAGATGAAGACGTTGAGGATGAGGATCACGTCGCCGACGCGGAGCAGGCTGCTGCGCTTGCTGACGAGCAGGGCGGCGACCTCGGTGCCGTCCAAGACCGCGCCGCCGCGGATGGACAGCCCGATGCCGGCGCCGATGAAGAAGCCGCCGAAGACGGCCGTCAGGAGCTTGTCGGAAGTCACGTCGGGGAAGTGGACGAAGGCGAGGCAGAACGAAAGCCCCGCGATGGCCAGCGCGCTCTTGAGGGCGAAGCGGGCGCCGACCTGCCGGTAGCCGAGCGCGATGAAGGGGAGGTTGATGACGGGTATCAGCAGCGACAGCGGCACGCCGGACACGTTCGAGACGAGCATCGAGACGCCGGTCACCCCGCCGTCGATGAAGTGGCTCGACAGCAGGAAACCTTTCAGCCCGAAGGCGGCCGAGAGTATTCCGAGCGCGACGAAGGCGATGTCGATGGCCGCGTGTGTCGGGCGCTTCATGCGTCCGAGGATAGACGCGCCGCCCGAGTGGAGGCAAACGCGCGCCGCTTCGTCCTGCGGCGACGCGTGCGTCGGTCAGCGGAAGGTCGCTCAGGCGAAGAAGAAGCGGCGGAGAGTTTCGACGACGTAGTCCTGCTGCCCGCGGGTCAGCTCGGGGAACATCGGGAGCGCGAGCGTCTCGCGGGCGGCGCGCTCGGACTCTGGGAAGTCGCCCTCGCGGTGGCCGAGGTATGCGAAGCAGGGTTGCAGGTGGAGCGGGACGGGGTAGTAGATTTTCGTGCCGACGCCGCTCGCCTTGAGGTGTTCGACGAGCGCGTCGCGGCGCGCGGCGGCGACGCGGACGACGTACTGGTGGAAGATGTGGCGCGCGCCGGGGCGGACGAAGGGCGGCGTGACGAACTCGGCGAGGCCGGCCTCTTCAATCAAACGCGTGTAAGTGCCGGCGCGCTCGCGGCGCGCGTCCGACCAGGCGTCGAGGTGCGGGAGTTTGACGCGGAGCACGGCCGCCTGGAGCGTGTCGAGCCGGCTGTTGAATCCGACCTCGTCGTGGTGGTACTCGGTCGCGCCGCCGTGGACGCGCAGGCGGCGCAGGCGGTCGGCCAGCACGGGGTCGCTCGCCGTCACCAGCCCCGCCTCGCCGGCCGCGCCGAGGTTCTTCGTCGGGTAGAAGCTGAAGCACCCGACGGCGCCGACCGCGCCCGCGCGCCCAGCCCCGTCCGACGCGCCGATGGCCTGCGCGGCGTCCTCGATGACGGGCAAGGCCCGACGTTCGGCGACGCGCATCACCTCGCGCATCTCGGCGCACTGGCCGTAGAGGTGGACGGGCATCAGCGCGCGCGTGTGCTCGCCCACGGCCGCCTCCATCTTCGCGGGGTCGATGTTGTAGGTGACGGGGTCGATGTCGGCGAAGACGGGGCGCGCGCCGGCGCGCGCGATGGCGCCGGCGGTGGCGAAGAAGGTGAAGGGCGTCGTGACGACTTCTGTCCCCTCGCGCGCGTCGAGCGCGAGCAGCGCGAGCAGCAAAGCGTCCGAGCCGGAACCGCACCCGACCGCGTGCGCCGCGCCGGTGTAGGCGGCCAGCTCCTCTTCGAGCCGCCGCACGTCCTCGCCCATGATGAACTGCTGCGAGTCGAGCACGCGCTCAAGCGCCCCGCGCAACTCCTCGCGCAGCGCGGCGTGCTGCTGCTTCAGGTCGAGCAGGGGGACTTGCATCTTCGCCGCGGTCGTAGACATCCGAATCACTCTTACAGTTTTATCCAGCGCCCGCCCTCGTTGATCGAAGCCTGCGCGGCTTCGAGCAGGCGGACGACGCGCAGGCCCGCCGCGCCGTCCGAGACCGAGGGGCGCGAAGTTTTTATCGAGTCGAGGAACTCGGCGCAGACGTAGTGGAGCGCCTCGGTCGGGTCGAGCTTCGGCACCCACACGTCGCCGGTGCGGTAGCTGACCAGCGTCTTGTACGCCTCCTCCTCGTCGGCCGCGCCCGCGTTGCGCGTCACGCCCTTGTCGTAGACGCGCACCTTCTCGGTCGGCTCGATGTCGTCGTAGACGATCATGCGGCGGCTGCCGGCGATGAGCGTGCGGCGAATCTTGACCGGCGAGAGCCAGTTGAAGTGGAAGTTGGCGATGAGCGAGTCGCCGAAGCGGAGCTGGACGTAGGCGATGTTCTCGATGCCCGGCTCGATGTGGCAGCTCCCCGTCGCCATCACCTCGGTCGCGCTCCGGCCGACGACGTAGTCCATGATCGAGAAGTCGTGCGGCGCCAAGTCCCAGACGACGTTGATGTCGCGCTGGAACAGCCCGAGGTTGACCCGCACCGAGTCGAAGTAGAGCAGGTCGCCGAACTCGCCGGCCGCGACCGTCTCCTTAATTTTGCGGACGGCGCCGGTGTAGATGAAGGTGTGGTCAACCATCAGCGCGAGGCCCCGCCGCTCGGCGAGCGCGATGAGTTCTTCGGCCTCGCGCGCCGTGGCGGTGAAGGGCTTTTCGACGAGGACGTGCTTGCCGGCTTCGAGGGCGCGGCGCGCGAACTCGAAGTGCGTGGAGACGGGCGTGGCGATGACGACGGCGTCGAGGCGCGGGTCGGCGATCATCTCGCCGTAGTCGGAGGCCGCGCGCGCCGAAGGGTAGCGCCGCGCGACCTTCGAGAGGTGGCGCGCGTCCCTGTCGCAGACCCAGCTCAGCTCCGCCGCCTCGTTCTCGGCGAAGTTGCGAATCAGGTTCGGCCCCCAGTAACCGCAGCCGACGACACCGACCGTGATGCTCATGGCGAATCTTCGCGCGCGCCAGAGGCCGGCGCGCGCGGCTGACACAATAACACCTAACCGGCGGCGGCCGCGCCCTCCGCGCGGTAGTCCTCGAAGGCGTGCGCGACGTAGCGCATCTGCCGCTCGGTCAGCTCGGCGAACATCGGGAGCGAGAGCACGCGCCGCGCCTGCCGCTCGGCCTCGGGGAAGTCGCCCTCGCGGTGCCCGAGCGCGGCGTAGGCCGGCTGGAGGTGCGCGGGGACGGGGTAGTGAACACTAGTCTGCACGCTGGCGCTCGACAGGAACTTCTGCATCGAGTCGCGCGCAGAGGTCTGGACGACGAAGAGGTGGTAGACGTGCTCGGCGTACGGGGCCTCGCGCGGGAGCGTGAGCGCCCCGGCGTCTTCGAGCGGCCCGAGCATCTCGCGGTAGCGCGCGGCGTGTTGGCGGCGCAGCGCGTTCCACTCGTCGAGGTACTTGAGCTTGACCGAGAGCACCGCCGCCTGGATGCCTTCGAGCCGCGAGTTGTAGCCGACGATTTCGTGACGGTACTTCACCGCCGAGCCGTGGTCGCGCAGGAGCCGGAGGCGGCGCGCGACCTCCGCGTCGTTCGTCACGACCGCGCCGCCCTCGCCGTACGCGCCGAGGTTCTTGCCGGGGTAGAAGCTGAAGCAGCCGGCGCGCGCGAGCGCCCCGACCCGTTTGCCCTTGTAGCGCGCGCCGTGCGCCTGCGCCGCGTCCTCGATGACGATCAGGTCGTGACGCTTGGCGACCGCTTCGACGGCGTCGAGGTCGGCGGGCTGGCCGTAGAGGTGGACGGGGATGACGGCGCGCGTGCGCTCCGTGACCGCCGCCTCAATCTTCGAGGCGTCGATGTTATAGGTGACCGGGTCGCAGTCAACGAAGACGGGCGTGGCGCCGGCGGCCGAGACCGCCTCGGGCGTGGCGAAGAAGGTGTTGGCCGGGACGACGACCTCGTCGCCCGCGCCGACGCCGCACGCGAGGAGCGCCAGATGCAGCGCGTCCGTCCCGTTCGAGACGCCGACGCACTCGCGCGCGCCGACGTACTCCGCGAACGCGCGCTCGAACGCCTCGACCTCGCGGCCGAGCACGAAGGCCGACGTGTCGAGCACGCGCTGGATGGCGGCGTCCACCTCCGCCTTGATCGAGCGGTACTGCGCCTGTAGGTCTACGAAGGGAACTGGCATAAAAAAAGAGTGATAAGCGACGAGTGATTAGTGATAAGAAAATCCGGCTGCCTTTTCTTATCACTAATCACTCGTCGCTTATCACTTTCCTGATCTCTCTCGCAGGGTTGCCGGCGACGACCGAGTCGGCGGCGACGCTCCTGGTCACCACCGCGCCGGCTCCGACCACGGCGCGCTCGCCGATCTCGACGCCGCAGAGAATGGTGGCGTTGCTGCCGATGGAGGCGCCGCGGCGGACGATGGTCGGTTCGAGCTCCCAGTCGGCCTCCGTCTGCGGCGTCCCGTCCTCGCGCGTGGCGCGCGGGAGGCGGTCGTTGATGAACATCACGCCGTGGCCGACGAAGACCTCGTCCTCGATCGTCACGCCCTCGCAGACGAAGGTGTGGCTCGAAATCTTGCAGCGCGCGCCGACCGACGCGCCCCTCTGTATCTCGACGAAGGTGCCGATGCGCGTCTCGTCGCCGACGCGGCAGCCGTAGAGGTTGACGAAGGCGTAAATCTTCACGTCGCGCCCAAGCTCAACGTCCGGCGCGACGACCGAGAACTGCCCCGCCATCAGCGCCCGCGGCCGCCGCCGCCGTTGCCGGCCGCCGAAGCCTCGGCCCCCTCGGGCGCGCCGTCCTCGTCCGAGTAGTAGCCCGAGTAGTAGCCCGAGTAGTAGTAGTAGTCCGTCCCCTCCATCTTCACGTTGTTGAGGACGATGCCGAAGATGTGCGCGCCCACGTCCTGCAACTGCTGCTTGGCGCGCCGCACGACAGAGCGCGACGAGCGGCCGCCGTGGACGACGAGCATCACGCCGTCAACCATCGTCGAGAGGATCGACGCGTCGGTGAACGAGATGGCCGGCGGCGAGTCGATGACGATGTGCGTGAAGTTCTCCGCCAAGACGTAGAGGAGCTTGCGCATCTCGTCCGAGCCGAGCAGCTCGGCCGCGTTGGGCGGCACCGGCCCCGACGAGATGACCTTCAGGTTGGGCAGCTTGTCGTAGGTCTGCACCAGCTCCGAGACGTTCGAGTCGCCGGAGAGGTAGTTGGTCACGCCGCGCGCGTTCCCCAGCCCGAAGTGCGCGTGGACGCGCGGGCGGCGCAGGTCGCAGTCGAGGACGAGCACGTCCGCGCCCGTCTGCGCCAGCATCGTCGCGATGTTGACGACGGTCGTCGTCTTGCCTTCGGACGGCTGGCTCGAAGTGACGAGGATGGTCTTCGGGGGTTGCCCGGCCGACGAGAGCAGGAGCGACGTGCGCAGGTGGCGGTAAGCCTCCGCGACGGGCGAGCGCACGTCGTCGATGAGCGCGAGCGCGGTGTTCGCGCCCGGCTCCGGCTCGGGCGCGCCCGAGCGGCCGAGGAAGCGGCGCGCCTCGCGCGGCGCGGGGATGAGCGCCAGCGTCGGCAGGTGCAGGTGGCGGTCAACGTCCTCGACCGACTTCAAGGTGTCGTCGAGGTAGTCGAGCAGGAAGGCCAGCCCGATGCCGACGCCCAGAGAGAGCAGGAAGGCGACGACGATGTTGCGCATGCGGGGCGGCCCGATGGGCTCGCGCGGCGTGCGCGCCTCCTCGACCGTCGAGACGTTGCCGCCCGCGCGGTCGAACGCCGTGATCTTCAGCTCGTTGGCGCGCTGCATGTAGAGGTTGAGGTTCTGGCGGTCGGTCTCGATGGACTGGTTGAGGTCGCCGAGGCTGGTCTCGGCGATGCTCTGGACGTTGGCCTTGCCGCGCGCGCCGAAGTAGGAACCCTTCGCCGCCGCCTCCTCCTTCTGCGCCGACTCGTAGCGGTTCTTCAGCCCGGCGATGATCTCGGCCGGGGCCAGCTTCATCTCCTCGTTGAGCTGCGCGAGCTGCCGGTTGATCTTCTGAACCTCGGGCCACTCCTCGGTGTAGGTGACGAGCAGCGCCTTCTTCTTCTCCTCAAGGTCGCTAATCTTCTCGCGCAGGCGCTGGACGTTCTTGTCGGTCTGCACCTGCGGGATCGACCAGATGCTGGCCGAGTTCTGGGTGTCGAGCGCGGACCTGTAGTCGGCCTCGGCCTGCTTGCGCTTCTGCTCGGCGGCCTGCATCTGCCCGAGGTAGGTCTGGAGCTGCGCGGCGGTCAAGTCCTGCCCCGCCTTCTCGCCGAGCGGCAGGTCGTTCTGCTTGCGGTAGTTGATGCGCTTGGCCTCGTTGGACTGGATGCGCCCCTGAAGCTCGATGATCTGGTTGGCGAGGATGTCCTCGGCCCGCTGCGACCCGGAGGTCTCCTGAAGGATGTCGTTCTCGCGGAAGATGGTGGCCAGCGTGTTGACGACGTTGGAGGCGATCTGCGGGTCGGTGTGCGTGAAGCGGATGTTGACGAGGTTGGTGCGCTCGACGGGGTCAACCATGAGGTTCTCGCGCAGCGTATCCTCGTAGGGTTCGAGCTTCTGCGCCAGCGCGGGCGTGACCTGGTCGGCGCTCACGTCGGCCTCGTCTAAGACGGGGACGGCGCCGGCGTCCTTCTGCGGCGCGGCGTCCTTCGGCTTGGCGCCCGTGATGACGCGGCGCAGGCCGGCGATGATGCCGGTGCCGCGGTTGGCGCCGAGGAAGGCCGGGTTGTTGTGCAGGTCGAGCCGCAGGATGACCTGGCGGGCGAGCTGCTGCGTCTTGAGCTTGGCGAGCTGCGTGTTCCAGTAGTTCGGGTCGCTGGCGCGGATGACGAGGTCGCCGCCGCGCCCGGTCGAGAGGACGTTGCGCGGCTTCTGCTCGATCTGAATCTGCGTGTACGCCTCGTAGACCGACGGCAGCCGGTACATCTGGATGGCGACGAGGGAGGTGACGACCACCATCAGGCTCAGGATGAGCCACTTGCGCTTGAGCACGACGGCGAAGTACTCGCGCAGGTGCGCCGGCTCGGCCGAGACGGAGACGACGGGCGCGACGACCGCCGCGGGCGGCGCCGCGAGGTCGCGCAGCGGGCGGTCGAGCGTCTCGGGCGAGAGCGGCAGGAGGCGGTTATCTTGCGACATCATAATTCTTAAATCTCTTCCTGAGTCGGGGGCTGGAGAAACACTTAACCCCGTCGGAGCGGGCTATTTCCGAACGCGTCATGATAGCAGAGAGCCGCCGCGAGGCAAATCACGGACAAACAGAACCGCCCGCGGTTCCGTCATGTCGCGGCGAACTCGGCGAGCGCCTCGCGCCAGTCGCGCAGGGGGCGCAGGCCGATGGCCTCGGAGAGCAGGCAGCGGAGGCGCGAGTTCCGGGGCCGCGGGGCGGGGCGCTTGAGCGAGTCCATCAGGACGGGCTCGATTTCGGCGCCGGCGACGCCCGCCGCCTCGGCCGCCGCGCGCGCGAAGCCTTCGTAGGACGTGCCCTCGCCGGAGTTGACGACGTGGTAGATGCCGGGCAAATCCAGCTCGGCCAGCTCGCGCAGGCGCGCCGCGAGGTCGGGCGCGTAGGTCGGCGTGCCGTAGGAGTCCGAGATGGCCTTCAGACGCTCGCCGCGCCGCGCGCGCTCGACCGCCGTCGCGAGGAAGTTGCGCCCGCCGGGGCCGAAGACCCAGCCCGTCCGCACGATGGACGTGCGCGCCGAGGCCATCTGCGCGCGCCGCTCGCCTTCGAGCTTGGCCGCCCCGTAGGCGCTCGCCGGGTGCGGGTCGTCGCGCTGCGTGTAGAAGCCTTCGGCCTTGAGGCCGTCGAAGACGTAGTCGGTCGAGATGGTGACGAAAGAGGCCGAGGCGAGCCGGCTCGCCGTCGCCAGCGACTCGACGCCCTGCGAGTTGACGAGGAAGGCGCGCTGCGGGTCTAGCTCGCACCCGTCCACGTCCGTCCACGCCGCGCAGTTGATGGCCGCCTCGGGCTTCAGACGGCCGAACGCCTCGCGCGCCGCGCGCTCGTCGGTGATGTCGAGGCCCTCGCGGTCGAAGGCGAACACCTCGTCGCCTAAAGCCCGGCAGTGTTCCGCCAACACCCCGCCGACCATCCCGCCCGCCCCGGTGATTATGACTCGCATAAAATTAACTGACGCCGTCCGCCGTTCACACCGTCCCGTACTGTTTCGCGTAATAGTCCCGGTAGGCGCCGCTGCGGGTGCGGGCGACCCATTCGGCGTTCTCGCGGTACCATTCGATGGTCTTGGCGAGCCCCGTCTCCCACGTCTCGCGCGGGCGCCAGCCCAGCTCGGTCTCGATCTTCGTCGGGTCGATGGCGTAGCGCTGGTCGTGGCCGGGACGGTCTTTGACGAACTTGATGAGCGTGCGCGGCTTGCCGAGCGCGTCGAGGACGGACTCGGCGACTTCGAGGTTGCGACGCTCGTTGCGCGCGCCGACGTTGTAGACCTCGCCGGCGCGCCCCTTCGTCATCACGTCGTAGATGGCGCGGCAGTGGTCTTCGACGTAAATCCAGTCGCGGACGTTGCGGCCGTCGCCGTAGACGGGGATCGGCTCGTCGGCGAAGGCGTTCGAGAGCATCAGCGGCAGGAACTTTTCGGGGAACTGGCGCGGGCCGTAGTTGTTGCCGCAGCGCGTCGTGACCACGTCCAGCCCGTGCGTGTGGAGCGCGGCGCGGCACAGGTGCTCGGCCGCCGCCTTCGAGGCCGAGTAGGGGCTGTTCGGCTCGAACGGCGAGTCCTCGGTGAAGTACGCGTCGTCGCGATCCGGCAGGCTCCCCATCACCTCGTCCGTGCTGACCTGCACGAAGCGCCGCGCGCCGCGCGCGCGCGCGACGTCTAAGAGCACCTGAGTGCCCATGACGTTCGTGCGGATGAACTCGTCGGCCGAGTGGATGCTGCGGTCAACGTGCGACTCGGCGGCGAAGTTGACGACGATGTCGGTGCCCGCGTCGAGCGCGGCGAGGACGGCCTCCTTGTCGCAGATGTCTCCGACGACGAAGCGGTGGCGCTCGTCCGCGATCCCCTTCAGGTTGTCGGGGTTGCCCGCGTAGGTGAGCGCGTCGAAGTTGACGACGGCGGCGCCGGGCAGCTCGTCGAGCAAAAGTCTGACGAAGGCCGAGCCGATGAAGCCCGCGCCCCCGGTCACGAAGATGTTTTTCAAGTCGTCCATGTAGAAGTCCGTCGGTATCGAATGTGATTGAAGTCCGAAAGCCCGATTATAACCACAGCGGCGCGCCGAGCGCCCGCCCAGAACATTCCCCTCAAGCCTTCCCGCTCAAGCCTTCTCCGCCACGAGCAGGACGTTCTTGCCGACCGGCGGCGGCACCAGCGCCTCGACCCTGCGGACGACGGGCACGCAGAACTCGTCGTAAAACTTGACGGCCGCCGGCTCCATCTTCTCCGAGCGCAGCACGCGGTACTTCAGCCACCACGGCAGGACGCCGGCCGCGTCGAAGTAGACCGACCGGAGGACGCGAAAGCCCGCGCGCCCGCACTTCGCCTCAAGCTCGGCGCGCGTGTAGCGGCGGCGGTGGCCGACCTGCCGGTCGAAGCTGCCGTAGAGCCAGCGCAGCGCGGGCACGAAGACGAAGGCGCGGCCGCCGGGCGCGAGCACGTCCCGGACGAGCCGCAGCTCGGCCTCGTCGTCCTCGACGTGTTCGAGCACGTTGACGTAGACGACCGAGTCGGGGCGCTCCTCCTCCGCGACGCGGCGCGCGACGCTGGCGAACGTGTCGTTAAAAACACGGACGCGCGAGCGCGCGTGCGCCGACCCGACGCGCTCGACGAGCAGGCGGTGCATCCCCTCCGAAGGCTCGACGAGCGTGAGCGACTCGGTCCCGCGCGCGAGCAGCAGCTCGGAGAACGAGCCGGTGCCCGCGCCGACCTCGACGACGCGGCGGCCGAGGTACGGCGCGAAGAGGTCGAGTATCCAGCGGTGGTAGTTGCGGGCGAAGGACATCGACTCCAGGTCGCGCCCGGCGTAGGCGACGGCTTCAGCCATACGTCCGCCCGTCGAGCGCGCCGGGGAAGCGGTGGCGCTCGACCTGCCGCAGCTCCGGCAGGCGCGTGAACGAGGAGCTTAAAGAGCAGAAGAGGTTGAAGCGGAGGATGAGCCAGAGCGCCTGAACCCCGTCGCTGAGGCCGATCTTCTTCCCCTCGTCGTAGGTGCGGCCGTAGTAGCTGATCGGCACCTCGTAGACCGCGCAGCCCAGCTTGGCGACCTTCGCCGTCACCTCGACCTCGAAGCCGAACCCTTCGGATGTGATCCGCATGTTGCGGATGATCTCGCCGCGGAACGCCTTGTAGCCGGTCTCCATGTCGGTCATGTTGAGGTTCGTCAAAACGTTCGAGAGGAAGGTCAGAAACTTGTTGCCGAGGTAGTGGTAGAAGTAGAGCACGCGCGTCGCGCGCCGCACCAGAAAGCGCGAGCCGTAGACCACGTCCGCCCGGTGGTTGACGATGGGGAGGATGACGAGCGGTATCTCGGCCGGGTCGTATTCGAGGTCGGCGTCCTGCACGATGACGATCTCGCCGCGCGTCAGCGCGAAGCCCGTCCGCAGCGCCGCCGTCTTCCCGCTGTTGCGTTCGTGGCGCGCGACTCTCACGCGCGCGTCCCCGGCGGCCAGACGGCGCGCGACCTCCGGCGTCGAGTCCGTCGAGCAGTCGTCCACGACGACGACTTCGAGCAGTTGCGGGAGCCTGAGCAGCCGCTCGATTACCGCCTCAAGCGTCGCGCCCTCGTTGTAGGCGGGGACGACGACGGAGAGGCAGGGCGGCTGGTTCTGGGCTTCGGGTGTCATCGCTGGTCGCTCGGCGGCCGCCGAAAAAAAAATCGGGTTAAGTCAGATTGGTCATTGACAACTCGGCGAATTTATCATAAAACCTCTCCCCGCTTCTAACGGTTGAGAGTGGTACCAGGAAAACCCCGCTCGCAGCGTTTGCCCGTCTGGCTTTCCGGATCAGACTTTCCTTTGTTCCATCCCTAACAGGCGCCCGGCTTGCCCCGCCGCGGCCCTGACTTCCAGAGTTTCTCCAAACATACAGGGAAACCGTACGCACATGGTCAATATTCGCGTCCCCTTCAGAATTTTCGCCCTCCTCACGTTCATCCTCACACTGTCAGCCGCCGCACATGCACAGGCCACCCTCACATGGGTCTCGGGCGTGGGCGACGACGTTAACCCGTGCAGCCACACCGCGCCCTGCAAGTCCTACGCGGACGCCATTACGAAGACGGCCGTCCACGGCGAGATCAGCACGCTCGACCCCGGCGGGTTCGGCGCCGTCATCGTCACGAAATATAAATAAGTGCCACAGGTTCAGACGACCTTCGACCTCACGGCGACTAACGCGCCGGCCCCGGTCAGGTCGCGGCGCCGTACGTCCCGCCCGAGCCGGACGCGGTCGGAAACCTTCGAGCGGCCTTCGCTCCGTCTTTAAACATTAGATACAGGCGCGGCGGCACGCCGCACGCGCCGCACGCAGGACACGGCAATCCTCGAAAAGTCGGAAGGAGATAAGGTATGACTCCCGCCCAAAGACGTACTCCCACACGCCCGCGCCGTAACCCCGCGCCGGGCTCCCCGAGGCGCTCGAAGCGCCTGAACGCGGGGCTCGCGCGCCTCGGCGCGCTGGCCGTCGTGCTGGGGCTGCTCGCCGCCGGCGTTTACTCGGCAGCGTCCGCCTCGTCGTCGCGCATGTTCGCCGGCGCACGCCGCACGGCGGTCGCCGCGCCGGAAGCGACGGCCGCCCCGGCGCCGACACGGCAGGCGCGCAGACGCGCCGCCTCCGCGGCCGTCTCGCCGGCGGCCGGGCTGATGCCCGCGCTCCTGTTCCAGGCGGGGCCGGCCGAGGCCATCACCACCTACGAGTCAGACTGCGCCACGCCGAGCAGCACGTTCGAGCTGGGCGACACGGTCTGCGCGCGGGTGACGGGCGCGCGCCTCGGCGCGCCGGGCGGCTTCGCGCCGCGCCGCCTCAACTGGGTCGCGCGCACCGGCTCGGTCGTCCAGTCGGGCGAGGTGACGGCCGACCCGCAGACCTTCTCCTTCACGCTGCCTTCGAGCGAGACGACGCTCGTCACCGACGCGGGCGGCGGCACCGTCACCGTCGATAACCGCGGCGCCTGGAAGGTCTACATCTCCGACTCGGCCGAGCACTCCTTCCGCACCGGCGCGACCTTCAACGTGCTGGCGCCGACGCCATACGTAGACCTCCAGCTCAACCAGTCGGCGACCGTGCAAGGCTCGGCGGTCGGCGCGGGTTCGAGCGGCGTCTTTGAAATCTTCGTCACCAACGCCGGCCCGAACGCGGCCGCCGCGGTGAAAGTCTCCGACGCC
The DNA here is from genome assembly GCA_036388915.1 of Pyrinomonadaceae bacterium. GTDB lineage: Bacteria > Acidobacteriota > Blastocatellia > Pyrinomonadales > Pyrinomonadaceae > QHXN01. The sequence goes on from DASVQX010000042.1 coordinate 54,698, forward strand.
ATCCCGGCCAACACGTCCTTCATCTCCATCGGCGAGAGCACGAACGTCGGCTTTACGTGCTCGCCGCCGGCCGCGGCCGGCGACCCCGCCGAGTGCACGCTCGCCAGCATGCCCGCCGGCTCGACCGCCCGCATCGCCTTGACGTACTCGGTGGACGACGGGACGGCGGCCGGCACCGTGCTCACCAACAGCGCGACCGTCACGAGCACGACCGCCGAGCTTGAGCCGGGCGACAACAGCACGAGCTTCGACGCGGCGGTGCCCGCCGCCGGCGGCGCGCAGACCTGCACGCTCACCTGCCACGAGGACATGATCGTCACGGCCAACACCACGCAGGGCGGCAACCCCGGCGCGTTCGTCAGCTTCGGCGCGGCGGGTCAGGTCGGCAACTGCGGCGCGATCAACGCGACGCCCGCCTCCGGCACCTTCTTCCCCGTCGGCTCGACCGTCGTCAACGTCGCGTCCGAGATGGGCGGCGGCAGTTGCAGCTTCGCCGTCACCGTCACCGACACGGCGGCGCCGACCATCTCCTGCCCGGCGGACAAGACCGCCACGGCCGGCGCAGACGGCACCGCCACGGTTGACCCCGGCACGCCGACGACCAACCCCGCGACCGGCGTCACCGTCGCGGGCGCGCGCAGCGACGGCGAGGCGTTGAACGCGCCGTACACGACCGGCCTGACGGTCATCACCTGGACGGTCACCGACTCGTACGGCCGCACGGCGTCGTGCAACCAACGCGTCAACGTCATTGACAGCGCCTGCGCGGGCGACAACACGCCGCCCACGATCACGGCCCCGGCCAACATCACGGTCGGGACGGGCGCCGACGGCACCGGCTGCTCGGTGGCGCTCGGCGAAGGCGATCTCGGTCAGGCGACCACGACCGACGACTGCCCCTCCGCCGTCACCGTCACACACACCAACCCGCCCGAGGGCGCCTTCCCCGTGGGCACGACGACGGTGACGTGGACGGCGACCGACGCGTCCGGCAACTCCGCCACGGCCACGCAGACCGTGACGGTCATCGACGACACCAAGCCGGTCATCGTCGCCCCGGCCGACGCCTCCTACACCTGCCTGAGCGACGTGCCGGCGGCGCACCCGTCGCAGGCGACGCGCGGCACCGTGCTCGACGAGCAGGGTCAGCCGCTCCCGCCGGGCCCGCCGTTCGACAACTGCGGCGTCCCCGTCGTCACGGTCACCGAGACGAGCACGGGCGCCGGCTCGGCCGCCGACCCGCGCGTCATCACGCGCACCTTCAAGGCGACGGACGCGGCCGGGAACTTCTCGACCGCCGTCCAGACCATCACCGTCACCGACCCGACCGCGCCGACGCTCAACGTCCCGTCCGACATCACGGTCGGCAACGACGCGGGCTCCTGCTCGGCGGGCGTCACCTTCTCGGTGACGGCCACGGACAACTGCGGCGCGGCCAACGTCCAGCTCAGCCACGCGTCCGGCTCGGTCTTCCCGAAGGGGACGACGACCGTGACGGCGACGGCCACCGACTGGGCCGGCAACGTCACGACCAAGACGTTCAACGTGACGGTCAACGACACGGAGGCGCCGACGATCAGCTACCCGTCGGGCGGCGTCACGGTCTACCTGCCGCTCAACTCGCCGGCGACTTCGACGACGGCCACCTACGCGGTGACGGCCGCCGACAACTGCGGCGTCCAGTCGCTCAATGTCAGCCCGGCCTCCGGCTCGGTCTTCGGCGTCGGCACGACGACCGTGACGGCGACGGCCGTGGACACGTCGGGCAACACGACGACGAAGACGTTCACGGTGACGGTGCTCTACAACTTCACCGGGTTCTTCTCGCCGGTGGCGAACCTGCCGAGTTTCAACTCGGTCAACGCCGGCCGCGCCATCCCGATCAAGTTCTCCCTGAGCGGCAACAAGGGGATCGGCATCTTCGCCGCCGGCTCGCCGGCCTCGCAGCCGATCAGCTGCTCCACGTCCGCGCCCGTCTCCGATTTGGAAGGGACGGTCACGTCGGGCGGCAGCAGCCTCAGCTACGACGCCGGGTCAGACCAGTACCACTACAACTGGAAGACCGAAGGCTCTTGGGCCGGCACGTGCCGCGCGCTCGTCGTGACGCTCAACGACGGCTCGACGCACACGGCCTACTTCAAGTTCAAGTAACAGGCGCGGCGGCCGCCCGCGCGGGTTTTATTCCGCCCGCGCGGGCGCGCCCCGAGGCCGCCGAACCTGGCACGTGATGTTATCTAGGCATCCGGCTATTACATGAAACTCTTAGAGTTTGAAAAGGAGAGACCCAATGACTAAGTTCCGCTTCGCCCTGACCGCCTTCGCCGTTACGGCCTTCATCGTTCTGGCTTCCTCCAGCGCCAACGCGCAGGCGACCCGCACGTGGGTGTCCGGCGTCGGCGACGACGTTAACCCGTGCAGCCGCACCGCGCCCTGCAAGACCTACGCCGGCGCCATCTCGAAGACCGCGGCCAACGGCGAGATCAGCACGCTCGACCCGGGCGGGTTCGGCGCCGTCACCATCACCAAGTCGATCACCATCGAGGGTTCGCAGGGTCAGGGCTACGGCTCGATCCTCGCGTCAGGCACCAACGGCGTCGTCGTCAACGACTCGCTGACGGGCTCGCCGGGCTCGATCATCGTCAGCCTGCGCAACCTCTCGATCACCGGGGCGGCGAGCACCAACGCCGCTTCGGGTCTCGTCGGCATTCTCATCACGTCGGCCAAGGTCGTCCACGTCGAGAACTGCGTCATCCAGGGGTTCAAGGCCGGCGCCGCCCGCGGCATCAGCGACCGGCGGACGCTTAACGGCCAGCTCTTCGTCAAGGACACCATCGTCCGCAACAACGGCGGCGGGGGCATCGTCGTCATCCCCGCCTCGGGCTCGCCGACCCTGATCTCCTCGCTCGACAACGTGCGCTTAGAACAGAACGGCGAGACCGGCCCCGGCACCGGCTACGTCATCGGCGGCGCCAACGTCAAGGGCAGCATCAGCAACTCGGTCGCCTCGCGGAACGCCACCCACGGCATCTCGGCCGAGAGCGGCGCGAAGCTGAGCATCGACAGTTGCGCGGTGACGTTCAACGGCTCGAACGGCGTGGACGCGCTGACCGCGGGCACCATCATCCGCATCTCCAACTCGGTGGTCTCGAACAACACCGGCGCGGGGCTCGGGCTTTCGGGCGGCGCCATCCGCTCGTTCGGCAACAACCGCCTGCTCGGCAACGGCACGGACACCAACCCGACCAACACCGACCTCCAGCAGTAACCGCGCGGCCCGGCCGCTTTTCCCATACTCCCCACGCCGTCCCTCCTTTTGGGGGAGACGGCGTGGGGAGTTCTCTTTCGGGGCGCGACGGCGTCAGCGCGGGCTCGCGCGCCGGGGGGGCAACTTGACCGGCGTATGACCCGCGGTTAGACTTGGCGGCTTCGGAGAGGGGCAAGAATTTCAGACAGGGAATTGATGGATTTGACGACCAGCGGAAGCGCAAGCGTACTGAAGCCGGCCGCCGCGCTGACCGACTCGGGGGACGCGGCGGCCGCCGCGCCGGAAGGCTCGCCGCCCGCGCTCCCCGAAAGCCCGCTGGTCACCATCGAGCCGGGGCGCTCGGCCGGCGTCGGCGCGCTCCGAGACCTCTGGCACTTCCGCGAGCTGCTCTACTTCCTCGTCTGGCGCGACATCAAGGTGCGCTACAAGCAGACGGCGCTCGGCGTCGCGTGGGTCGTCATGCAGCCGCTTTTGACGACCGTCGTCTTCTCGGTCTTCCTCGGGGTGGTGGCGGGCATCCGCGCCGACGGCGACGTGCCCTACCCGGTCTTCGTCTTCGCCGGGATGCTGCCGTGGACGTTCTTCTCCAGCGCCATCGCCACGAGCGGCAACAGCCTCGTCGGCAGCTCGCACCTCATCACCAAGGTCTACTTCCCGCGCGTCATCATCCCGATGGCGGCGGTCGGCGGCCGCCTCGTGGACTTCCTCGTCTCGTTCGTGGTGATGGGGCTGATGCTGGCCTTCTACCGCGTCGCGCCGAGTTGGAACCTTTTGATGCTCCCGCCGCTCGTCCTGCTGCTGGCGCTGCTCGCGCTGTCGGTCGGGATGTGGGCGTCGGCGTCGAACGTGCGCTACAGGGACGTGGGCGCCATCCTGCCCGTGCTGGTGCAGCTCTGGATGTTCGCCTCGCCGGTCGTCTACCCGCTGAGCATGGTGCCGCCGAAGTGGCGCACGCTCTACTCGCTCAACCCGCTGGTGGGCGTCATCGCGGGCTTCCGCTCGGCGCTGCTGGGGCAGGCGTTCGACTGGGGCGCGCTCGCCTTCTCGGCCGGCGTCACCGCCGCGCTCGTCGTCTTCGCCGCCCTCACCTTCCGGCGGATGGAGAAACACTTCGCCGACCTCGTCTAGGAATCCGATGAAGCCGATTGTCAGGGTCGAGGGCGTGAGCAAGCGCTACCAGCTCGGCGCGCGGGCGAGTCACGACACGCTGCGCGACTCTTTGATGAGCGCGCTCAAATCCCCGCTGCGCGGCAGGCGCAACGGCGGCGAGACCTTGTGGGCGCTTCAGGACGTGTCGTTCGAGGTCGCGCCGGGCGAGGTCGTCGGCATCGTCGGCCGCAACGGCGCGGGCAAATCGACGCTGCTCAAAGTCCTCTCGCGCATCACCGAGCCGACCTCGGGGCGCGTCGATCTCTACGGCCGCATCGGCTCGCTCCTCGAAGTCGGCACGGGCTTCCACCCCGAGCTGACGGGGCGCGAGAACGTCTTCCTCAACGGCGCGATTCTCGGGATGCGCCGGCGCGAGATACAGGCGAAGTTCGACGAGATCGTCGCCTTCGCCGAGATCGCGCGGTTCATCGACACGCCGGTCAAGCGCTACTCGTCGGGGATGTACATGCGGCTCGCCTTCGCGGTCGCGGCGCACCTCGAACCGGAGATTCTTCTGGTGGACGAGGTGCTGGCGGTCGGCGACGCGGCCTTCCAGAAGAAGTGTCTGGGGAAGATGGGCGAGGTCGCGCGCGAGGGGCGCACGGTGCTCTTCGTCTCGCACAACATGACGGCCGTCAACCAGCTCTGCACGCGCGCCGTGCTGCTCTCGGGCGGCCGCCTCGCGCTCGAAGGCCGGACGCAGGAGGTCGTCGCCGAGTACTTCCGCGCCGGGAGCGACGGCGGCGGCGAGAAGGTCTGGCCCGACCAGAAGACCGCCCCCGGCAACCGCCGGATGCGTCTGCGCGCCGTCCGCCTCGTCTCGGAGGGGCGCGTCAACAACGAACCGGACATCGACAAGGAGGTGTCCATCGAGGTCGAGTTCTGGAACCTCGTCCCCGGCGGGCGCAACCAGGCCGTCAACATCTACCTCCAGGACTCGGCCGGCAACGTCGTCCTCAGCACGGCCAACACGCCGGCCGCCAACGCGCTCGAAGACGACTGGTTCCGCGGCAAGCACGAGGCCGGACTCTACCGCGCGGTCTGCACCATCCCGGCCAACTTCCTTAACGAGGGCACCTACTACGTCACCGTCTACCTCGTCACGCTCGGCCCCATGTCGCTGGAGGCCGAGGCGCCGCAGGTGCTCTCCTTCAACGTCTTCGACACGGGCGTCATGCGCGAGGCCGGGGCGGCCGGACGCTGGGAGGGCGTGGTGCGCGTGCGCCTGCCGTGGCGCACCGAGCCGCTCGCCGCGGCGGACGCACCTTTAACATGAAGACCGACGACTACAAGAAGTTCGCAGACCTGTCCTTCGACGACTTCCGGCGGATGGCCGGCGACGACTCGCTCAGCCAGTACGAGCGCATCGGCTTCCCCGACTCCTACCGCGAGGGCAAGGAGCCGGCCATCTTCGAGGACATCACCGCGAAGCTCCCGGCGCTCGCCGCGGGGCGCGGCAAGGTCGTGCTCGACGTCGGCCCCGGTTGCAGCGGCCTGCCCGTGATGCTCGCCGAGTTGTGCCGGCGTCAGGGTCACACGCTTCTGCTCGTAGACTCCGAAGAGATGCTGGCGCGCCTGCCCGACGAGCCGTTCGTCCGAAAGTTCCCGGCCTACTACCCGCGCTGCGAGGAGCTGTTCGCGGAGTACGCGGGCCGCGTGGACGTGCTGCTCTGCTACAGCGTGCTCCACTACGTCTTCGCCGAGTCGAACCTGTGGGACTTCCTCGACGCGTCGCTCTCGCTCTTAGCCGACGGCGGGCAGATGCTGCTGGGCGACGTGCCGAACGTCTCGAAGCGTCGGCGCTTCTTTTCGAGCGCGGCCGGCGTCAGGTTCCACCGGGAGTTTACGAAGACCGAGACGACGCCGGAGGTCGCCTTCAACCGCGTCGAGCGCGGGCAGATCGACGACGCGGTCGTCCTCTCGCTCGTCGCGCGCGCGCGGGCCGAGGGGTGCGACGCCTACGTCGTCCCGCAGCGCGAAGACCTGCCGATGGCGAACCGGCGCGAGGACATCCTGATCAGAAAGCCCTGAGGCCCGAGGAAGAGCATGGAGAAGAGCCGCAAGCTGGTCATCGTCGGCGACACAGCGTTCGCCGAGATCGCCTACGAGTATTTCACCCACGACTCGGACTACGAGGTCGTCGCCTTCAGCGTCGAGCGCGAGTACCTCAAGCGCGAGGAGCTGTTCGGGCTGCCCGTCGTCCCCTTCGAGACTCTGGAAGAGACGCACGCGCCCGGCGCGCACAGCGTCTACTGCGCGAACGTCTACACCAAGCTCAACCGCCTGCGGACGCGGCTCGCGGCCGAGGCCAAGCGCAAGGGTTTCGCGCTGGCGAGCTACGTCAGCAGCCGCGCCTTCGTCTGGCGCAACGTCGAGCTGGGCGAGCACTGCTTCATCTTCGAGGACAACACCGTCCAGCCGTTCGTCCGCGTCGGCGACAACGTCGTCATGTGGAGCGGCAACCACATTGGCCACCACTCGACCGTCGGCGACAACTGCTTCGTCTCGTCGCACGTCGTCATCTCGGGCTACGTCGAGGTCGGCGAGAACTGCTTCCTCGGCGTCAACGCGACCGTCGCCAACAACCTCAAGATCGGGCGCGACTGCTGGCTCGCGCCCAACACGGTCGTCTTCAAAGACCTCCCGCCCGAGACTTTTCTCAAGCCGCCGAAGAGCGAGGCCGGGGGCGCGAGCACGCTCGACTTCTTCAAGGTGAGGGAGTAGCCGCGTTGCGCTGGGAGAAGCTCGGCCGCGTCTACGCGCCGCGCGGCGAGAGCGCGTGGGCGCGGGCGCACGCCTTCATCCCGACATCGCTGGTTCTGGACGACGAGCGCGTGCGCGTCTACGCCGCCTTCCGCGACGCCGGACAGGTCGGCCGCGTCGGCTTCGTTGACGTTGACGCGCGCGATCCCTTGAAGGTGCTGCGCGTCTCGGAGCGCCCGGCGCTCGACATCGGCGAGCCGGGCACGTTCGACGACAGCGGCGTCTCGCCCGTCAGCTTGGTCGAGCACGAAGGCCGCCTCCTGCTCTACTACATCGGCTGGCAGCTCGGCGTGAAGGTGCGCTACACGCTCCTGATGGGCTTGGCCGAAAGCACGGACGGCGGCGAGACTTTCCGCCGCGCGTCGCGCGTCCCCGTGTTGGAGAGAAGCGACGGCGAGCTGTTCGTGCGCTCGGCCGGCTTCGTGTTGAAGGACGAGGGCGGCTTCAGGATGTGGTACGTCGCGGGCGACCGCTGGGTCGAGGTCGGGGGGAAGCAGGTGCCGACCTACAACGTCCGACACCTCGCGTCGGACGACCCGGCGCGTTGGGGCGCGAGCGGCCAAGTCTGCGTCGAGCTGGCGCCGGGCGGCGACGAGTACGGCTTCGGCCGCCCCTTCGTAATGAAGGATGGGAGCGGCGCTTTCAAGATGTGGTACTCGGTGCGGACGGTAAGTCGTGGTTACCGCATCGGCTACGCCGAGTCGGCCGACGGCCTCGCGTGGGAGCGAAGGGACGGAGAGGCCGGCATCGACGTGTCGGCCGACGGGTGGGACAGCGAGATGGTCTGCTTCTCCTGCGTCCAGCCGACGCGCCACGGCACCTACATGTTCTACAACGGCAACGGCTACGGCGAGACCGGCTTCGGCGTCGCGGTTCTGCGAACTTAAATTTGAAATTTCAAATGTGAGATTTGAAATTTCGTCCTAGATGCACATCACACCTTACGCAGACACGGAGGCCGCGCGCTGGGACGAGTTCGTGGGCGGCGCGGACAACGCCACGTTTCTCCACACGCGCCGCTTCCTCTCCTACCACGGCGAACGCTTCCGCGACCTCTCTTTGATGTTCGAGGACGAGCGGGGCGCGCTCGTCGGCGTGCTGCCGGCCGCCGAAGACCGCGGCGACGCTCGGCGGGTCGTGAGTCACCCCGGCATCACCTACGGCGGGCTGCTTCACCGCGGCGAGCTGCTCGGCGAGGCGGCGCTCGAAGCCTTCGAGGCGGCGCGCGCGCACTACCGCGCGCTCGGCTACGACGTGCTGCGTTACAAGGCCGTGCCGCACGTCTACCACCGGCGGCCGGCGGCCGACGACCTCTACGCGCTCTTCCGGCTCGGCGCCGCGCGCTACCGCTGCGACCTCTCCTGCGCCATCGACCTCGCGCTCCGCCCCGCGCCCAGCCAGCGACGCCGGCGCGGCGCCAAGAAGGCCGCGCAGCGCGGGGTCGTTATCGAAGAAGGCGCGCAACTCATCCCGGCCATCTGGGAAGTTATCGAAGACAACCTCGGGCGCAAGTACGACCTGCGCCCCGTCCACAGCGCGGACGAGATCGCGCTGCTGCACGGACGCTTCCCCGACGAGATCGAGTTCGTCGCGGGCGTGTGCGACGAAAAGGTCGTCGCGGGCGTCGTCCTCTTCAACACGCCGCTGGTCGTCCACGCGCAGTACACGGCGGCGAGTCAGGCGGGTTATGATACGTCGGCGCTCGACGCCGTCTTCGAGCACTGCGTCGCGAAGGCGGCCGCGCGCGGGGCGCGCTTCTTCGACTTCGGCAACAGCAACGAGCGCGAGGGGCGCTACCTGAACCCCGGCCTCTACCGCTTCAAGACCGAGTTCGGCGCCGGCGGCGTCGTCCACGAGTTCTACGAGATTTCGCTCGCGCCCGCGTCCGACGCGCCCGACGCGTCCGACACATCTGACGATGAGCCTTGACCTCTGCCGCATCCTCGAGCTCCCACGCATCACCGACCCGCGCGGCAACCTGACCTTCATCGAGGGCGGCCGCCACGTCGGCTTCGACATCCGGCGCGTCTACTACCTCTACGACGTGCCGGGCGGCGCCTCGCGCGCCGGCCACGGCCACCGCCAGCTCCACCAGTTGATGATCGCCATGTCGGGCAGCTTCGACGTGCACCTCGACGACGGTGTGACCAAGCGCACGTTCCACCTCGACCGCTCCTACTACGGCCTCTACATCTGCCCGATGATCTGGCGCGACATCGACAACTTCTCCTCCGGCTCCGTCTGCATGGTGCTGGCCTCGGACTTCTTCGACGAGTCGGACTACTACCGCGAGTACGCGGACTTTCTGGAGGCCGTGAAGGCGGCGCGATGAAGATACCTTTTCTCGATTTGAAGGCGCCGCACGCCGAGCTGCGCGAGGAGCTTGAGGCGGCCTCGCGCCGCGTGATGGAGTCCGGCTGGTTCATCATGGGGCCCGAGTGCGAGGCGTTCGAGTCGGAGTTCGCCGCCTACTGCGGGGCGCGCCACTGCGTCGGCGTCGGCAACGGGCTTGAGGCGCTGCACCTCATCCTGCGCGCGATGGGGGTGGGCGAGGGCGACGAGGTGATCGTCCCGTCGAACACATACATCGCGACGTGGCTCGCGGTCTCGTACGCGGGCGCGACGCCCGTCCCCGTCGAGCCGGACGAGCGGACGCACAACCTCGACCCCGCGCGCGTCGAGGATGCCGTCACGCCGCGCACGAAGGCGATCATGCCCGTCCACCTCTACGGCCAGACGGCCGACATGGACGCCATCAACGAGATCGCCGCGCGGCGCGGCTTGCGCGTCGTCGAGGACGCGGCGCAGGCGCAGGGCGCGCTCTACGCGGGACGGCGCGCGGGGAGCCTCGCCGACGCCGCCGGCTTCAGTTTCTATCCGGGTAAGAACCTCGGCGCTTTGGGCGACGCGGGCGCGGTCGTCACCGACGACGCGGAACTCGCCGACCGCGTGCGCGTGCTTCGCAACTACGGCTCGCGCGTCAAGTACGAGCACGAGGCGCGCGGCTACAACTCGCGTCTCGATGAGTTGCAGGCGGCGCTCCTGCGCGCGAAGCTGCCGAAGCTCGACGAGTGGAACGCGCGGCGGCGTCGCGTCGCGGAAAGTTACTCGCAGCAGCTCGAAGGCGTCGCCGGCCTCGTCCTGCCCGTCGTGCCCGAGTGGGCCGAGCCGGTGTGGCACCTCTTCGTCGTCCGCACGCCGGAGCGCGCGCGTTTGCAAACGTACCTGGCGGAGGCGGGCGTCGGCACGCTCATCCACTACCCGAAGCCGCCGCACATGCAGACGGCCTACGCGGACGCGGGCCACCGCGCGGGCGACTTTCCGCTGGCCGAGAAGTTGTCGGAAGAAGTCCTGAGCCTGCCGATGGGGCCGCACCTCTCGGACGAGGCCGTCGAATACGTGGTCTCGAAACTGTCTTCGTTCGCCGGATGAGCGACTCGGCTTTCAGTTCAATCCTCAAGAGGATTAAGGGCGGCGAGGCGTTCGACGACGCGGAGCTGCTCCCCTTCCTGACGCTGGAGTCGAAGCGCGAGCGCTACCGCGTCAACCTCGGACTCGCCGAAGCCTTCTGGGCGCGCCACGACCGCGGCGCCGACGACGCCGGGCGGAGCCTCAAGCGCGCGCGCGACTGCGCCGAGCGCGCCTTCCTGCTCTCGCGCTACTCGCCCGAGGCGCTGCCGCAAGTCCTGCGCGCCGACGCGGCCTCGGGCGACGCGCGCGCGGCCGGCGAGGCGCTCAAGCGCGTCGGGCTCGAATACGCCGCGCGCGGCGACTTCGCCTCGGCCCTCGCCGCCTTCGACCGCTGGTCTTACGCCTACGCCGAGTTCACGCAGATAGACCTCCACGACACCTTCGACGCCGACGTGATCGAATGCGTCGAACGCATGGCCGCGCTCCACCGCTTCGACCCGAAGCCGCGCGCCCTCGACGGCCGCCCCGTCCGCATCGCGTACCTGACGCACGGGCTGACCGAGGTCAACTCCGTCCTCGTCAAGATCGACCAGATGTTCGCGCGACACCACGACCGCGCGCGCTTCGAGCCGGCTTACTTCTCCGTCGAGTCGGAGTCGGCCGTCGCCTCAAGCGCCGACGCGCGCGCCGGCTTGGAAGAGTTCCGCCGCGCGGGCTGCGCCGTGACGGTCGCGCCCGACCGCGAGCCTCTGCTCGAACGTCTCCTCGCCCTCGGCGCGTCGATACGCGACTTCGAGCCGGACATCCTCGTCACGGGGGCGGGTCTCGCCAGCTTCCGCAACTTCTTCGTCGCCTCTTTGCGCCCCGCGCCCGTCACCGTCTCGCTCCATCAAGGGCCGTCGCCGCAGTTCACATGGCACGACTTCGACCACGCCGTCTCGTGGTTCCGCACCAACATCCCCGACTGCCCGGCCGACTGTTCGTACGTGCCGCTCGAATTCGAACTGCCCGCGCGCGGCGAGGTCGAGCCGGCGCCGCGCGCCGAGTTGGACGTGCCCGAGGACGCAGTTCTGATGGTGAGCGGCGGCCGCTGGCCCAAGTTTCAGAACCGCGACTACTGGCGCGCGCTGGTAAAGCTCCTGGAGGAGCACCCGCGACTCTACTGGCTCATCATCGGCCCCGAGGAGCGGCAGATTTCTTTCCTCGCCGACGTGCTGACGCCCGCGGCGCGCGCCAAGATTCGCTTCCGCGGCTGGCGGCGCGACTACGCGGGGCTGGTGGCGGCGGCCGACATCTTCGTCGATTCGTACCCCATCGGCGGCGGGGCGTTTTTGATGGAGGGGCTGGCGCTCGGGCTTCCGGCCGTCTCCTTCAGCCACGACTACGTCGCCGCCTTCAGCAACAACGACTGCTCGGGCGGCGACGAGATTCTCGGGGCTTGCGAGACGCTTCTGGCGCGCGGCGACTTCGACGGGATGAAGCGGAGCATCGCTGCGCTCGTCGCCGACCCCGCGCGCCGGAAAACTCTCGGCGCGGAGTGGGGCGGGCGCGTCCGGCGCGAGCGCGGCGAGCCGGCGCGCATGGTCAGGCGGTGCGAGGAGATTTACGAGCGCGTGCTGCGGCGCGTGAAAGAGGGAGAGGCCGAGACGGTCGAGGGCGGCGCGGGCGCGGCGGCGCGCGGCGGCGCCGGGCTGGAAGAGTTGAGGCTGCGTCTAGTCGAGCGCGAGCGTGCGCTCAACGCGCGCGAGGCCGAGCTGAAGCGGCGCGAGGCGCTGTTGGACGCGAGCCTCCCCCTGCGGCTTGAGCGCGCGCTGCGCTGGCGCTGGCGCGTGCTGACGGGCAGAAGACACCTGGGGTATCCTGAGTAGTCTACGGACGAACCTGGGCGGGCCATAACTCAAACCGCGGCGGCCGGCGGCTTCGAGTGAAGCCGCGCGCGCCGCCTGCTGGCTCTCGCGAGGGTTTCGTCGGATGAGGGTTCTCGTCACGGGCGGTCTGGGCACGGTCGGCACCGGCCTCATCAAGGAGTTGCGCGGGCGCGGCCACCACGTCGTCTCGTGCGACCTGGCGCACAGGCCCGACGAGGTCGGCTTCTCCCTGCTGACGGACGTGCGCGAGCCGCTTTACGCGCGCTGCGACGTGGGCGAGTTCCGCCAGTTGGAGCGCGTCTTCGAGCGCATGGGGCCCTTCGACCTCGTCTACCACGCCGCGGCCGAGTTCGGGCGCTGGAACGGCGAGGACTTCTACGAGACGCTCTGGCGCACCAACGCCGTCGGCACCAAGAACGTCATCCGCTTGCAGGAGCGCCTCGGCTTTCGCCTCGTCCACTTCTCTTCGTCAGAGGTCTACGGCGACTGGCCCGAGCTGATGGCCGAATCCGTCATGGACGAGTACGAGGTCAAGCAGATGAACGACTACGCGATGACGAAGTGGGTGAACGAGATGCAGGTGCGCAACTCGGCCACGCAGTACGCGACGGAGTCGGTCGTCGTCCGCCTCTTCAACACCTACGGGCCGGGCGAGTACTACAGCCCGTACCGCTCCGTGAACTGCCGCTTTCTCTACTGCGCGCTGACGGGGCAGCCCTTCACGGTCTACCGCGGCCACTACCGCACCTCGACCTTCCTCGCCGACACGGCGCGCACGCTCGCCAACATCTCGGAGAGCTTCCGCGCGGGCGAGACCTACAACATCGGCGGCGTCAACCACCACTCCATCGAGGAACTGGCCGAGGTCGTCCTGAAGGTGACGGGCGCGGACGCCGGCCTCGTCGATTACCGCGACTCGGAGATTCTGACGACGAGGGTCAAGCGCGTTGACATCTCGAAGTCGGTGCGCGACCTCGGGCACCGGAACTCCTACGGCCTCGAAGAGGGGATGGGCATCACGGCCGACTGGATGCGCGGCGCCTACGGCCTCGGGTGAAACTTTAAGGGGAGCGAATGGGCGACTCGGGGCCGGCGGCGAAGCTCGCGCTCGGCGTGGTCACTTTCAACAACGACGCGGCGCAGCTCGCGCACCTGCTGCGCTCGGCGGAGCTTGCGGCGCGCGAGGTCGGCGGGCGCGCCGGCGTCGAGCTTTACGTCATCGACAACGGCGCCGAGTCCGTCTGGCCCACTTCCGAAGTCGCGCTGAGAAGGCTTGAGCCGGTCGGGAACGTCGGCTTCGGCCACGCGATGAATCTGCTGATGGCTGCGGCCTTCGCGGACGAAGCGACGCGCTGGTTCGTGTGCGTCAACCCGGACGGCGTGCTCCACCGTCGCTGTCTTGACGAACTGCTCGGCGCGAGCGGGGCGGCGACGCCCGGCGCGCTCGTCGAGGCGCGGCAGTTCCCGGAGGAGCACCGCAAGAGTTACGACGCCGCGACGTTTGAGACGCCGTGGGCCTCGGGCGCGTGCCTGCTCATCCCGCGCGCGGTCTACGAGGCGGTCGGCGGCTTCGACAAAAACTTCTTCATGTATCTCGAAGACATCGACCTCTCCTGGCGCGCGCGCGCGGCCGGCTTCCGCGTGCTGCTCGCGCCCGGCGCGCTCTTCGGCCACTCTGTTCTGGGGCGCGCGCCCAGCCCGGCGGTCGAGAGGTTCACGCTCACGTCGGGGCGCTATCTCGCCTTCAAGTGGAAGGGCGAAAGGTTCCGGGCGTGGGTCGAGGGGCTGCTGGTCGAGCGCGGGCTGTTCGCGTCGCGGGCGGAGCTGCCGGCGCTTCCCGACCCCGGCGCGGGGCGCTTCGACGCTTTTGACACCTCGGTCGCCGACTTTGAACACGGCTTCGACTTCGCCCCCGTCAGGTGGTAGGGCTTACAGGGACACGGCTCTGCGCGACAACACGACTTTAAGCGCGGTCGTCCGCGTCGGCGGGCGCGGCGTCGCGGCGGCGGCGCTCGACGAGACGTTCTTCTCGCTGACGATACAGGACTGGCGCGACCTCGAACTCGTCGTCGTTCTGGAAGACGAGCGCGACGAACTCGCGCGCGCGGTCGCCGCGACGGTCGAGGCTCAGCCGTGGCCGGCCGCGCCGCGTTACAGGTTGCTTCGCCCCGGCGACGCGGGGCGCGAAGTCGGGCGGGGCGCGCTCCTGACGCGGGCCGTCGCGGAGGCGGGCGGGAGATTCTTGACGATCCTCGACGCTGGCGAGGTGGTCGTCTACCAGCACGGTTACGCGGCGCTGGTCGCGCGGCTCCTTGAGTCGGGGCGCGCCGTCGCGGCGGGCGGCTGCCGCGTCGCGCACGTCCGCGGTGAGGCCGGGCGCGGGTTCGTGTTGACCAAAGACGACTTTACGTTGGGGCGCTCGCCGCTCGAACTCTTCGGCAAAAGGCTCGCGCCGCTGTGCGCCCACGTCATCGACCGCGCGCGGCTCGGCGGGTTCGAGTTGAGCTTCAAGGATTCGGCGCGCGCCGAACGCGACTTCCTCGCGCGACTGTACGCCGCGACCGAGCCGGACTTCTCGACGCGCGGCGTCTTCGTCTGCGAGCGCAGGCTGCGCGCGGGCGGCGCGGGCGGTATCCTCTACGCGGCGGCGCGCGGCGGCTACCGCCTGCGCGGGCGACTGTCGCGCGTGAGGGCGAAGCTCGCGGGGCGCCGTCTCGACGGGGGAGAAGTAGAATAGTAAGGTTTTCCGAATGGCAGTTTCCGAACTAAGGCCGCTCGTCAGCGTTATTGTGCCGACATACAATTACGGGCGGTTCATCGGCCAGACGCTCGACAGCCTTCGCGCGCAGACCTTCGCCGGCTGGGAGTGCGTCGTCGTGGACGACGGCTCGACCGACGACACCGAGGAGGTCGTCGCGCGCTACGCCGAAGCTGACGCGCGCGTGCGCTACCTGCGGCAGGCGAACCAGCGGCAGGCGGTCGCCAAGAACACCGGGCTGGCGGACGCGCGCGGCCGCTACGTCCAGTTCCTCGACGCCGACGATCTACTTGAGCCGAGGAAGCTTGAGCGGCAGGTCGAGTTTCTTGAGGCGAACCCGCAAGCGGACATCGTCTACGGCGGCGCGCGCTACTTCCACACCGAGCGCCCCGACGAGCGGCTCTACGGCATGTTCGGCGAGACGGAGCCGTGGATGCCCGAGCTCTCGGGGGCGGGGAAGACTCTGCTGCTCCCGCTCGTCCGCATGAACGTCATGGCGATTAACGCGGCGCTCGTCCGCCGCGAGTGTATCGACGACGTGGGGCCGTTCGACGCGGCGCTCCCGCCCGTCGAGGACTGGGACTACTGGCTGCGCTGCGCGCTCAAGGGCAAGCGTTTCGAGTTCCGCGACTTCGACGGCGCGCTCGCGCTCGTTCGCGCGCACGCGGCGAGCACCAGCCGGCAGCACGCCTCGGCGCTCGTCGCGTGGCGCGCGCTGCGGGCGAAGATCGACACGCTGACCGACGACCCCGAGGTGCTGTTTCTGAATCAGGAGATGAAGTCGCAGCTCGAAGCGGCGCTCGGGATTGAGGCCGTGGCGGCCGGCAGCCGCCTGAGCGCCGCGCGCCAGTTCGCGCGCGCCGCGCGCATGTGCCCGCGCCCGAAGGGGACTCTGAAGTGGCTGCTCTGCGCGGTGGGCTCGCCGCTTCTGAGCGAGCGGCAGGTGCGCGGGCTGATGAAGGCCACACTGTGAAAGGGAATCACCCGATGGTTAAAGAGACGAAGCTGAAGGGCGCCTACGTCGTCGAGCCGACGCGGTTCGACGACGCGCGCGGCTTCTTCGCGCGGAGCTGGTCGCTGAGGGAGCTGCCCGGCTGGGAGGGCGTGTCCGTGGTCGAGAGCAACGTCTCGTACAACCTGCGGCGCGGGACGCTGCGCGGGATGCACTATCAGGCGGCGCCGCACGGGCAGGCCAAGATCGTCCGCTGCACGCGCGGCAGCATCTACGACGTGGTCATCGACCTGCGCCCCGACTCCCCGACCTTCAAGCAGTGGGTCGGCGTCGAGCTGTCGGCCGCCAACCGCCTCACGCTCTGCGTCCCCGGCGACTTCGCGCACGGCTTCCAGACGCTCGAAGACGAGACGGAGGTCTTCTACCTCGTCTCGAACGCCTACGCGCCCGACGCGCAACGCGGCGTGCGCTGGAACGACCCCGTCTTCCGCATCGAGTGGCCGGAGGTGCCCGAGCGCGTGATGGCCGACCGCGACCGGGACTACCCCGACTTCACCGCCGTCTGAAGCCGAGCATGAGAAGGGCGCTCATCACGGGCATCACGGGGCAGGACGGCAGCTACCTGGCCGAGCACCTGCTCGACGAAGGCTACGAGGTGCACGGCATCGTCCGCCGCGTCGCGCTCGAAGACCCGGCGCGGCGCTTCAACCGCATCGCGCACATCCTCGAACGCCTCACCATCCACGCCGCGAGCCTCGAATCCTACGCGTCGCTCTTCAGCATTTTTAGTAAGAACGAGTTCGGCGAGTGCTACCACCTCGCCGCGCAGTCGTTCGTCGCCGAGAGCTTCGCCGACGGCTTCTCGACCCTGAACGCGAACATCAACGGCACGCACTACATCCTCGCCGCGCTCCGCGAGATTCAGCCCGGCTGCCGCTTCTACTTCGCCGGCTCGTCCGAGATGTTCGGCAAGGTGGCCGAGGTGCCGCAGAGCGAGACGACGCGCTTTCACCCCCGAAGCCCTTACGGCATCAGCAAGGTCGCCGGCTTCGACCTCACGCGCAACTACCGCGAGGCTTACGGCATGTTCTGCTCGTCGGGGATACTCTTCAACCACGAGTCCGAGCGGCGCGGCTTCGAGTTCGTGACGCGCAAAATCACCTCGACGGTGGCGAGGATTAAGGCGGGCCTGGGCCAAGAGCTGCGTCTGGGGAATCTCGACGCGCGGCGCGACTGGGGGCACGCGGCCGACTACGTCCGCGCGATGCGGCTGATGCTCTCGCGCGACGAGCCGGACGACTACGTCGTGGCGACCGGCGAGACGCACACCGTCCGCGAGTTCTGCGAGCGCGCGTTCGCGCGCGCCGGGCTTGACTGGGAGCGTTACGTCAAGATTGACGAGCGCTTCTACCGCCCGGCCGAGGTCGATTTGCTCGTCGGCGACTCGTCGAAGGCGCGTCGCGAGCTGGGCTGGGAGCCGCGCCACACCTTCGAGCAGCTCGTTGACGAGATGGTGGACGCAGACCTCCGCGCCGTCGGAAAGGATGAAGGATGAAGGATGAAAAGTCGCGGGCGAAGTGAAAGCCGTGAGGCTCTTACTTCACCCTTCACCATTCATCCTTCATCCTTTCAGGTTATGAAGTTCTCCGTCGCGATGTGCACGTACGCGGGCGCGCGGTTCGTCGGCGCGCAGCTCGAAAGCATCGCCGCGCAGACGCGCCCGCCCGACGAGTTGGTGGTGTGCGACGACCGCTCGCCGGACGAGACGGCGCGCCTCGTCGAAGACTTCGCCGCCCGCGCCGCTTTCCCCGTCCGTCTTTACGTCAACGAACGCAACCTCGGCTCGACCAAAAACTTCGAGCGCGCCGTCTCGCTCTGCGAGGGCGACCTCGTCGCGCTGTGCGATCAGGACGACGTGTGGCTCCCCTCGAAGCTGGCGCGGCTCGAAGAGGAGTTCCGCAGCCGGCCGCGCGCGACGCTCGTCTTCTCCGACGCCGAGGTGGCCGACGAGTCGGGGCGCCCGACCGGCCGGCGTTTGTGGGAGAGTGTCGGCGTCGGCAGCGCGGAGCTTGAGCGGCTGAGGGCGGGGAAGGGCTTGGGCGACCTGCTCTCCGGCTCGACGGTGACGGGGGCGACGGCCGCGCTGCGCGCCGACTTGAGACGGCTCGCGCTGCCCATCCCCGACGGGCTGCCGCTCATCCACGACGCCTGGATCGCGCTGCTCGCGGCGTGCGCGGGCGAGGTCGTGCCCGTGGAGGAGCCGCTCGTCCTCTACCGGCGTCACGCCGGCCAGCAAGTCGGGCCGCTCGGGAGAAGGACGGCCGCCGGCGGCTTCGGCGCTTTGGCCGCGGGCGAGGCCGCGAGCGCGCTCGGGCGCGCGAACCCTTACGCGGAGACGCTCGCGGTCGCGCGCGCGGTGCGCGACCGGCTCGCGGAGCAGAGCGGCCCGGGGTTCGAGACGGGTCGCGCGCTCTCGGAGCTTGACGCGCGCGTCGCGCACCTCGAAGCGCGCGAGGGGTTGCCGCGCGCGCGCCTGCTGCGGGCGTGGCCCGTCTTGAGGGAGCTCGTGACGCTGCGCTACGGGCGCTACTCGAACGGCGTGGCGAGCGCCGCCAAAGACTTGTTGACGCGCGGCCCCGCGTGACGCGGGCCGCCGGCGCGTGCGAGACTTTAGGCTTTTAAGCGGCGGCCGGACTTCAGACCTTAAATTGAACGCGGAGCTTTCCATCATCATCGTCAACTGGAACGGGGGCGACCTGCTGCGCCGCACGGTCGAGAGCGTCGTGGCCGCGCCCCCTTCGCTGACGTATGAGGTCATCGTCGTTGACAACGCCTCGTCCGACGACAGCCTCGCGCTGCTGCGTTCGGGCGCGGCTGCCTCGGCGCTCGGCGCGCGCCTGCGCGTCTTCGAGAACTCGGACAACCTCGGCTTCGGCCGCGCCAACAATCAGGCTTTCGCGCAAACGACTTCGCCGCTCCTGCTCCTGCTCAACCCGGACACGGAAGTCACCGCCGGGAGCATCGACCGCCTCGTCGAGACGCTGCGCTCGGGCGCGCGCGTCGGCGCGGCGGGGCCGAAGCTTTTGAACGTGGACGGGTCGGTGCAGGTGAGCGTCTGGCGCAACCCGCCCGCGACGTGGGAGCTTTTGCTGACGGGCTTCCGGCTCCACAAGCTGCTGCCGCGCCGCGTGCGCGGCGGCCTGTTCCTGGCCGAGCACTTCGACTACGCGCGCCGCCGCGCGGTCGGGATGCTGAGCGGCGCGGCGATGCTCGTCCGGCGCGAGGTCGTCGAAGAGGTCGGCGGCTTCGACGAGCGCTTCCACATGTACGGCGAGGACAACGAGTGGTGCCTGCGCATCAAGCGCGCCGGGTGGCGACTCCTGTTCGAGCCGGCGGCGGTCGTGATGCACCACGGCGGGGCCAGCTCTCTGAAGCGCTGGGAGTCGCTCGAAAAGCAGCGCGTGCAGGCCGAGGGCTACCTGCTCTTCCTGCGCCGCTGCCTGCCGCGCCGCCGCCGCGTGAGCCTGCTCGCGGTGAGCTGCCTGCTGCTCTCGTTCCAGCGCGCCGCGCGCCGACTCACCGGGCGCGAGCGCCGCGACGTGGAGCAGACGCTCCGCCTCTTCGCCGCCGACCTCCGCCGCGCGCTCCGCGGGGGATAAGTCGAACGGATTTGAAATTTCAAATTTGAAATTTCAGCTTAAGAATCACAGGAATAACTTTGGGGAGCACTAGGCTGGACGGAGAGTTCGACGGCGGGGTGAGCGTCATCGTGCCGGCGCTCGACGAGGAGGCGTCGATTGTGCCGCTGCTCGAAGCGCTCGCCGGGCAGACGCTCGCGCCCGCCGAGATAGTCGTCGCCGACGGCGGCTCCGCCGACCGCACGCGCGAGCTGGTGCGCGAGTTCGCGGCGCGCTCAAACGTCCCGGTCGTCCTCGTCGAGACCGAGCGCGGCCTGCCCGGCCGCAACCGCAACGTGGCGATTGCGCGCGCCGCGCGCGAGTGGGTCGCGTGCATCGACGCCGGGACGCTGCCGCGCGCCGACTGGCTCGAAAGACTCTGCGAGGCCGCGCGGCGCGAGCCCGAGGCGCGGGTCGTCTTCGGGCAGTTCGAGGCGCTGGCCGACACGTTCTTCACGCGCTCGGCGGCCGTCGTCTACGTGCCGCCGCCGGGCGAGCCTGTGCGCTCGACCGCCTCGTGCATGATTCACCGCGCCGCGTGGGAGCGCGCCGGTCCGTTCCGTGAAGACCTGCGCTCGGCCGAAGACCTGCTCTTCTTCCGCGCGCTCGACGCGGCGGGCGTCCCCTCGGCGCACGCGCCCGAAGCGCTCGTCGCGTGGGAGCTGCGGCCGACGCTCGCAAGCACCTTCGCCAAGTTCGTCGCCTACGCGCGCCACAACATGCGCGCGGGGCTGGGGCGCGAGTGGCAGTTGGGGCTGGCGCGCTTCTACGCGCTGCTGCTCGTCCCGCTCGTCGCGGGCTTCTTCTTCTGGCCTTTGTGGCTGGGAGTGCCGGCGCTCTTGCTGCTGCGCGGGGGCCGACGCGTGTGGCAGTGGCACCGTCGGGAGGCGCCGACGCGACGCGCGGCCGCGCTGTTTAATGTGCCGCGTTTGTTGATGGTAACATGGCTCAATCTGGTCATCGACGCGGCGGCTTTCTGGGGCACGTTCCAGTGGTTCGTGCACGACCGCGTCGGCGTGCCGGAAGGCGAAGAGGGTCGGGGCGGGGGCCGAAGAGTTATATGAGCGCGGGAGTGTCTGAGGGTTCGAGCGTGGCGCGGCGGTGTCCGGGCTGCGGCTCGTCGGAGGGCGCGCCGCGCGGGAGCAAGGGCGGCTTCGAGCTGCTCAGTTGCCGCGCGTGCCGCACGCTCTACGCCTCCGCGCTCCCCGCGTCCGAGGTGGCCGACGACTACGAGGGCTACTACGGCGAAGGGAACCTGCACGTCCCCGAGTTCATCGACCGCCGGCTCGACGAGATCGTCTCGGGCTTCGAGCCGTACCGGCGCGCGGGGCGACTGCTCGACGTGGGCTGCGGCGCGGGCACCTTCCTCCGCGCCGCCGGGCGCGCGGGCTGGACGGCCGTCGGCGTCGAGGTCAACGCGACCGCCGCCGAGCACAACCGCGCCGCCGGCTTCGAGGTCTTCAACGGCGAGCTGGCCGCGGCCCCCTTCCCCGAAGGACACTTCGACGTGGTCATCCTGAGCGAGGTGCTCGAACACGTCGCCGACCCGCGCGGGATGCTCCGCGACATCCTGCGCGTGCTGCGCCCCGGCGGGCTGTTGTGGGCGACGACGCCGAACGGGCGCGGGCTTTCGGCGCGCGCGCTGGGCCTCGGGTGGAGCGCGGTCTGCCCGCCAGAACACCTGCACCTCTTCTCGCGCCGCGCGGCGCGACAGCTTCTGACGGAGGCGGGCTTCGGCCGCGTGCGGGTCGTCACGGAGGGCGCCAACCCGGTCGAGATTCTGCGCGCGCTGCGCGGGCACGCCGCGCCGCCGGCCCACGCCGCGCCCGAGGCGGCACAACAGCCACAGCCGCCGCCGGTCGCGGCCGGCGACGAGCGCGTGCGCGCGGGCTACGAGCTGAACGCGTTCCTCTCCGACGGCCGTGCGCGCCGGCTCATCAAAGACACGGTCAACGCCGCGCTGCGTCTCTCACGCCTCGGCGACTCCCTGAAGATCAGCGCGGAGAAGTCCGCCGCTTAAGCGTCACTACCCGATGTCTGTCAGCACCCTTTACCTCTGTTACTTCGGGCTGCGCGAGCCGCTGGTGCAGACGCAGGTCTTGCCGTACCTGCGCGAGCTGGTCGCGGGCGGCGTGCGCGTGAGCCTGCTCACCTTCGAGACTCGGCCGTCGGAGAGTTGGAAGCCGGAGGAGCTTGAGGCCGAGCGCGCGCGGCTCGAAGCGCAGGGCATCCGCTGGCACTGGCGCGCTTACCACAAGCGGCCCTCTTTGCCCGCGACGCTCTACGACGTGGCGGCCGGCGCGCGCGTCGCGTCGCGACTTCGCGCGCGCGGCGAGGCCGACGTGTTCCACGCGCGCGGCCACGTCGCGGCGCTGATGGCGGCGCTCGCCAAGCGGCGGCGCGGCGGACGGATGCTCTTCGACATCCGCGGCTTCATGCCCGAGGAGTACACCGACGCCGGCGTCTGGCCCGCGGGCGGCGCGCTCTACCGCGGCGTCAAGGTCGTCGAGCGCTCGCTCATGCGTTCGGCCGACGCCTTCGTCGTGCTCACCGAGCGCGCGCGCGAGATACTCTTCCAGGGCCGCGATGAGTCGGACGGCCGCCCCGTCGAGGTCATCCCCTGCTGCGTTGACACCGAGCGCTTCCGCGCGGCCGACGCCGTCTCGCGCGAGTCGGTGCGCGAAGAGTTAGGGATAGGCGCGGACAGGCGCGCCTTCGTCTACGTCGGCGCGCTCGGCGGCTGGTATCTCACGGAAGAGATGGCCGACCTCCTCGCGCGCGCGCACGCCGACGACCCGCGAGCCTTCACCCTCGTCATCACGCAGAGCCGGCCCGAGATGATCGCCGGCCCTTTGCGCGCGCGCGGCGTGCGCGACGAAGACTTTCTCGTCCGCCGCGTCGCGCCGTCGGAGGTGCCGCGCCACCTGAAGGCGGCCGACGTGGCCGTCTCCTTCATCAAGCCCTGTTACTCGAAGCTCTCCTCCTCGCCGACCAAGCTGGCCGAGTACCTCGCCGCCGGGCTGCCCGTCGTCTGCAACGCGGGCGTCGGCGACGTGGACGCGGTCGTCGAGGGCGAGCGCGTCGGCTGTATCGTGCGCGAGCTGAACGCGGAAGCCTACGGCGCCGCGCTCGCCGAGGTCGAATCTCTCGCGCGCGAGCCGGGCCTCGCCGACCGCTGCCGCGACGCGGCGCTGCGCCGCTTCGACCTCCGCACGGTCGGCGGCCCGCGCTACCGGCGGCTCTACCGGCGCCTGCTCGGCGCGGAGCCCGCCGAGCCGCCGTTAGCCCGCGCGACCGCGCGCGTGTAGAATTCGGCCGAGTGGAGAGGGCGCCCGCCGTCGGGGTGTGTGATTTTCAGAATGCGTCTGCTTGCCGTCGTCCCGAGCGTTTACGACAGGAACCCCAGCCAGCGTTACCGCATCGAGCAGTGGGAGCCGCTGCTGCGCGCGTCGGGCGTCGAGATCACCTACCGGCCCTTCGAGGACGCCGAGCTGAACGCCATCCTCTACCAGCGCGGGCGGCTGGCCGGCAAACTCCGTCTGGTGGGCGGCGCGCTCGTCCGGCGCTTCTCGGACGTGCGCGCCGCGCGCGGCTTCGACGCCGTCTACGTCCTGCGCGAGGCGGCGCTGCTGGGTCCCCCCTTCTTCGAGCGGCTGCTCGCGCGCTCGGGCGTCCCTTACGTCTTCGACTTCGACGACGCGGTCTTCGAGCGCTACGTCAGCCCGGCCAACGGCTACCTGAGCTACCTCAAGTTCCCCGGCAAGACGCGCACCATCTGCCGGCTCGCCGCGCACGTCATGGCCGGAAACCAATATCTCGCCGACTACGCGCGTAGCGTCAACCGGAACGTGACGGTGGTGCCGACGACCGTTGACACCGCGAAGTACACGGTCGAAGCCCGCGAGCCGAACGACGTGCCGGTCATCGGCTGGACGGGGAGCTACAGCACCGTGCAGCACCTGCTGACGCTCTCGGGCGCGCTCCGACGGCTGGCCGAGCGCGAGCGATTTCGGCTGCGCGTCATCGGCTCGCCCGGCATGGGGCTGGACGCGCTCGGAGGGTTGGAGGTTGAGTCCGTGCCGTGGCGCTCGGAGACGGAAGTCGAAGACCTGCGGCCGATAGACGTGGGCGTGATGCCGCTACCGGAAGACCGCTGGAGCAAGGGCAAGTGCGGCATGAAGGCTTTGCAGTACATGGGGCTGGGCATCCCGACGGTCTGCTCGCCGGTGGGCGTCAACTCCGAGATTATCCGCGACGGTGAGAACGGCCTGCTCGCGCGCGACGAGGCCGAGTGGGTCGAGAAGCTCGGGCTGCTCCTGCGCTCGCCCGAACTGCGCGGGCGTCTGGGGCGCGCCGGGCGCGCCACCGTCGAGGAGAGTTACTCGGCGCGCGCGCAGGCGCCGCGCGTCTTCCGCGTCTTCGAGTCGGTGGTCGCGCGGGCGCGGCGCCCGGCCGCCGCCGGGCGCGACCGCCGCGCCGCGCTTTGATTCCGCCCGCCGGTCGTCTAAAGTTTCCCGCTTCATGTCACGACGCAGCAGCAAACTCCGCCTGTTGGCGCTGGCAACCGTCGCGTTGCTCCCCGGCTTCCTCAAGCGCCCGCTCTACCGCGGGCTCTTCGGCTACCGCGTCGGCCGCCGCGTCCGCCTCGGCTTCAGCCTCATCGACGCGCGCGAGTGCGAGATCGCCGACGACGTTTCAATCGGACACCTCAACGTCTTCCTCGGCGTCGGGAAACTCACGCTGGGCGACCACGCGCGGGTCGGGTTTCTCAACGTCTTCCGGGGCGGCGACGAGGTGAGCCTCGGGCGCTACACGGAGGTGCTGCGGCTCAACGAAATTAACTCGATCCCCGACCCGCTCGTCGTCAACCCGACCGACCCGCGCTTCCATCTCGGCGACGGCGCCATCGTCACCGCCGGGCACAAGATAGACTTCACCGACCGCGTCCGCATCGGCCGCCGCACCATCCTCGGCGGGCGCAACTCAAGCCTGTGGACGCACAACCGCCAGCGGACGCGCCCGGTCGAAATCGGCGAGCTGACCTACGTCGGGTCTGAGATTCGCGTCGCGCCGGGAGGCGTGATACCATCCCGCTGCATCGTCGGCATCGGCTCGGTCGTGACGGGCCGCATCGAGGGCGAGTACCAGCTCATCGCGGGCGTGCCGGCGCGCCCCGTCAAGCCGCTCGACGAGGGCGACCGCTTCCTCGTCGAGCACAAGACGCGCCCCGACCTGCCGGACGACCTTTAAAGCTGATTTCCCCCGCGCCCGCCAAGGCGCCGCGGCCCGGACTTTTCCGGGCCCGCCCGAGCGCGGCGCCCCCGAGACTTTAAGAGTACATGAACGCACTTCTCGCCCTCTCGGCGCTCGCGCTGGCCGTGAGCGTCTCGCTCATCTTCCCCGCCGAAGGCGCCGCCGCCGTGGTCTTCTGCGCCTCGCTGTCCGCGGTCGCCGGACTGCTCGTCAGCCGCCACCCGACCGAGGCGCGCTTCCTCGTCCAGGTCTTCGCCGCCGCGCTCCTCGTCCGCGTCTCGGTCGGCGTGCTCATCTACTACTTCAAGCTGCAAGACTTCTTCGGCGGCGACGCCTTCACCTACGACTATCACGGGACGATCTACCTCGCCGCGTGGCGGGGCGAGGGGTCGAGGGAGACGCTGGCGTTCAGCGCCTCGTACTACCGCAACTGGGGGATGGGCTACGTCGTGGCGGCCATCTACGCGGTGCTCGGGCGGAACATGCTGGCGGTGCAGTTCTTCAACGCCGTGGTGGGCGCGGCGACGGCGCCCATCATCTTCCTCTGCTCGCGCCAGATTTTTCAGAACGTGCGCGTCGCCAAGATCGCCACGCTCTCGGTCGCCTTCTTCCCGAGCCTCGTGCTCTGGTCGGCGCAGGGGTTGAAGGACGGCCCCATCGTCTTCCTGCTGGCCGCCGTCATGCTCGCCACGCTCAGGCTCGGCGAGCGCTTCAGCACGAAGTATCTGTCCGTGATGCTGTTCGCGCTCTACGGGCTGCTCTGCTTCCGCTTCTACATCTTTTACATGACGGCGGCGGCCGTCTGCGGCGCCTTCGTCATCGGAATGCGGCCGCAGACGACGCGCAACCTGCTCCGGCAGGTGGTCATCGTGCTCGCCATCGGCGTCGGGCTGACCTACATGGGCGTGCTCCGCACGGCCGACGCGCAGCTCGAAGTCTACGGCGACCTCGAAGCCGTCCAGCGCAGCCGCGCCGACCTCGTCCGCTCGGCCAACTCGGGTTTCGGGCAGGACGTTGACGTCTCGACCGCCTCGGGCGCCCTGAGCGCCGTGCCGCTCGGGATGGCGTACCTCCTATTCGCGCCGTTCCCGTGGCAGCTCGCCAGTTTGCGCCAGTCCATCACCCTCCCCGAGATGCTCGCGTGGTGGGCGGCCTTCCCGCTGCTGGTGATGGGCATCTGGTTCACGGTCAAGTACAGGCTGCGGCAGGCGCTGCCCATCCTTCTGTTTACGACGATGCTGACGCTGGCCTACTCGATCTTTCAGGGGAACGTGGGGACGGCGTACCGCCAGCGCAGCCAGATTCTCGTCTTCTACTTCATCTTCGCGGCGGTCGGGGCAGTGCTGGTGCTTGAGCGCAGGGAGAACCGGAGGCGGCAGGAGCTTCTGATGCGGCAGGCGGCCGCGGCGGCGGCGGTCGCGCCCGCGCGCAGGGCGCCCGCGCGCAAGCCGCTCCCGCACGGCGCGCTCTCCGCGCAGCACGACCAGTCGCCGGGCGCGGTCGTGCGCGCGGCCGGGGGCGGCTACAAGGTTTGAGCGCGAAGGATTGGGGGCGCCGGCCGCGAAAGCGCAAAAGTTAAGCGCCCGCCGCTTGCGGCCCCGTGGCCTTTGCTGAAATACTAGGCGTTAAACCTTTTCCCCGGCACAGGAACTATGAACGCCCTACTCGCCGCAGTCTCGGTGGCCCTCGCGGCCGCGGTCGCGCTCACCATGCGCGGCGGCGCGGCGGCCGTGCTCGTCTGCGCGGCGTGCGCGATGGCGGCCGGCGCGATACTGGTCAAGGGCGAGGGGCAGCACCGCGCGTTCCTGCTCAAAATCTTCGTCGCCGGCCTGCTCGTCCGCATGGTCGTCGGCACGCTCATCAACGCCTTCGAGTTGCAGGACTTCTTCGGCGGCGACGCCCTCACCTACGACCTCCTCGGCGGCGCCATCGCCGACAACTGGCGCGCGGGCGTGCCGCAGCCGGCCGACCTCAGGGAGTGGGCCATCGGCGGCGGCTGGGGCATGCTCTACATGGTGGCGGTCGTCTACGCGGCCGTCGGGCGGAACATGCTGGCGGTGCAGTTCGTCAACGCCGTGCTGGGCGCGGCCACGGCGCCGATCATCTTCTTCTGCGCGCGCCACATCTTCCAGAACATGCGGGTGGCGAAGGTCGCGGCGCTCTCGGTCGCCTTCTACCCGAGCCTGGTGCTCTGGTCTTCGCAGGGGTTGAAGGACGGGCCCATCGTCTTCCTGCTCTCGCTCGCGATGCTGGCGACGCTCAAGCTCGGGGAGAAGATGAGCTGGAAGTACATCGCGACGCTCGTGCTGTCGATGTTCGCCATCCTCACGCTGCGTTTCTACGTCTTCTACATGCTGGTGGCGGCGGTCGTCGGCGCGTTCGTCATCGGGATGCGGCCGGTCTCTTCGCAGAGCCTCGCGCGGCAGCTGCTCATCGTCGTCGCCCTCGGCGTCGGGCTGACCTACATGGGCGTGCTCCGCACGGCGGGGACGCAGCTTGAGCGCTACGGCAACCTTCAGGCGGTGCAGACGAGCCGCGCCGACCTCGTCCGCTCGGCCAACTCCGGCTTCGGCTCGGACGTTGACGTTTCGACCGCCTCGGGCGCGTTGAGCGCCGTGCCGCTCGGGATGGCGTACCTGCTGTTCGCGCCGTTCCCGTGGCAGCTCGCCAGTTTGCGCCAGTCCATCACGCTCCCCGAAATGATCGTCTGGTGGGTCTCTTTCCCGATGCTCGTCGTCGGCATCTGGTTCACGCTCAGTTACAGGCTGCGGCAGGCGCTGCCCATCCTTCTGTTCACGCTGATGCTGACGCTGGCCTACTCGATCTTTCAGGGGAACATCGGGACGGCGTACCGCCAGCGCAGCCAGATTCTCGTCTTCTACTTCATCTTCGTCGCGGTCGGGGCGGTGCTCCTGAAGGAGCGGCAGGAGGACAGGCAGCGCGTGCTGGCTTACGAGCGGCAGCAGTCGGTGACGGCGGTGGCACGCGCGGCCGAGGGGCGCAAGCGTTACACGGACTGGAAGCAGGAGCGCGGCAAGGAGCTTGAGCGCGTGGCGCAGGACATCAACGAAAAGGTGAACTTCTGATGTGCGGCATCGTCGGCATGGTCAACCTCGACGGGGGCGCCGCGGACTCGGCGCTGCTCGGCCGCATGAACGAGGCCATCGTCCACCGCGGCCCCGACGAGGACGGCGCCTACCTGCGCGGCCACGTCGGGCTGGCCATGCGCCGGCTCGCCATCATCGACCTCAAGGGCGGCCAGCAGCCCATCGCCAACGAAGACCGCACCGCCTGGATCGTCTTCAACGGCGAAATCTACAACTTCCGCGAGCTTAAAAAGAGGCTCGAAGACCTCGGCCACCACTTCCGCACCGACTGCGACACAGAGGCCATCGTCCACGCCTACGAGGAGTGGGGCGCCGACTGCCCGAAGCACCTGCGCGGCATGTTCGCCTTCGCCATCTGGGACGAGCGGCGGCAGGAGCTTCTGCTCGCGCGCGACCGCGTGGGCAAGAAGCCGCTGCTCTACGCCCGGACGCCGCGCGCGTTCGTCTTCGGCTCGGAGTTCTCGGCGCTGCTGCTGCACCCCGCGGTCGGGCGCGAGATCGAGCCGCGCGCCATCCACGACTACCTCTCCTTCATGTGCGTCCCGGCGCCGCTCACCGCCTACCGCGACATCAGGAAGCTTGAGCCGGGCCACACGCTTACCCTTAGAGCGGACGGCGAGATGAAGATCGTGCGCTACTGGGAGCCCGACTTCTCGAAGAAGCTCGATGTGTCGGAGGAGGAGGCGGGCGAGCGCGCTCTGGAACTGCTGCGCGACGCGGTGCGCGTGCGCCTGATGTCGGAGGTGCCTTTGGGCGCCTTCCTCTCGGGCGGCGTGGACTCTTCGGCCGTCGTCGCCCTGATGGCCGAGGAGAGTTCGACGCCCGTCAAGACCTTCTCCATCGGCTTCGACGAGCAGGACTTCTCCGAGCTGCACCACGCGCGCCGCGTCGCCGAGTACGTCGGCGCCGACCACCACGAGTTCGTCGTCCGGCCCGACGCGATGGAGGTGCTGCCCAAGCTCGTCGAGCACTACGGCGAGCCTTACGCCGACTCGTCCGCCATCCCGACCTACTACGTCGCGCGCGAGACGCGCAAGCACGTCACCGTCGCCCTGAACGGCGACGGCGGCGACGAGTGCTTCGCCGGCTACGAGCGTTACGCGGCGATGCGTCTGTCGGAGCGCTACCGGCGGCTGCCGGGCGTGCTGCGCGAGCGCGTCATCCGGCAGGCGATGGAACTGCTCCCCATCTCGGAGATGCGCCCGACGCGCGCGCGCAAGCTGCGCCGCTTCCTGCGCGCCGCCTCCTTGCCGCCCGTCGAGCGCTACCTGCGCTGGGTGTCGGTCATCCCGCCGGAGGAGAAGGACAGGCTTTACTCCGACGGCTTCCGCGAGGTGGTCGCCGGGCGCGACGTGAGCGAGCAGTTGCGGCCGTGGTTCGCGCGCGCCAACGGGGCGGGCGTCGTAGACGCGTCGCTCCTCGCCGACACGATGACGTATCTGCCCAACGACCTGCTCGTCAAGGTTGACATCGCGAGCATGGCCGTAAGTTTGGAGGCGCGCTCGCCGTTCCTCGACCAC
This sequence comes from Pyrinomonadaceae bacterium, assembly GCA_036388915.1. Taxonomy (GTDB): domain Bacteria; phylum Acidobacteriota; class Blastocatellia; order Pyrinomonadales; family Pyrinomonadaceae; genus QHXN01. Next base: position 84,421 of record DASVQX010000042.1, read on the forward strand.
CACGTCATCGAGTTCGCCGCCTCGCTCCCGGAGAATTTGAAGCTGCGGGGCCTGACGACGAAGTACATCTTGAAGAAGACGCTGAAGAAGCTTCTGCCGCCCGAGAACCTTTCGCGCAGCAAGATGGGCTTCGGCGTCCCCGTCGGCCACTGGTTCCGCGGCCGGATGCAGGGCTTCCTGCGCGAGAACCTGCTCTCGGAGCGCGCCGGGCGCCGGGGCCTCTTCCGCCGCGAGGCCGTCAAGCAAATGGTCGAACTGCACACGCGCGGCGAGCGCGACCACACGCACCAGCTCTGGACGCTGTTGATGCTCGAACTCTGGTTCCAGAGGTTCGTCGATTGAAGAACCCTTTTTAAGTTCACACAAGAATTAAGAGCGGAGGAGATCGCAAGTGAAAGGTATCGTTCTGGCCGGGGGACTGGGGACGCGTCTGCGCCCGCTCACGGCCGTCACAAACAAGCACCTGCTGCCCGTCTACGACAAGCCGATGGTCTACTACCCCATCCAGACGCTCGTCAACGCCGGCGTCAACGACATCATGATCGTCACCGGCGGCAACTCGGCGGGCGACTTCCTCAAGCTGCTCAAGAACGGGAAGGACTTCGGCCTCAAGCACATCAACTACACCTACCAGGAGGGCGAGGGCGGCATCGCCGCCGCGCTCGACCTCTGCGAGGCGTTCGCCGACGGCGAGCCCGTCTGCGTCGTCCTCGGCGACAACATCATCGAGAAGAACATCTGCCGCGCCGTGCGCGCCTACCGGCACCAGGGCGGCGGCGCCAAGATTCTCCTCAAGAAGGTGCCCGACCCGCAGCGCTTCGGCGTCCCCGAGCTCGACGGCAGCCGCGTCCTCCGCATCGAGGAGAAGCCCGAACAGCCGAAGTCAGACTACGCCGTCATCGGCATCTACATGTACGACGCCGACGTCTTCCAGATCATCAAGACGCTCAAGCCCTCGGGGCGCGGCGAGCTTGAGATCACGGACGTCAACAACGCCTACATCGAGCGCGGCGACATGAGCTGGGACGAGTTGGACGGCTGGTGGACGGACGCGGGCACCTTCGAGTCGCTGCTGCGCGCCTCGAACATGGTGGCCGAGACGGGCGCGAACAAGATGGACGACGCGGCGGCGGCGAAGGCGTCGCCCGGCGGGGCGGGAGCGGAGGGCGCCGATGCGGCCGAAGCACGAATCAAGCGCTGAGGGCGCGGCCACCGGCGCCGCGCGCGTCGGGTCGGCTGACGGCGCGGGCGCGCTGACGGCGCTGACGGCCGCCGACCTCGCGCGCGGCACGATCGAGGGCGTCGTCGTCCGCGACCTGCGCAAGCACCTCGACGAGCGCGGCTGGCTGGCGGAAATCTACCGCGACGACGACGAGGCGACCGCGGGCTTCCGCCCGGCGATGGCCTACGCCTCGACGACGCAGCCGGGCGTCGAGCGCGGCCCGCACGAGCACCACGACCAGGCCGACCACTTCTGCTTCATCGGCCCCTCGAACTTCAAGCTGCGCCTCTGGGACAACCGCCCCGGCTCGCCGACCTACGGCCGCGTGATGACCGTCTACGCGGGCGAGGACGCGCCGCGCGCGGTCGTCGTGCCGAAGGGCGTCGTCCACGCCTACCGCAACGTCGGGCAGTCGGTCGGGCTGGTCATCAACCTCCCCGACCGCCTCTACGCCGGCCCCGGCCGCCGCGAAGAGGTGGACGAGATACGCCACGAGGACGACCCCGCGACCATCTTCCGGCTGGAAGACTGAAGGGGGGTGGGCCGTAGGCAGACGGCAGAGGGCAGTTGAGAGCGCCGCCGCCGGTGACTCTGATTTAACCTTTCAACTTCCTTAATGCGGAGCGGCTGCCTGCTGCCGTCTGCCTACGGCCTGCTGTTTTTCATGAAAGTTCTTCGCATCATCGCGCGGCTGAACGTCGGGGGGCCGGCGCGGCACGTGGCTTGGCTGGAGGCGGGGTTGCGCGAGCGCGGCGTCACGTCGCTGCTCGTCGCGGGCGTGGTGCCGCCGGGCGAGGACGACATGTCCTACTTCGCCGAACGTTTGGGCGTCCGCCCGCACGTCATCCCCGAGATGAGCCGCGAAATCTCGCCGAAGGACTTGGTGACGGTCTGGAAGCTCTACCGGCTGATGCTGCGAGAGCGTCCCGACGTGGTTCACACGCACACGGCGAAGGCGGGCACGGTGGGGCGCGCGGCCGGCTGGCTCTACCGCTGGCTGACGCCGTCGGCGCTCGCGGGTCGGCCGAGGGCGTGCCGCTTCGTCCACACGTACCACGGCCACATCTTCCACAGCTACTACGGCCGCTGGAAGACGCGCCTCTTCATCGCCGTCGAGCGGGCGCTGGCGCGCCTGACCGACCGCATCGTCGTCATCAGCCCGCAGCAGCTCGACGAGATCAACCGGCGCTTCCGGGTCGGGCGCGCAGGTCAGTTCCGCGTCATCCCCTTGGGGCTCGACACGCGCGCCTTCGACGGCTGGGCGGCGCGGCGCCCGGCGCTCAGGCGCGAGTGGGGCGCGGGCGACGCGGACGTGCTCGTCGGCATCGTCGGCCGTCTGACCGAGGTCAAGAACCACCGGCTCTTTCTCGAAGCCGCCGCGCTCTTCAACAAGCGGCGCGCCGAGGCGGAGTCGGAGGGTCTGAAGCAGGACGGCGCCGGTCGCGTGCTGTTCGTCGTCGTCGGCGACGGGCACCTGCGCGCGGAGCTTGAGGGGCAGGCGCGGGCGCTCGGGCTTGATGATGATGTAAAATTCGCGGGGCTCAGGGACGACCCGGAAAACTTCTACCCGGCGCTCGACGTGGTCGCGCTCACCTCGCGCAACGAGGGGACGCCCCTGACGCTCATCGAGGCGATGGCCAACGAGCGCCCGGTGGTCGCCACGGCCGTCGGCGGCGTCGTCGATTTGCTCGGCGGGGTCGCCGAGTGGGAGCTGCGCCGGTCGCACCCGTGGCAAATTTGCGAGCGCGGCGTGCAGGTGCGACCCGGCGACGCCGAGGCTTTTGCCGACGCGCTCGCGCACCTCGTCGCCGACGGCGAACTGCGCGCGGCGCTCGGCGCCCGCGGGCGCGAGCACGTCGGGAGCCGGTACTCGGTCGGGCGCCTCGTCTCGGACGTGCTCGGCCTCTACGAAGAGTTGGCCGGCGCGGGCGTGCCGAGTCTGAAGAGTGTGCCGCCTCCTTTGGGCGCCGAGGGGCGCGGGCGGCGAGCCTGAAAGGGGAAGGGAAAAGTTTGCGAGTTCTGATTACGGGCGGTGCCGGCTTCATCGGGTCGCACCTCACCGACTTGTACATCTCGCGCGGCGACGAGGTCTTCTGCATCGACGACCTCTCGACGGGCTCCTTCGACAACATCGCGCACCTCAAGGGGCACGGGCGCTTCCACTACACGATCGATTCGGTGCACAACGTCCCCGTCGTCGCCGAGCTGATCGACCAGTGCGACGTGGTCTTCCACCTCGCGGCGGCCGTCGGCGTCAAGCTCATCGTCGAGAGCCCCGTCCGCACCATCGAGACCAACGTGCGCGGCACCGAGGTCGTCCTTGAGCAGGCGAACAAGAAGAAGAAGAAGGTGCTCATCGCCTCGACCTCCGAGGTCTACGGGCTTTCGTCCGAGGTGCCCTTCAAAGAGGACGGCAACCTCGTCATGGGCGCGACGACGAAGGGGCGCTGGTCCTACGCCTGCTCGAAGGCCATCGACGAATTTCTAGCCTTGGCCTACTGGCGCGAGAAGAAGCTGCCGACCGTCGTCGTCCGCCTCTTCAACACCGTGGGGCCGCGCCAGACCGGACAGTACGGGATGGTCATCCCGACCTTCGTCAAGCAGGCGCTCGCCGGGCGGCCGATTACGGTCTACGGCACGGGCGAGCAGACGCGCTGCTTCGGCTACGTCGGGGACGTGGTCGGCGCGCTCGTCGCGCTGATGGACAAGGAGGAGTCGGTGGGCCAGGTCTTCAACATCGGCTCGCACGAGGAGGTGAGCATCATGCAGCTCGCCGCGCGCGTGAAGGAGCTGACCGGCTCGAAGTCCGAGATCGTGACCGTCCCCTACGACGAGGCGTACGAGGAGGGCTTCGAGGACATGCCGCGCCGCGTCCCCGACATCACGAAGGTCGGCGCGCTCACCGGCTTCAAGCCGACCGTCACGCTCGACCAGATTTTGCAGTCGGTCATCGAGTACTACAGCGGCCGGCAGGGCAACGGCTGAGGGCCGGGCGGCGGGCTCGCTGCTGCCGGGCGTCCGGCGTCCGAAGTCCCGGGTCGTGAGGCGCGCGGCTCTTGCTTTCTCGGCGCGCATTTAATAGCTTCTAGCGCACGCCCGGCCGGCCGTCGTTCGGATTTATCAGGTAATGTCTTTCAGCAGTAGCCAACTCCTGCCCGCGTTCGTCGCGCTGGCGCTCTCGCTCGCGCTCACGCCGCTCGTGCGCGCGTTCGCGCGGCGCTACGACATCATCGCCCGCCCGCGCAGCGACCGCTTCAGCAAGCGGCCGACGGCGATGTTGGGCGGCGTCGCCATCTACCTCTCGGTGCTCGTCGCCTTCCTGCTCTTCGTCCCGCACACGCGCGAGGGCTGGGTCGTGATGGGCGCCAGCACCGCGCTCTTCGTCGTCGGGCTGGTGGACGACTTCCTCAACATCAAGCCTTACCAGAAGCTCATCGGGCAGGTCCTGGGCGCGAGCGGGGTCGTCTACTTCGGGCTGCTGCTGCCGTGGGGCTGGGGCGCGGCGGGCGCGATGCTCCTGACCATCTTCTGGCTCATCGGCATCACGAACGCCATCAACCTGCTCGACAACATGGACGGCCTCGCCGCGGGCGTCTCGGCGGTGGCGGCCGTCTTCATCGCCGCCAGCTTCGCCGCCAACGGGCAGATGACCGAGGCCGTGATGCTCTCGGCCTTCGCCGCCGCGCTCGTCGGCTTCCTCGTCTACAACACGAACCCGGCGTCGATCTTCATGGGCGACTGCGGGTCGATGTTCGTCGGCTTCCTGCTGGCCTCGACGGCGCTGCTGTCGGCGTCGGGCGAGCGCGGCCGCAGCTTCATCGTCGTCATCGCCGTCCCCGTCCTCATCCTCTTCATCCCGATCTTCGACACGACGCTCGTCACGGTCGTCCGCAAGCTCTCGGGGCGCGCCGCCTCGCAGGGCGGGCGCGACCACACGTCGCACCGGCTGGTCGCGCTGGGCCTGTCGGAGCGGCGCGCGGTCTGGATGCTCTACGTGTTCGCGGGCGCGTCGGGGCTGCTGGCGATGATGGTGCGGCACTTCGAGTACCACACGGGCATCGCGATGGTGCTCGGGTTCGCGGTGGTGCTGACGCTGGTCGGCGTCTACTTGGCGGGCGTCAAGGTCTACGACGAGGCCGAGGTGCAGGCCGCGCGCGAGAAGCCGCTCGTCTCGTTCCTCGTAGACCTCTCGTACAAGCGCAGGATCTTCGAGGTGCTGCTCGACGTGCTGCTCGTCATCCTCGCCTACTACTTCTCCTACGTGACGCTCTTCGGCTCCGAACTCGGGCCGGAGGTGTGGCGGCAGTTCCTTTCGACCGTCCCCGTCCTCATCTGCGTCAAGATGTCGGCGCTGCTGGCGGCGGGCGTCTACCGCGGGCTGTGGCGCTACATCAGCCTCGACAACCTGATCGTCTACGCGAAGGCGGTCGCGGCCGGGTCGGTGGCGGGCGTTTTGGTGCTGCTCTTCGCCTTCCGCTTCGAGGGCTTCTCGCGCGCCGTCTTCGTCCTCGACGCGATGTTCTTCTTCCTGATGCTGGCCGGGAGCCGCGTCGCCTTCCGCCTCTTCCGGCAGTTGATTCCGGCGCCCGCGCGCGGCGGCCGCCGCGTGCTCATCTACGGCGCGGGCGACGCGGGCGAACTCCTCCTGCGCGAGATGCGCAACAACCTTCAGCTCCAGTACACGCCGGTCGGCTTCGTGGACGACGACCCGTTCAAGAAGGGCAAGGTCATCCACGGCCTCCGCGTCTTCGGCGGCAACGGCCACCTGCGCCGCATCTGCGAGGAGCAGTCGGTCGAGGAAGTCCTCATCTCAAGCTCGCGCATCGACGACGACCGCGTCGCCCAAATCCGCCGCGACTGCGAGGACGCGCAGATCACGCTCAAGCGGATGCGCATCGAGATCGAGCTCGTCGGGCACGAGTTCTAAGGCACGGTTCGCTTCATGGCTGAACAAGTCGCTCTCATCAACGTCCGGCCCGTGTGGGCGCGCCTGCCGCTGGCGGTGCTGGCGCTCCTGGCGCTGTGGGCGGCGTGGTACGGGGTGCGCTGGGGCTTCGGGAACACGATGGCGGAGACGGCGCCCGTGTCGTACGTCACCGACCCGACCGCGTCGTTCGAGTCGGCCGAGGCCGCCGTGCGTTTAGCGCCGCGCGACCCGCTGGCGCACCTGACGCTGGCGCGGCTCCACCAGATCAGCTTCGACCCGGCGAGCGTGCCCGTCGCGCTCAGGGAGTACGAGGCGGCGGCCGCGCTCGCGCCCAACGACCACATGATCTGGACGGAGGTCGGGCGCGCGCGCGCCGCGCTGGGCGACCCCGCGGGCGGCGCGGACGCGCTCAGGCGCGCGGTGGAGCTTGCGCCGAACTACTCGCAGCCGCGCTGGCACCTCGGCAACGCGCTGCTGCGGACGGGCGAGACCGAGGCGGCCTTCGCCGAGCTGCGGCGCGCGGCCGACGCCGACCCCGAGCTGCGCCCGCAGGTCTTCAACCTGGCGTGGCAGGTCTACGGGCCGGACATGGCGCGCGTCATCGACGCGGTCGGGAAGACGGCGACGGCGCGCGCGCAGTTGGTCGGCGTGCTGGCCGGGCGCGCGCGCTTCGAGGACGCGCTGGCGGTCTGGGGCAGCCTCACCCCCGAGGAGCGGCGCACGCACGCGCCGGCCGGCGAGACGCTGTCGCGCGCTCTCTACGGCAAGGGTCAGTACCGGCGCGCGCGTCAGGTGCTCTCGGAGGCGGGCGCCGAGGGGCTGGCCGAGGGGCAGGTCGCCAACGGCGGCTTCGAGTCCGACATCGGTCAGCCCGGCCGCGCCCTCTTCCACTGGGAGGCCGTGCAGGCGGCGGGCGCGCAGGTCGCCGTTGACCCGCGCGACGCGCGCGGGGGGCAGCGCTCGCTGCGCGTCGGCTTCAGCGCCTCGGGTCAGGTGGATTTCCGCAACGTCTCGCAGGTCGTCGCGGTCGAGCCGGGCGCGCGCTACCGCCTGAGCTTCTGGGTGAAGACCGACGGGCTGAAGAGCGCGGCGATGCCCGTCGTCTACGTCGCGGAGGCGCCGACGCCCGACGCGCCGCTGGCCTCTTCGCCGCCCGCGCCCGCGGGGACGAGCGACTGGCAACAGGTCTCGTTCGAGTTCGTGGCGGGGCCGCGGACGGAGGCGGTGCTGGTGCGGCTCGCGCGCGACGGCTGCCCCGACGGGGTCTGCCCCATCTTCGGAAAAATCTGGTATGACGACTTCCACCTCGAACGCGCGGGCGGACGCCCTGACGCCGGTCGCTGACCCGGCGCTCGCGCCGGCCGGGGCCGGGCGCCCGGCGCTCCCGCCGACGCCGCCCGGCGACGCGCCCGGCGCGCCGTCGGCCGCGCGCGAGCTGCCGCACACGATCTGGAGCCGCTTCATCGTCCTCCTGCTCTGCCTCGCGGTGGTGACGACGACGCTGGCCTTCGGCACCGTCCACTCGTGGGCGCTCGCCGTCTTTCAGGCGACGGCGGCGCTGGTCTTCGTGCTCTGGATGGCGGACGCGTGGCGGACGGGCGTGCTGCGCGTGAGCCGCAACCCGTTGCAGCTCCCCGTGCTCGGCCTCTTCGCCGTCGGGCTGGCGCAACTCCTCCCGCTCGGCGCGGCGCCGCTCACCCATGACCCGCAGGCGACGCGCGTCGCGCTCGTCGAACTCGCGGGGCTTTTCGTCTACTTCGCCGCCGCGCTCGCCTTCGTGGACAGCCCACGGCGCCTGCGTCTGCTGGCGCGGCTCGTCATCATCTTCGGCTTCCTGCTCGCCGTCTACGGCCTGATGCAGCACTTCGTCAACCCGCGCACGATCTTCTGGGTGCGCGAGCCGAAGCAGGCCGAGCCGTTCGGCCCGTACGTCAACCGCCACCACTTCGCCGGCTACATGGAGCTGGTGCTGGCGATGCCGCTGGGGCTTCTGTTCGCGGGCGCGGTCGGCCGCGAGCGCATGCTGCTCTACGGCTTCGCGACCGCCATCATGGCCATCGCGCTCGTGATGACGAACTCGCGCGGCGGGCTGCTCAGCATGGTCTGCGAGATTCTGTTCCTCGCCGCCGTCTCGACGCTGGCGCGCGGGCGCAAGCGCGAGGGCGAGGGGCGCGACGGCGGCTCGCGGCTGCGCTCGGCCGCCGTGCGCGTCGGGCTCGGGTTCGCGCTGGTGCTCGCCGTCTTCGTCGGCGTGCTCTACTTCGGCGGCGACGAGGCGCTCTCGCGCGTGGCCGGCACCGTCTACAGCGACGACCCGACGACGGGGCGCGCGCACTTCTGGCGCGGCACCGCGCAGATCATCCGCGACCACCCGGTGCTCGGGACGGGTCTCGGCTCGTTCGGCTCGGTCTACCCGCGCTACGACACGGGCAACGGCAAGTACCGACTTGAGCAGGCGCACAACGACTACCTGCAAATCTTCTCCGACGCGGGCGTGGTCGGCGGCGCGCTGGGTCTGTTCTTCGTCGCGGCGCTCTTCTGGATGGCGCTCAAGCGGCTGCACTCGCACGACCGCTTCCGGCGCGGCGTCGCGCTCGGCGCGCTGGGCGGCTGTGTCGGCGCGCTCGTCCACAGCTTCTTCGACTTCACGCTGCACACGACCGCGAACGCGCTCCTCTTTCTTCTGCTCGCGGCGCTCGCCACCGTCAACGGGCGCGTCGAGGAGGCGGACACGGCGGGCGGGCGCGGCCGCAGGCGCCGCCGTCGCAGGCGCCGGCAGGGTGACGGCTCGGACTCGCGCGACGAGACGCGCGACGAAGCCGGGCACGCGGCGGACGCGGCAGACGTGGCGGATGTGGCGGATGTGGCGGGCGGGCGGCGCGAAGGGGCGGGCGCGCACGCCTGAGCGGTTGGCTGTTACAATGCCGGGGCGACAAACCCCGAGGCTTTAGTTCGGAGAGCTGATGCGGATACTTGTGACTGGTGGGGCGGGCTTCATCGGCTCGCACCTGTGCGAGCGACTCCTCGCGGAGGGGCACGACGTGCTGTGCCTCGACAACTTCTTCACGGGGCGGCGCGAGAACGTCCTCACGCTGATGGACTCGAAGCGGTTCGAGCTCGTCCGCCACGACGTGATCGAACCCGTACTCCTTGAGGTCGATCAGATTTACAACCTCGCCTGCCCCGCCTCGCCCGTCCACTACCAGTACAACCCGGTCAAGACGGTCAAGACCAACGTGCTGGGGACGATCAACATGCTCGGCCTCGCCAAGCGCGTCAGGGCGCGCATCCTTCAGGCGTCAACCTCCGAAGTCTACGGCGACCCGGAAGTCCACCCGCAGACGGAAGACTACTGGGGCCACGTCAACTGCGTCGGCCCCCGGTCATGTTACGACGAGGGGAAGCGGCTGGCCGAGACGCTGATGATGGACTACCACCGGCAGAACGGGGTGGACACGCGCATCATCCGCATCTTTAACACGTACGGCCCCCGCATGCTTGAGAACGACGGGCGCGTCGTGTCGAACTTCATCGTGCAGGCGCTCCGGGGCGAGGAGCTGACCATCTACGGGACGGGCGCGCAGACGCGTAGTTTCTGTTACGTGGACGATCTGGTCGAAGGCATGATGCGGCTGATGAACGTCGGGGCGGGCGCCGCCGACGGACTGGACGTTCACGACCCGGTCAACGTCGGCAACCCCGGCGAGTTCACCATGCGCGAGTTGGCCGAGGAGGTCGGGCGCGCGGCCGGCGTCGAGGTGCGGCTGCGCCAGTGCCCGCTCCCCAAGGACGACCCGCGCCAGCGACGCCCCGACATCACGCGCGCCCAGAAGCTCCTGGGGTGGGAGCCGACCGTGCCGCTCCGCGAGGGGCTCAAGCGCACGGTCGCCTACTTCGCGGAAAGGATTAAGGCCAAGTGAAGAGTGTCGAAGTGCCGGCGAGCGTGCCGGGGATGTGCCTGGAGGCGCTCGGCCGTCACGCGAAGCCGGACGCGCTGAGTCTGAAGAAGGCGGGGCAGTGGCTCCACATCCCCGGCGACGCGATCATCCGCCGCGTGCGCGCGGTCGCGCTCGGGCTTTCGGCGCTCGGCGTGAAGAGGGGCGACCGCGTCGCGCTCCTCTCCGAGAACCGCCCCGACTGGTCGGTCGTGGACATCGCCATCCTCAGCCTCGGCGCGGTCAACGTCCCCATCTACACGACGCAGGCGCCCGAGCAGGTGCGCTACATCCTCGAAGACTCGGGCGCGCGCGTCCTCTTCGTCTCCGGGAAGAAAGTCTTCCGCCACGCGCAGCCGGGGATAGAGCCGGTCGAGTCGCTGGAGCGCGTCGTCTTCTTCGACACCGACGCGGCCGCGGGGCAGGAGGGCGCGCTCTCGCTCTTCGAGCTTGAGCAGACCGGCGCGCAGCTCGACGAGGCCGAGCCGGAAGTCTTCAGCCGCGCCCTCAACGCCGTCTCATCGGAAGACCTCGCGACGGTCATCTACACGTCTGGGACGACGGGCGAGCCGAAGGGCGTGATGCTCACGCACGGCACCTTCGTCTCGAACGTGCTGGCGATCTCAAGCTCGCTCCCGATTCTTTCGACCGACGTGGCGCTCTCCGTCCTGCCGCTCTCGCACATCTTCGAGCGCGTGGTCTTCTACGTCTTCTGTTGGAACGGCGTCTCGGTCGCCTACGCGCCTTCGTTCGACGTGGTCGGCGAATACCTGCGCGAGGTGCGGCCGACGATCATGACGGCCGTGCCGCGCCTCTTCGAGAAGGTCTTCCACAAGATCGTGAAGAAGGGGACGGCCGACGGCGGCTGGAAGGCGAAGCTCTTCAACTGGGCGCTCGGCGTCGGGCAGCGGCACGCCGAACTGAAGGACAAGGGGCAGACCGTCCCGCCGCTCCTTGAGATTCAGCAGGAGGTCGCGAGCCGGCTCGTCTTCTCGAAGTGGCGCGAGGGCGTGGGCGGACGCCTCCGCTTCTTCGTCTCGGGCGGCGCGCCGCTCTCGCCCGCGCTCTCCTACGCCTTCCTCGGCGCGGGCGTCGTCATCCTCCAAGGCTACGGGATGACCGAGACGTGCATCGTCTCGGCCAACCGCCCCGGCGACAACCGCGTCGGCTCGGTTGGCCTGCCGTTCCCCGGCGTCGAACTGAAGACGGAAGCCGACGGCGAAATCCTGGTGCGCGGCCCGAACCTGATGAGCGGCTACTACGGCCACGAGCGGGAGACGGCCGCGGTCTTCGACGAGAACGGCTGGTTCCGCACGGGCGACGTGGGGAGGATAGACGAGGCCGGGCGCCTCCACATCACCGACCGGAAGAAGGAGCTGTTCAAGCTCTCGAACGGCAAGTACGTCGCGCCGCAGTTGGTCGAGAGCCTCATCAAGCAGTGCCAGTACGTGAGTCAGGTGGTCGTCGTCGGCGCGGGGCGCAAAGCTCCGGCCGCGCTCATCGTCCCCGACTGGGAGGCGCTCGCCTCGGCGCTGCCGACGCCGCAGGCCGAGGAGCACACGCTCCGCGTCGCGTGGAGCCGAAGCCCCGCGGCCGTCAAGTTAGTCCAGACGGAGGTGGCCGAGCTGACCCGCCCGCTCCACGACTACGAGCGCGTCCGCCGCGTGGCGCTGCTGCCCGACGAGTTCTCCATCGACGGCGGCGAACTCACCCCCACGCTCAAGGTCAAGCGCCGCGTCATCGACGAGAAGTACCACGACCTGATCGAAGAGATTTACAACGGCGGGGGAAAGGGAGAGTAGACAGTAGAAAAAAAACGAAGGCGGCGCGTCCCGGTCATCAGCCGGGCGCGCCGCGTTTACATCTACTGACTACTGTCTACTGAAAGTTACTGTCCGGTCACCGTCTCCGGCGTCAGCCGCTCGATTTCGACGAGCGATTCGGGGAAGCGCGCGCGGCCGTGGGAAGGCTCGGCGAGAACGTCTTCGGCGAGGCGTCGCAGGTGCGCGGGCAGCGCGGTGGCGGCGAGGGGGAGGGCGCCCGCCGGCGGCGCGTGGCGGGAGAGCAGTTGCACCTCCGCGCCGCAAAAGTCGCATTCTTCGACGTGAGCCGCGACGCGCCCCCTGCGCGCCGCCGTCCGCGCGCCCTGACAGAAGGTGAGTAGCGTCTCGGTCTGCGGGCAAGTGCGAAGCTTGCGGAACCGGACTGTGCTGGTAGAAGGCATGAGTGCTCCTCGCGGTCTCTCTCTTTTTCTCGCCGCCTGACGGCCGGGGGAAGCCCTCTGGGCGGCACGCGCGAGCGGAAACGCCGATTCGCTATAGCACAGCTCGGGTCGGGCGAAGATAATCGGGCCGAGCAGCCTCATCCGGCCGGGGCCGGTCTTAAAACCCTTTTTTCGGGCGCTTCACTCGTGCACGGGAGTTAAAGTACCAATCACAGTCCATTTCCAAACTTTCGCCCGCCGCCGGCCCCCCCGCGCGGCGCGTTTCTCCCTGATTTTTCAACGCCTTGGCCGTCGTGTAAAAAGATGTTGCTCAAACCGGGGATTGCTGCTACCATCTCAAAGTGTTCGGGGCACTCGCCGTAAAGGCGGGCGCAAACAAGACCCGACGCTCCTTCACGGTGGCCGCGCCATTCCCCTTGCGGCCGAGCCGGTGCGGGTCCACCGCGAGACCACCATTTCAATCCCCAGAGCCAGCGGAGTAGGATGTCCCCTCCCGGATTTGTTCGTCTCGCCGACGGCGGCGAGAGCTGACGGGCGGACGGCAACCCCACGAGGCGCCCGGAGTTTTCCACCCATTTAATCCTCCCCAGCGGACGCATCCAGACACCTCCGGCCTTGCTCCTAACTGTTCAAAACCGGTAACATGGCTGCCACATCTGCCGACCAAGATCATCACTTGAAAGACCCCATGACGAGCGCAACCGAAGAGACACAGCCCACGCCGCAGGGGCGCACCCCCGCCGCGCAGGAGCGCCCGCAGCGTCACGCGGGCGCGTGGGTCGAGACGCTGCGCCGCTCGGACGTTTCGCGCCTCTGGACGGAACTCCAGCGCCTCGTCGTCAACCACCCGCTGGTGCGCGCCTCCTACAGCGCCGGCCTCCTCGTCGAGGAGGGCGACCGCGGCAGCGCCTACCTCGACCTGACTCAGGAACTCTTCGTCACGCTCCTCGCCAAGTCGCGCTTCCAGCATTACCTCGACTCGGAGATGACCGACGCCGAGATCGAGTGCGAGGTCAGCCAGATCGAGCTGACGAACCTCCTGACGGCCGAGCTGCGCAAGCGCCACCCCGAGAGTTACCGGCTCGCGCGCCGCATCTCGACCATCATCCAGTCTTCGGCCAACTTCCGCCGCGTCGATTCGGGCGCGGGCGAGGACGAGCCGCACCGCCGCCTCGTTGACCGCGTCTACGGTCTGCGCGAGTGGCGCGCCGACAAGCAGCGCCGCGCGCAGGCCGAACTCGAAGAGCGCGCCCAGATGATCCCCGTCCGCCAGCGCGACACGCGCATGGTCGGCTGCACGGGCGACGCGCAGATCATCATCAGCAACTCCGACCTCGAAGACCTCATCGTCTCGGTCCTGGAAGCCTGCGACTCGCCGGTGGACGTGCGGAGCCTTCGCAGCCTCGTCATGTCGCGTCTGCCCGTGATGGACATCTACCTCGTCCCCATCGGCGGCGACGACACCGAAGAGGGTCGCGGCTTCGAGCCGGTGGACGCGGGCGAGAACCCCGAGCAGTCTTTGCTGCGCCGCGAGAGCGAGGACGAGGCGGCCGGCTACGTTGACAACTTCCTGCGCGGCCTCCACGCCGCGGTGCGCGGCAAGTCGAAGCAGTACGACCGGATGCTCGGCGTGCTGTGGTATTGTTACCTGAGCCCGGCGCACATCACGCAGCTCGAAGCGGCCGCGCGCCTGAACGTCTCCGACTCACTCGTCTCCGACTACCGCCGCCGCATCGAACAGCAGTTGCGCGCGCTCTCCCTGACGGGCGTCGAGGAGGCGCGCCGCTTCGAGACGGCGCTGCGCGAGCGCGTCCACGCGCTCGTCTTCGTCGGCAGCGAGGAGAGCGTCCCGGTCTGAAAGGATTTTGACGGGAGTCGCCGCGCCGCCCTCGCCTGTAGGGTTCGCGCGACGCGGCGAGGATGGCCGACCGAGGCGGGATTGCCCCCCGCCGCGTCTCGGCCGTTTTGTCGCAGCACAGGTTTGGTCGCGCGCCGCCGCGCGCGACACGGGGATTGGCTTAAGCAGTGCCGCCGACTTCTTCCAGACAGCCCCTCGAATACGAGCCCGTCGTCCCCTCAAGACTCGGGGACGTGAGCCGGGGCGTGGGGGACGCGGCCGGGGACGACGAGATTCGGGCCTTCCGTCCCGAGTCCGTGGAAGACGACGGCCGCGGCGAAGGCCCTTCGGCGCCCGACGGGCCGCGCGCACGCAACGTCGCCCGAGACGACGCGGCCGCGAAGAAGTCGCTCCGGCCGGCGCACGCCTTCACCTTCGCGGGGCTTTTCCTCTTCACCTTCGTCCTCTTCTACCGCCCGTACGAATACATCCCGCTGCCGACCAACCTGGCCTTCTGGTTCGCGGTCGTGACGCTCGCCATCTTCATCCCGTCGCAACTCGGCGCGGAAGGGAATCTGACGGCGCGGCCGCGCGAGGTCAACCTCGTGCTGCTGTTCCTCGTCACGGGGCTGCTCTCGATACCCTTAGCGAAGGGGAGTCCGGGCGAGGCTTGGGCGACCTTCTCGGACATCTTCATCCGCGCCGTCCTGATGTTCCTCGTCATCGTCAACGCGGTGCGCACCGAGCGGCGGCTGCGCTTGATGCTTCTGCTCTCGGTCGGGTCGGCGGTGGCGCTCGGCGCGACGGCGCTCTACGACTTCCGCACGGGGCGTCTGACGGTCGAGGGCTATCGCGTGGAGGGGAGCCTCGGCGGCATCTTCCAGAACCCGAACGACATGGCGCTCCACCTCGTGACGATGATCCCCATCGCGGTGGCGCTCGCCTTCGGCTCGCGCGGACTCTTGCGCAAGGCGCTCTACCTCGGCGCGGCGGCGCTGATGGTGGCGGGCACCATCGTCACTTACTCGCGCGCGGGCTTTCTGGGCTTAGCCGCCTCGTCGCTCGTGCTGGCGTGGACGCTCGGGCGGCGCCACCGCTTCGCGGTCGTCTCGGGCGCGCTGGCGCTCGTCGTCGGGCTGTTAGTGCTCGCGCCGGGCAACTACGGCGCGCGCATCTTCTCGATCTACGACCGGAGCCTCGACGCCTACGGCTCGGCCGACGCGCGGCAGGCGCTTTTGATGCGCTCGGTGCTGGTCGCCATAAGAAACCCGCTCTTCGGCGTCGGGATGGGGAACTTCTCTTACGTCTCGTTCCGCAATCAGGTGACGCACAACGCCTACACGCAGGTCGCGGCCGAGATGGGCGCGGCGGCGCTCGTCCTCTACACGCTCTACATCGTGACGCCGCTCCGCCGCCTGCGCGCCGTCTCGCGCGAGACGTTCGAGGCGCGCAAGACTTCTCACTTCTACTACCTCGCGGCGGGGCTTGCGGCCAGCCTCGTCGGCTACATGGTGGCGAGCTTCTTCGCGTCGGTCGCCTACTACTGGAACGTCTACTATCTGGTCGGCTACGCCGTCTGCCTGCGCCGACTCTACGAGGCGAGCGCGGAGGCGCCGCCGGCCGCGGGTGAGAAAGAGCAGGCGCGCATCGAGGCCGAACGGGAAGGGCACGAGCCCGCCGCGGTTAACGTATGAGTTTCGAGCTGGCGTTAAAGGTCATCTTCTCGGCGGCGGCGGCGGCGCTTCTTTACACGTACGCCGGCTACCCGGCGCTGGTGTGGGCGGTGAGCAAACTCAGACCGCGCGCCGTCCGTCGCGGCGAACTGGAGCCGACGGTGACGGTCATCATCACCGCCTATAACGAGGAGCGCGACCTCGCGGCCAAGCTCGACAACACGCTCGCGCTCGACTACCCCGCCGACAAGCTCGAAGTCCTCGTCGCCTCCGACTGCTCTTCAGACCGCACCGACGAGATCGCGCGCTCTTACGCCGCGCGCGGCGTGCGCCTGCACCGACAGGCCGAGCGTCTGGGCAAGACCGCCGCGCAGAACGCCGCCGTCGAACTCGCGCGCGGCGAGGTCATCCTCTTCTCCGACGCCACGACGCTCTACCAAACGGACGTGCTCCGCGCGATGGCGCCCAACTTCGCAGACCCCTCGGTCGGCTGCGTCGCCGGGAAGCTCATCTACGTTGACCCGGCCTCGACTTCGGTCGGCAGCGGCGCGAAGTCCTACTGGGGTTACGAGACTTTTCTGAAGACGCACGAGAGCCGCGCCTGCTCGCTCATCGGCGCGTCGGGCTGCCTGTACGCGGTGCGCCGCTCGGCCTACGTCCCGCTCTACAACGAGGCGTGCAGCGACTTCATCATCGCGACCAAGATGGTCGAGCAGGGTTTGCGCGCCGTCTACGAGCCGGCCGCCGTCTGCACCGAGGAGACGAACCGGCAGGCCGCGAAAGAGTTCCGGATGCGCGTCCGCGTCATCGCGCAGACCTACACAGACCTCTGGCGGCACCGTCATCTTCTGAATCCGCTGCGCGGCGGCTTCTACTCAATCGAGCTTCTGTCGCACAAGGTCATGCGCTACCTCGTCCCGGTCTTCCTCGCGCTCACGCTGGTCTCGTCGCTCGCGCTGGCGCGCGCCGGGGGCTTTTACGCGCTGGCGGCCGTCGCGCAGTCGGCCTTCTACTTGGCGGCGGCTGCCGGGTGGCTGGCGGGGCGCGCGGGCGTGAAGTCGCGCCTGCTGGCGCTGCCCGCCTACTTCGTTTTGTCGAACGCGGCGGCGGTCGTCGCCTTCTACAAGTTCGTGCGGGGCGAGCGCTACGCGCGCTGGGAGCCGATACGCGAGCCGGCGGCGGCCGCGGTCGCGCGCGGGGGTGAAGGTTGAGAGTGCAGCCCACAGAAACGGACGCCGCGGCTTTAGTCCCGGCGATTGTGACGGAAGCGGCGCCGGCCGTGAGCGTCGTCGTGCCCGCCTACAACGTCGCGCCGTACATCGGCGAGGCGCTGGAGTCGGTCTTCGCGCAGACGTTCAAAGACCTCGAGGTCGTCGTCGTCAACGACGGCTCGCCCGACACCGAAGAGCTTGAGCGCGCGCTCGCGCCCTACCTCGCGCGCGTCGTCTACCTCAGGCAGGAGAACGGCGGGGCGAGCGCGGCGCGCAACGCCGGCATACGGCGCGCGCGCGGTCGCTTCGTCGCGCTGCTCGACGGCGACGACGTGTGGCTCCCGACCTACCTTGAGGAGCAGCTCGCCGCGCTCGACGCCGGCCTCGACCTCGTCTACTCCGACGCGCTGCTCTTCGGCGTCGGCGACGTGGCCGGGCGCACCTTCATGCAGACCTGCCCGTCGCGCGGCGCCGTCACGGTCGAGAGCCTGCTCGCGCAGCGGTGCGTCGTCATCACCTCCTGCGTGGTCGCGCGGCGCGAGGCGCTCTTGCGCGCCGGTCTCTTCAACGAGAGCTACAGGCGCTCTGAGGACTTCGACCTGTGGGTGCGTCTCGCGCACGGCGGGGCGCGGCTCGGCTACCAGAGGCGCGTGCTGGCGCGACACCGGATGCGGCCCGACAGCCTTGCGAGCGATACGGCGCGGATGCACGAGTCGGCGATAGGCGTCTACGCAGACCTCGCGCGCGCTCTCGACCTCAGCCCGCGCGAGCGCGCGCTGGCCGAGGCGGAGATAGGCAACTACCGCTTCGACCTGGCGCTGGCGGCGTGCAAGCGCGAGCTGGCCGCCGGCGACTACGCGCGCGCGGCCGAGGAGCTTTCGCGTGCGCGCGGCCTGCATCGCGGTTCGCGCCTGCGGGGCTTAAAGCTCGGGCTCGCGCTGCTCTGCCTGCGCGCCGCGCCGAGGCTCGCTCGCAGACTCTATCTGAAGCGGGGCGGCCCCACGGCGGGGCACACACGCGAGGCGAAGACCGATGCACACGGTACGCTATAAGGTCGCGCACGTCATGCCGTGGGCGGCGGTCGGCGGCACCGAGCACGCCACGCTGCGCGTCGCGCGCGCGACCGAGGCCGCGGGCTTCGGCCACGTCATGTTCTGCCGCCGCGACGCGCCCGAAGTGCGCGACTTCTTCGCGGCCGAGGGCTTCGACGTGGAGACTTACGACCCCGTCGAGCCGAGCTACCGGCGCGCCGACAGGTACGTCCGCGACTCGTACCGGCTGGCGCGCGAGTTCCGCCGCCGCCGCGTCCGTCTCGTCCACTGCGCCGACGTGGCCGCCGCCTTTACGGCCGGCCTCGCCGGGCGGCTCGCGGGCGCGCGCGTCGTCTGTCACGTACGCAACCGCCACGCGGGGCTTTCGCGCCGCGACGTGAGCTTCCTGGGTTTCGTCGGCAAATTCGTCTTCGTCTCCGAAGACACGTGGCGGAAGTTCGCCTACAAGGTGGCCCCGAGCCGTGGCGCCGTCGTCTACGACGGCCTTGAGGTCGGCCCACCGGAGCCGGCCGAATCAATCGCGGAGGTCAGGCGCGAGTTTGGCGTAGGCGACGGCGAGAAGGTAGTCGGCATGGTCGCGCGCGTCGCGCCGCAGAAGGATTTCCCGACGCTCGCACGCGCGGCGGCGCGCGTTCTGGCCGAACGTCGGGACGTGCGCTTCATGGTCGTCGGCGATTACGAGGAGGCCAACCGCGGCCACTACGACGAGGTGCGCCGCGCGCTCGCCGACGCGGGCGTCGAGTCGCGCTTCGTCTTCACGGGCTTCCGCACGGACGTGGCGCGGCTGATGGGCGCCTTCGACATCTTCGTCCTCTGCACGCACTTCGAGGGGCTGCCGCTCGTCATCCTCGAAGCGATGGCGCGCGGCCGCCCCGTCGTGGCGACGGCCGTGGACGGCATCCCCGAGATCGTCATCGACGGCGAGACCGGCCTGCTGCACCCGCACGGCGACGCGGACGCTCTGGCGGCGCGCCTGCTCTCGCTGCTCGGTGACGGGGCGCGCGCCGCGAGGCTCGGCGAGGCCGGGCGCGAGTTTGTTAAGATGGAGTGGAGCCGCGAGCGCTTCGCGGCGAACATGGTCGCGACGTACCGCGACGCGCTCGGCCTCGGGCGGGCGGGCGTGGGCGCGGGGCGCGCGGGGGGGCTGGCCGAGGTTGGCTGAGACTTACGACAGAGGCGGGTCGCTGACGGCGCGCGCGTTCCTTCTGATGTTCGCGAAGGGCGCGG
Source organism: Pyrinomonadaceae bacterium (assembly GCA_036388915.1). Taxonomy (GTDB): domain Bacteria; phylum Acidobacteriota; class Blastocatellia; order Pyrinomonadales; family Pyrinomonadaceae; genus QHXN01. The sequence goes on from DASVQX010000042.1 coordinate 103,729, forward strand.
CGTACGTGCTCGGCTTCGCGCTGCCGCTGCTGCTCGTGCGCCGGATGGGCCGCGAGGAGTTCGGCCTCTACAAGCAGGTCTTCCTCGCCGTCGGCACGGCGCTGACGGTGCTGCCGCTCGGCTTCGGCATGAGCGCCTACTACTTCCTGCCGCGCGAGCCGGAGGGGCGGCGCGGCGCCGTCGTCCTCAACATCGTCCTCTTCAACGCGGCGCTCGGCGCGCTCTTCTTCCTCACGCTCCTGCTGCGCCCGACCCTTCTCGCCTCGCTCTTCGGCAGCCCCGAGCTGACGGCCTACGCGCCGCTCGTCGGCCTCGTCGTCATGTTCTGGATGACGGCCAGCTTCGTCGAGGTCGCGTCCATCGCCTGCAACGAGTCGCGCCTCGCCACGCTCTTCATCGTCGCCGCGCAGCTGAGCAAGACGGCGCTGCTCGTCTCGGCGGCCGCCGGGTTCGGGACGGTGCGCGCGCTGGTCTACGCGGCGCTGGCGCAAGGCGTCTTGCAGACCTGCGTGCTGTTCGTATATTTGCGCTCGCGCTTCCCCGGCTTCTGGAGAAAGGCCGACTGGGAGCTGATGCGCGCGCAGCTCTCCTACGCGATGCCGATCGGCTTCGCCGGCCTCGTCTTCGGCGTGCTGATCGACATGCACAACTACGTCGTGTCGTACCGCTTCGGGCCGGCCGCCTTCGCCATCTACGCCATCGGCTGCTTCAGCCTGCCGCTCGTCAACATCGTCGGCGAGTCGTTCGGCTCGCTCCTCATCCCGCACATCAGCCGCTTGCAGAAGCAGGGCGAGACGCGCGAGATTCTGCTCGTCACGGCGCAGACGATGCGCAAGCTGGCGGCCGTCTACTTCCCGCTCTACGCCTTCCTGCTCGTCGCCGGGCGCGAGTTTTTGGTCGTGCTCTTCACCGAGCAGTACCTCGCGAGCTGGCCCATCTTCGTCGTCCACCTGACGACGCTCCCGACCTTCGTCCTCATCGCCGACCCGATCATGCGCGCCTACGCCGAGCACCGCTTCTTCCTGCTCAAGGTGCGCACCGTCACCGTCCTGCTGCTCTTCCCGGCGCTCTGGTTCGGGACGCTGCGCTTCGGGATGGTCGGCGCCATCTCGATCATGGTCGCCTTCTCGCTGGCCGACCGCTTCGTCGAGACGGCGAAGGCGTGGAGCATCGTCGGCGTGCGCTGGCGTGACGCGGCGCTGCTCAAAGACTTCTGGAAGGTGGCGGCCGCGTCGGCGATGGCGGGCGTCGCGGCGGCGCTCGCGCGCGGGGCCGCGGCGGCCGGCGGCGCGCGCCCCTTCGTCGTGCTCGTCGTGACCGGCGCGACTTTCGGCGCCGTCTACGTCGCGGCGGTCGCGCTGTTCGGCTTCGTCACGCCGGGCGAGCGCGACGCCGTCCGCCGCCACCTCGGCGCGTTCAACCGCTTCGTGCCGGGGCGACGCGCGCCCGTCACTCCCGTCCAAGAGGTAAAGAGCTGATGTGCGGAATCGCCGGATTCGTGAGTCGGTCTGAGTTCGCGGGCGAGCGCGCGGCGGCCGCCGGGGTCTTGCTCGAACGCATGTGCCGCGTCATCGCGCACCGCGGGCCGGACGAGCAGGGCGCGACGGTCACGGGCGCCGCCGCCTTGGGGATGCGCCGGCTCTCGATCATCGACCTCGCGGGCGGGCAGCAGCCGATGAGCGGCTGCGACCCGAGCGTGTCCATCGTCTTCAACGGCGAAATCTACAACTACCGCGAGCTGCGCCGCGACCTCGAAGCGCGCGGCCACCGCTTCCACACCAACTCGGACACGGAGGCCATCGTCCACGCCTACGAGGAGCACGGCGCCGAGTGCGTCAAACACCTGCGCGGCATGTTCGGCTTCGCCGTCTGGGACGAGCCACGCCGCCGCCTCTTCGTCGCGCGCGACCGCGCCGGCAAGAAGCCGCTCTACTACACGCTGACGCCCGAGGGCACGCTCGTCTTCGGCTCGGAGATGAAGTCGCTCCTGCTCCACCCCGAGGTGCGGCGCGAGGTGAGCGCGGAGGCGTTGGACGCCTACCTCTCGTTCGGCTACGTCCCCGACCCGCTCAGCATCTTCAAAGACGTTCACAAGCTCCCGCCCGGCTGCCACCTGACTTTCGAGGGCGGGCGCGTCGAAGTCGAAGAGTACTGGGACTTCCCGTTCGCGCCGGAGGAGGGGCGGACGGAAGACGACTGGCTCGAAGAGCTGCGCGCTCTCTTAGACGAGTCGGTGCGCGTGCGTCTGGTGGCGGACGTGCCGCTCGGCGCGTTCCTGTCGGGCGGCGTCGATTCGTCGGCGGTCGTCGGACTAATGGCGCGCGCGAGCGAGCGCCCCGTCAAGACCTTCTCCATCGGCTTCCGCGAGGACAGCTACGACGAGTTGAAGTTCGCGCGCGTCGCCGCCGAAAAGTTTAAGACCGAACACCACGAGTTCACCGTCACGCCCGACGTGTGCGCGCTCGTTGACGAGTTGGTCTGGCACTTCGACGAGCCTTTCGCCGACTCGTCGGCGCTGCCGACCTACATGGTCTCGAAGCTGGCGCGCGACTACGTCAAGGTCGTGCTCTCTGGCGACGGCGGCGACGAGCTGTTCGCCGGCTACACGCGCTACGCCGTCGAGCGGCGCCGGAGCGGCTTCGCGCGCCTGCCGCGCGTCGTGCGCGAGGGGCTGATGCAGCCGCTCGGGCGCCGGCTCCCGCACGGCGCGCGCGGCCGCAACTTCATCCACAATGTCGCGCTCGAACCCATCGACCGCTACATCGAAGAGGTCTCGGTCTTCACGCGGCTCAACAAGGCTTCGCTCTACACCGAAGATTTCCGCCGCCGTCTCGGCTCGTCCGACCCGGCGGCGCGCTTCCGCGAGACGGCCGCCCGCGCGGGGACGGGCGAGCCTTTGGACGCCCTGCTCTACCTCGACGCGAAGACTTATCTTCCGGGCGACATCCTGACGAAGGTTGACCGGATGACGATGGCGGTCGGGCTTGAGGCGCGCGCCCCGCTGCTCGACCACAAGCTCATCGAGTTCGTCGGGCGCGTCCCCGCGCGCTTCAAGATGCGGGGTCTTGAGACCAAGCACCTCTTCAAGCGCGCCGTCGAGGGGCTAGTCCCCGACGAAATCCTGCGCCGCCCCAAGCAGGGCTTCGGCGTCCCCATCCAGCACTGGATCAACAGCGAGCTGCGGGGCCGCACGCGCGAGACGCTCTTAGACACCCGCACGTCGGCGCGCGGCTACACCGACACGTCCTACGTCCGGCTGCTCCTCGACGAGCACGAGCGCGGCCGGCGCGACCACGCCGCGGAGCTGTGGGCGCTCTTCGTGCTCGAACTCTGGCACCGCAACTTCGTGGACGAAGCGCCCCGCGCCGAGCGCCCCGAGCCGGCCGCGCCCGCGCTCGTCCTCGCCTGAAGAGATGAGAGAGAGCGTCCTCCACCTGATAGACAACTTCGAGCAGGGCGGCACCGAGCGCCAGGCCGTGCAGCTCGTCCGCCTGCTCGACGAGAGCGGGCGCTACAGGGTGCGCGTCGCCTGCTTCAAGGGCCACGGCGTGCTGCGCGCGGAGGTCGAGCGGCTGGGCCTGGGCGAGATACCGGAGTACCCCCTGCGCGGCTTCGGACACCCGAAGTTCGCCGCGCAGCTCATACGCTTCGCGCGCCACCTGCGGCGCGAGCGTGTGAGCGTCGTCCACGCGCACGGCTTCTACACCAACACGTTCGGCGTGCTGGGCGCGACGATGGCGGGCGTCCCCGTCCGCATCTCTTCGCGGCGCGAGACCGAGTGGCTGCGCACGCCGGCGCAGCGGACGCTTGAGCAGCAGGTCTTCCGACTCTCGCAGGCGGTCGTCGCCAACGCCGACGCGGTCGGCCGCCAGCTCGTCGCGTCGGGCGTGCCGGCGTCGAAGGTTTTCACCGTCCACAACGGCCTCGACACCGCGCGGCTCGCGCCGAAGCGTTCGCGCGAAGAGGCGCTGGCGTACTTCGGGCTGCCCGAGGGGCGCCGCTTCGTGACCATCGTCGCCAACCTCCACCACCGCGTGAAAGACCACCCGACGTTTCTGCGCGCGGCGCGCCGAGTGCGCGGGCGAGTCGCGGAGGCGGCCTTCGTCGTCGCGGGCGAGGGAAGTCTGTCGGAAGAGTACCGCGCGCTCGCGTCGGAGTTAGGCATCGGCGGCGACGTGTTCTTCACGGGTCGTTGCGAGAGCGTGGGCGACCTGCTGTCGGTCTCGGACGTGTGCGTGCTCAGCTCGACGGCCGAGGGTTTCTCCAACTCGATTCTCGAATACATGGCGGCCGGGCGGCCGGCGGTCGTCACCGACGTGGGCGGCGCGCGCGAGGCGGTCGAGGACGGGCGCAACGGCTACGTGGTCGCGGCGGGCGACGACGAGGCGTTGGCGGCGCGCGTCGCGTCGCTTCTGGAAGACCCGGCGGGCGCGCGCCGGATGGGCGAGGAGGGGCGGCGCGTCGTCGAAGAGAAGTTCTCCTGCGGGGCGCAGCTCGCGCGGACGGAGGCGCTCTACGAGAGCCTTTTGGCGAAGCGCGCGCTGCCGCGCGCGGCCGGCGCGCTCAGGCGCGAGGGGGTCTGAAGTCTTGGGCTTGATGGTGACAGCCGCCGAACAGAGTCCGCGCGCGAAGACGCCTGAGCGCGGGCGCGTGACGAGCCGGAAGGCCGGGAGTCGCGCGCGCCGTCTGACCGTCTTCGCGCTGGCCGCGCTGGCGGCATGGCCCTTCGCGGCGTGGGTCGCGGCGCGCGGGCTGCTGGTCGGCTGCGAGCTTGAGCGGGCGGACGCGGTCGTCGTGCTCGCCGGCTCTTCGACCTACCGCGAGCGGGCGCGCCACGCCGCCGGGATTTACGCGCGGGGTCGCGCGCCGCTCGTCGTGCTCACGGACGACGGCCAGCGTGGCGGCTGGGACGCCGCGACGCAGACGAACCCGCTCTTCCGCGAGCGCGCCGCCCGCGAGCTTTTGAGGTTGGGCGTGCCCGCCGAACGCATACGCGTCCTGCCGGGCGTCGTCACGAGCACGCACGACGAGGCGCTGCGCGTGCGCGAGTTCGCCGAAGGCGAGGGCGTGCGCTCGCTGCTCTTCGTCACGGCCGCGTACCAGTCGAGGCGCGCGCGCTGGACGATGGAGAGGGTCTTGGGCGGGCGGGGCGTCCGGGTCGGCGTGGACGCGCCGCCGCCGGGCGAAGACTCGCCGCCGCCGACAACGTGGTGGCTGCACGGGCTGGGTTGGAAGCTGGTTCCGGGCGAGTACGTGAAGCTCGCTTACTACGTCCTGTATTACTGAGGTGAGGGAATGATGCAAACGAAGGAAGGACTGTTGGAGATGAGTTCACACGCGGCGGAGGTGGCGGGCGGCGAGAGGTTCGAGTTCGGCGTGAACTGGAGCCGCTTCCTCTCGACGCTGGACGAGGGGCGCATCGCGCGCGCCGAGGAGTCGCTGAGGCAGATGCTCGAAGTCGAAGACCTCGCGGGCAAGAGCTTCCTCGACATCGGCTCGGGCAGCGGCCTCTTCAGCCTCGCGGCGAGGCGTCTGGGCGCGCGCGTCCACTCGCTCGACTACGACCCGCACTCGGTCGCCTGCACGACGGAGCTTCGCCGCCGCTACTTCGACGGCGACGCGCGCTGGACAATCGAGGAGGGGTCGGCGCTCGACGAGGCTTATATCCGATCGCTCGGACGCTTCGACGTGGTCTACTCGTGGGGCGTGCTCCATCACACGGGGCAGATGTGGCTGGGGCTTACCAACGCCGCGCTGCCCGTGGCGGAGGGCGGCAAGCTCTTCGTCGCCATCTACAACGACACGGGGAGTCAGAGCGCGCGCTGGAAGTGGATCAAGAAGACTTACAACCGCCTGCCGCGCCCGCTGCGCCCCCCGTTCGCGCTGGCGATGATGGCGCCGGAGGAGACGAAGGCCATGCTGCGCTCGCTCGTCCACCTGCGCCCCTCGGAGTACGCGGCGCGCTGGACGCGCTACGACCAGAACCGCGGGATGAGCCGCTGGCACGACATCATAGACTGGGTCGGCGGCCACCCTTACGAGGTCGCGAAGCCCGAGGAGATTTTTGACTTCTACCGCGCGCGCGGCTTCACGCTGACGAAGATGAAGTGCGGCGGCGTCGGCCTCGGCTGCAACGAGTTCGTCTTCGTTAAAGGCGCCGCGTCGTAAGCGCGGCGGCGGCGGGGGGCGTTTTGAAACTCTGCGTCTTACTCATCGGCGGGACGGCGTTGGCGTTCGCGCTGCTCGCGCCGGCGCGTTCGCCGCGCGCCGCGCGCGAGGGCGCGTCCGCGCAGACGCCGCGAGCGCGCGCGGCGAAGCCCGCCGACGGGAACGACCGGCGCGTCATCCCCGAGCCGGCCTTGCCCGCGCTGCCGGCGGCCGGCGGCACCTTCCGCGACCCCGCCTTCGGGACGGAAGTGATGCGGGTGACGGACGCCAGGGACGGGAAGTTGAACGGGACGTTCTACCCGCACTGGCCGACTTTGAACGCCGACTCGACGCGCCTCTTGGTCAAGCGGTAC
>DASVQX010000043.1:0-3120 GCA_036388915.1 Pyrinomonadaceae bacterium
CGAACCGGCGCCGGTTCGCGACCCGGCGGCGGGCGTAAATTGTTGACTGTCAACAAAAAACCCGCCGGCGGGCGGGCGAGCCGGCGGGCGGCGCGGCGCATCTAAGGGGAGGCCGGGTTTGCATCCTTGGGCGAAATAGAGAATATTAGAAAAAGGATAACAACGGGTCGCGCATGTTCTTCCCGGCCGTGCCGCCGCCAGCCCCGCGCGGGGCGCGCCGCGGCTCGGGGCCGTTTCGGGCGCGACGTTTTTTAACAGAGGAAGAGTTTAATGACGAAGAATTTAGTCGTGGTCGAGTCGCCCGCCAAGGCGAAGACCATCGGAAAATATCTGGGCCCGGACTACCGCGTGATGGCCTCGATCGGCCACATCAAGGATTTGCCGTCGAAGGGCTTGGGCGTCGATGTCAACAATAATTTCGAGCCGACCTACGAGGTCATCCCCGACACCAAGAAGCGCAACAATCGCAAGGTTGTCTCCGAGCTGAAGAGCGCGGCGCGTGAGGCCGAGGCCATCTATCTCGCCGCCGACCCCGACCGGGAGGGCGAGGCCATCTGCCAACACCTCGCCGAGGAGATCATCCCCAAGCGCCCGAAGAAGCCGCACTTCCGCGTGATGTTCAACGAGATCACGAAGCGCGCCGTGCAGGAGGCTTTCAAGGAGCCGAAGCAGATCGACCAGAACCTCGTCGCCGCGCAGCAGGCGCGCCGCGTCTTAGACCGCCTCGTCGGCTACAAGGTCTCGCCGCTGCTGTGCCGCACCATCGGCGGGAGGCTTTCGGCGGGCCGCGTCCAGTCGGTCGCGCTCCGCATGGTCGTCGAGCGCGAGCGCGAGATCGAGAAGTTCGTCAAGACCGAGTACTGGACGGTCGGCGCCAACCTCTCGGCCAAACTCCCGCCCGCCTTCGACGCGCGTCTGTGGAAGGTCGGCGAGCAGACGGTCAAGACTTCGGGCTTCGACCAGGACGTTAAGAAGAGCGAAATCTTAATCGGCGACGAGAAGACCGCGCGCGAGATCGTCGAGGAGGCCGAGCGGCAGCAGTTCGCCGTCTCGGAGGTGACGACGAAGGAGCGGCGGCGCAACCCCGTCCCCGCCTTCATCACGTCGAAGCTCCAGCAGGAGGCGGCGCGCAAGCTCTCGTTCCCCGTCAAGAAGACGATGATGGTCGCGCAGAAGCTCTACGAGGGCGTCGAGGTCGGCGCGGACGGCGCGGTCGGTCTTATTACTTACATGCGCACCGACTCGACGCGCGTCTCGGACACGGCGCTGGCGGAGGCGCGCGACTTCATCTCGACGCAGTACGGCGCGGCGTACCTCCCCGAGAAGGCCGTCCACTACCGCTCGAAGAAGGACGCGCAGGACGCGCACGAGGCCATCCGGCCGACCGACGTTACGCGCACGCCCGACGCGGTCGCGCGCTACCTCGACCGCGACGAGCTGAAACTCTACCGGCTCATCTGGCAGCGCTTCGTCGCCTCGCAGATGAACCCGGCGGTCTTCGACCAGACGACCATCGACATCGAGGCCGGCCGCTTCCTCTTCCGCGCGACGGGGTCGGTCTTGAAGTTCGACGGCTTCCTCAAAGTCTACGAGGAAGGCCGCGACGAGAAGGCCGAAGAGGACGACGAGGCCGCGCGCAAGCTGCCGCTCGTCGAGAAGGGCGAGAGCCTGAAACTCAACGGCGTCACGCCCGAGCAGCACTTCACCGAGCCGCCGCCGCGCTACACCGAGGCGACGCTCGTCAAGGCGCTCGAAGAGAAGGGCATCGGCCGCCCCTCGACCTACGCGGCCATCATGACGACGATTCAGGATCGCGAGTACGTCGAGCGCGTCGAGTCGCGCTTCCACCCGACCGCGCTCGGCATGACGGTCAACGACCTGCTGGTCGAGGGCGGCTTCGACGACCTCTTCAACGAGTCGTACACGGCGCGGATGGAGGAGGAGCTTGACGAGATAGGGGAAGGGAAGCTCGCGTGGACGGACGCGCTCGCGGAGTTCTACGAGAAGTTCGCGCGCGACCTGAAAGCGTTCGAGACCTACGTCAAGGGGCGCAAGCAGCAGGCCATCCCGACCGGCGAGAAGTGCGAGAACTGCGGCTCGCCGATGGTCATCAAGCTCGGCCGCTTCGGCCAGTTCCTCGCCTGCTCGAACTACCCCGAGTGCCGCACCACGCGCGAGGTCTCGAAGCCGCAAACGGACGGCGACGGCGCCTCGGCGGGCGGCGGGGCTTCGGCGGACGGCGGCGCGGAGGCGGCGCCCGAAGAGACCTGCGAGCTGTGCGGCAAGCCGATGGCGATGAAGCGCGGCCGGTTCGGGCCGTTCCTCGGCTGCTCGGGCTACCCCGAGTGCCGCAACATCCGCCGCGTCTCGAAGAAGACCGGCGCGGTCGCCCCGGCCCCCGTGCCCATCGAGGGCGAGACCTGCCCCATGGACGGCGCGCAGCTGGTCCGCCGCCACGGCCCCTACGGCGAGTTCGTCTCCTGCGCGAACTACCCGACCTGCAAGTACATCAAGCGCGAGACGACCGGCGTCGCCTGCCCGAAGCCCGGCTGCAAGGGCGAGATCGTCGTCAAGAAGTCGAAGCGCGGGAAGTACTTCTACGGCTGCTCCGAGTACCCGAAGTGCGACACCGTCTACTGGGACAAGCCCGTCTCGGAGCCCTGCCCGCAGTGCAACGCGCCCTTCATGGTCGAGAAGACGACGAAGAAGGGCACGACGCGCGCCTGCGTCCGCGAGGAGTGCGGCCACAAGGAGGACGTGCCCGCCGCGTCCGCGCCCGCGCCCGCCGCGAGCCGGGCGGGGAGCGAGGGGCGCGTCGCCGGCTAAGCCGAATCGAACTCGACCGGACGGAGGGCGCGGCCGCCGGGCCGCGCCCTCCGTTTGTGTTTTGCCGCCCGGCACTTTAAATTTTACACACACTTTAAATTTCGTCTCGGCGGGCGCGGCCCTGTGACGGCGGAACGCGCCGGGAGACTTTCGCAGGAGACCACGTCAAGATGCTCTCAAGACGCCGGAACGCGGCCGCGCTGTCGTGCGCGCTGCTCCTCTTCTCGAACCTTCCCGCGCGCGCGCGGCAGGCGACGCCCGCGCAGGGCGCGCCGGCCCAGACGGCGCGCGCGC
>DASVQX010000044.1:0-63829 GCA_036388915.1 Pyrinomonadaceae bacterium
CTCGCCCCGCCCTCTCTCTTACGCTACCAAATTAGGACGGAAGCTCGGCGGACGGGCGCGCGTAGACGGCGGCGGTCTGAGCGGCGGCGCCTTCTTCCCCCGGGCCGGGTTGGCCGCCTTCCGTCTTTTGCATCATCCGGCGGAGCGGAATCGCCAGCAGCCCCAGCGCGGCGGCCGAGACGACGAGCGACGCGGTCGTGGCGGTGAAGAGTTGCGGCATCTGTTCGAGCTTGTTGGGATCGACGTTCCCGCCCACCAGCCCCGCGATGAGGTTGCCGAGCGCCGCCGCCAGAAACCAGATGCCCATCATCTGCCCGACGTAGCGGCGCGGGCTGAGCTTCGTCATCGAGGACAAGCCCACCGGGCTTAGGCACAGCTCGCCGACGGTCTGGAAGAAGTAGCTCCCCACCAGCCACCACGCCGAGACCTTGACCGCGCCCCCGCCGGCCACCACGGCGTTCGCCGCGAAGATCATGATCAGGAAGCCGACCCCGGCGAAGAGAAGCCCGAGCGAGAACTTGGCCGGGCTTGAAAGGTTAACCCCGCGCGCGCCGAGCTTCGTCCAGAGTCCGGCGAAGACCGGCGCGAGCATGATGATGAACGCCGAGTTGATCGACTGGAACCACGTCGCCGGAATCTCCCAGCCGGCCACCGTGCGCGCCGTGAAGTCCTTGGCGAAGAGGTTGAGCGAGGTCGGCGCCTGCTCGAACGCCGACCAGAAGACCGCCGCGAAGACGAAGAGCACCGCGATGAGCAGCACGCGCTTCCGCTCGTCGCCCTTGAGGCCGCCGGCGACGAACAGGAAGCCGAAGTAGAGGACGGCGAGGCCCACCAGCACGTAGGTCATCGACTGGCCGATGGCCTGCGCGTCGAGCGTGAGGGCGCCCGCCGCCGCGAAGACGAAGACGAGCGCGAGCAGGCCGAGGCCCGCGCCGAGGGTCAGCTTGGCGCGGCGCTCGCGCGACTTCTGCGCCGCCGGGTCTTCGTGCGTCGCCGGCCGCGCGCCGATGTCGCCGAGCGTCGAGCGCGAGCGCGCCGCGAAGACCGCCAGCCCGACGAGCATCCCGGCGCCCGCCGCGCCGAAGCCCCAGTGCCACCCGACGGTCTCACCGAGGAAGCCCGTCACGAGCTGCCCGGCGAACGCGCCGAGGTTGATGCCCATGTAGAAGATGGAGAACCCGGCGTCGCGCCGCGCGTCGCCCTCCGCGCCCGCCGGGTAGAGGTCGCCGACGATGGCCGAGATGTTCGGCTTCAGCAGCCCCGTGCCGAACACGATGAAAATCAGCCCGAGGAAGAACGTCAGCTTCCCGCCCGCGAACGCCGACAGCCCGATGGAGATGTGGCCGGCCGAAATCAGCACCGCCCCGTAGAGAATCGCGCGGCGGAGTCCGAGCAGGCGGTCTGCCACCCAGCCGCCCGGAAGCGACGCGAGGTAGACGCTCGCGGCGTAGATGCCGACGATGGCCGACGCCTGGTCGCGCTCGAACCCGAAGCCGCCTTGGGCGAGCGCCGCCGCCATGAAGAGGACGAGGAGCGGGCGCAACCCGTAGAACGAGAAGCGCTCCCACATCTCCGTCATGAAGAGGGTCGAAAGCCCGCGCGGGTGCCCGCCCAAGCCTCCGCTCAGGCTTTCGTCACTGGGCCGCCCCGGCGGGGCCGGAATAGTTTTCGCGCTCATCGTCACTTCTCCTCTCGTCGAACAGCGGGGAGAGCGGTCGGCGCGAAGAGTACCCCCGGCGGCCGGGGCGGCGCTACGAGTTTGGCGCGGGGGGCTGTCGGCGGGCGTGAGGGGTTGCGGGGCGGCGCGAAATTCCTTACAGGTCCCAGCCGAGGTCTCTCAGACGCTTGCGGTAGTCGCGGCTCATCGCCAGCGTCTTCCCGCCGTGGAGGACGATCTCGTACTTGTTCTCGGAGAGGATGTTGATCTGCCGGATGCGCTCGACGTTGACGATGTACGAGCGCTCGATGCGCCAGAACTGTTTCGGGTCGAGCTGCGCTTCGAGGCTTGAGAGCGACTGTCGGCGGTCGTAGAACTTCCCGCCGACGTGGAAGCGCACCATGTGGTTGTCAACGTCAACCCAGTCGATGTCGGCGGTCTTGATGAGCAGCAGGCACTCGTTCTCCCTCACCAGCCAGCGCTCGGGGTACTGCGCGCGGTTCTCTTCGAGGAAGGCGTTGATGCGCGAGCTGATGAGGTCGCGCGACTCCGTCCGCAGGGTGTTCTTGGCCTTGACGAGCGCCTGCTCGAAGCGCGAGACGCTGTAGGGCTTCGACAGGTAATCGACGGCGTGCACGTCGAAGGCGCGGCGCGCGTACTCGTCGTGGCCGGTGACGAAGATGACCAGCGGCATCTTCTCGCGGTCGATGGCTTCGAGCACGTCGAAGCCCGTGATCTGCGGCATCTCCACGTCGAGGAAGACGAGGTGCGGCGAGTGCGACTCGATGGCCTCGATGGCTTCGCGGCCGTTGGCGCACTCGCCGACGACCTCGATCTCGGGGTCGGCGCGGAGCAGGCTCCGCACGTCCCGCCGCGCCGGCGGCTCGTCGTCAACGATGAGCGCGCGTATCTTCTCCTTCATCATGATGAGACGGCGGCGCCCGCTTCGTCGGCGGGCGCGGCGAGCGTGACGAGGGGCATCTCAAAGACGGCGGCCGTCCACCCGTCGCGCGTGCGCGTCAGCTCGAAGCTGTAGTCGGAGCCGTAGACGCTTTCGAGCCGCGCGCGCGTGTTCTCGATGCCCGTCCCCTCGGCGCGCCCCTCGGCGCCGCCGCGCCACTGGTCGCCGTTGTCCTTGATTTGCAGCCGGAGCTTCCCGCCTTCTTGCCTCGCCGAGATGACGATCTGCACGCGGTCGAAGCTCTGCCGGTGCTTGATGGCGTTCTCGACGCTCGGCTGCAAGATGAAGGTCGGCACGCGCGAGGCCAGCGCGCGGGCTTCGACCTCTTCGCGCACCTGCAACCCGTCCTCCAGCCGGACTTTTTCGATGGCGAGGTAGCTGCGCAGAATCTCCAACTCCTTCTCAAGCGTCACGGTCTGCACGTCGGAGTACTTGAGCGTGAGGCGCAGGAAGTCGCCGAGCGTGGCCAGCATCTCGTCGGCCGCGTTGGGGTCTTTGCGGAGCTGCGAGGCGATGGAGTTGAGCGCGTTGAAGATGAAGTGCGGCCGCAGCTTGAGGTCGGCCTTGAGGCGCGAGAGCTGTAGCTCCTTCTGCGCCAGCACGGCCTCAAGGCGCGACGCCTCGGCCTCCGTGCGCGAAGCCCGCGCCTCCTCCTTCCGGTCGATGGCGTAGTCGGCGACGCGCTTGATGAGGAGGATGATCGAGTAGCTCATGAACCCCAGCGGCAGGTTGTAGAGCAGCAGCGTGAAGCTGAAAGGCTCGGTCTGCCCCATCGCCTTCTGGATGGGCGCGGCGATCGAGAGGTAGACGATGCGGTGCAGGAGCGTGAGGCCGAGGCCGGCGGCCAGCGTGATCAACAGGTTCGGGTACCAGCGCTTACGCCCGAGCGGGAAGCGGCGCGCGACCCAGAAGATGAGGGGCGCGAGCATGGCCCAGGTGGGCCAGTAGATGGCGTCCCACAGCAGGATCATGCGCAGCGGCTCCTGCGAATAATCCCTGACGATGTCGCGCGAGAGGTAGTCGTTGAGGCTGAAGGAGAGGCCGATCAGCATCCACCCCGCGAACAGTGCGATCCAGATTATCCGGTCACGCTTCTGCATCACCCGCACTAGGGCCGCCGAGTCAGGACTGAAGCTCCGTCGAGGGGCGCGCGTAGACGACCTCGGGCTGCGCGGACGCGCCGTCGGCGGGCGGCTGGCCGTCGGGGAGGTTCGAGACGACCTCGCCGTCGGGCATCGTGATCTGTTCGTGGTCGGCCGAGACGACCTCGCCCTCGATGGTGACCGACTCGCCGGTGGCCGTCTCCACGGGCAGGCTGTCGAGAAACCTTTCGGCGTCGATGGCGGCCATGCAGCCCGTCCCGGCGGCCGTCACCGCCTGCCGGTAGACAGAGTCCTGCGCGTCGCCGCAGGCGAAGACGCCGGGGATGTTCGTCGCCATCGAGACGCCGGCCGTCTTGATGTAGCCCACGTCGTCCATGTCGAGCCAGCCCTTAAAAACGTCGGTGTTCGGCTTGTGGCCGATGGCGATGAAGACGCCTTCGCACGCGAACTCCGACTCCTCACCCGTCTTGTTGTCGGAGAGGCGGACGCCGGTCACGCCGGTCTCGGGCGCGCCGACGATCTCCTTCAGCTCGGCGTTCCAGACGAAGTCGATCTTCGGGTTCTTGAGCGCCTTGTCCTGCATGATCTTCGACGCGCGAAGGCTGTCGCGCCGGTGAACGACGGTGACGCGCGAGGCGTAGCGCGTCAGAAACGTCGCCTCCTCCATCGCGGTGTCGCCGCCGCCGACGACGACGATGGGCTTGCCCTTGAAGAAGAAGCCGTCACACGTCGCGCACGCCGAGACGCCCATGCCGCCCAAGCCCTCGGGCGCCGGGGCCTCCCCCGGCACGCCCAGCCACTTCGCCGAAGCGCCCGAGGCGACGATTAAAGTCTCGGCCACGATCTCGTGCCCGTCGTCCGTCCAGAGCGTGAAAGGACGCTTACTCAGGTCAACCTTGTTGACGAGGGTGACGAGGAACTCGGTGCCGAAGCGCTTGGCCTGCTCCTCGAACTGCTGCATCAGCTCGGGACCCTGAATGCCGTTGGCGAAGCCGGGGTAGTTCTCGACCTCGGTGGTGATGGTGAGCTGGCCGCCGGGCTGCGGGCCGTGGATGACGAGCGGGCGCAGCTCGGCGCGCGCGGCGTAGATGGCGGCGGTCAGGCCCGCGGGCCCACTGCCGACGATGACGACTTCGCGGTGCAGGGTCTCTTTCATCATGCCTCTGATTAAACGTCCCCTCGGACGGGTGTGTCTGTAAGCGCGCTTACCGAGCGGCGCGCGGCGGTGGTAGCCTTTTTCTCGGCGCGTGTAGTATAACTTCTCGCGCCGTAGGTAGTCGAATTTGACCGCACCGAGACCCTTTTGAGCAAGCCGCGAGAGGAGCAGACTTCGACGACGCACGCGATTCAGGACGTGCGGCGCGTCGCCGTCCTCGGCGCCGGCACGATGGGGCACGGCATCGCGCAGGCGGCCGCCGCCGCCGGCTTCGAGGTCACGCTCCGCGACGTTAATGATGAGCTGGTCGGGCGGGGACTGCGCGCGGTCGAGTCGAACCTCTCGAAGGGCGTCGAGCGCGGCAAAGTCTCCGAAGAGGAGCGCGAGCGCGCCCTCTCGAACATCCGCACGACGACGCGGCTCGAAGAGACGGCGGGCAGCGACCTCTTCGTCGAGGCCGTCCCGGAGCGGCTCGAACTCAAGCGCGAGACGCTCCGCGCGGTCGAGGGCCTGAACACGGGCGACTTCATCTTCGCCACCAACACCTCCTCGCTCTCCATCGACGAAATCGCCGGGGGCGCGCGCCGCCCCGAACGCGTCGTCGGGATGCACTTCTTCAACCCCGTCCACATCATGCGGCTCGTCGAGATCGTCGTCGGCCGCGAGACCGCGCCCGAGACGGTCGAGGTCGTGCGCGCCGTCGCCGCGAGGATGGGGAAGGAGCCTATCGTCGTCAGAGACGTGCCGGGCTTCGCCTCGTCGCGGTTGGGCGTGGCGCTCGGGCTTGAGGCGATGCGGATGGTCGAGGAAGGCGTGGCGGCGGCGAAAGATATAGATACGGCGATGGAGTTGGGCTACAATCACCCCATGGGGCCGCTCCGCCTGACCGATCTCGTCGGCCTCGACGTACGCCTCCACATCGCCGAGTACCTGCACTCGAAGCTCGGGTCGGAGCGCTTCCGCCCCCCCGAAATCCTCCGGCGCATGGTCGCCGAGGGCAAGCTCGGCAGGAAGACGGGCGAGGGCTTCTACAGGTGGGAAGAAAAGTAGGCGGCAGGCGGATGGCGGATGGCATTTGAAAAGCCACGCCGTCGAAGTCTCAAGATTAACCTTTCAACGTCCGACACGCGGAGCGACTGCCTACGGCCATCTGCCCACCGCCGACTGATGACTATGACGAGGCCACCGAACGAAGAGAGACGATTCGCGCTGCGCATGGCGCTGAGGCTCCCGATAGTGGTGTCGGGGCGCGCCGAGGACGGCGCCGCCTGGAGCGAGCCCACCGAGACCGACGACATCTCGACGCTCGGCGCGCTCTTCCACCTCAACCAGCGCGTCGCGCGCGGCGACCAGCTCTACCTGCGCGCGCACCGCCCCGACGGCTCGCCCATCGAGGCCACGGCGCGCGTCGTCCGCACCGCGCCCGCCATCTACGGCACGGCGCGCGTCGGCGTCCAGATCACAGAGCCCAGCGAGAACTGGCTCCGCCTCTTCGTCTCCTGGGTCGCCGACGAGTTGCAGGCGCCCGAGGGCGAGGGCGAACAACAGTAAGAGCCGTCAACCGTGAACCGTAAACCGTGACAAGAGGGCGCTGCCTTTCTCTTGTCACGGTTTACGGTTCACGGTTTACGCTCTAAGGAGAATGACGATGCCATCATACGAGACACTTCTGCTTGAGCGGCGCGGGCGCGTCGCGCTCATCACCATCAACCGGCCGGCGAAGCTGAACGCGCTCAACATCCAGACGAGGGCCGAGGGCGCGGCCGCGCTCGACGAGCTGCGCGAGGACGAGTCTGTCCGCGTCGTCGTCATCACGGGCGCGGGCGAGAAGGCGTTCGTCGCCGGCGCCGACATCAGCGAGTTCGAGGGGCGCACCGCCGTCTCGCAGCGCGACGTGATGACGGCGCGCTCGCTCTTCACGGCCGTGGACACCTTCCCCAAGCCGGTCATCGCGATGGTCAACGGCTTCTGCCTCGGCGGCGGGTGCGAGTTGGCGCTCTCTTGCGACATCCGCGTCGCCAGCGACCGCGCGCGCTTCGGCCAGCCCGAGATCAACCTCGGCATCATCCCCGGCGGCGGCGGCACCCAACGCCTGACGCGCCTCGTCGGCGAGGGCAAAGCAATGGAGCTGATCCTGACGGGCGACATGATCGACGCGCAGCAGGCTTACAGCCTCGGCCTCGTCAACGCCGTCTTCCCGGCCGAGGAGCTTGAGGCGAAGACGATGGAGATGGCCAACCGCATCGCCGAGAAGAGCCCCGTCGCGCTCCGCATGGCGAAGGAGGCGGTCAAGACTGCCGCCCGCGCCAACCTCGACGAGGGCTTGCGCCGCGAGATAGACCTCTTCGCGCTCACCTTCTCCTCCGCCGACAAGGACGAGGGCGTCCGCGCCTTCCTCGAAAAGCGCAAGCCCGACTTCAAGGGCGTGTGAACGGCCGCGCGGAGCGGACTGCATGTTTGCGCGGCGGCTCCCGCGTATGCTAATTTACGGCTTCGCTTCGGGCGCGTGATTCGGCGCCGGGCGGTTGATTTTTCGACGCAGAGCGGTTGAAAAACGGGGCCGTAGCTCAGCTGGGAGAGCGCTGCAATGGCATTGCAGAGGTCAGGGGTTCGATCCCCCTCGGCTCCATGGGTCAAATCAAAAACTCAGGGGCTACCA
This sequence comes from Pyrinomonadaceae bacterium, assembly GCA_036388915.1. Taxonomy (GTDB): domain Bacteria; phylum Acidobacteriota; class Blastocatellia; order Pyrinomonadales; family Pyrinomonadaceae; genus QHXN01. Next base: position 7,537 of record DASVQX010000044.1, read on the forward strand.
CCCGGTAGCCCCTGAGTTTTTGTGTGTGCCGGAGTTTAGGTCCGCGGCTCACTCGGGGTTGGCGAGTTGGCCGTAGAAAGCGTACTCGGCCTTCCGGCCGTTGACGCTCAGGCGCCAGTGCGTAAAGTCTCCCGCGTCCTGACAGCCGTTGCCGCGCCCCTGGAGCACGAGAAAGTATTTGGTCGGGCCGGCGGCGGTGCCGGCGCGGAAAATTCCCGTCCCCGCGGCGCGACCCTCGAAGCGCCACTCTTTATAAAGCAGGGGGCCGCCGCCGGGGCTCGTCCGCCCGTCGCGGATGTCGGCCGTGTAGCTCAACATCTTCGCGGGCAGCGGCAGGCTGAGCGTGCCGGACTTGTTCCCGTCGCGGAACTCAAGCCGCCACACGTTGCCGACGAGCGAGCCTTTGAGCTTGTAGTTCTCCGCGCGGTGCGCCAGCCCCCTCGCGCTCTCCTCCATGTCGGCCTCCGTCAGATACAGGTGCGCCGTCCCGCCGAAGCGCACCCGCCGCATGAGGCTCGACTCGTACTCGCTCGGCTTGGCGAAGCCGACGCGGTAGTCGCCCTCGTTTGAGCAGCACGCGCATGCCAGCGCGCGCCCCGCCGGCAGGAGCAGGCACGCCAGCACCGCCGACGCCAGCATAGTCCGTCTCAGCACTTTCATTCTCACCAACCTTTCGCCGCGCGCCGCGGGCGGCGGCCTCAAAAAAATGGACATACACGAAGGCGCGTGGGTATATTAAAGGAGGCCGACAAGTTTATAAACATGCACTCCGCGACTCGCGGACGAGTCCAGAGAGACACGCGACCGACGAGCGGCATCGAAGGGGCCGAGGGGCGCGCCCTCCCCCGCCCTCTTCGAGATCAGTTCCAACGCTTCGCCGCCTTCCAGTTCGTGGGGTCACACGGTTGACCACGCGGACGTGGAAGGCGACTCAGGCACCAGAGAGCCTTTCCCGCCCCGAAGCCCACGGCCGACGCCGCCCCTTTTTTTAGCCCGCTTCGCTGCTCTCCTCGTTCCGCGTCCCGGCGCGCCCGGCGCCGGACACGGCGCCGCGCCCTGAAAATAATTTTGAAGTCACACACTTTAGGTCTCTGCTGAAAGCGATGACGAGAACGCAGTCCAAACGCCTCTACGCCTTCGGCGCCTTCCGGCTCGACGCCGACGAGCGCGTCCTCTTTGGCGAGAGCGGCGTGGTGCCGCTGACGCCGAAGGCTTTCGACACGCTGCTCGCGCTCGTCGAGAACAGCGGCCACGTGCTCGGCAAGGAGGAGCTGATGAAGCGCGTCTGGCCCGACAGCTTCGTCGAGGAGAACAACCTCGCGCAGAACATCTCGGCGGTGAGGAAGGCGCTGGGCGAGGACGCGGGCGGCCGCAAGTACATCGAGACGGTGCCGAGGCGCGGCTATCGCTTCGTCGCCGAAGTGCGCGAGGGCGGCTGGGGCGCCGACTCGGCGGCGGCCGTCGGCGCGGGCGGCGACACGGTCGCGGCGGCGAGTCAGGCAGCGCCGCCCGCCGGGTTCGAGCTGCCGCTGCTCCACCTCGGGCGCGAGCAGGCGCGCGGCGCCGACTTCGACCCCGGCTTAGATTTCGGCCGGCAGCCCGAGACGATGTACGCGCGCAGCGGCGAGGTCAACATCGCCTATCAGGTCGTCGGCGACGCGCCGCTCGACCTCGTCTTCGTCATGGGCTGGGTCTCGCACATGGAATACTTCTGGCGCGAGCCGAGCTTCGCGCGCTTCCTGCGCCGGCTCTCCTCCTTCTCGCGCCTCATCCTCTTCGACAAGCGCGGGACGGGTCTCTCCGACCGCGTCCCCATCAACCGGCTCCCGACGCTCGAACAGAGGATGGACGACGTGCGCGCCGTCCTCGACGCGGTCGGCTCGGAGCGCGCGGCGCTGTGCGGCGTCTCCGAGGGCGGCCCGATGTGCAGCCTCTTCGCCGCCACCTACCCCGAGAAGACTTCGGCGCTCGTCATGCTCGGCACCTACGCCAAGCGCGTCCGCGGCGGAGACTACCCGTGGGCGCCGACGCCAGAGGAGCGGCAGCACTTCTTCGAGGAGATACGGCGCGACTGGGGCGGCCCCGTCGGCTTGGAAGAGCGTGCGCCGTCTGTCGCCTCAGACCCGCGCTTCCGCGAGTGGTGGGCGACCTACCTCCGCATGGGCGCCAGCCCCGGCGCGGCGCTGGCGTTGACGCAGATGAACGCCGAGATCGACGTGCGCCACGTGCTGCCCTCGGTGCGCGTGCCCACGCTCGTCATCCACCGCTCGGAAGACCAGTGTCTTAAAGTCGAGGAGGGGCGCTACGTCGCGTCGCGGATACCCGGCGCACGCTACGTCGAGCTGCCCGGACGCGACCACCTCCCCTTCGTCGGCGATCAGGACGCCATCCTCGACGAGGTCGAAGAGTTCCTGACCGGCGCGCGCCACACGCCCGAGCCGGATCGAGTGCTCGCCACCGTCCTCTTCACGCGCATCGCCGACTCGTCGGAGCAGCGCACGGCGTGGCCCGGCGTCGGGCTGCGGCAGGGACTCATCCAGCGGCTGCGCGCCTACGTCCGCAAGGAGATCGAGTGGTTCCGCGGGCGCGAGATAGACATGGTCGGCGACCGCCCGCTCGCCATCTTCGACGGGCCGGCGCGCGCCGTGCGCTGCGCCTACGCCATCGTCGAGTACGCCTCGCGGCTCGGCGTCGAGATGCGCGCCGGCCTCCACACCGGCGAGTGCGACGTGGTGGACGGCCAGGTCACCGGCGTCGCCACCGAGATCGGCGTTCAGGTGGCGAACCGCGCCGCGCCCGGCGAGGTGCTCGTCTCGAACACCGTCAAGGATTTGGTCGCCGGCTCCGGCATCAACTTCGAGGACAGGGGCGCGCACCGGCTCGGGCGCGTGCCCGGCGAGTGGCGGCTCTTCGGCGTCCGCCAGCTCGGCCGCGCCTAGAAAAATTCGCGACTGCTTGCCGGGAGCGCCCCTCACAAACGACTGAAGCTTGCGCCGCGCCTGCGGGGCGCGCTTTCAGAAGTCTTTCAGAAGAATTTCAGGGCGCTCTAAAGATTCTTTCGGCCGGGTGGGGTATGTTGCCTCGCCGTCAGAAACGGCCCGGCGGCCCTTGCCGAAACAGACTCTCCCGCGTAAGATGACCCGGCTTTGCCCTTTAAGCCCAACCCCGCGCTTTGAGACTGAAGCGCTTCGCCTACGAGACAGACGCACTTTGACACCGACCCTATTCCCCCTTCCCTTAACCAAGCAGAAGGAGTTTCTTCAATGAGGATCATTCGCTTTACCTCGACGTTAGTGCTGCTCCTGACCGCCTGCGTCGCCGCCAGCGCGCAGTCCGTGCAGGGCACCTACCAGTTCACGCTCGGGGACAAGTACGTGAAGTACGTCGAGTTTGACTGCAAGGCGCTCGACAACGGCGGCGCGTCCGGCACCATGCTTTTGAGCGACGAGGCGCCCATCATCTACCGCGACGTGGACGGCGACGGCTCGCCGCAGGAGAGGTACGACGGCTTCTCGATGAGCATCTCGTTCGACGAGATGAGCGTCGTCAAGAACCAGGCGGTGATGGGCGGCGTCGTCCGCGACGCCACCATCCCGTTCCTGATCGGGCAGCGCGTGCTGTTCACGGTCGAAGACAACGGCGACAACCAGCGCGAGCCCGACCGGCTCACGTGGGGACTCTACAAGGAGCTGAAGATAGACTGGGTTCCCTCGGACGCCGAGTTGGAGAAAGACCCCGGCGTGGGCCTGCGCTGGTGGGCGACCGACGCCGAGGTCAAGGACGACGTGGGATACGCGATGCCGCGCGACCAGAAGGTAAGCGTCCAGTCCTTCCCCTTCGCGGCCTACCTCTTCGTTGACCCCGACAACGGCATCGGTGACATCATCGTCCGGCCCTAACGCCGGCACGCCCCTCCGCCCCCGCAAAAGTGGCGGACCAGACAGGCTTTTTTGCGAACCTGACGTTCGCCATCAGCAAACGACGGCTATGCCGACAAAGGACGCCGAGGCGTCAGACAGGCATCGCCCCCACAATCAAAATTCTAGTCTGTGAGGAGAACTCTAATGAGAACCATGTCTGCTGCCCTTAAAGCTCTTACGTGTGCGATCTTCATCGTGGCCCTTTCCTCCATCGCGCAGGCGCAGGCGACCCGCACGTGGGTGTCCGGCGTCGGCGACGACGTTAACCCGTGCAGCCGCACCGCGCCCTGCAAGACCTACGCCGGCGCCATCTCGAAGACGGCCGTCCACGGCGAGATCAGCACGCTCGACCCCGGCGGGTTCGGCGCCGTCACCATCACCAAGTCGATCACCATCGAAGGCACGCAGGGTCAGGGCTACGGCTCCATCCTCCACTCCGGGACGACCGGCGTCTCGATCGCCTTCGACAACTTCACCGCGGTCGGCGAGGTGGAGAAGACGGTGCGCCTCCGAAACCTGAACATCAACGGCTCGGGCGGCGCCAGCGCCGCCGTCCTCGGCCTGCGCGGCATCCGCATCTCGGGCGGCGCGGCGTCGGCCAACAGCGAGGTCTTCGTCGAGGACTGCGTCATCGACCAATCACGTGGCAACCCCGGCCGCGGTATCGAGGACGTCCGGAGCGGCGGCGGCGAGTTGACCGTCACGAACACGACCATCCGGAACATGGCGGGTGCCGGCATCGTCGTCATCCCGGCGGCCGGCGCGACGCGCATCAGCGCCACGATTGATAACGTCCGCGTCCACAACTGCGGCTTCGGCATCGTCGCCAGCAGCGGCGCGCGCATGACCGTGAGCAACTCGGTCCTCTCGGGCAACTCCAGCCACGCCATCGGCGTCGAGGGCCCGCTCGGCGCGGCCGAGATGATTGTTGACAACTGCCAGATCGTGAACAACGTCACCGGCATCTCGCAGACGGCGGGCGGCACCGTACGCATCGCCAACTCGACCGTCGCCTTCAACACCACCAACGGCACGGTGGGGACGGTGAACTCGCACGGCAACAACCGCTTCTTCAGCAACGCCGGGTCGAGCGCCGTGACGGTCATCGGCCTTGATACGCACGACAAGGGTCAGCAGTAGTCGGCGAGTAGTCGCCCCGCCTGAAGAGGCGTTCAGCCGCCCCGCGAAAGGCGCCGGTCTTCGTCAAAGACCGGCGCCTTTCGCGGGGCGGCTTAATGTTTTCGGCATGCACCGCGGGCGGGCGGGGCGTGCTTTAAGACTTAAAGCATGCGGCCCGCCCCCGCGTCTTTAGTGTCGAAGCCTTCCCCGCTCAGTGGCCGAGGTACTTTTCGCCGGCCTCGACGCGCAGCGGGAGCCGGTTCTCGGGGGGCGGGAGCGGGCAGGTCGCGTAGCGCGTGAAGGCGCAGGGCGGGCTGTAGGCGTGGTTGAAGTCGAGCCGGACGCGGCCGTCTGCGCCGGGCGGGTCGGCGTAGAGGTAGCGCCCCGCGCCGTAGGTCTCCTTGCCGCTCGTCTGGTCGGCGAAGATGATGAAGAGCTGCTCCTCGCCCTTCTCCTTGAGCGCCTGAAGTCTGTACTCGCGCCCGCCGACCTCGAAGGCGAGCGCGCCCGGCGCCATCTCCTCGGTCTCCATCCCGAGCACGTTCAGGATCGGCACACGCTTCGGCGGCTCGTACGGTTCGAAGCGCGCGCCCACGACCCACTTCGTGTCCGCCGGGTAATACTCCGTCCCCTTGAACTCGGCGCGCGCGGGGTTCTCGCGGTCTTTGATGCGCAGCCCCAGACGCTCGCCGCGCTTGACGACGTGGAAGCTGAGCGAGCCGAGTTCGAGCATCGTGGGCGCGCCGTCCTCGTCGGACTTCAGTTCGAGCGTGGTCACGTCCTGCCCGCCCGACTTGATCCCCGAGCCGGGCTCCGCCTCAAGCGTCACCCGCCCGCCCGCGAGCCGGAGCGTGCCCGCCCGCGGCGGGACTTTGCCCTCGGGCAGCACGATCTCGTTCGTCGGGTCGCTCCCGAAACGGTTCTCGCCCTCCTTGAACCAGAAGAGTCCGATGAGCGACAGCCACCCGTCCTCGCTCTTCAAACTCGCCAGCCGCTTCGCCTTCCACTGCTCAAGGTCGCGCTCGTAAGCCGCACGGTCGGGGACGGTCGGCTCGGGCGCCCGCGCGCAGGCGGCGGCCGTGAGCGCCAGCGCCGCCGCGAGCACGATGAGCTTGCGAATTGACACGGGTAAGACTCCTTAGAAATAGGTTAGGCCGCGTTGATGACCTGCGCGGCGAACCGCTCCATCTCTTCGAGCTGCGGGCTGCATTGGAGCAGGAGCAGATTGACGCCCGCGTCCTCGAACTCCTCGACGCGCGCCGCGACCCGCTCGGGCGTCCCCACCAGCCCCGACCGCAGGCCCCGATTCGACACCGAGTAGTCTTCGAGCGAGACGCGCTGCTCCAACTGCGTCCCCGCCAGCCACTGCTGATAGTTGCTGTACCCGGCCGCCGACTGCCGCACGTCCGTGATGCGCGCCAGCTCCTTCTGCGCCTCCTCCTCCGAGTCGCGCACGACGGTGTAGCCGGCCACGCCGAAGATCATCGGCGGCAGGCCCAGACGCTCGCGCCGCGCAGACATGTCCGCCACCTTCTCGCGCACGCGCTCGGGCGGGTCGCCGTGCATCACGTAGGCGTCGCAGCGCGCGGCGATCAACTCCTTCGCCGCCTCCGACTCGCCGCCCGCGTAGATGACCGGCCGCGGCTGAGTCTTCGGCTTCGGCCTCAGCACCGTGTCGGAGACTTTGTAGAACTTCCCCGCGTAGGAGAAGTGGTCTTCCTTCCACGCGCGGTCTACGACTTCGAGCCACTCGGCGGTGCGCGCGTAGCGGTCGTCGTGCTGCTCGAAGTGGACGCCGTACATCGCCGCCTCCGACGCCCACCAAGACGAGACGACGTTGAGCGACAGGCGGTGGCCCCCGCCGATGTGGTCGATGTTGGCCGCCTGCTTGGCGAGGAGCGCGGGGTTGTGGAAGGTGGGCCGCACGGCCACCATCAGCTCAAGGCGTTCGGTGACGGCGGCGAGCGCGGCGGCCGTTGACCACGCGTCGAGCGACGGCGCCTCGACGCCCTTGATGTCGTTCAGGTTCAGCTCGGCGACGAGCGTCAGGTCGTAGCCTATCTGCTCGCTGCGGCGCGCGAGGCGGCTGACGTAATCCCAGCTCGCCTCCATCGCCTCGTCCTCGACGTTCCTCAGCCAGCCGCCGAAGACCGGGAGCCAGTAGCCGTAGCGCATCGGCGCACCTCCTCCTCAAGGTAGTCAACCAGCCGCGCGTGCGGGTCGAAGCCCACGACGCGCACGGCGTCCGCGACGAAGTTCGACAGCGCGTTGATGTCGTAGAAGCGTGCCCCGCCGTCGCGCTCGTCAACCAGATACTCGACGCCGCCCAGGTCGAGCGACGCGGCGGCGGCGATGCGCTCCACGTCGGCGACGATTTCCGCGGGCGGCTCGTAACGCTCGACCTTCAGCCCCGCCTTCGGCGCGTCGGCCAGACAGACCTCGCCGACCGCGCTGATGCCCGCCGTCTCGGCCGCGCGTTCGATGTCGCAAATCTCCGCCGGGCACAGGTTGAAGTTCTCGCCGGAGGTCGTGACCTTCATCGCGTAGAGGAACTTGCCCGCCAGCGTCTCGACGCGGACGATGTGGCCGCCGCCCGCCTGTATGTACTCCTGCACGAGCGCCGTCGAGTCTATCCCGAGTTCGACGAGTCCCGCCCCGAGCGCGTACTCAAGGTCGCCGGCCGTCTCGAAGCGCACGATGCCGGCGCCGCGCCCGCCGATGTTCGGCTTGACGACGAGCGGGAAGGTTAACTCGCGCGCCGCCTCCCTCACCTCGTCAAGACTATTGACGACGCGCGTGCGGGGGAACCGAAGGCCCAACGAGGCGAAGAGCGAAAGCTGCAAAGCCTTCGAGGTCTCGTAGTCGAACGCGCGGCTCCCGTTGACGACGCGCACGCCGAGGCGTTCGAGGTGGCGCAGGTACTGGCGCGTGTAGAAGAGCGCGTTGCCGTGCCCGCGTAAGTAAGACGACGCGCTCATGCGGTTGAAGACGAGCGCGAAGCCTTCATCCGTAGCGCCGGGGTCGAAGCGGTGGCGCGCGGCGTCCACGCGGACGTAAGGCGTGCCGCGCCTGTCCAGCTCCGCGAAGAGCGGCCGGAACCACTCGGGGTGTTCGTAGTAGACGGCCAACGCCGCCCGCCCGTCTGCCATCAAGGTCTCCCTCCGAAAATAAAAACGCCGCCCGCGGGAGCGGCTTCGGCTTGTCTCCTGTCCCTCGACTGCAAAACCTAAACCCGTGCCGTTGGCAAGTCAAGGCGGCCGACCCGCTTGACTAAGCTCGCGTGGCTGTGGCTATTGTCACCGGACGTTTCTCGTTCGAGGTGACAACCCGGTCATGGAAATGAGCCAGCTCGAATTCTTCCTCCAGGTCATCGCGGAGGGCAGCTTCTCGAAGGCGGCGGACGCGGTCGGCCGCACGCAGCCGGCGGTGAGCATCGCCATCCGCCGGCTCGAAGAGGAGGTCGGCGCGCCGCTCTTCGACCGCTCGCAGAAGACGCCGACGCTTACAGAGGCCGGCGCCGTCATCCAGGACTACGCGCGCAGGATTCTCACGCTGCGCGACCAGGCGCGCGGCACCGTCTCGGAGTTGCGCGCGCTCCGGCGCGGCCTCGTCCGCGTCGGCGCCAACGAGAGCACGTCGCTCTACCTCCTGCCGCAGGTCATCCTCGCCTTCCGCGAGCGACACCCCGAGGTCAAGGTCGAAATCTACCGTCACGTCTCCGACCGTCTGCCGCGCGAAGTCTTACAGGGCAACGTGGACTTCGCCGTCCTCGCCTTCGAGCCGGAAGACCGCGACCTCGAATCCTTCTGCGTGCTGCGCGACGAGCTGGCGCTCATCCTCAACCCGGCGCACCCGCTCGCGTCGCGCGCGGAGGTGTCGATAGAGGAGCTGGGCGGCGAGCCTTTCCTCGCGCACAACGTCCGCACCGGCTCTCGCAACAAGGTCGTCGAGGCGTTCGCCGAGCACCACACGCCGCTCAACATCACGCTGGAGCTGGCGACGGTCGAGACCATCAAGCGCTTCGTCCAGCTCAACGTCGGCCTCGCCTTCGTCCCGCGCATGTGCGTGCGCGAGGAGCTTGAGCGCGGCGCGCTGGCCTCCGTCCCCGTCCGGGAACTCTCCTACGCGCGGACGCTCTGGGTCACGCACCGCCGCAACGCGACACACTCGCACGCGGCCGCCGCCTTCCTCTCGGTGCTCCGCCAGCACGCCAAACTCCCCGCATAAGCCTTTCCTATGCGGCCATAAAAATTTTCAAAGGCGCGCCGCGCGGCTCAGTCTTGACAGCCCTCCGCCGGCTTACCTACTATTGACGCCGCCGCCCCCGACGGGGCGAACAAGACCGGCGGACACTCTCTCAGAAACCGATGCACGACACGCGATTTTATTACTACGCCTTTACTTACCGCTTCCTCTTCGGGGGGCGGCGGGCCGGGCGGACTTCGTGCGCGCGCGAGTTGAAGGTTAAGGGCTAGAGACGCCGCACACAAAAGTTTGACACCGGGCCGGCCGCGACACCCCACCGAGGAAGTCGCGGCCGGCTCTTTTCGCGCCGGGGCGGGTGAGACTCGTTTAAGGGAGCCACACGGAAATGACCATCGAGGACTGGCGGGTCGAGATAGACAAGATTGACGGCGAGCTGCTCCGCCTGCTGAACGCGCGCGCGGAGCTGGCCGTCCGCGTCGGCGAGTCGAAGCGCGTCGCGGGGCTCTCGGTCTGCGACCGCGCGCGCGAGCGCGAAGTCGTCGAGCGAGCGCGCCGCGACAACCGCGGGCCGCTCGACGGCGACGCGGTCGCGCGACTCTTCCGCGCCGTCATCCGCGAGTCGCGGCGGCTCCAGACGGGCGCGGCGCCGACCGACAAGGCGGAGGCCGGGCGATGAACGGCGACGCCCAAAACAACGCGCCGCCGCGGGTCGCCTTTCAGGGCGAGCGCGGCGCCTTCAGCGAGGAGGCCGCCGTCAAGCTCCTCGGGCCCGAGGCCGCGCTCGTCCCGCGCCCGACCTTCGAGTCGCTCTTCGCGGCCGTCGGCGAGGGCGCGGCCGACCTCGCGCTGGCGCCGGTCGAGAACACGCTCGCCGGCTCCGTCCACCGCGTCTACGACCTCCTGCTCGACAGCCCGCTCCACGTCACGGCCGAGGTCGTCATCCCCATCCGACACTTCCTCATCGGCTGCCCCGGCGCGACCGAAGCGGGAGTCCGCACGGTCGAGTCGCACCCGGTTGCGCTCGCACAATGCGAGCGCTTCTTCGCCGCGCGCCCCGACGTACGCCGCGCGGCGGCCGAGGACACCGCCGGGAGTGTCGCCGAAGTCATCAGGCGCGGCGACCCGACGCGCGCGGCCGTCGCCGGGCGGCGCGCGGCGGAAATCTACGGCGGCGCGATCCTGCGCTCCGGCCTCGAAGACCACGCGGAGAACTACACGCGCTTCCTCCTGCTCGCGCCCGAGGCGGCGGCGGCCGACGGCGCCGACAAGCTCTCGCTCGTCGTCGCGCTGGCGCACCGCCCCGGCGCGCTCCACCACGCGCTCGAACCCTTCGCGCGCCGCTCGATAGACCTGCTCAAGATCGAGAGCCGACCTTTGCGCGGCCGGCCGTGGGAGTATCACTTCTATCTCGACCTGCGCGCCTCGCCTCTGGACGCCGAGGCCGACGCCGCGCTCAGCGAGCTGCGCGGGCGCGTGGCGAGCGTGCGCGTGCTCGGGTTCTATAAGTCGGCCGCCGTGTGAGTTATGAGTCAGACGTTCTGGGACAGGGTGACTGTGGTCGGGTGCGGGCTGGTCGGCGCGTCGTTCGCGCTGGCGCTCCGGCGCGCGGGCGCGTGCGGCCACGTCGCCGGCTGGGACACGGACCCGTCGGCGCTCGAAGAGGCGTCGAGGGTCGGCGCGATAGACGAGGTTGACGGGGCGTTCGCCGCGGGCGTCGTCTCGCGCGCCGACCTCGTCTACCTCGCCGCGCCGGTCGGCCGGATCGTCGAATTGCTGCGCGCCAGTTCACGCCACTTCAAACCCGGCGCGGTCGTCACCGACGCCGGGAGCACGAAGGCCGAAGTGTGCCGCGCGGCGCTCTCTCACGAACGGAGGGAGTGGCGCTTCGTCGGCGGCCACCCCGTCGCGGGCAGCCACCTCGGCGGCGCCGCCCACGCGCGCGCCGACCTCTTCGACGGCGCGCCCTACGTGCTCGCCGAAACGGAAGACGACGAAGACGCCGCTGCGGCGGACGCGCTCGCCGCGACGCTCGGGCTGCTCGGCGCGCGCGTCCGCGTGATGACGGCCGACGAGCACGACCGCGCGCTGGCGCTCCTCAGCCACCTGCCGCAGCTCGTCTCGTGTGCGCTGGCGTCGGCGGTCGAGGAACGCGCGGACGCGGACTCACTCTCCCGACTCTCGGGCTCGGGCTACCGCGACACGACGCGGCTCGCGGCGAGCCCGTGGGGCGTCTGGCGCGACATCCTCGCGACCAACGCCGGCAACGTCGCCGACGCGCTCGACCCCGTCATCGCCAAACTCGCCGCCGCGCGCGACGAGCTGCGCGAACACTCGCGGCGCGGGGGCGGCGAACTCGCGGCGGCGCGGTCGCTGTTCGGCCGCACTTAAACTTCACCCGGACCGCTTTAAGGAAAGTTACAAAGCCATGATTCTCATCCTCGAACAGAACGTCGCCGCCGACGGCCAGACCTACGCGCGGTTGATGGAGCACCTCTCGCGGCTGCCGGGCATCGAGCTGCGCGTCCACCACGAGCAGGGCGTCGAGAAGGCGCTCACCGAGGTCTACCTCATCGGCAACACGGCCGCCCTCCACGTCGAAGACATGCGGCAGCTCCCCGGCGTCAGCCACGTCGTCCGCGTCTCGGAGGAGTACCGCGTCGTCGGCCGCCACCGCGAAGACGACCGCCCCACGCACTTCGACTACAAGGGAGTCCGCTTCGGGCAGGACACGCTCAACGTCTTCGCGGGCCTCTGCGCGGTGGACACGCGCGAGCACGTCGAGCTGATGATGCGCGCCCTCAAAGAGGCCGGGCAGGTCTGCACGCGCATGGGCGCGTACAAGCCGCGCACCTCGCCCTACTCGTTCCAGGGGCACGGCCGCGACTGCCTGCCTTACGTCTTCGAGCTGGCGGGCAAGTACGGCGTCCGCGTCATCGCCATGGAGATCACGCACGAGTCGCACATCGACGAGATACGCGCCGCGCTCGAAGAGACCGGAAGCCCGGCCGGCGTCATGCTCCAGATCGGCACGCGCAACACGCAGAACTTCGAGCTGCTCAAGATCGTCGGCCGCCAGCGCGAGTTCCCCGTCCTCCTCAAGCGCGGCTTCGGCATCACGCTCGACGAGTCGCTCCACGCCGCCGAGTACCTCGCCAGCGGGGGCAACCACAAGGTCGTCTTCGGCCTGCGCGGGATGAAGACCGGCATCGGCGACCCGCACCGCAACTTCGTGGACTTCGCGCACGTCCCCGTCGTCAAGCGGCTGACGAGGATGCCGGTCTGCATCGACCCGTCGCACTCGGTCGGCACGCGCGCGGGCGGCCCCGACGGGCTCCTCGACATCCTCCACGCCACCGCGCAGGGCGTCGTCGCCGGGGCGAACATGATCCTCGTTGACTTCCACCCCGAGCCGGGCAGCGCGCTCGTGGACGGCCCGCAGGCGCTCACGCTGCGGGAGCTTCCGCACTTCCTCGAAGACGTGGCGCTGGTGCGCGAGGCTTACGAAAAGCGGGTCGCGCTGGCCGCCCGCGCTTCGGGCTTGCCTTGAGCGCCCGTTGCGACACTATAATGTCGCTTCACAACTATGAAAGCCCTCGTCATAGACGACAACGAACTTGTGCGCGACAACGTCGCCGAGGTGCTGCGCGGCGAAGGCTGGGATGTGTGCGAGGCCGACTCGGCCGAACGCGCCTTCGAGATGCTCGCCGACGGGGGCTGGCAGCTCGTCTTCTGCGACGTGAAGCTCTCCGACCGCCAGGAGGCCGAAGGCTACGCCGTGCTCCGACGCTTCGTCGAGGAGCAGCCCGACGCGCAGATCGTGCTGATGACCGGGCACGGCTCGGCCGCGGGCGCGCTCGACGCCGTCAGCTCGGGCGCCTACGACTACCTGATGAAGCCCTTCGAGGTGGCGGACGTGCTGCGCATCGCGCAGGACGTGCGTCGCGCCTTCGAGAAGAGGGAGCGGCCGGGGACCACGGGTGAGCTGCCGCCCGCGCCCGTCTACACCTCGGACATCGACCTCGTCGGCGTAAGCTCCGGCTTCGTCGGCGTGATGAAGATGGTCGGGCGCGTCGCCTCGACCATCCTGCCCGTGCTCGTCACGGGCGAGTCGGGGACGGGCAAGGAGGTCGTGGCGCGCGCCATCCACTGCCGCAGCCCGCGCGCCGAAGGCCCGTTCGTCGCCGTCAACTGCGGCGCGGTGCCGTCTGAGCTGATCGAGTCGGAGATGTTCGGCCACGTCCGCGGCGCGTTCACCGGCGCCGAGCGCGACCGGCGCGGCCTGCTGCAAGAGGCCGACGGCGGCACCATCCTCCTCGACGAAATCACCGAGACGACGCCGGCCTTTCAGGTCAAGCTCCTGCGCGCGTTGCAGGAGGGCGAGATTCGCCGCGTCGGCTCGAACCACACGATCCGCGTTGACGTGCGCGTCATCGCCGCGACCAACCGCGACGTGGAGCGCGAGATGCGCGAGGGGCGCTTCCGGCAGGACTTGTTCTACCGCCTCAACGCGGTGACGCTCCACCTGCCGCCCCTGCGCGAGCGGCGCGAGGACATCATGCCGCTGGCGCGCCACTTCGCCGAGCGCACGTGCCCCGGCGGCGCGCCCGTCAGCTTCTCGCGCGACGCGGTGCGCGCGCTGGTCTCGTACGACTGGCCCGGCAACATCCGCGAGCTTGAGAACGCGGTCATCCGCGCCGTCGCGCTCTGCGAACGACTCGTCCGCCCCGAGGACTTGCCCGAGCGCGTCCGCGAGCACGCCGCCGCGCGCGAGGCCGAGGCCGCCGCGGCGCTCGCGCACTCCGACGCCGCCGTCGGCTCGGGGACGGAAGCGGCGGCGCCGGCCGCGGAGGAGCCGCTTGCCTCGCTCTCCGAGCTTGAGGGGCGCCACATCGCGCGCGTGCTCGCGCACACGGGCGGCAACAAGCAGGCGGCCGCGCGCCTGCTCGGCATCGACCGCACCACGCTCCAACGTATGATTAAGCGCCACGGCCTCGACCCCGGCGGCGCGCGCGCCAACGGCGACGGCAAGGCGCAGCCGGACGGCGACGACACGCCCGAGGCGCACGCCTGAGCGGCCGGCGCGGCGGTGACAAAGGCCGACGATAAAAAGGTCACGATAAAAAAAGGGCCGCGTGAAGACGCGGCCCATTCCCTTTCCTCATGTTCTAAAACTTCAGGCGGCGGCGGTGTCCTTGGCGCGCGCATCAGTGCGGCGGGCGACCTCGCGCGCGATGGCGAGCACCTGCGCGGCGTCGAAGGGCTTGGTGACGACCCAGTCCACCCGCGCGGCCGTGCGCTCGCCCGAGCCGACGGCCTCGCCCCAGCCCGTGACGACCGCCACCGGAATCCGCCCGTCGATCTCGCGCACCGCGTGCGCCAACTCCCAGCCGCTCATGCCCTGCATCCCGAGGTCGGTGAAGAGCGCGTCGAACTCGCGCCCGTCGCCGAACACGTCGAGCGCCTCGCGCCCGCCCGAGGCGAGCGTCACCCGGTAGCCCTCGCTCTCAAGGATGTCGCGCAGCAGCTCGCGCACGTTCTCCTCGTCGTCCACGACGAGGATGCGCGTCGCGCCCGGGCGGTGCGGGACGAGCGCGATGGCCGGCGCGTCGGCCGCGGCCGGCTCCTGCTTCGACTGGCCGCGCGCCGTCGGGAGCCGGAGGCGGAAGGTCGTCCCCTTCCCGACTTCGGACTCGGCCTCGATGGAGCCTTCGTGGCGGCGGATGATGCCGTACGAGACGGCGAGGCCCAAGCCCATCCCGGCCTTGCCCTTCGTCGTGAAGAACGGGTCGAAGACGCGCGAGCGAACCTCCTCGGGCATCCCCTCGCCCGTGTCCGCGACGGCAAGCTCGACCGCGCCGTTCGACTCGCGCGTCGAGAGCGTGAGCGTCCCGCCCTGCGGCATCGCGTCCACCGCGTTGAAGACGAGGTTGACCAAGACCTCGCGCAGCTCCGACTCGTCGCCCATCACGCGCGGCTCGTCCGAGCCGAGCTGTAGTTCGAGACTGATGTGGACGCCCTCCGATTCGGCGCGGCTCTTCCAGCGCGGCCGCGTGATCTCGCGCACGTCGAGCAGAAGCTGGTCAACCGAGACGGGCTGGAAGTCGTGGTCGCGCCGCTGGCGCGCGAAGTCCTGTATGCGCTTGATGGTCTTCGCGCCGTCCTTCGCCGTCTTGATGATGAGCTTGAGTCCCGACTCGACCTTCTCCGGGTCTTGCGTGGTCAGCAGCAACTGCGCGCGGCCGAGTATGCCGGCGAGCGTGTTGTTGAAGTCGTGCGCGACGCCCGACGCCAGCTCGCCCAGGGCGGAGAGTTTTTCTATCTGCGCGTACTGCTCGCGTATCCGCTCCTGCTCGGCGATGTAGTGCGACAGCTCCTCGACGTGGCGCCGCGCCTGCTCGGCCTGCTCGGCGGCCGACTCGGCGCGCGCCTCGGCGGCGGCCTCGGCCTTGGCGGCGGCCGACATCGCCTCGATGTTGTCGAGGTAGGTGCGGTAGGTCAGGTAGACGATGACGATAATCGGCGCGGCGGCGACGAGCGCGTAGAGGCCGGCGGTCGAGGCCAGCTTGACCGTGATGCCGGCGGCCGAGGCACCGGCGAAGTAGGTGATCGAAGTCCAGAGGTACTTGTTGCGCCAGGTGACCCAGAGCGGCTCGCCCGCCTTCAGCGAAGTGTGGACGGCCGCGAGACCCGAGTTGGCGACGTACTGGACGAGCGCCATCACGCAGAGCCCGCCGACGAAACTGGCCGAGAAGTCGCCGCGTGCGAACTCGGTGACGGGGCCGAAGAGCCACCGCATGACGTAGACGGTGAGGAGCGTCGCGCAGGCCATCATCGCCGCGTTGAAGAGGCAGGTGAAGAGGCTGTACTGGCGCTTGCCGTAGCGCGAGGCGGCGAAGTTCTCGGCCGCGCCGAGGATGACCGCGACCTCGCCGCCGTAAAGCAGCAGCGTCAGGAAGATGAAGGTGTCGGAGAACGAAATCTGGCCTGTCGTGCGCGGGATGGGGATGGAGAAGCGCGAGCTGATGAGCAACGTAACGGCGACGAGCGGCGCCAGCCGCAGGTCGAGGCGCCCCACGGGCAGGTTCAGCGAGACGTAGGCCACCACGCACGCGCCCGCCGCGATGAACACCCACATGTAGGGCCTGACTAGACGCTGCTTCTCCATCGCCACACCGAAAAGGTCAAGCTAACCGCGGCAGACACCGAGACACGGCTAAGTTAAAGTCGTGTCTCGGTGTCTGCCGCGGTTAGCCATACTTGCAAGAGTCTTAGGCGGCGCCGCCCTTGTCGCCGCGTTCGAGGTAGATCGTGTCGTAGTAGCCGCGCAGGCGGTAGCCCGCCTTGAGGAAGAGTGACTGCGCGACGAGGTTCTGCTCGCCGACGAGCGCGCAGAGCGACGCGCTGCGCTCCAGGAGCGTCCGCCCGAGCTGCGAGAGGCAGCGCAGGCCCACGCCCTGCTGCCGGCTCGCCGGGTCAACGTAGACGCCCTCGACGTAGGTGCACTCGGGCGTCTCGGACGCGACGTCGGCCTTGAAGACCAGCTCGCCGCCCTCGACCAGCACCCACACGCGCCCGTTCTCGATGCGGCGCGCGCAGCGCAGGCGGAAGCCCGCGAGGTCTACGTCGAGCGGGTTGACGCCGCTCTCGTTGTAGGCCATCGCGGCGTGGACGGGCATCACGAGCATCAGGTCTTCGAGCGTCGCCAGCCGCAAGCCCGGCACCGGCTCGCAGGCGCGCACCGGCCACCGCTGCTCGAAGAACAGCTCGCGGCAGAAGAGCCGCGGCACCTGACCCGCCGGCGCGTAGTGCCCCCAGAAGCCGCGAATCATCTCCTGCTCGCCGAGGATCATGTGCGCCCCGCGCTGCCCCTGCGCCAGCTCGGCGAAGGCGCGGAGGGCGCCCCCGGTGCGCGCCTCGACGAACGTGGCGTGGCCGACGAGCGCGACGCCTTCGAGGTGGCCTTCGCGGTCGCGGCAGGCGTAGAACGTGCCGCGGTTGAACGGGCTCTCGAAGCCGTTGTCGCGGATGAGCCCGCGCAAGATGACCGTCGGCGCCGGGCGCTCGGCCAGAAAGTCGAGCACCTCGGCCTCGCCGTCTCCTTCGGTCAGGGGGTGGACGCGAAAGGAGGTCTCCGGGCTCGGCGGCGGTACGTGCGCGGCCTTGGCCTTTCTCGATTCGCTGAACTGGGGCATCACGTCACTCCTTAACGGTGCTTTGGGGCCGGGTTGTTTGCCGGGGGGGCTTATGTTCCAGTCGGGCGCCTCAATACTCCGAGTCCGGCACGGGGGGTGCCGAGGTGGTGTCGTCGCCGCTCTTCGCGGCCGAGAGCGCCTGCGCGGGGGCGTCGGCGCCGAGCGCCTGCGCCTGCGTGACCACCACGCCGTCGTTCAGGACGGCACTGTCGGTGACGAACACGCCGTCGGTGACGAACACGCCCGAGCCGACGAAGAGCGAGCCTTGGGTGAGCGTCCCGCCGCTGCTCACCAGAGTCTTGTCGGTGACGAACACTCCCATCGTGAACAGCGTCCGGTCGGTGACGAACACGCCGTCGGTGACGAAGACGCCGTCGGTGACGAAGACGCCGAGGCCGTAGATTTTCTGGTACGAGGTGATGAGCTGCGTGCCGGTCAGGAGGCCGTACTTGAGGACGAGCCCCTGCGACCACGCGAAGGTCTCGCCCGCGATGCTGCTCTGCGGGAGCGGCGCCGCGCCCACGAGCAGCGGCGCGCCGAGCGGCGTCAGCGCCGAGAGGTCGGTGCGGACGAGTCTGGCGAGGCGGACGGCGCCCTCGACGTTCAGCTCGCCAGCGCCCTGCTCCAGCGTGTTGAAGCCCGCGAGCGGCTGCGCCGTGTACATCAGGAGCGCCTTGACGAGGTTCGGCGTCAGCTTCGGGTTGGCCTGAAGCATCAGCGCCGCCGCGCCCGCCACCACCGGCGTCGCCATCGACGTGCCGTTCAGGTACATCATCCGGCGCTTGTCCGAGCCGCTGACGCCCGCGTCGAGCTGCGGGTTGTGCGTGATGAGATAGTTGTCTTCGGCCGCCGCGTCGATGATCTTGTTGCCGGGGGCGACGAGGTCGGGCTTGATGAAGTTGTCGTGGTGGCGCACGCCGGCCGCGTCCACCCATGAGCCGCGCGTCGGCCCGCGCGAGCTGAAGGTCGCGACGCCGTCGTCCGAGCGCCAGTCGGTGCCGAAGGTGTTGGACGCGCCGACCGTCAAGGCCGACGGCTCGACGCCCGGCGAATGGATGGCGCCGTAGACCTTGCGCCCCTCGGCGTCCTTGCCGTTGTTGCCGGCGGCCGCGACGACGACGACGCCCGCGTCCACCAGACGACGCACGGCCTTGCAGATGGGGTCGTTTTTGTAAGACTCGACCGCCGCCGTGCCCAAGCTCATGTTGACGACGCGGACGTTGTAGGCGGCGCGATTCTGCAAGACCCAGTCGAGCGCGCTCAGGATGTTCGAGACGCGCCCGGTGCCCTGCGAGTTCAGGACGCGGAGGTTGACGAGGTTAGCGTTCGGGGCGACGCCGACGTACTCGCCGCGCGAGATGCGCGCGTTGCCCGCGATGATGGAGGCGACGTGCGTGCCGTGGCCGTGCGGATCGTCCGTCCGGTTCTCGCCGGTGAAGTCCACGCTCTTGACGACGCGCAGGCCGTTGTTGCCGTCGAGGAAGGTCGCGTGGTTCGTGTCGATGCCGGAGTCGATGACGGCGACGCCTATCCCCGTGCCGTCGAGGCCCGAGAAGTTGTTACTGCCCGTCATCGTCCGCACGTCGTCCGCGCCGGACGTGCGCGAGACGTGGCCGAAGCCGGTCGTCTCGCGGTCGAGCGAGACGAAGCGGACGCCCTCCTGCTCGGCGAGCCGCTCGACGAGTCGCGCGGGCAGCTCGACGACGCGCGCGCCGAGCGAGTCGAAGCTGGCGCGCGTCCTCGCCTCGCGTCGGAGCGAGGCGGGGAGCGCCGCGCCGTCGTCCTGAAGGATGACGCGCACCTTGCGACCCGCGGACTCGGGGTCGCGCGCGAACTCCAACAGGTCGGGCGAGATTCTGGCGGCGGCGGGGGCCGATTCGGCGGCGCGCGCGTCGTCCTGTGCGGTCGAGACGCTCGTGCGATGGAACCTCAGCCCGGCGCGGGTCACCCCGCCGGGCGCGAGGCCGGTGTACGAAGCGAGGGCCAGCAGCGCGAGCAGAGACAGGGACGCCGCCGCCTTCTTGTGACTTCTAACCTGTTTCACCTTGATCCCTCCAGCCGGCGCGAACCGATGCGCCGGACGAGACCGTTTTTCTCGAAAAGCGTTCGCGGGCGCGGGGTCGGAAGCCCGCGCCGTAAAACATTTGTCAGGGAAAAGCGTCTCCGCACAGACGCAGGGGTGTCCGTCAGCGAGGTGTGTTTGCGCGGCCTGGGGGAGAGAGAGTTAACCGGGAGACCGAACCGGGGCACCAGAGTATCCGGCGGAAACGGCCTCGGAGTCAACCCGCCGTCGCTCACTTCATGCACGGTGTCTCGTCCCCCTTCCAAGCGGCCGACTGCGCCTGCACAGTCGTGTCGCCGACCATGATGCCGTCGCCGACCTGTATTCCGTCGCCCACCATGATGCCGTCGCCGACCATGATGCCGTCCGGCATCTGGTCGCCCGAGAGCGCGCTCACGTCGAGCATCGGCGTCCCGCCCGCCAGCGTCGAGCCGTCGCTCGTCAGCAGCCACGCGCCGAGCGAAACCCCGCCCGTCATCAACGCCGCGTTCAAGGTCTGCCCGCCCGCCGACTCGACGGCGCCGTCGCCCAGCAGCGCGCCCTGCCCGTAAGCCTTTTGGTAGAGCGTGTAGAGTTCCGACCCCGTCGCCGCCGTGCGGTTAAGCACCAGCCCCTGCGACCACCAGAAGGTCTGCCCCGCGACCGTGCTCTGCGGCACCGGCGCCGCGCCCGTCAAAAGCGGCGCGCCGAGCGGCGTCGAGTTCGACAGGTCGGTGCGGACGAGTCTGGCGAGGCGGACGGCGCCCTCGACGTTCAACTGCCCCGCGCCCTGCTCCAACACGTTCTGCCCGGCCGCCGGCTGCGCCGTCAGCATCAGCAGCGCCTTGACGAGGTTGGGCGTGAGCTTCGGGTTCGCCTGAAGCAGCAGCGCCGCCGCGCCCGCCGTGACCGGCGCCGCCATCGACGTGCCCGACATGTACATCATCCGCCGCGAGGCCGGCTGCCCCGTATCGACGTTCAGCTCGGGGTGCTCGGAGAGCAGACGCGCGCCCGAGGCCGCCGCGCCGATGACGCGGTTGCCCGGCGCCGTCAGGTCGGGCTTGAGCAGGTTGTCGCGCCGCCGCACGCCCGCCTCGTCCGTCCACGCGCCGCGCGCCGGCCCGCGCGAGCTGTAGCTGGTGACGCCGTCGTCCCAGCGGCCGTTCGACCCGAAGCTGTTCGACGCGCCGACCGTCAGGGCCGACGGCTCGACGCCCGGCGAGTGAATCTGCCCGTAGATTTTGTTCCCCAGCGAATCCTTGCCGTTGTTGCCGGCGGCCGCCACGACGACGACGCCCGCGTCCACCAGGCGACGCACGGCCGCGCACGCCGGGTCGGTGCGGTAGCTGTCAACGGCGGTCGTCCCCAGAGAGAGGTTGACGACGCGTATCCTGTAGAGCGTCCGGTTCTGCAAGACCCAGTCGAGCGCCGCGAGCAGCCCCGAGGTCTTCCCGCGCCCGTCGGCGCCGAGCACGCGCAGGTTGACGATCTTCGCCGCCGGCGCGATGCCCGCGTAGGCGCCGCCCGAAGGCTTCCCCGACCCGGCCGCGATGGAGGCGACGTGCGTCCCGTGCCCGTAAGGGTCGTCGGTGCGACCCTCGCCGGTGAAGTCAACGCTCGCCGAGACGCGGCTCATGCCGACGGGGTCGCGGAAGACTTCGTGCCGGGCGTCCACGCCGGAGTCGATGACGGCGATGGCCAGCCCCGACCCGTCGAGCGTCGTAGTCGTCTGGACTAGCCCGAGCAGCGCGTAGGCGGTCTGCGTGCGGACGGAGGTGGTGCCGGTCGTCGTCTCGATGTGGCCGGAGGCGCCCAACGCCCTGTCGGGCGAGACGTGTCGCACCTCGGGTCGCGCGGCCAGCGCGGCCAGCTCGCTCTCGGGCACGCGCGCCGCGACCAAACCCAGCCGCGAGAAGGTGCGCGTCACGCGCCCGCCGAGCGTGTTGACGAGGCTGAAGATGGTGCCGAGGCTCAGCAGGCGCGTCTCCTCCTGGTTCTCCTGAATGATGACCTCGACCGACCGGCCGCGCGGGCTCTCGGCGAGCGCGAGCAAGTCCGGCGAGAGCTTGCCGGCCGCCGCTTGGCGCCGGGCGGCGTGCGCGCCGCCGACCGCCGTCGCGTAGCCCGAAAGCGCCACCGCCACACACGTCGCGCAGAGCAACAAGCGGAGACGGTAATGCTTCCGAGATTTCACTCGACCCTCCTCAAAACTCGGTTTGGAAACTGCGAGAAAGCTTTTGTTGGGGTGCCGAAGGGCGTCGGCTTGGATATACGCGAGCAAGCCACGTTCCAGCTTCGGGCGGCGCGGGACGGCCGTCCTCTCGCCGCTTTCAGGCTGACCGAACCGCGCCGGTCGCGCGTCCGTCGCAAGGGCTCGCGCGGCGCGGCCGGCGAAAGATTTTCCTCAAAAACACTGAGGAAAACCGTCGCCACGCGGGTTTCGGCGGGCGGCGCCGTGGCGGCCGAAACGCGGACGCCGACCCGCCCAAGCGTCGGAGTCAGTCCCCAACGCTCCGGCCGGCGGACGGCGCGGGACGCGGCATTGTGCAGCAGGTGCGGGGAATCCCGCCGCTGCAAATTACACGACCACACCCGCGCGCCCTCACCTTTGCCTTTTGACTTTTGCCCTCTGCCTTTTGCCTTCCCGGCCGGGACGGGCTGGCACGGCCTTTGCCAACGGGAGGGCTTGCCCTGAAGCAATAACCCCCGCAGTTTAATCTTGGTTCGGGTGACGCGGCCCGCTGCCGCCGCCTTCGGGTGAGGTGTGCGCGGGGCGCTCCCGACCGCCCGAACCGTCAAGTCTAAGGGGCACAAATGTCTCTGCCAAAGAACGCGGTCTCAATGAGAATGAGCTGCAAGCCGCTACCGGCCGCCGGCGCGCGCCTGCTCATCGCCGACGACGACGCGGCGGTGCGTAGCGTGCTCGAAGAGTTCCTCTGCTTAGAACACGACTGCGCGTCGGTCGGCTCGGCCGAGGAGGCGCTGCGCCTGCTCGGCGAGGGCGACTTCGAGTTAGTCCTGAGCGACATCTCGATGGAGGGGATGAGCGGGCTGGAAATGATCCCGCGCGTCTCGGCCGTCTCGCCCGACACGCTCGTCATCCTGGTGAGCGGCTCGCACGACATCGACTCTGCCATCGAGGCCATGCGCGCCGGCGCCTTCGACTACATCGTCAAGCCCTTCGACCTCGAACACGTCCGCCTCTCGGTGCGCCGCGCGCTCGAACATCAGCGGCTGCTCGCCGAGAAGCGCGGCTACGAAACCTACCTCGAACGGATGATCGAGCGGCGGACGGAGGAGCTGGACGGCGCCGTCCGCTCGCTCGGCGAGGCTTACCGCACCACGCTCAAGGCGCTCGTCGCCGCGCTCGAAACCCGCGACCTCGAAACGCACGGGCACTCCGAGCGCGTCGTATCGTTCAGCCTCCGTCTGGGACAGGAGTTCGGGCTGGACGAGGGGCGGATGCGTTCGCTCGAATTCGGCTCGCTGCTCCACGACATCGGCAAGATAGGCGTCCCCGACGCGATACTGCGCAAGCCCGCACGGCTCACGGAAGAGGAGTGGCTTGAGATGCGGCTCCACCCCGTGCACGGCCAGCAGATTCTGAACGGCATCGAGTTCTTAGAAGGCGCGTCGCGCGTCGTCGCGCAGCACCACGAACGTTGGGACGGCTCGGGCTACCCCGCCGGCCTGAGGGGCGAGGAGATTGACCTCAACGCGCGCATCTTCGCGGTGGCCGACGCCTTCGACGCCATCACGAGCGACCGCGTCTACCGCGCGGGGCGCACCTACGAGGCCGCGCTCGCCGAGCTTGAGAGGTGCGCGGGCCGGCAGTTCGACCCGCGCGTGGTCGAGGCTTTCGGGCGCGTCCCCCGCGAAGAGTGGGAGCGCCTGCGCCGCCGCAAGCACGCCGCGGCGGCCGTTGACGGCGGCTCCTCTCGCACGCGCGCCGCTTCAACGTCAACGGCCGCCGCCGCCCCGCACGCGCGCCGCGCTCGGGCGGGAAATTTCGGCAATCGCGCACGCATTAGACATTTCTAACTCTTGGCCGGCCGGGGGCGGCGCCGCCGCTAAGAATCCCAGGCACCAGCGGATTTCAGACGGCGACGCTATCCCCGGCGGGTCGAGTTCGTTTATGATTCGGCGTGCGCCGGCCGGGGCCGGCCGGGCGGGAGTTTCCGAACGCGGGAGGCGTGCGATGCAGTTGGAGTCAGCGCAGGACGGGTCGCCGGTGGTGATGCTGGTGGAGGACTTTCAGGACACGCGCCAGATGATGCGGCGCATGTTAGAGCTACAGGGCTGCCGCGTCGTCGAGGCGTCGAACGGCCAGGAGGCCATCGAGCTTTCGCAGCGCGGCGGGCTAGACCTCGTCCTGATGGACTTGAACATGCCGGTGCTCGACGGCTTCAACGCGACGCTGCGCATACGCGAGTACGAGCGGACGCGCGACGTGCCCGTGGTGGCCGTGACCGCCTTCGACTCGGCCGAGGCGCGCGCCGCCGCCGGCGCCGTCGGCTGCTGCGAGTACGTCGTCAAGCCGCTCGAACTCGAACACCTCGCCGCGCTGCTCGGCCGCCTGCTCCCGACACGCGCCCCGGCGAAGTCCGACGCGTGAAGTAAGGATGAAAGTTAAAAGCGGAAGGGGTCGGGGAAGCTAAACGGCTTCCCCGACCCCTTCCGCTTTTAACTTCGACCCGTCTCAGAAGGGCCAGATGTTTCCGAGGATGCGGCCGCCGGCGTCGCGCGCGGCGCCGCCGCGGCTGGCGCGCAGGATGGTGGCGGCGTCCACCAGCGAGCGCAGCGGGACTTCGCCCGCGAAGCTCTGGTCGAAGCGGCGCTCGGTGACGAAGAGCGGGACGGTGAAGCCGCTGTCCAACTCGTAGCCGACGCGCCCACGGTTGCGGAACGCAGACCAGACCACGTCCGGTATCGAGCGCAGGTGGACGACCACGGGCAGGTTCACGCGCGAGCCTTTGCGCCCGCCGATCTTGAGGTCGCCGCCGTAGACGCCGTCGATGGCGTCGTGCCCCGCCAGCCGCAGCCTGTAGTCGAAATCCTTGAGCGTGACGGGGACGAGGCTGTTCGTCTCGATCCCGAGGCTCAGGCGCGCCGTCTGATCGCGGAAGTCGATGGATTCGAGCGTCAACTCGCCGACCTTCACGTCCATAATTTTGCCGCCCCAGCGCTCGATGGGCGAGCGCCCCTGCGCCTGCGCCGCGACGCCGAGCGTCAGCACGAACAGCGCGACCGCGAGCGCCCTGCCCGCCGGAACGAAATTTACGACTGCTTTCTTCAACATCCGTTACGACCTCCGCCCGTCCCTCAATCTTTAAACCCGGCTGACACACGACCGGCCGCCGGCCGCCGTATACATAACAACCGCCGTGCCGCGACGCGGCCGTAAAAAGCCTTGAAAACCAGAGCTATTTGACGACTTTCGCGCGCCCGTTCTGCACCAAAACGTGGCGCGTCTGCGGGTATCGTGTGCGCTCCGCCGGTCACTCGACGGGCGCGGTGCCGGTGCCGCCGGTGTTGTCGAAATTGCCGCCCGCGCCGGCGTGCGTCGAGGTCGCGCCGGAGATGTCGCCGGTCTCGCGGACGCCCGTCTCGCCGCCCTTGTCGGGCACGTCGCCTTCGGCCAGCCCGCCGGGGCCGGCCTTGTCCGTGCCGCCCGTGATGTCGGTGTTGTTTTCGTCTGCCATGTCGGCGACAATAAACCACCCCGCGACTTTTTTAAAATGCACCTGACGACCGCGAGCGTTGACGTTTCAAAGGAGCGACGACCGCCGTGCGCCTTCTTCCCAGACTCCTCCCCGCCTGCCTCGCCCTCTTCGCGCTGATGTGCGGCACGCCCACGGACGCCGGAGCGCAGACCTCGCCGCCCGTAAGCGGCGCGGGCATCCCGCGCGAGCTTGCGCGCCACCGCGCGGCGCACTACCGCGACGTGCGCTACGCGCTCGACCTCACGCTCAAGGCCGGCGCCGCGATGCTCGAAGGCGGCTTGAAGGTCACGGTCACGCTCGACTCCCCGGCGGGCGACCTCGTGCTCGACTGGCGCGTGCTCGACGCGAACGCCGACCCGCGCTCGCGCGTCTCGGGACTCAGCGCCAACGGACGCGCGGTGCCGGACGCGAGTTTCGCGGACGAGCACATCCGTATCCCCCGAGCGCACCTGGAGGCGGGCGTGAACGTAATTGAGTTGAGCTTCCAGTCGCCCGTCAGCGCGGCGGGCAGCGCCGTCACGCGCTACCTCGACCGCGAGGACGGCTCCGAGTACGTCTACACGCTCTTCGTCCCCTCGGACGCGAGCACGGCCTTCCCGTGCTTCGACCAGCCCGACCTGAAGGCGCGTTTCACGCTCAAGGTCACGGCCCCGCAGGGCTGGCGCGTCGTCTCCAACACCGAAGGCATCGCCGTGCCCGAGTTCGACGACACGCACGGCGGGCTCCCGCGCTCGCCGCCCGCGGGGATGCTCTGGCACCACTTCCCCGAGACCGAGCCGCTCAGCACCTACCACTTCGCCTTCGCCGCCGGGCCGTTCGAGGAGTTCAGGGACGAAGCCTCGCCCCAGCGGACGCGCCTCTTCGTCCGCCGCTCGAAGGCCGCGCGCGCCAAGCAGGAGCTTGCGGAAGTCCTGCGCGTCAACCGCGAGGGGCTGAAGTTCTTCGAGGAGTACTTCGCGCACAAGTTCCCCTTCCCGAAGTACGACCTCGTGCTCCTGCCCGAGTTCGCCTACGGCGGGATGGAGCACGCGGGCGCGACCTTCCTGCGCGAGGAGGGCGTGCTCTTCCCCTCCGACCCGACGGCCGCCGATCTCGCCGCGCGCGCCGAGGTCATCCTCCACGAGGCCGCGCACCAGTGGTTCGGCGACCTCGTCACGATGCGCTGGTTCGACGACCTCTGGCTGAAGGAGGGCTTCGCGACCTTCATGGCCTATAAGGCGTTCGAGCGCGTCATGCCGCACCTCGAAGCCTGGAAGGTCTTCCACCTGCGCACCAAGCCGCTCGCCTACCTGACCGACGCGACGAAGGGCACGACGCCCATCTGGCAGGAGATACCGAACCTCTCGGCGGCGAAGTCGGCCTACGGCAACATCGTCTACCGCAAGGCCCCGTCGATGCTCAGGCAGGCCGAGTTCTACTTGGGCGAGCGCGAGTTCCGCAGCGCCGTCCAACTCGTCATCAAAGAGCACGCCTACGCCAACGCGACGTGGGAGGATTTGGTCGGCGCGTTCGAGCGCACGTCCGGCAGGAAGCTCGGCGCGTGGGCCGACGCGTGGGTCAAGCGGCGCGGGATGCCGGACGTGCGCGTGCGCTGGACTGCCAACCGCCGCGGCCTCATCGACCGCTTCGAGGTCGAGCAGCGCGACGCGCTCGGCGAGGGCGGGTCGTGGCCCATGCGCGTAAAGATTCTGCTCGCGCCGGAGGGCGGGGGCGCGCGGCCGGAAGTCCTGACCGTCACGCTGCCGGGCGCGGGGGTGACGCGCGTGCGCGAGGCTCTGGGGAAGCGCCGCCCGTCCTTCGTCTTCGCCAACTTCGAGGACTACGGCTACGGCCGCTTCCTGCTCGACCGCGAGAGCAGCTCCTACGTCATCACCAACCTCGGCGGCATCAGGGACGACTTCCTGCGCGCGCTGCTCTGGGGCTCGCTCTGGGAGTCGGTGCGCGAGGCCGAGTGGATGCCGGAGGGCTTCATCCGGGTCGCCGTCAGGCAGGCGCGGCTTGAGCGCGACGACGTGATGCTCGCCTTCGTCCTCGCGCGCGCGCAGACGGCGTTCACGCGCTACGTCTCCGACGCACGGCGGGCGGCGCTCGCGCCCGCGTTCGAGCGCACACTCTACGAAGGCATGATGAACGCCGCGACGCCGGGCCAGCGCATCACGTACTTCCGCACCTACCGCGAGGCGGCGACGACGCCCGCGGCGCTCGACGCGCTCGTGAATATCCTCGGCGGCAAGCTCGTCGTGCCGGGGATGACCCTGCGCTCGCGCGACCGCTTCGAGCTCCTCCGCGCGCTCGCCGCGGCGGGCGACGAACGCGCCCCGACGCTACTGCTCGCGGAGAGCAAGGCCGACCGCACGGACGACGGGCGCCGCTACGCCTACGCCGCCACCGCCGCGCAGCCCGTCCGCGAGCTCAAGGACGATTACTGGCGCGACTACGTGGAGAACACGCGCGTGGCCGAAAGCTGGATCGAGGCGAGCCTCGTCCCCTTTAACACGCCGCGCCAGTCCGAGCTGACTCTTCCGTACCTCGAGCCCGCGCTCGCGGAGCTGCCGAACCTCAAGCGCACGCGCAAAATCTTCTTCGTCAACGGCTGGCTCGCCGCCTTCGTCGGCGGGCAGTGCGACGCCCGCGCCTCGGCGGTGGTGCGCGACTTCCTCGCACGCACGCCGGCGCTCGACCGCGACCTGCGGCTCAAGGTGCTCGAAGCCGCCGACGGGCTGGAGCGATGCGTCCGCATCCGCGAGAAGTTCGACCGACCCGCGGGGGACGCCGCCCGCGTCAGGCCGTGATAAAATCCGGCCGCGACACCATTCAACTTGGACGGGGCGCCGCCATGACCCCGGGGAGTTTTAAGAGATGGCTACGGAAGTTTTAGAGCAGGCGACCGAAGAACGTCTCATCCGCCGCCGAGCGTCCGTCGAAGAGTTCTGGTCGCTCCCCGAGTCCGTTCTTCCCACCGAATACATCGACGGGGAGATCATCATGGCGCCAACACCGACCGTTTCACATCAGAGAACCATTCTTAAAATGATCTCTGCCCTCCAACAGTTCGTCGGCCAGGCCCCATCGGGTGAGATATTCGTCTCACCGCTCGACGTGGTACTGCCGTCCGGCGAGGTAGTCCAACCGGACATCTTCTTCCTAAACCCAAGACAGGTTGCGAGAGCCCGCGCGGCCAACCGAGTAAATGACGTGCCGCCGTTCCTGGTCGAAATTCTCTCGCCCAGTTCCGTCAAGCATGACACCGTTACAAAGCGAAATCTTTACGAGAAGAACGGCGTGCGCGAGTATTGGATAGTTGATGTGAAGGAGCGAACCATCGCGCAGCTCGTGCTCCGCAAGAAGCACTACGCGCTGACGGAGCTGGGCGAGGCGGACGCGATTAAGGGCGCGGTGCTTTCGGGCTTCGAGATGACGGTGGGCGAATTGCTCGGCGCGTAGATTTTGAAACGCGCCCGACTAATTTAACTTACTTCCACATTTCCCCCGGTCTACGAACTTCTCTGAGGAGTGGCGGGCTTTTCACGTGGACTACCCGACCTGGTTCGACGTTATCGCCGTCGGCTCCGTCGCCGCCGTGGCCTTCCTGCTCGTGCTGGCGCTCTTCGCGCCGGGCATCCCCTACAAGATCTCGGGCGCGGGCTCGCTCGACATCAACTCGCGCGAGTTCCTGCGCATGGTCGAGGCGGTCACCGACGCGCAGGTGCGGCGCCCGAGCACCGTGGAAGTGCTCACTAACGGCGAGGTCTACTTCGAGGCGGAACTCGAAGCCATCTCGAAAGCCTCCCGCAGCGTCAACCTCGAAGCCTACATCTTCCAGCGCGGGGAGGTGGCCGGCCGCTTCGTCCGCGCGCTCGCCGAGAGGGCGCGCGCCGGCTGTGAGGTCAGGCTGGTGCTCGACGCCGTCGGGAGCTTCGCCTCGTGGGAGAGCTACTTCAAGGAGCTGACCGACGCGGGCGGGCGCGTCGGCTGGTACCACCCGCTGAGCTGGCACGCCTGGCCGCGCTACAACAACCGCACGCACCGCGAGCTGATTATCATCGACGGCCGCGTCGGCTTCGTCGGCGGCTCGGGGGTGGCGGATCACTGGCTGCTGCCGCAAAAGGGGCAGCGGCGCTGGCGCGACACGATGTTCCGCGTCGAGGGCGACCTGGTGCTGGGCTTGCAGGCGACCTTCGTCGAGAACTGGCTCGAAGCCTCGGGCGAAGTCCTGGCGGGCGAGGACTACTTCCCAGACCTCGCGGCGGTAGAGGGCGGCGTCGGCGCGGCCTTCGTCGTCAACAGCTCGCCCGCCTCGGGCGGCTCGACGCGCGCGCGGATACTCTTCCAGACGCTTCTGGCTGCCGCGCGCGAGAGCGTGCTGATTACGACGCCCTACTTCCTGCCCGACCGCAGCGCGCGCCGCGAGCTCGTGCGCGCCGTCGGGCGCGGCGTCCGCGTCGAGGTCGTCACGCCGGGCGTGCACAGCGACCACCTGATTACGCGGACTTCGAGCCGGCGTCTCTACGGAGATTTGCTCAAGGCCGGCGCGCGCGTCTACGAGTACCAGCCGGGTATGATTCACGCGAAGACGCTGGTCGTTGACGGCGTGTGGTCGGTCGTCGGCACGACGAACTTCGACAACCGCTCGTTCGGCCTCAACGACGAGGTCAACATCGCGGCCTTCGACCCCCGCTTGGCGGCGCGCGTCGCCGAGGACTTCGCGCGCGACCGCTCGGAGAGCCGCGAGATGAG
Organism: Pyrinomonadaceae bacterium; assembly: GCA_036388915.1. Classification (GTDB taxonomy): domain Bacteria; phylum Acidobacteriota; class Blastocatellia; order Pyrinomonadales; family Pyrinomonadaceae; genus QHXN01. Next base: position 37,475 of record DASVQX010000044.1, read on the forward strand.
CTACGAGGAGTGGCGCGGCCGGCCGCTCTGGGAGCGCGCCTACGAGCAGGTCGGCCGCCTGCTCGAACGCCAGCAGTGAGGGCGGACGCTCGTCGCGCGGGAATCTTAAGATGAAGAAGACGAAAACGGGGGGACTGTCCGGGCGATGCTGAAGGACGGGCGGCTGCGGGTCGTCACATACAACGTACACAAGTGCGTCGGGCTCGACCGGCGCGAGCGCCCCGGCCGCATCGCGGCGGTGCTGCGCGAACTTGAAGCCGACGTGATCGCCTTGCAGGAGGTCGTGAGCGTCGATTCGGACTCGTCGCGCGAGGCGCATCAGGCGCGCTTCATCGCCGAGGAGCTGGGCTGCCAGTTCCACCTCGGCGAGAACCGAAGACACCGCGGCGGCGCCTACGGGAACGTCGTGCTGACGAAGCTTCCCGTCGTGCACTGTCACAACTATGACATCACGTGGCGCTGGCAGGAGCCGCGCGGCGCGCTGCGCGTGGACTTAAAAACAGACGAGCCGGGCGCCACGGTAGTCCACCTCTTTAACGTCCACCTCGGCACGGCCTTCGTCGAGCGCCGCCACCAGGGGCGCAAGCTGTGCAGCGACTCCGTCCTGCGCGACCCGACGCTCGAAGGCGCGCGCGTCGTCTTAGGCGACTTCAACGAGTGGACGCACGGGCTGGCCTCGCGCCTGCTCTCGCAGGAGCTGCGCAGCGCCGACCTGCGCCAGCACCTGCGCACGCGCCGCACGTACCCCGGCCCGCTCCCCTTCATGCACCTCGATCACATCTATTACGACCACTCGCTCACGCTCGAACGGCTCACGCTCCACCGCAGCCGGCTCTCGCTCGTCGCCTCCGACCACCTCCCGCTCGTCGCGGATTTTCATCTGAGTAGACAGTAGTCGGTAGTCAGTAGAAGGAGAGGCGGCGCGCCCGGTTGATGACCGAGACGCGCCGCCTCTGTTTTCTACTGTCTACTGACTACTGTCTACCGTCTAACTTCCCCTCACTTCCGCGCGAGGACGACGGGCGCCTCCTCGCTGGCGCGGACGCGGCCGAAGAAGGCGCGCACGTCGGCGTACTTGTCCGCCGGGATGGTCGCCGCGCGCTGGACGAGCTTGCGCGTGTAGAGCAGTTGCCCGTCCTTGACCTCGTAGCTGGCGGTGTAGGTGCCGAAGTCCGAGTCGATCTTGACGGGGTCGGGCACCTCGTCCACGTCGAAGCCGGCCGGGAGCTTGAAGCGCACCGTCTCGGCGAAGGCGTTGGATTCGAGCACCACGGGGTACTTGCGCGTCCCCGCGCCCGAGAGCTGGACGGAGCTGCCGCGCGAGATGACGGCCGGGTTGAAGACGAGCAGGCGGCCCTGCATCGACTGCGCGTAGGCGGCGGCGCTGAACTCCACGTCGAGGGCGAAGCGCCCTTCGGCGTGCGTGTCGGTCGGCTCGATCTTGCTGAACTTGGCGCCGGTCGCGCCGCTCGACACCCAGCGCTCGACGACGCGCGTGTAGTCCGAGGGGGCCAGCCCCTTGAACATGCGGCGCGCGTAGGCCGCCGACTGCCCCACGCTCCGCAGGTGCAGCGTGGCGGTGAGCGAGCCGTCGGCGGCGAGGCCCGCCTCGACCTCGCGGCTGACCATGTTCTCCTCGGGCGCGGTCACCGGCATCCGCACGAGCGCGCCGCCGTCGCCGGCCGCGACCAGCGCGAAGCTCCCCTGCTCGTCGTCGGGCAAATCGCCCACCGGCGTCGAGGGGTCGGTCGCGTCGAAGATGAGGAGGCGTCCCAGGCCGGGGTGCTGGATGACCGAGGCGGCCTTCGTCTCTTCGGAGACGCGGACGGCGAGAATGCAGTGGTTGAACTGACCCGGCGAGACCCACTCCTCGCGCACCCGCGTCCGGTCGCCCGAGTAGATGAGCACGGAGTAGGTTTCGAGCCGCAGCGCGCGCAGCATCGCGCGCATCAGCGTCGCCTTGTCCTTGCAGTCGCCGTACTGCTTGGCGAAGACGTGCGTCGCCGCGTGCGGGCGCCAGCCGCCGATGCCGACCTGGATGGAGACGTACTGGAGGTTCTGCACGTAGCGGCCGACGGCGCGTATCTTCTCCAGCTCGGTCTTGGCGCCCGCGGCCAGCTCGCGCGCCTTGAGCGCGACCGCGTCGTCGGGCGCGGCCTGCGGGTCGGCCAGCTCCGTGTACCAGCGCGACACGTCGGCCCACGTGTCGAAGTTCCTCATCGCGGCGCCCGCGCCCGCCCCCTGCGGGCCGTACTTGACGGCGACGTAGGCCGCGAGCGAGCGCACCGTCGGGCTGGACGGCTCGTCCTCGACGCGGGCGAGGCCCCGCATCTCCCAGGTGTAGGAGTTGCCGCTCACGGCCGGCTCGGACTTCGGCGCGTTGTAGACGGTGCCGCTCGCGCGCCAGCCCTCGGGCAGCGTCAGCGTGAAGCGCGAGACGAGCGAGGGCATGTTCCCTTGAAACCACCACTCGGCCTGCGGGAACCACGGCCGCCGCTCGGTCGCCGTCTGGAAGCCGAAGACCGCGCCGACCTCTGCGTCGCGCGTCGCGTCGATGAGCTTCACGCGCGACTCGTCGTAGAGGTTGTCGGTGTCGGCGATGCGGTCGATGACCTCGTCCTTGCCGTACTTCCTGACGCTGCCGTCCGCGCGGATGAGCCACGCGCGAATCTCGTTGACCTTGCCGCCGCCGTCGGTGTCGTAGCGCGCGGCGGCCGAGGCGTAGCCGAAGCCCGCGCGCGTCAGCATGCGGACGGCGTAGGTGGTGACGGTCGTGATGCGCCCGTCGGCGCCGACCGTGACGACCGACTCGTCGTTGACGACGACGCCGGGCACGTCCTTGTCGTAGGCGGGCGCGGGGGCCGCGGCGGCCTGTTTGAGCCACGCCGGCACGTCGTCGCCGGCGCGCGCCTCGGGCGCGCCCGTTGCGACGAGGAGCGCGGCGAAGAGGAGCAGGAGGGCGGGGCGGTTCGGTCTGTAAAGCATCGGTCTTTCCTTCCGTGAGTCGGCCGGGGGCTTTGGTCGGCCTTTCAGTCGGCGGCCTTGTCAGTTCGACGGCGAGCCGGCGGCGGCGGCCGCGCCCGCGCCCTGCTTGAGGACGAGCGTGTGCGCGTCCTGCTTGTTCACCTGATCGAAGTAAGTCTTGATCGAGGGGTAGGACGCGACGGGGAAGAGCAGCGCCGCGCGGCCGCCGCCCTGCCCGAAGTAGAACTTGCGCGTGTAGACGAGCGTGCGGCCGTCCTTGGTGACGCCGGCCGTCGGCTCGTACTTGCTCAGCTCGCCGCCGCTGATGCCGCCGGGCGACTCGGCGCTGTCAAGCCCGTAGCCCTCGGGCAGCTCGACCTGCACGCGGTCTTCCTCCGACCAGGGGTAGTGGAAGTAGAGCTCGTGGCGGCGCGTGGCCGTCGGGAAGCGCGCCGCGAGACCCCTCTGGAAGAAGGCCGGCTGGAGGAAGAGGCGCTTCCCCGTGCGCTGCGCGTAGCCGGGCACGCGGACGTGGAAGGCGTAGACGAGCGGCTTGACCGGGTCGGTCACGTTCTCCATGCGCGCCTGGGTAATCTCGGCGCCGCCGAGGCGCGTCTTGAACCTGTCGGCGACCGCCTGCTCGCGGTCGGCCGGCGACTCGTCGTCGTAGTACTCCTTGAGGTCTACGGCGAGGTGGCCGGTGTACTCGATCCTCACGTCGCCTTCGAGCGTGCCGTCCTCGGAGAGCTTGAACTTGCCCACGCGCCTCTCGACCGACTTCTCGGGACCCGACAGCGGGGTGACGACGAAGACCGGCTCCTTCGGGTCGGAGAGCAGAGCCTGCTGCCCCTCCTCCTGCCAGCGCAGCATCCCGAAGGGGACGTGGTTCGAGGCCGGATCGTAGAAGCGCCACTGGTCGCCCATCTTGACCGCGATGTCGTAGGTGCGGAGGAAGTAGTCGTCGGGGAAGCCGGCGTCGAAGAAGGTGTCGCTGCGGTCGGCGAGGCGGACGAGGCGCGCGTCGAAGCCCGAGGCGACGGCGAGCGCCGCGAAGAGCATGTCGATGTCGCGCCCGGTGCCTACGCCGCGCTTGAGCGTGTCGGCGGGCGACTTGTTCTCCTTGGCCTTGGCGCGCTCGTCGGCCGTCATGCCGTTGGCGTCGTCGTAGACGTTCTTGATCTGCGAGCGGCAGAACTCGAAGAGGCGCTCGATCTTCTGCTCGGGCGTGGAGGCGTCGCCGACGACCTCGGCGGCCTTGCGCTTGACCTCGTCGCCGACCTTCATCTCGGACTTGCTCCCCTCGTAGACCTCCTTGCCGTACTCCTTCCAGAAGCGCGCCGGCTCAAGGTTCCTGTCCTGCGAGTAGTAGACGAGCATCCACGGCCTGACCGAGTACTCGGGCGGCATGTCGGGCTCCTCGCGGAAGGCGGGGACGTTGGCGGCGGTCGTCGAGTAGTAGCCGTCCTTCTCCTTGACGAAGGGCGTGTTGCGGCCGTTGAAGGTCTGCGCGCGCATCCCGTAGGGGAAGCCGCGGATTTGGAGCGGCTTGATGTAGTACCTGACCTCGCGGACGGGGATGTCGCGCGAGAAGTCGAAGCGGTCGTAGAAGCTGAGCGAGTCGCCGCGCACCTCGCGCCAGCGGTACTCGATGATCGAGCCCGGCTCGACGCCCGGCAGCGCGAACGACTTGGCCTTGACCTTGACGCCGCTGGCCTTGACGACCGTCCGCTCGAAGATGTCCTCCTTCTTCAGCTCGACGACCGTGCCGTCGGGCTTGATGGTGCGCCCGGCGATGTCGCTGATCTTGATCTCGCGGCTGCCGACCTTGGGCGCGAGGATGTCCACCTTGCCCTGCGACTCGCGGCCGCGCTCGTTGAAGATTTTGATGCGGACGTAGTGCTTGAGCACGGTGCGCGGGTCGCCGCCGTCGGCCTCGTCGGCGACCTTCACCTCCCAGAAGAGGGCCTCGGCGTCGGCGTCCTTCTCGACGGTGGGGCCGCTCTGGGCGATCTCGGCCGGGTCAACCGGCCTCCAGTCCTTGTCGCCGCGCGCCGCGGACGGGGTCGCGGCGGCGAGGCAGGCGAGCGCGGCGAGGCACACGAGCGCGCCGAACGCTCCGGGGCGCAGACGGGGGAAGGGGTACTTCATCTTGAGAACCTTTCGAGTGGAGTTAGGGCCTGGCCGAAAACGGTCGGGGTGGTCTTCACAGGCGACAAAGGCGCGGCGGTCGGCACTCGGAGGTGTGGCGACGGCGGCCCACGGACGGACGCGAGATTTTACGACGCCGGGCGCCCCGCCGCAAGTGATAGCCGGCACCCCCGCGCCGCCCGCGCGCCCCGTTTGCGTTACCCGGCGGCGGCTGGTAATTTTTCGGCCGGAGGTTTTTGCGGTGAATTTCAAGACGATCACGCCGAAGGAGTTCGGCGAGCGCGTGCGCGAAGGCGGCGACCTGCTGCTCGTGGACGTGCGCGAGCCGGAGGAGTACGAGCTGGCGCGCGTCGAGGGCGCGCGGCTCCTCCCCTTGAGCCTCTTCAACGAGTGGGCGCCCTCGCTCGACCCCGAGCGCGAGACCGTCTTCATCTGCCACCACGGCGTCCGCAGCGCGCAGGTCTGCGCCTTCCTCTCGCGTCAGGGCTTCGAGAAACTCTACAACCTCGCCGGCGGCATCGACCGCTGGTCGGCCGAAGTTGACCCGTCGATTCCTCGCTACTGATGTTTATGCGGGCCTACGTGGAGGAGCACGCGCGCGCCTACCCGGCCGAGTATCTGGCCGGCATCGACCTCTACAACGAGGGCGAGTTCCACGCGGCGCACGACGCGTGGGAGGATCGCTGGCGCGACGACTGCGGGCCGCGCGAGAAGCTCTTCCTTCAGGCGCTCATCCAGTCGGCGGTCGTCTTCCACCACATCGAGATCGGGCGGCGCGGCGCCGCGCGCAGGATGTACGGGATGGCCTTGGAGAAGTTCGAGCGCCTCGGCGCCGAACGCTTCATGTCGCTCGACATCACCGGCTACCTCGCGCACCTCGCGCGCTCGCTCTCATGGCTCTCGTCGGCCGCCGACCCGCGCGACGCCGCACAGCCCGAAGACCTCGACCCGCCGCCCATTCGCCTCCTGCCCGGCGCGGACGCCTACGACTGAAGGAGAGTTGAATCACCGGCCGGAGACGAGGAACACGTCGTAGGCCAGCCTCCGCGTGACGCGGTTGTCGCCGCCGGTCACCGTCGCTTGATAACGGAACGAATTGCCGTGCCGGTCACGCCGCCTCACCTCTTTATAGTCGAGAGACATCGAAACCAGGTTCGCGGAGCACGCGCAACTCCGCCGGCTGCGAGACGCCGTCGTGGTTGTCATCACGCCACAGGCGCAGCGACGAGAAGATCGCGTCGCCGCCGTCTATCATCCCGTCATTGTTTCCGCCGTTCCGCGGCCCGTCGAACTCGGCCAAGGCGATAAAGCCGTTCGGCGCCTGCGACGGAGGCTGCGGCGTGAAGTTGCCGAACAGCTCGACGCCGTCGTCTATCACGCCGTTGCCGTTACGGTCTAAGGCGAGCCAGGCGTCGTCCGCGCCTCCGGCCGTCCATGCCACCCGCCCGGCGAGGCCGTCAACGTTGAGGTCGAAGTCCACCCCGCCGCCCGCGTCCGTGAGGTCGAAGCCGTCGCCGGCCACGTCGATGAGGATGGGTGAGAAGCAGCAGTAGGTCTTGCCCGGCGAGCGCATCAACACGTCAGGGTCGTATGCCGGCCCGCACGCCTCGTCATTCGGGGGCGGGGTGGGCGTGGGCGTGGCCGGGCAGCACGACCCGCCGTGCCTTTGCGAGTTGTACTCGTAGCCCTCCTGTGAGCAGACCACTGCGGTGCTCACTTTGACGCAGCCGTCGGAGAACACCGTCCCTGCCTCGCAGGCGTTACAGTTCCAAACGCAAAATGGTGCCTGGCCGGGGTATTCGACCATCTCCGGCGAGCAGCAGGGGGCGGGCGGCGGCCACTGGCATGTGCCGGTCGGGGGCGTGGCCGTGGGGCCGCTACACGGAGTCGCCGATTCCCAAGTCGAACACCAGCCGTCGTCGCTACAGTGCGCATAACAGGTGTCGCTGGCCGGAGCCCCGCAATTCTTTCTCCCTGTATTATCTACCTTAGGGCCGCTGCCATCGGTACAAGTATCGTACTCGAATGGGGCAGACGAAAAAGCCGAGGCGGCTAACCTCGGCTCCCCCGTACATCGCGCTATGTCGATCCGTTTAGTATCTGAACTTCTTAGGGGCGGCGGGATGAAGGCGGATAATGCGGCGAGGTCGAGGAACCTGAGACCTAGAGACTGATCGAAGTAGTGTGACTTTAACAGGGCCGATAACGCCGGCCGCCTCCAGAACGTGCCGTCTGCGAGTCGGACCGCCTCCACGCTCATCCTTAGTCCGAAGTCCCCGCTTAACTCGCCGTTCTTGGCTAAAGCCTTCAACAGCCTTGGAGGGTATAGGCTTTTGATCTCGACGACTTCGGAGGCGTTCGGGGCAATGGAGGCGTTAGCGAACGGGAATACGTCCTCCAGTAAAATCTTGTCTTGCTCGTTGAAATAGAACACCTCGACCCGCACCTGCACTGAGACGATGGGTTGAGAAGTCCTATTCGTGACCTCCACCCTCTTAATCTTATGTATCCCTTGATACTTCCCGCCCCCGGATACCAGCTGGATGCTACGCACGTAAGCCGGCACCGAGGGGTCATTCCTCTGTTTAGAATCGAGCAGTGTTGCGTATGTCCATTTGCCGGCGGGCTTATCGTCCTTCGTCTTCAGGTCGTCGTCGTTGAAATCTTTCTTCAGTTCTTCATCGGAAGGGTGCGGAGGTCTCTGGCCGCTCCCGCCGCTCGCCGTGGCGGAAGACTGCACCATGAGGGCCGTGACGGCAACGACGACGAGTAAGAGGAAGAAGGTGAAGGGAGCGGCGTTCCGGCGGCTGAGAATCGAGCGGAGGCTGTGAGCGTTCATGGTGCCTCTCCTGTCGAAGGCGGTCGTGAGTCAGGAACATACCCGAAGGCGATGACGCGAAGGAGAAGCGCGTTCGTAACCGCCGCGTGAGAGGTTAACTGCCGCGCCGGGCGCCGACCGTTTCTCGGCGGCGCACAAACCTTGTACTCCTTTCCGGCGGCGGGGTCAACGAAATTCTTACTGCCTCTTCTCCTCACGCCGTGACGTTTGGCCGGCGCGCCTTTGTGCTTTAGAATCCTCCGCAAGCATCGACAAGCAGACAGGCCGGGAGGAGTGAGGATGTCTCAAGTGGAGATACTTGAAGGCGCGGAGGAGTGGCGCGACCGCTACGCGCGCTGGAAGCAGATTAACGAGCTGCGCGGCGACGAAGTGGGCGCCCACTACCCCTGGGTCGCGAACCGGCGCGCGCCCTTCCGCCCGGCGCGCCGCGCGCTCCCGATGCTCAACCTCGCGCTCGTCACCTCGGCCGGCGCCTACCTCGACGGCACCGAACCCTTCGACACCCAGACCTTCGGCGGCGACACGTCGTTCCGCGAAATCCCCATTGAGGTCGGCCCCGACGATTTGAAGTGGACGGCGCGCGGCTACGACCCGGCGGCCGTCCAGTCGGACATGAACGCGCAGGTGCCCATCGACCGGCTCAAAGAGTTCGAGGGCAACGGCATCATCGGCCAGCTCAACTCGGTCTTCTGGAGCCTGTCGGGCTTCATCCCCAACGCCGCGCGCTTCGCCGCGACGGGGCTGCCCGAACTGGTCGAGCGCGTCCGCCGCTACGAGGTGCAGGCCGTCCTGCTCGTCCCGGCCTCGCGCCTCTGCCACCAGACGATGTCTCTGGCCGCGCGCGCCATCGAGGCCGCCGGCATCCCGACGATGATGCTCGCCGTAGACCGCGCGGCGGTCGAGGCCGCCCGCCCGCCGCGCGCCGCCTACTATCGCGGCGAGCTGGGCTGCGTCGTCGGCAAGCCGGAGTGGCCCGAGCACCAGCGCCGCGTCCTCGACGAAGCGCTCCGCCTCGTCGAGCCGATAGACCAGCCGAGCGTCCGCAACCTCGTCGTCGCCCTCGAAACCGAAGTCGAGATGCAGCGCGGCGAGAGGTAGGCGCGCTCTTCACTTAGGGGTATTCGTCGGTCAGGTAGGTGGCTTTGACGCGCCGCGAGCGGTTGAAGTAGAGAATCCAGAGCAGGCTCCAGAAGGAGGCCATCACGGCCTTCCCCATCACCTCCTGCGCGAGCTGGTTTCTGTACTCTTCGGGGAAGTCGGAGAGGCCGCACAGGAGGGCCACCAGCACGTGCGCGAGCGGGTTGGCGATGAGGAATATCCTGACGAGCTTGACGGACAGCGCCGAGCCTTTGTTGAACAGCGCGAAGGCCACGACGACTCCGTAGACCAGCAGCCCGAACGCCAACACCTTATCGAAGTTGAGCAGCAGCGCCGTCGCCGGGAACTTCTCCCCGACCCGCATGATGACCGAAGGGTCGGCCCCGAGTCCGTTCTGCAAGATGGACAGCGGGCGGCAGACCAGCAGGCTTAAAACAAAGACGAGGAGCCAGCCGCCCACGCCGTTCGGCCCCTGGTAGAGCTCGGCGGCGGGCGCCGACGGGCGCGGCGCGAGGCGCAGGCCGTCGGAAGTGACGATGCCGTCCTCGCCGTTCCCCCGAAAGATGAAGCCGCGCCGTCGTAACTCCAGGCGCGACGCCTCTAAAACCTCTCCGGGGTAACGTGCCGAGTCGATTGTCAGGACGGCGGCCAGCTCGTCACTGGGCATCGCCGCGACCCGCTCCGACCACGCGTCAGCCTTCTTCAAGCGGGGCTCCTTTCCGTGCCGGTAGGAGGTGAAGATTCTACTCGCCGGCGGAGGCGCCGGGCGGCACGGATTCTAACACCCGCCCCTGATAAAACAAGTCACACGCCGAGCCGCGCCAGCACCTCTTCGACCTGCGCGAAGTCGAAGGGCTTGCCGATGACCATGTCGGCCGGGGCGTCGCCCTGCGTGCGCGCGGCGTCCTTGCCGTAGCCGGTGACGACCGCGATGCGCGTGCGGGGCGAGCGGCGGCGCACCGCGCGCGCCACCTCCCAGCCGTCCATCTCGGGCATCGAGAGGTCTGTGAAGACTAAGTCGAACTCCTCCGCGGCGAGCGCGGCGAGCGCGGCGCGTCCGCCGTCGGCGCGCCGCACATTGTGGCCGAGCACCTCGACCATCTCGGCCAGCGTCTCGCGCACGCTCTCCTCGTCATCGACGACGAGGACGGAGAGCGAGCGCGACGGCCCGCGCGTCGCGCGCGGCTCGGGCGTCGGCGCCGCCTCCGGCTCGCGCGGCGCCGGCTCGGCGTGCGGCAGGTCGATGGTAAAGGTCGTGCCGCGCCCCGCCTGCGAGGCGGCCGAGATGCTGCCGCCGTGGCGCTCGACGATGCCGTAGGAGACGAACAGCCCGAGCCCCGTCCCGTGCACGCCCTTCGTCGTGAAGAAAGGCTCGAAGATGCGCGCGCGCACCTCCTCGGCCATCCCCGTGCCGGTGTCGGCGAAGAGCAGGCGCAGGCGCTCGCCCCGGCGCCCGCAACTGATGTTGAGACGGCCGCCCGCCGGCATCGCGTCGATGGCGTTGACGACGAGGTTGACGAAGACCTCGCGCAGCTCCGACGCGTTGCCGCGCGTGTGGAGCGCCGGGTCGCCCTCGACCTTCACCTCGTAGCTCAGGCCGCGCGCGCGCGCGTCGTTCTCCCAGCGCGTGCGCGTGATCTCGACGGCGTCGCGCAGCAGCTCGACCACGCGGACCTCGGCGCGCCCCTCGCCGGGGAGCTGGCGCGCGAAAGAGCGGATGCGCCGGACGGTGGCCGCCGCGTCCTCGGCCGCCGTGAGGATGATGTCCAGCCCGCGCGCGACCCCCTCGTCGGAGGCCGAGCGGCGCAGGAGCTGCGCGCGCCCGAGGATGGCGGCGAGCGCGTTGTTAAAATCGTGCGCCACGCCCGAGGCGAGCTGGCCCAGAGCGCGCAGCTTGTCGGCCTGCCCGGCGCGCTCGCGCTCAAGCCGCTGCTCGGTCACGTCGCGCGTGATGGCGAGAACGCCGGTCGTGCGCCCGTCGATGACGAGCGGCGTCGAGTCCGTCATCACGTAGCGCAGCTCGCCGTCGCTGCGCAGCAGGCGCACCTCGATCGTCTGCGGCTCGCCCGCGAGCGTGCGGCGGAAGCGCTCCTCGGCCGCGCCGCGCTCCGACTCCTCGATCAGCTCGCGGAAGTGCCGCCCGATGAGAGACGCTTTATCGTAGCCGGCCATCGCCGCGCCCGCGCTGTTGATCCAGAGCATGCGCCCCTCGGGGTCTACGGCCGAGATGTTCTCGCGCGCGCTCTCAAGGACGTGCTCCAGGAGCGACTGGCGCTCGCGCGCGACGGCCTCGATCTGCCGCAGCTCCGAGAGGTCGCGCACCGTGCAGACCGTGCCGAGCCGGCCGGACTCTTCGACGACCGGCTCGGCCGTGACGAGCAGCGTGCGGCCGAGCCGCTCGGGCGTGTACTCGATGGTGACGGGGCGGCGCTCGGCCGTCGCGCGCTCGACGATGCAGCCCTCGCCGCGCCCCGAGCGCAGCACGTCGCAGCAGAGGCGCCCCAGAAGCTCCTGCGGCTCGGTCGATTCCAGCCCCGCGCCCGCGCGGTTGACCCTCATCAGCCGGCGGTCGTTGCCGAAGATGAAGACGCCGTCCGACATCGCGTCGAAGGTCGTCTCCCACGTCCGCTTGGCGCGCTCGACCATCTCGAACAGCTCGGCCTGCGCGATGCCGGTGGCGAGCTGCGCGGCGACCGACTCGACGAGCGCGACCTCGTCGCGCGTCCAGCGGCGCAGCCGGTCGGTCTGGTGGATGCAGAGCGCGCCGCGGAACTGACCCTGCACGACGAGCGGGCAGATGATCTTCGAGAGTCCGCCGTTCTGGCGCGCCAGCTTCCGCACCTGCGCGTTCATCTCGGGCGTCCCGGCGTCGTACGCGGCGGCGTCGTCGATGACGAGCGTCGTGTGCGTCTCGATGAGGTGGCGGCCGATGGGGAGGTGGAAGCTGATGCCGGCGGCGGGCGCCACGCCGCAGACGGGGCCGGGGGCGCGGTACTCGTACATGAGGGGCGAGTCGGCGGGGCGCGCCGGGTCGTAGGGGCGGATGTAGACGCGCGAGGCGCGCAGCGCCTGCCCCAGCTCGTGCGTCGCCGCGCGGAGCACGTCGGGCAGGTTGAGCGAGGCGCGAATCCGGTGGCCGAGCCGGTTGACGAGCGCCTCGCGCGCCGAGGTCGCCTCGGCCCTCTGGTACAGCTCGGCCTGCCGGACGGCGATGCCGGTCTGGTCGGCGACGGCGCGCGCGAGCGCCACCTCCTCCGGGCGCCAGCGCCGCGTCTCGCCCACCGTCGAGATGGCGAAGCAGCCCGGCAGCTCGTCGCCGACGCGGATGGCGACGTACATGATCGAGCGCGTCCCGAGCTTCTTGAGGATGTGCTCGTAGACGTGCCGCGCGGCCGGGTCGCGCTCCGCGTCCTCGAAGGCGAGGACGCCGGTGCCGCGGATGGCCCGGACAAGCCCTTCGACGAGCGGGATGGGGTACTCGCCCCCGGCCGAGGAGACGCCCGGCGCGAGGTACTCGGCCACGCTGCGCGCGACGCCCGCCTCGCGGTCGAGCATGAAGAGGGCGCAGCGGTCTACGCCGAGCTGGCGGCCGAGTTCGTGCGTGGCGGTGCGGAAGACCTCGTCGGCGTCGAGCGACTGGCGGACGGCGCGCGTGATGCGGTTAATCAGCGCCTCGCGCTCGGCCTGCGCGGCGAGCTTGGCGGCGTCGCGCTGGCGCGCGATGAGCTGCGCGGTCTGGCGCGCGAAGGCGACGGCCGGGAGCACGCGGCGGCGGTCGGGCGCGCGACCCGAGCGCGGGTCGTCGAGCGCGATCAGCCCGATGAACTCGCCGTCGTGCGCGACGAGCGGGACGAACAGCTCGTCGCCGTCGTGCCACGCCTCGGCGCCGCGCATCGGGACGGGGCGCGCCAGCCCCGACTTGAAGCGGCGCGCGTAGAACTCTTCGAGCAGGTGGTAGTGGCTCGGCGGGTAGTAGGCGGCGTAGCCGAGGCCCCCGACCTCGATGCGGACGCCGCGCGCGACGAGGCGGGCGACATCCTCGCGCGGGTAGGGGCGCGAGCCCGCCTGCGCGACGTACTCGGCGGGGATGTTCGCGGAGTGCGAGAGGACGCGGCGGCCGCGCCCGTCCTCGTCGAAGAGGAGGACGAGGCAGGTGCGGTAGTCGGTCAGCCCCGTGATGGTGTCGGCCAGCCCCGCGAACAGCTCTTCGAGAGCGCCCGCTTCGAGCGGGGCGGCGGCGAGCGCCGTCAGGGCTTCGAGCTGGCGCACGGACGCGCTCAAATACTCTTCCGTCGTGGGGCGCTCGGCGGGGTGGATTTCTGACAGGGGCATGGCTTTCCCTCTTCGCAGGAGATGAAAGACCTGACGCGGGCTGGCGGCCCCGGACGCGTGTTACCTAACGGTGCGGCGGCGCTGCTTGCAGGTTTCGAGAGGAGGGGGCTTACAGAACGTCCCAAAGGGGGTGAGGCGATAACACCTCTTGTCGTCGCCCGCCGGCCGACCCACACGGGACTGCCGGGAGGCAAGTCTGAATATAACAAAGCTTTAGCGGCCTTGTCACCCGGAAAGAGTGGGCGGCGGGCAGACGGCAAGTCGGCAGTCTTCGTAAACGAAGCGGCCTGAGCGAACGGGGGCGGCGAGTCGCTAACCTCGCCGCCCCCGTTCCTCTTAGAACCCTTCTTGTTTTAACCGCCTACCGCTTGCCGCCTTTCGGCCGGGCGTCCACGGCGCTGCGGGCGAAGTAGCCCTGGCGGTGGGTGAGCCGGAGGTTCTGCTTCTTCAGCTCGGGGTTGACGACCTCGATCTGCACCTTGCGGAAGCTGTTGTCCTTCTTCTTATTCGTGGACGAGTAGGCGATGAGGTACTGCGAGCGCAGCTCCTCCTGAATCTGCGCGAAGGCGACGCGGAGGTCGTCCTCGTTGCGCGGGAAGTAGGCGCGCCCGCCGGTGCGCTCGGCGATCTTGCGCATCGAGCCTTCGTCCACGCCGTCGAAGCTGAAGCTGTCGCCGATGCCGACGGCGTAGATGATGGCGTCGAACTTCAGGGCCGAGTCCACCGCCTCGCTCATCTTGAGCCGGCTGCTGGTGTCAACGCCGTCGGAGAGGAGGATGATGGCGCGGCGCGTCTTGTCGGAGCTTTTGGCCAGCACCTCGCCCGAGGTGACCCAGATGGCGTCCCAGATGGCGGTCGAGGCGGCGCGCGACTGGTTGTCGCCCGAAATCGGCGGCGTACCGACGAGGATGCCGCCGCCGACGTAGCCCGAGGGCGGCGTGAACTCGACGCGGTCGATGGCGCGGCGGATGCGCGCGACGCTCCCCGTCAAGCCCTGTTCGAGCGTGGCGTCGCCGGTGAAGGTGAGCACGGCCACCTCGTCCTTCTGCTGGCGGATGACGGTATCGACGAAGCGCTGCGCGGCCGACTTCTCCTCGGGGAGCGTGCGCTCCTGCGAGGCGGAAACGTCGATGAGGATGGCGAGCGAGAGCGGCCGGTCGGTCTCGCGCTGGAAGGTGAAGACCTGCTGCGGCACGCCGTCTTCGAGGACGCGGATGTCGTCCTGCTTGAGCGCGGTGACGAAGCGCTTATTCTTATCGACGGCGGTGAAGAGCACGTTGGTCAGGTCGGTCTCGACCCGCTCCACGTCCTCGTCGTCGAGCGTCACGTCCGGCCGCTGCTCCCGCTGCGACGGCGCGGGGCGCTGCGGCGAAGTCGTCGGCGGCGACGCCGTCTGCCGGCGCGCGCTCGCGCCCGCGCCCGCGAACGAGAGGGCGGCCGAGAGCGCCAGCGCCAGAACGAACACGAACCTCTTTTGACTTGACATCTTAAACCTCAAAACCCGCTCACTGCTCGCCCCGGAGCAAATCCCTGTCGGCCGTGTAGCCGCGCTTGGCGTTGACCCTGTACTTGTCGCCGACGACGACCTTGACCTCGATGCGGCGCTCGCCGCCGTCGAAGGGCCCCTCGGGGCGGTAGGTCAGGAGGTACTGCGAGCGCAGCTCCTCGCCGATCTTCTTGAACGCGCGTTCGAGCGCGAGCATGTCGCCGGTGTAGAAGGCGCGGCCGCCCGTCTCCTGCGCCAGCTTCGACAACTCCTTGTCGCCCGAGTCCTTGACCGTGCCCGCCTCGACGCCGGGGACGGCGCTCCCGATGAAGCCGCCCTTGGTCGAGATGGAGAAGATGATGGTGTCTGTCTTCTGCGCGATGGCGATGGCGTCGGAGAGGCGGGCGCGGCTGTAGGTGTCGTCGCCGTCGGTGATGATGACGAGCGCGCGGCGCGGGCTGGGGACGCCGCGCATCTTCTCGTCGCAGAACTGCCAGACGGCGTCGAAGAGCGCGGTCTGGGTGCCCGGCTTCTTCACGGCGTCGATGGCCTTGCGCAGCTTGTCCATGTCGCGCGTGAAGTCCTGCCGGAGCTTGACCTCGTCGTCGAAGGTGACGAAGGCGCCCATGTCCTTGCGCGAGCGCGTGACCACGTCGAAGAAGTTCATCGCCGCCTCCTTCTCGAACCCGAGCTTGCCCGAGGTCGAGCTCGACGTGTCCATCAGGACGCCGATGTAGATGGGCAGCTTCTCCAGCTCCTTGATCTCGCCGAGGAAGTCGAACTGGACGGGGCGCTTGTCCTCGAAGACGAGGAAGTCGCCGCGCGTCAGCCCCGTGACGGGCGCGCCCTTCTTGTCGAGCACGGTGACGGGGACGCGCACGACGCGCGAGGTGACGGTGCCCTCGACCTCTTCGCGCGGCGGCGTCGGCGTCTGGCGCGGGGCCGGGGTCTGCGTCCCGGCGCCGGCGGGGCGCGGGGCGGCGGCCGCGCCGAGGAGGGCGCAGGCGAGTGCGGCGAACGAAAGCAGCAGTCTCGGGTTGTTCATAGACGGATGAAGGGGAGCGCGGGTCAAACCTCGGGGTCTTCAGCCGATTCGAGCACCCCTTTCGATGCCCGCGGCCGTCGCGGTCGTTGCTTCCCTCTTGCCCGACAGTATAAAGCAAGTGGGCGGCGGGCGGTAAGGCGGTCGCGGCCGGCGGCGGCCTTATTCCAGCGCCTCAAGAAATTCCGAAAGCTCGGGCGGGAGCGGCGCGGTGAAGCTCAGCCACTCGCCCGTCGAGGGGTGGTGGAAGCCGAGGCGCTCGGCGTGGAGGAACTGGCGGCCGAGCGAGCGGACGCGCGCGCGCAGGACCGGGTCGGCGATGGTCTTGTCGCGCCCGCCGCCGTAGGTCTCGTCGGCGACGACCGGGTGCTTGATCCACGCGAGGTGGACGCGTATCTGGTGCGTGCGGCCGGTCTTGATCTGCACGTCGAGCAGCGTCAGCCGCTCGTAGCGCCGCCGCACGCGCCAGAGCGAGAGGGCCGCGCGCCCGCCGCGCGAGACGGCCATCCGCGTGCGGTTGCGCGGGTCGCGCGCCAGAGGCTCTTCGACCTTCCCCTTCTCCTCCTTCGTCACGCCGTGGACGAGCGCGACGTAGGACTTGAAGACCGTGCGCGCGCGGAACTGGTCGGAGAGGTTTTCGTGGGCGCGCGCGGTCTTGGCGACGACGATGGCGCCCGAGGTGTCGCGGTCGAGCCGGTGGACTAGCCCGGGGCGCTGCGCGCCGCCGCCCCGCGGGAGCCGCGCGAAGTGGAAGGCGAGCGCGTTGGCGAGCGTCCCCGAGGCGACGCCCGCCGCCGGGTGGACGACGAGGCCGGAGGGCTTGTTGACGACGACAACCTCGTCGTCTTCGTGGATGATGTCGAGCGGAATCTCTTCGGGCTCGATCTCGGACGGCGGCGGCGCGGGCAGCTCGACCTCGACGCGCTCGCCGGCCTTCAGCTTGTGCGAGGGCTTCGCGACGCGGCCCCCGACGAGCACGTCGCCGTCGTCGATGACGCGCTTCAGGGTCGAGCGGCTGACGCCCTCGACCCGCGCCGCCAGGAACGCGTCGAGCCGCGCGCCCGCGTCCTCCACGCCCGCGACGAAGGCGAACGGCTCGGCCCCCGGCTCGGGCGCGGCGGGCGCCGACTCGGCTCCCGGTTCGGCTTCGAGATTGATTTGCTCTTCGCTCATGCGCTGGCGGCGTCCGGCTCGGCGGGCGGTGCGGCGTTGCCCGCGCGGCGGCGGCGCAGGAGGATGAAGACGAGGCCGCCGGCGACGACGAGGAGGCTGATGAGCTGCGAGGTCGAGAGTCCCGTCAGCGTCGTCAGGCCGAGGATGTCGCCGCGCGGGTCGTCGCGGAAGAACTCGATGGTGAAGCGCGTCAGGCCGTAGAGCATGGTGTAGGCCGCAATGATCTGCCCGTCGAAGCGCTTGCGCCGGTGGAGCCAGTAGAGGAGCAGGAAGATGATGAGCGCCGCGAAAGATTCGTAGAGCTGTGTCGGGTGGAGGTGGACGCCGAGGGGCACGCCCGTGACGCGGTGCGCGGCCTCGCCGAACTCGACGCCCCACGGCGCGTCGGTCGGCCGCCCCCAGCAGCACCCGGCCGCGAAGCAGCCCTGACGCCCCACGGCCTGCCCCAGCGCCACGCCCGGCGAGAACGCGTCCAAGACCTTCCAGAACGGGAGCCGGTAACGTCGTATCAGCAGCACCCCCGTCAACAACCCGCCGAGGAAGCCGCCGTACCAGACGCCGCCCGAGCGCAGGAAGTCTATCGAGAGCACGTTGCGCCAGTCCGCCCCGTACTCCGGCTCGGCCACCATCAGCAGGAGCTTCGAGCCGATGAGTCCGCCGAGGAGCATCCACAGCCCGAGGTCGAAGACGCGCTCGCGCGGCAATCCGTCGCGCGCGCCGAGGCGCGACGCCACGAACAGCGCCCCCATGAAGGCCAGCGCGAGCAGCACGCCGTACGTGTTGACCGGAAACCCGCCGATGCGAAAAAGCTCAGGGTACATTCTGAATACTGTCTACTTCTTCTTCACTCCCTTGACGAAGGCGACGACTTCGGCGAGGAACCTGGGCGCGACCGGGAGCGCCGGGTCGCTGTAGGAGGCGGTCTGCTGCTTCGGGTCGGCGGGCGTCATCTTGAGGACGTGATTCATCCCCTCGACGAGCAGGAGCCGCGCGTCTGGCTTCGCCGCCGCGAGCGCCTTCGCGTCCTCGGCTCGCGCCTGTATGTCGTGCGTCCCCTGCGCGACGAGGACGGGCACGGCGAGCTTCGCGACCTCCTTCGGCGGGTCGTACTTGAGCCACGAGATGAGGTACGGCTGGACGCTCGGCCGGAAGAGCATCGCCAACTCCTGCGGCGCGTCGGGCACGGCCTTCCCCTCGACGAGCGACTTGAAGACCGCCTCCGAGCGCGCGTACAGCTCGGGCGAAAGCTGCGGCTTCAACTGTTCGAGCGCGACCACGTCGAGGCGCCGCCCCGCGCCGGCTATCGAGATGAAGGCGTCGGCGCCGAGCCTCTGCGCCGCGACCGCGCCGACGAGCGAGCCTTCGCTGTGGCCGGCGACGACGAGCGTCGAGAAGCGCGGGTCGGCGCGGAGTTTCCGCCCCCACAGCACCGCGTCCTCGATGTAAGTGTCGAAGCGCAGGTCGGCCTCGGACTTCGCCGCCATCACGCTCTCGGCCACGCCGCGCTTGTCGTGGCGGAGCGAGGCGATGCCCCCGGCGGCCAGCCCCTCGGCGAGATACTTGAGGCTGTTGTTCGCGCCGGGGAGCACGCCCGAGTTGCCGTTGCGGTCGGTCGGCCCGGAACCCGCGATGATGAGCACGACGGGGTAGGGCGCGGCGCCGCGCGCGGGCAGCTCAAGCGTGCCGTGGAGTTTGCCGCCCGGCGTGTCGAGCACGGCCGGCTCAGACTTCGACGCGGCCGGCGCCGGCGCCGCCGGGGCCTGCGCCGGGGCGCCGCCCTGGGCGAACGTCGCGGGCGGGCAGGCCAGCGCGCCCAACAGGACGAAAAGCCCGGCGAGTCCGTGTCTCAAAGTTCTCATAAAATCACTCCGCGCGGCGAAGGCCTCAGCCGCCGCCGGCCGTCGCCTCGGTGCCGCCTTCGGCCTTCGCCTTCGCCTCGCGCCCCTCGCGCCGCCCCTCAAGGATGAGGTCGAGCGCGAGCAGCGCCGCGCCCGTGCAGATGGCCGCGTCCGCGACGTTGAAGGTCGGCCACTGGTACGAGCCGATGAAGACCTCGATGAAGTCGATGACGTGGCCGAGCCGCACGCGGTCGGTCAGGTTGCCGGCCACGCCCGCCATCAGGAGCGCCAACGCGCCGAGCAGCCGGTCTTCCGTCCGCCGCGTGCGGAAGAAGTACAAGAGCAGCCCCACGACCGCCAGCGCCGCCAGCGCCGTCAGCATCCAGCGCCCGAACTCGCCGCCCTCCTGCAAGCGCCCGAACGCGATGCCGGGGTTCTCCGCGTAGCCGAAGTGCAGCAGGCCGTCGAAGACCTTGACGACCTCGCCCGTGCGCATCAGACGCTTCACCGCCCAAGCCTTCGACGCCTGGTCGGCGAGGTAGAGCGCGGCGGCGGCCAACAGGTACGCCGCGCGCCAGCCGAGCCTGCGCCCGCCGCCCGCGACCGCCTGATGACTCGCGACGCTCACGACGCGCCCCCCTCGGCCTCGATCTCGGCCAGCGCCTCGACGCAACGCTCGCACGCCGCCGGGTAGCGCGTGAACTCGCCGACGAGCGTCGAGTAGTTCCAGCACCGCTCGCACTTCTGCCCCGCCGCGCGCTCGACGCGGACGCGCAACTCGCCGGCCGCCTCCTCTTCCAGGAGCGCCAGCGAGACCTGCGAGACGATGAAGAGGTAGCGCAACTCCTCGCGATAGCTTTCGAGCAGCTCGAAGGTCTTCCGCTTCGCTTCGAGTTGGACGTGCGCTTCGAGACTGCTCCCGATGAGCTTCGCCGTCCGCGCCTCCTCAAGCGCGCCCAAGACCACGTCGCGCACCTCGAAGAGACGCGCCCAACGCTCGGGCAGCCCCGCGTCGCGCTCGACGCTCAACACGACCGGAAACTCCGCGACGTGGACTGACGGCGGCACTCCGGCACTCTCGTCCGCGTTCGCGCCGTCAACGTCTTCAACCGCGCCGGCGTCAACCGCGACGCCTTTAACTTCGACGCCTTCGGCCGCGCGGCGCGTCCTGACTTCGGGAAGGTTCTCCCAGATTTCGTCGGCCGTGAACGAGAGCACCGGCGCGAGCAGCCGCGCCAGCGCGTCGGTGATGTGGTTCAAGGCGGTCTGCGCCGAGCGCCGCGCCTCCGCCTTCGGCGCCGACGTGTAGAGCCTGTCCTTGATGATGTCGAAGTAGCGAGCCGACAGCGTCACCGTGCAGAAGGCGTCGATCGTGCGGTAGACCGCGTGGAAGTCGTAAGCCTTATAAGCCTCGGTCGCGCGCTCGATGACGCGGTCGAGTTCGGCGAGCGCCCAGCGGTCGATCTCGTGCATGTCGCCGAGAGCGACGGAGTCGCGCGCGGGGTCGAAGCCGTCGAGGTTGCCGAGCGCGAAGCGAGCGGTGTTGCGTATCTTCCTGTACGAGTCGGCGACGCGCCGCAGAATCTCGTCCGAGCAGCGCATGTCCTCGCGGTAGTCGGAGGACGTGACCCACAGGCGCAGGATGTCTGCGCCCGACTCCTTGACGAACTCCTCGGGCGCGACGGCGTTGCCCGTAGACTTGTGCATCGCGCGCCCCTGCGCGTCGAGCGTCCAGCCGTGCGTGACCACCGCGCGGTACGGCGCGCGGTCGTGCGCGGCCAGGCCCACCATCAGGGAAGAGTTGAACCACCCGCGGAACTGGTCGCCGCCTTCGAGGTACACGTCCGCCGGCCAGCGCAAGCCCTCGTAGGCTTCGAGCACCGCGACCGACGAGACGCCGCTGTCGAACCACACGTCGAGGATGTCTGTCTCCTTCGTGAACTCGTCGCCGCCGCACTTCTCGCACCTGTAACCTTCGGGCAGAAGCTCCCGCGCCTCGCGCCGGTACCACGCGTCGGTCGTCTCGCGCTCGAACACGTCGGCGACGTGGTCGATCGTCCGGCGGTCGGCCGCCGGCTCGCCGCACGCGCAGTAGAAGACGGGGATGGGCACGCCCCACACGCGCTGGCGCGAGACGCACCAGTCGGGGCGACCCTTTTGCATGTTGCGCATCCGGTCGGCGCCCCACGCCGGCACCCACTGCACGCGCTCGATCTCGCGGAGCGCGCCCGCGCGCAGAGAGGCCGACGCGTCCTCGTCGTTCTCGGTGAAGTTCTCCCGAGGGCGGCCGTCCTCGTCCGTCTCGGGCGGCGGCGCCGCCACGCCCGCGACCGCGTCGAGCGAGATGAACCACTGCGGCGTGGCGCGGAAGATGACCGGGTTCTTGCAGCGCCAGCAGTGCGGGTAGCGATGCGCGTACTCCTCCGAGAAGAGCAGCGCGCCGCGCTCGCGGGCGAACTCGACGATTGACGGGTTCGCCTCGAAGACGCCCCGGCCGGCGAAGTGCTCGACCTCGTCGGTGAAGCGGCCGGCGTTATCGACGGGGCAGTAGATGTCGAGGCCGTAAGCCTTGCCGATGACGAAGTCGTCGTGGCCGTGACCCGGCGCGGTGTGGACGAGCCCCGTCCCCGCCTTGCCCGTCGCGCGCTTGTCGCGCGAGTCCTTCACGTCCAACTCGGTCTCGCCGTCGGCCTCGCCGCCGAGCGTGACGTGGTCGCCGAGCATCAGTAAAGAAGCGCGGTCGAGCCACGCGTGGCGCGCCTCCAGACGGTCGAGCCGCGAGCCGGGGAAGCGCGCCAGAACCTTCGGCGGCCACACGACGGTCGAAAGATTTGTCCCCGCGTCGTCAGCCCCGCGCGCCTCGCCCGTCTCAAGGTCGGCGGGGCGGCCGAGGCCGCACTTCTGCGCGACGTGCGCGACGAGGTCCGCGGCGACGACGTAGACCTCGCCGTCCTTGCCTTCTATCGCCGCGTACTCGAACTGCGGGTTGACCGCGATGCCGAGGTTGGCGGGGAGCGTCCACGGCGTCGTCGTCCAGATGAGGAAGAAGATGCGTCGCGGGTCGTCGTCGTCGCCCAGGATTTCGCGCTTGAGGGTCTTGGCTTCGAGCGAGTCTTCAGCGAGCGGGAACTTGACGTAGACGCTCGGGCTCGTGTGCTCGCGGTACTCGACCTCGGCCTCGGCGAGCGCCGTCTGGTCGTGGATGCACCAGTAGACGGGGCGCGCGCCCTTGTAGACATAGCCGCGCTCGACGAAGCGGCCGAACTGCCGCGCCGTCTCCGCCTCGTAGTGGTTCGACATCGTCAGGTATGGGTCTTCCCACAGACCGAGGATGCCGAGGCGCTGGAAGTCGCGCGTCTGACTCTTCAGGGCGTTCGCGGCGTGCTCGCGGCAGGCGCGGCGAAAGCTCTCGGTCGAGAGGTCTGACTTCTTCTTCCCCTTCTTGTCGAGCGCGCGCTCGACGTGCTGCTCGATGGGGAGGCCGTGGCAGTCGTAGCCGGGCACATAAGGGCTGTCGTAGCCCATCATCGTGCGCGACTTGACGACGATGTCCTTGAGGATTTTGTTCATCGCCGTGCCGAGGTGGATGTCGGCGTTGGCGTAGGGCGGCCCGTCGTGGAGGATGAAGCGCTCGCGTCCCCGGCGCGAGCGGCGGATCAGCTCGTAGAGCCCCATCTCGGCCCAGCGCTTGAGGCGCGCCGGCTCGGCTTGGCCCAGATTGGCCTTCTGCGCGAAGGCGGTCTTCGGCAGGTTGACTGTCTTCTTAAGTTCCAACGGCGCCTGTGTAGACATCAAAGGTCACGTCCTTCTCGAAATTTCGATAGTAGCGCAGCCAAACGGCAAAACAAAACTGCGGAAAAAATCGCCCGGACTATCAACTCCCTCGCGGAGGATAGTCCGGGCGCGTTACATCGCCGTTAAGACGTTCAGGGTTTCAGCCGATGAACATCTCCTCCTCCGCGTATGATTCGTTAATCTGCTTCGGGGCGGGAGCCAGCATGACTTCGAGGCCACGCCTGACCCCCGCCATAATCGCGGCGATCTCGCGCGCCGGGTTGACGATGCGCGACGTGACGTAGTTGGTCGTGACCATCAGTTGCTCGTGCGTCTGGTCTATCGAGTGGCTGATGCGCTCGATCTTGTCGCGCGCCGTCTCGGCCGAGAGGCCGACGACCTGCTTCAGCTCCGCGACCTCGCCGCGGATGAGCGCCATCGACTCGGAGAAGTGCATCGTCGCCGTCGAGAGGTGCCCCGACATGACGGTGACCTGCTCGGCGATCTCGCGCCCCTGCGCGGCGATTAGCTGCGCCTGCTCGGCCAGCGCGCCGACGCGCTCGGCCAGAGGGCCGACCCTCGACTCGACGCTGCGCACCGCGCGCGCCGCGCGCCCGACCAGCACCGCCGCCGCGACCATCGCGGCGGCGATGACCACGAACGACACGGCCACGACCACCAGCACCCAAAAGGCCGGGTCGTTCGTGCTCATTTGTAGGGCCGGGAAGGGCATAAGGGAGTAGCCAGTAGTCTACTGTTCGCTCAAACGTTCTCGCCTTCGGCGGCGCGGGGCGCCCCTTCGGTGAGCGCCGAGGACTCTGTGCGGCGCTTCTCTTCGCGGTAGGCTTCGCGGCCGGCCTCGATGGCCGAGGTGAAGCGCTCGCCGCGCCGCGCGACCGCCTCGCGCGCGCCCGACGCCAGCTCCCCGGCGCGTGACGCGGCCGTCCCGTAGTACTCGCCCGCGCGCGTCGAGAGATGCGTGCCCGTCTCGCGCGCGCGGTCAACGCCCTTGCGCGTCGCGTCGGCGAGGTCTTCCCGAAGCTCGCGCCCGGACTTCGGCGCGAACAGCAGCGCGACCATCGCGCCCACGCCCGCGCCGATGGCGAAGCAGGCCAACTGCGTGCCGAAGTCTGACTCGTCCCTGCGGCGCCCGCGCCCGCGCCCCTGCGTCTCTGACATAAGCCCTCCTCTGTCGGGGAAGTGTCGCCTCGAAAGCCGTGCGAGAATTTTTCGGAAGCCTTGTGGCCTGCCCCGCACTATAACAAAAGCGCGCAAAGCGGCGCAAGAAACTCGCCCGTCGGCCGGGGCTTGCTCACTCGCCGCCGTCTTCGTGCGGCGCCGAGTCGCCGCCCTCGTACTGGCGGAGCTTGCGGTAGAGGGTCTTGCGGCCGATGCCGAGGGAGCGCGCGGCGCGCGTCTTGTCGCCGCCGGTGTAGTCGAGCGTGGCCTCGATGGCGCGGCGCTCGATCTCGTCGAGCGAGGCGGGCACGTCGAGTTCGAGCGTGACGCTGCGCCCCTCCGACGCCGCGCGCTCGCGCTCGCCGCGCGCTCGCGTCCGCTCCTCTCGCGCGGCGCGCGCGATCTGCTCGGGCAAATCGTCCGGCTCTATCTGCCGCCCCGAGGCGATGATGACCGCGCGCTCGACCGCGTTCTCAAGCTCGCGCACGTTGCCCGGCCAGTCGTACGAGACCAGCGCGCGCACCGCCGCCGCCGAGATGCCCGAGATGAAGCGCCCCGTCTTCTGCTTGTAGTGTTCGAGGAAGTGTATGACGAGCGTGTGCACGTCCTCGCGTCGCTCGCGCAAGGGCGGGAGCTGGATGGGGAAGACCGAGAGCCGGTAGTAGAGGTCGCGCCGGAACGTGCCGTGCTCGACGGCGCGTTCGAGGTCTACGTTGGTCGCGGCGATGACGCGCGCGTCCGAGCGCAAGACCTCGCCGCCGCCAACGCGCGCGAACTCGCCGTCCTGAAGCACGCGCAGCAGCCGCACCTGCGCCGAAAGGCTCATCTCGCCGATCTCGTCGAGGAAGAGCGTGCCGCCGTCCGCCTCTTCAAAGCGCCCGCGCCGGCGCTGCCGCGCGTCGGTGAACGCGCCGCGCTCGTGGCCGAAGAGTTCAGACTCCAGAAGCGATTCGGGGATGGCGCCGCAGTTGAGCTTGACGTACGGGCCCTCCTTCCGCCGCGAGTTGTAATGGATGAGGTTGGCGAGCAGTTCCTTGCCCGTCCCCGACTCGCCTTGGATGAGCACGGAGGTCTGCGTGTCGGCGACGTTTAAGGCCAGCTCGCGCGCGCGGAGTATCGCGGGCGACTGGCCGATGATGCGGTCTTCGGCGTGGCGCTCGTGGAGCGCGCTCCTCAACCTCATCACCTCGGCCGAGAGCTGGTCGCGTTCGAGCGCGGTGCCTATCTGCCGCGCGATGCCTTCGACGAGCGCGACCTCGTGGCCGTCGAACGCCTCGCGCGGGTCGCCCCAGACGAAGCCGAGCAGGCCGAAGGTCTGGCTCCGAATCGTGACGGGCGCGACGAGCGCCGCCCGGCCGCCGAGCGTCGCGTTAAAGGCGAACCGGACCGGCTCCGGCAGATCGGCGTCGATGACGCGCAGCGTCCTCGGCTCGGCCAGCAGCCCGACGACCGCCGGGAAGGCCGAGATGTCGATTGACTTGCCGTGCGACTCGATCAGCTCGCGCACGCGCAAGGTCGTCGCGTGCGGCGCGGCCTTGAACGCGGCGAGGCTGATGGACTTCCCCGCCGGCTCGACGACGCCGAGCGCGCAGTAGTCGGCGCCGACCAGCTCGTTCGCCCGTTCGAGGACGTGCGAGGTCAGCTCGCCGAAGTCCGAACGCGAGTTGAGCAGGTTGGCGATCTCTAACAGCGCGCGCGTGCGGCTCGCCTCGCGCTGCTTGTCGGTGTAGAGGCGCGCGTACTGGTAGCCGACGGCGATCTGGCGCGCGATGGACTGGATGAGCGCGACCTCCTCGTCGTCCCAGCGCCGCAAGCCCCTCGTCATGTGGAGGCCCAAGAGGCCGAGCACGTTTCCGTCGAGCACGACGGGGACGATGAGGAGCGAGCGCGTGCCCAAGGAGGGCGGCAGGAGCGCGGCGCGCGGGTCTAGCCCGGCGGCCGACGCGTCGTCGAGGCGGATGGGGCGCGCGAAGTCGAAGCGCTCGGCGAGCTGCCCGAAGTCCACGGGGAAGTGCGTGCCCAGAGACGAAGGCACGTCGGCCGCCGCACGCCACTCGTGGCTGATGCGCAGCTCGCCGCCGCGCGCGAGCTGCACGAGGTCGCAGCGGTCCACCTCCATCATGCGCCCCAGCTCGGCGACGACGGCGTGGAGGAACTTGTCGAGGTCGATCTCGGAGTGGATGTTGGGCGCGAGGCGGTCGATGATGGCTTCGCGCGCCGCGTGCATGCGCGCCTTGCGCTCGCGCGTGAGCGTCTGCACGTTCGGGCCGGGAATCGGTCTTTGGGCGGACAACTGCTTGGGGGTTCTCCTTCGACAGAGATTACGTCTGTTGCCGGCGGGCGCCGCGGCGAATCCGAATGAGGAGAGAGTCCGTCACGCAACTTTCAGCCAGACGCCCCGTGGATTTTTGTCGGGCGCAAATCATAGCAAGGCGGGTGTGTGAAGGCAAAGAGAAAGGTCGGAGGTCGCGGGTCAGTAGAA